>JAHEYU010000022.1 GCA_023251435.1 Bacteroidota bacterium
AATTCGGCTTGCTCTACATCCATGCTTTTCACATCAATGGTTTTACCTACCTGCACCCAATCGAACCCGTTGGTGCTGTAGAAGCCTGACAACACATGGTTGTAACGCGACAGTTTCAGCCAGACTATATTTCCAGAGGTGTTGGGCACTTCATAACTGATGGTATTGAAAGTAAATTTGATGGTTGGCTCTCCTGAAGCGTTGACTGTGCTGAACACGCAAGCCGATAAGGTTTGCAGGCCAGTCATGATGCGGATGCCAGCTTCATCGGTGGAGGCTTTGGGGGCAAAATCAAGACGGGTGATCAGCGAGTAATTGTGCTCGGCATCGGGCTTGATGATCGTATTGTGCAGGTTTTTGGGTGAAAGACGCAGCCATCCCGGACGAGCGCTCAATAACCAGGGCAGTTGGGCAGCGTATCCAATTACTGACCATTCGGGGTTCAGTTTTGTTGTGTTGAAAAAGTCGGCATGAGGTACCATCCAGGGAATGCCGCTTGAGGGCAGACGGGGAGCAGTGTTGGGCTCATTGATGGGATAATCAGCCACAGGTTTCCCGGCTGTGTTGTATCGCACACGACTCAATAAACCTTGCCGCCCAATACCTTGCCATTCGCCACCACCGGCAAACATGAACGAATGAGAAATCACCCATGAAGTGCTGTCATCGAGCATTATAACAGGCGAACAATGGTTGGGTCCAGTGAAAAGAGCCTGGTATTTCTTTGGATCAGCCTCGTTAAAGAAGTCGCCCAGGTTTTCCCATGCTGCCTGATCGGCTATCAGTTGTTTGCTTCTGAATACTTTCTGGCCTCCTCCTGCATTGATGGCAAAAGTGTAGTAGTAATACCCCTTGTATTTCCACATGGTAGGCCCTTCAGCCCAACCAAATGGGTAGGTTGGAGCAGGGTTGATCCACCGTAAATCAAGGATATTGCCTTTGGGTTGACCATCGGAGCCTAGTTGAATGATCCAATTGTTTTCCTGTCCGTTTTTTACCAGCAAATACCACGAACCATTGTCGTCGATAAAAATAGAATTGTCCATTCCCAAACCGGGAACAGAAGCTGGGCAAACCATTGCTTTCGGGGCGCTCCAGGGGCCTTCAGGTTGGGTGGCGGTGGTAAAATACATGGTACCCCAGTGTCCGAAGAAATCCCAGTACTTGTTGTTATAATATACCAGGTGCCCACCCCAGCAACCATCCCCTTTTCCTTTGCCATATAGTGGCCATGTAGCACTCACAGGTTGGGCGATCACTTCCCAATGAACCAGGTCCGTCGAATGGTAGATTTTAGGTGTTGGACTAAAGGAGGAGCCGGTGGTATAGAAATCTTTGCCGATTCTGGTCAGGGTAGGATCAGCATGAGCTCCCGGGATCACAGGGTTCATATAGGTTGAAAACGATGGATTTTGCGCCATTGCCTCCATTTGCAACAAAAGCAGAAAGCCAAGGAAAACGATCTGGATAAGTTTTGATATCATGGGAATAATGCCTTAAAGTGTCTAAAGTATAAAAAAGTATATTACTGTACAATAAGCTTTTGAGCGAAGTTCAATCCTTCTGATGTCACTTTTACAATGTATATTCCTGTTTTCAATCCGGAATCTATATCCATCCTGTCGCTATTATTAAATATCTTTTCAGACAACAATCTGCCCTGATTATCAAAAATACTGACGCTGATATTGTGCGAAGCTCCTGGAAGCATTATCGAAAATTTTCCATCCCGAGCCGGATTGGAGTAAATAACCATATCATTCACGACACTTTCGGATTCTATCGCATTAGGGCTAGCAAGATCCCAATAAATCAAACCTCGCCCTAAGACACCCGACATATATACTCTTCCGAAGACATTCATATCTCCAAATACAAGGGTTGTACCACCGAACTGGTGGGCATTGTCGTTGACACGGGTCCAGCTTGCTCCTTTGTTTGTTGACCTGAACATACCGTTCACACCACCTACCGTTCCCCAGATAAAAACAGTAGGATAAGTTGCAGAAGCATCCGCTTTACCAATACCGACCGCGCTACAACTGGCAACATTTGAAACCTTTGTAAATGTTGCCCCATGATCGGTAGAATATTTTAACCCATTGTCAATCAGTGGCACCCATATATGCCCTTCATATCCGGGTACAGCACGGATATAAGTTTGCGTCCAGGGAGCCGATGATGCACCGGGAGTACCGCTAGCCGTGAAGCTGGCGCCATTATTGCCAGATACGTACATCTTTCCTGCAAACAGATCGTGGATGTAAAAGTAATTACTGTTTACTTTGTCTGCTACAGGAAATGCATTCGAAATGGTCATTCCGGTTACATTGTTCCACGTTCCCCCATTGTCAGTGGAATAATAGGTAGAACTGGATCCGCCGGGACAATGAAGTATCGTTTTTCCATCTGCACTGATGGCAGCACTTCCTCCTGAGGCTTTAGTGGAAGCGCAAGCCGTCCATGTAGATCCTTGATTGGCAGAATAGTAAAGCTTAGTACTGCCAACTCTCACAACATTGTTTATACTTGCTCCCGCATAATCAACACTCCAGTTTGATCCATCGGCAAGTTGATGTGTTTGCGCCGGATAAGTGGTCAAGTTGTTGTGTACAAAACCTGTAATATCCCCAAAAACGGAAATAAACGGACCGCCCGGGATACTTACCCCACCTGTTACGCCTGTTTCTTCCAGCCCTCTCACATCAAATTTCCAGCTTGGGCTGGTTGCATCAATATTGGAGCAGAAAAAAACACCATTTCCGGAAACTGCTCGTACCTCCGCCGTATTGCCAGGGGTAAATTCTATAGAGCCTGCCCAGTGCAGCATCCCACTTGCCCATTTTATGCCGTCGTTATTATACTTGCTGCCCGACCCATTCTTGTGCGTCCAGCTTGTTCCTCCATTTGTAGATAAGTACACAAAATCCCCCCAGGTGGTCCCATACTGATTATTGTTGTACTTATTGATGGTAGATACTACTACCCTGTTGGCATTGGAAGGATCAATGCTTACCCCTCCATAGGAATAATTGTTCCCGTTTGGCGTTACATTTGTCCAAGTGCCTGTAGATGTGTCGAGCTTGTAAACTCTGCCTGAACCACAATTCCAAGGGCCATCTGCATCAGCATAAACAACATACATGGTATTACCTACGAGTGCAGCCCTGTGAGGCATAAAAGTGGTGATAGATGAAATGTCAGTAAATGTCACTCCACCGTCGGTACTCTTGTAAATATTTGCACTACCAGTACGTGAAACTCCTATGTACATGGTTTGCGTTGCTCCACTTGCAAAACTGCTTGAAGGATCGTAAAGGACAAAGCAAATCCCATTGTCATTTGTGGTCGTAGTTACGCCGTTCCATGCAAGGTTCCAGGTAAGACCTCCGTTGGTGCTTTTCCACAATCCGTTCCGTCTGGTTCCGCAGAACAGAATGTTGCTGTTGTGGGGATCTACAGCGAGACGTTCGCCATTTGATCGCCCCATACCGTTTCCATGCGCTTTGAACTTAGATGTCACATCTACAATCGTAAATGAATTTCCTTTGTCGGTAGATTTTAATATTGCTGTTTTTCCATAGTCAAAATAATCCATGCCGCAAAGCAAATAAACGTTATTTGCATTTTGCGGATCGACAGCCATGGACTCCACCCCTGAGAACCCTTTCTGATTGGTTGGCACCCAGTCAAGTAATGATATCCAATTATTGTTTGCAGCATCCAGGCGGTAAGCCCCGCCGACATCAGTCCGGCAATATATATCACCTGATATTTGGTGAGTAATAATACCTGTTACAAAACCACCTCCCCCAATGGGTGTAACATTGCAGGAATACTGACCATAGGATTCAATAGCTGATATCAGGCTAACACAAATCAACATGAACGCCGCTATGAATCGAGGCGGATTATAAAAAGAACTGAAATTGGCTGTTTTTATTTTCATAAATATAGACTTTATCTTGTAAGCAATTTTTAAATATAAATTTTAAAAGAAGCAATCATTTTGTGCCGAATCAAATTACTGTCAGCGAATTGCCCGGGAAAGTTTGCTTGACACCAGCCCCCATTAATTTCACATCTTCTGTTTTCGGATACAGTTTAGATCAATTATTTGCCAACAGAAAATCTTTTGGTTAAACTACAATGATTGTTTTTTACCGATAAAATGTAAACTCCCTGTATAAACGAAGAAACATCAACAGATAGAGGTGAATGGCCGTCAAAACTCATTATCGAATTCTTGATTTTCCTCCCCATCATATCGTAAACAACAATTTCTGTTGGCTCTGCAATATGCGAGTTAAAACTAATATTTAGCATATCATCAACAGGATTTGGAAAAATCAGCAATTCGGGCGACTTATCCCTGAATTCAGAAATTCCGGTAACGGTAGATTTCAGTATAACTGCCGTTGTTGAAAGCCTGGGAACAGTAATCGTGAATGAATTGGAAGAAACGGCTACAGAACCAGCCTTCAGAGCATTGCTGGTATGCGATTTAAATGTCTCGGTCGAAGGCAGAGATGCCAGCTGGAGAGTCTTGAAACTGGCATCGGGAGCCGTAAATCCCGCAAGGTTCACGGTCACCTTTCGAGCCAAATTCATATCACGATTCACAATAATTACAGTCATAGAATCAGCGGCTTCATTCACTGTTGTGTAGGCCGAAACTGTGTTTTCAAGCGAAGAAGGACTTGAAACACTGTACTTTTTCGCATATCGGCTATAAAGATGCAGGCTTTCCCACATTCCTGTAAACCAATTCCAGGGCGTAAAGTATTCGACCCCATTGTTGGCAAACGTTCCAAGGTGGGTGCCATAAATAACAGAAGCAAGGTTTGGCTCATTTGGTCCGGGGCTCCATTCGCTCAGACCAAGAGTAATGCCATGGTTGGCGCCAAAATGCGTTGCAAGCCAATCGTTGATGCGTTGGAAAATATATTCCTTTTTTGAAGAAGTATCCCAACCTCCATTTATTGTGTTTAAACCATTTGCTCCCGGATAATTGTAATTCCTGTCGTAGAAAATACGGTGATTTTGGAGTGCATCATTATCAGTTGGTGCATAAGGATAATGGTGAATGTCGAAAACATCTAAAACCCTTACGCCCGATGCTTTTTCCTCATCGGCACACCGCTTGATGAAATATTCGAACCAGCAATAATACTTTCCGTTAATCCTGATGCTCTCTTCGCCCCATTTGAACCATTGCCATTCGCTGGTGGTAACCGGTCCGCAAATTTTTATTTCCGGGAACAAAGCACGGGCTTTTTTTGCCACTTCGATATAATTATCCATAAATTTCGAAGCCGATATGAGGGTAGGCATCACATCGTCATGCGTTCCGTTCCATACATCGGCCTCATTATCCATGTTCCAGTAAAGAAATTGATTTTTATTCAACCCTATGCCTTTCGGACCAAACCAATGGTCCAGGATTCCTACAGTAGAATCGGCAGGCCAAACTTCTGTATAAAGATCAGGATTACCTGCTTTTGCTGCTTTACCTTTATTCGTGCCGGTGGTATTCGGAGTTCCTCCTCCAGCTAAATTTTGATGAACTCCTTCCCACCATTGCGATTGATTGTATCCCCAATCGTTAAAGTTATGAGCGGTACTTGAAGCAACACGTCCAATCAACTGAAATGCCCACATCACCTGCATTTTGGGATGGCTTGTTGTTACGTCTTTAGAAGTTTTGTCCCAATTATTAGGGTAAACATTGTTATACCAGTCGGGGTGGCTCCCAATTTTTTTTCGCCAGTTGTATTTGGTTGCATTATTGCCACCGTTCATCCTTGCAAAACGCAAACCTGCATCTTTATAGAAAGTTGCAGGTTTGTCAAAACTTTCATTTCGACCGTAGATATAAGGTGAGATCGCCTTTTTGTTCAATGTAGCATTTACCGTAACAGTAACATCTTGTGCTTGTATTGTAGTAATTGCCAAACAAAAAAGCAGAAGTGCTAAATGATAATGTTTAATCGATTTTGGTTTCATAAGATTCAGAATAGGAGTTGTTTATCTTTAGTTTCTACCGACCATCAAAAAGGTTACTTAGTATTTTCTTCATAATCAAACCAGTCAAAATCGGCAGGATGTGTATTTTTGTTTTCGTTCCCCGAAGCATACATTCCAATAAAGGTGCCTGTAAATCCACCAACAACTTCAGTCGATAAATCTTTTGTATTTGCTGTACCTACCAATACGGCTTTCTTTCCTTTTCTTTGCATCCAAAATTGATATTCAAGATCGGTTGAGCTGATTCGCAAAATCAGGTCTCCACCAGGAATTTCTTTAAACACAGTACTAAACTCCTTATCCTTCAGGTATTTTCGAAGCAGTACTACCCGTTTTCCGTCACGCATGGTAATCAGAAAGTCATAATGGTTGGCATCATCTGCGCGAACCACCAAACCGGCTTCTTCATTGGTTGCAGTAGGTACAAAGCTTAATTTGGCAGCAGCAACCATATCGTAGGCTGTTTGACGGCGACAAACAAATGCCGGAGAATCTTTCTCTTTAAAGCTGATTTTTGACCCATTTAATCTGAGAAAACCCGGCTTTTCCGTTAGCGACCAGTCTTCCGAATGTGGATTCCGAACAAAATTCCAGTTCAGGTTCAATTTGGAAACGTCAAAGCCATCGCGAACGGGTTCCTTTTTCCAAATATGCAGCGGTAAGTTTGGCGCAGGATATTCTTCTTTGACAATGCCATCGGTTCCTACTTTGGGCCATCCGTCGGCATTCCAGGTAACGGGTGCCAGAAAAGTTTCGCGCCCCAGGTGGTGATAGTTGCCATTTCGGGGTCTGAAACCCAGACATACCAACCACCAGCTATCATCCGGAAGTTGCAACAAATCGGCATGTCCAATGGCCTGAAAGGGATGACCGGGAGCCTTCATATTCGAAGCAACCGGGTTGATTGGGCTTGCCTCAAATGGTCCGTAGGGCGACTTACTGCGTTGGATGACTTCACGGTGCTCGTAACCGGTTCCGCCTTCTGCGGACATTAAGTAGTAATAATCGTTTATCTTGTACATGTGAGGTCCTTCAGGAGCTGAACCACCAAGTCCTGCGGCAATCAATTTCAATGGCTTGTGGTGTTTATTCGTCTTAAGATCCAGCGTCCCCGTTAAGAAACTTCCTTTGTTATCAGGACTCAGATAATAAACACTGTCATTTTCAAACATGAGCGATGGGTCAACATACCAGTTGCTTAACCAGTGAGGATCAGACCACGGACCGGCAGGATTGGTGGCTGTTACATAAAACACTCCTTGCGAACCCCTCCCTCCATAGTTGGTACAAATTACATAAAAAGTGCCCTCGTGATAGCGGATTGTTGGCGCATATTGGCCGCCTGTGCCTGATGCTGCTCCCATTAGAGGATTATTTGCGGGGGTTGACAATGCATGGCCAATTAATTTCCAATGCACCAAATCCTTACTCTGATAAATGGGCACTCCGGGAAAATATTCGAAAGTAGAAGTGATCAGATAATAATCCTCGCCTACCCGGCAAATGCTCGGATCGGGATTCATACCGGTTAAAATTGGATTCCTGAAAGTTGTTTGTCCGTTTATGGAACCTACCCATAAGATCGCCGACAGTAGCATCAATAAGATAACTTTTGCTTGCATAGATGTAATTTTTGTGAATCGCTTAATTTGATCTTCGAATATTTACAAAGCTAGCTGAAGTCGATTATTCACCTTTTACAAAAAGCGACAAACTGTTTGCAGAATGAGATATACTGGAAAAACATTTACACAAAAACGGCAAAACCTTTTACAAAAAGGTTCACAGTTTGTGTTTATCGCGGTATTCAGTGGGACTGATCTGCAATTCGGATTTAAAAACTCTGTTAAAATGACTTTGATTGTTAAACCCAACTTTGAAAGCGATTTCTCCAATATTAAGTTCTTTATCAAGGAGTAATCGTTTCGATTCGGTAATTCGTAAACGATTGATATAACTTTTAAAATTACAACTAAACTGATTTTGTATATCATTCGTTATTCTTCGCTGGCTAACGCCTGTTTCGCCGGAAACAAGATCTAGGGTAAGTTCACTGTTTTGAAAATTGCTGTTGATAAAATCAATAAAATCGGATTTCGAACTTTCAGTCGTTCTATTCTCAATAGCTTTATAGGTGATTGTTATCGTTTGTTTTTTCTCCCTCATTTTCTCAATAATATATAATGCTACGAAAACAAGGAGAATAAATAAAAATTCCAGCGCTATTATCAAATAAATCAGCGGTTTATTATTTCTGGAAAAGGCCAGCGAGTAAATTTCAAAGGATTGTGTTTTTCCGGTATTGTTGGTAAATGCACTGCTCACATTGATTGTTTCCAGATTTTTTAAATCAGGTTTAATGGTTGATGCATCTTCAATCCGGTTATTCTCGCCCCACCAGTCGGGCACCTCAAATTTATCCGTGCTAATTTTGTAAGTATTAATTCCTGATGAGATTTTAAAAATGTGGTAAAACAAAATATCCTGACTTTTAAATTCAACTTTTTTCAAGGAATTCCGGGTAACTAAAGCGATTCCAACACCATTTATTTCATACCCCTTCAGTCTAATTATTAGCTGGTTATAATGTCCTAGATTAATCGATTTACTATTTTTTGGTCCGACATTTAATCCTGCATACGGAGCATTTATCTTATTGCTAATTTGAAAATCAAGTCTAATAAGGCTATCAGTAATAACCTTCTTAAGAATTTTTGAATCACCACCGGCCGTACTATCGGAGTAAAACGTATAATCAAAAATTTGATCATTCGGAAAAACACTAAAATCCCTGATACTTAAAAAATATACAAGAATTATAGTTCCTAAAACCAATACGGGTATAGTACTCCAAATAAACAATTTTGACCTGAGTACTTTTATCGCCAATCTATCATGAGAAAATCGCATTTATAACTCTAATTTTATGTATCCGTTTTACTATACAAACTACGCCGACTACCCCTCCCTGTATTGAGTGGGCGTTTTTCCAATCGTTTTCTTAAAGGCCAGATTAAAAGCGCCTTTGGTGTTAAAACCCGATTCGTACATTACCTCGAAAACGGGTTTTTCCCTATCGGCAAGCAACAACCTGCAGGCATGCTCTATTCGGAGTGAATTGATGTAATCGTTCAGATTTCTTTGCTGAATGGTGTTGATTGCTTGTGAAATATTTCGTTCTTTTTCGTTCAGAGCAGTGGCAATTTGCTGAAGGTTTAATTCAGGTTCAAGGTACATTTTCTGAACTGCCACCAGTTCCTCAATTCGTTTCATCAAAAATTGCATATCAGTGCTTGGCAAATTTCCAGATTTAGGTTTTACCTCTTCCTCTTCGCTGAATAGTTTATGTGTAATGGTATTGTAAAAAATAGCGAAGAAAAAAAGAAAGAAATACGAAATACTGATAAGGTTGACCAAAGAAGCTATCGGACTATTTATCAAGTCAACTACCATAACGGCAATTCCACCCAGGCCTCCCAAAGCGTAGCCATACACAATAAAACGTAGCCATCTGATATCAATTCCTGATGACGCAGTTTGCTTCTGAAGAGTTCTTTTCTTTTCAATATGGAACAACAATCTGATCGTCAGAAAATTATAAAACAGATATTGTACTTTAACTGTAAGATCAACCGCAAGAGCCGTATTATTAAGAAAAGTACCCTGCTGATATAAATTCTCCCAGATGTAATGATTTCCTTTCAGCATCCAAATCAGCAGGAAGAAAATCAGAAAAGCCACAAAAGGGATGAAATGAATCAGGTGCTTTTTATTCAGCTTAAAACCAGAGGAAAAACAGTAGCGGATATAAAAATAAAACAATGGAACCCACAAACAATACAAAGGTTTGTAGATGAAATGCAAAACCGGAAACTGGTCGAAAAAACTATTCCCGCCCGAAAGTGTCAGACTGTTCAATCCATTGGTTAGCACTTCAACCGAGGCGTAAATTGCCAGCATCAGGCTTGGCGGATGCTTTCTTCCCTTGTGAAACAGTAACAGGGTTAGCACCAGCATGGTGTACATGATCAGCAGATGAACAGTCTTCTCCATAATTCACAAACAGGTTGAAAGGGTAAAAGTAGTAAATTTCAGACGCTACATGAATGAATTTTTTCGAGATAAAACGGTCAAATATCATGTTTCTGTACCTTCTTTCCGTATTTTGGCTCTACTTTTATCAATTGAACTAATTCAGGCAAACAATACTAAATATAACTAAACTGGCAATGGTTAAAAAACTGGCATTCTTTGCTGCAATCCTTCTTTCTTGCTTTCAACCTAAAGCACAGTTAGCAACCATTGATCTTGGGAATGTTAAGCAAATTATTGACGGCTTTGGAGCCAGCACTGCGTGGCACGCTCAACTCACAACTGCTGAGGCTGATGCTGCTTTCAAAAATGAAAATGCGGAACAGATGGGATTGAGCATTTTAAGGGTAAGGATATCTCCGAATTCTACAGATTGGTCAGGGTGGGCAGATGAAAAAGCGAATGCCCAAAAAGCAAAGGCACGCGGAGCCATGATTCTTGCGTCGCCCTGGTCTCCTCCGGCCAGTATGAAAAACAACAATAATTTAATTGGTGGCGAACTAAAACCAGAATCCTATTCAACTTATGCCAGCCACCTGAAAACTTTTTGCACCTATTTAGGAAATGTGGATGTGGTTTCGATACAAAATGAACCGAATATTGAGGTGGGTTATGAATCATGTAACTGGACTCCGACGCAGCTTCTGGCTTTTTGTAAGAACAATGCGTCAGCCATTGGAAAACCTGTAATGGCGCCGGAAGCCTATAATTTTGATAAAAATTATTCCGAGCCAATTTTGAATGATTCAACCGCAAATGCCCATGTTCAATACATTGGCGGGCATTTATACGGAGCCAAAGCTTACAATTATACCAACGCCATTACAAAGGGGAAAAAGGTTTGGATGACGGAAAAGTATTTTAATCCGGATGACATAGCAACTTGTCTGGTGATGGCAAAGGAAATTACTGAATGTATGTATTTTAACATGAACGCATACATTTGGTGGTATCTTCGTCAGCCTGGGTGTAACCTGATGGATGCCGGTGGAATGCTTAAAAAGAAAGGCTATACAATGGGGCAGTTTTCGAAATTCGTGCGCCCTGGCTATTCTCGGGTTGAAGCTACCTATCAGCCTGTTACCTGGGTTTATGTAGTAGCCTTCAAAGGAAAAGACAGAAATGTAGTTGTAGTGGCCAACCAAAATACGACCGCGAAAACGCAAGCTTTTACTTTTAAAAATGAGACTATCACAAGTGTCAGAAAGTACGTTACTTCAGCCACAAAAAACATAAGCGACGAGGGAGTTATTCCCTGCTCAAACAATTCATTCAGCGATATCCTTGAGGCACAAAGCATCACTACATATATCACCCAGAATTTTCCTACAGGAGCAAATTCCTCAAAGAATCCTGAAATAAAGATTTTCCCCAATCCTGCTTCCGATTATTTTCAGCTTTCATCGTTGATGGATGTGACAAGCCTGGAACTTTCCAATTTACTTGGACAGCGACTTACTGTTATGACTCATCCGCAAAGCTCAAAAATTGATATATCATCGCTTACTCCGGGAATTTACCTGATTAAGATACAAAAGAAAGATAGTAAACAGAGTTTCAGACTTCTTAAAAAGTAAGCTTCAAATCAAAAAAGTGAATCTACCATGAACCGAATATTTAAGATATTTTTCAGCATCTTCATCCTGATTTTGTTGATCGCCCAAACCGGGAATAGTCAGGTGCGACTGCCGAAACTGGTGAGCGATGGAATGGTCCTTCAGCGCGAAACTCCGGTGAAGATCTGGGGTTGGGCGAGTGCAGGAGAAAATGTAAAACTCAATTTCAACAACCAATCGTTCGAAACACTTACCCCGGCTGACGGCAAATGGATGATTACCCTTCCGGCACAAAAGGCGGGCGGACCATTTGAAATGAAAATCACTGGCAGCAATCAAATTATCCTGAAGGACGTTCTCTTTGGCGATGTTTGGCTGTGTTCAGGCCAATCGAACATGGAAACGACGATGAGCCGGGTTTCTCCTCTTTACGGAAAGGACATTGAAACCTGCATGAATCCCAACATCAGGCTATTTCAGGTTCCGGTACGCTGGAATTATACCAAACCGCAAGAAGACATTCAAGGTGGAAAATGGGAAGCAGCCAATCCGCAAACAATTTTAAAATATACAGCAGTGGGCTATTTCTTTGCCCGCGACCTTTACGAAAAGTATAAAATTCCGGTCGGAATTATCCAGTGTGCCGCCGGTGGCTCATCTGCCGAAAGCTGGATCAGTGAAGAGTCGCTGAAAGCTTTCCCCGATCAGTTTAAAATTGCCAAACAGCTTTCAGATACAACTTACCTGAAAAACCTGCTCAATTCGGAGCGAACTGCACAGTCGAAATGGTTCGATGAGCTGGGGAAAAGTGATCTGGGAAGAAAGGGAATGCCCTGGCTCATTTCGCAACTTGATGATTCTGACTGGCCAACTTTGCAAATACCATCTTCGTTTAGGGAAGCAGGTATGGATTTTAAAAGTGGTGCCGTTTGGTTTCGTAAGGAAATAGAACTTCCTGAAAGTTGTTCAGGAAAACAAGCTCTTCTTGAACTTGGAACGATCGTTGACAGCGATTCAGTTTTTATAAACGGGAAATTTGTTGGGACAACAGGCTACCAATACCCACCACGCCGCTATGCTGTAGCTTCCGGTATTTTAAAATCAGGCAAAAACAACATTACTGTGCGGGTAATCAGCCAATCGGGTAATGGTGCTTTTATCAAAGAAAAACCTTACCAACTGACCGTTGAAGGACAAACCTTCGACCTGAAAGGAACCTGGAAATACAACATCGGAGCGAAATGTGGACCCAGTCCAATTGCAACCTTTTTCCCCGGAAAACCGCTTGGATTGTACAATGCAATGCTTTCTCCTATTGTGAACTACACCTTGAAGGGGATGGTTTGGTACCAGGGCGAATCGAATGCTGAACGCGCTCACGAATACAAAACTGTTCTCGCTACCTTGATTGGCGAATGGCGAACACTCTGGGGACAAGGCGATCTACCGTTCCTTTTTGTTCAGCTTCCCGACTTTATGGAACCAAAGAATGAACCTTCTGAAGGCGGTTGGGCAACGCTTCGTAATCAGCAGTTGAAAACACTTTCAGTACCCAACACAGCCATGGCAGTTACCCTCGGATTAGGCGAAAAGAACGACATTCATCCACTTCGTAAAAAAGAAGTTGGACAACGACTTGCCCTTGCTGCCGAAAAGATTGCCTATGGCGATAAAAAAGTGGTAGCCTCGGGACCAATGTATCAGTCAATGAAGATGAAAGGCAACAAAATCGAACTGACTTTTTCTGATTGCGGAAGTGGACTGACCACCAATGATGGCAAGGAACTGAAACATTTTGCCATTTCCGGAGCCGACAAAAAGTTTGTATGGGCTAGAGCAGAAATCATAGGAAATAAAATAATTGTTTGGAACGAAGCTGTTCCTAAACCGGTTTCGGTGCGGTATGCCTGGGCTGATAATCCTGCCGGTGCCAATCTGTATAACAAAGAAGGATTGCCCGCTTCGCCATTTAGTACCGAAAAGTAATCATTGAAATAAAAACGATGGATCATTTTAAAAAGATATTCTGGTTAGCGCTTTCATTGTTGATAGTGTTGTTTCCTGCTCAGATGCAGGCACAAACAGCCATTCAAACCAATGTTCCTGCGCTGAAAGTAGTGTACGCCAATGATTTTAATTTCGGTTATATTTTATCGTATCCTCACATCGGATTTTCTACAGATCCTTATGTTTCTGGACAGGGATCGGTTGTTGCACCACAGGGCGGCAACCTTGTAAAATTTCATGCGAACAGTATGACACCCGGCAACAACATGAAATCGATTTATACGATCGATATTTCAGCAAGCGCAAAAGCTTTTCAGGCGGCAACAACTCAGGCAGCTAAAGATTCCATTGAAACCCATCCGGTATTGAAATTTAACGGGAACCTGATTGCACAACTCAATTGGGCCAAACGACAGGGTTTTACATTCAGAGGTCACACCCTGGTTTGGCACAGTCAGAGTCCTGCTGAATTTTTTCGTTCAGGATATACAGCAACAGGAACTCGATTGACCAAAGAAGTGATGACTCTGCGGATGGAAAACTACATCAAAGAAGTAATCAGGCTATTGCATCAAAACTGGCCTGGTTTATTATCAGCAATGGATGTCGTAAATGAGGCGATTAGCGATAGTAACGGCGCTTTCAGAACTTCAGGAAATGAATGGTACACCACTTTTGGCGACCAGACTTATATATTAAAAGCTTTTGAGTTGGCTCGGAAATACACCATTCAGTACGGCGAAACTCAAATGAAACTGTACTATAACGATTACAATACAAGTAGCGCTTCGAAAGCTGATGGAATTGTGAAATTGTGCAAACCCATTTTCGACGCCGGTTATCTGGACGGAATCGGGATGCAGGAACACAATTCAATGACCTCTCCAACAGCATCGAGCTGGATCAGTGCTTACAATAAATATTATCCGATCTGTAGCGAAATGGCGGTGACCGAACTCGACGTTACCACCAGCAGCGGCACCAATACGCCTTCAGCAGCAATTCTGACGACACAGGCCAACCAATATGCGATGTTGTTCAAGTGCTTTGTTGAACGAAGCTATAAATCAGGAAGGGGAAAAATTATTAGTGTTACCAAAGATGGGTTGAACGACCAATACACTTTTGTTACCAACCAGTCATCATCGTTGTGGGATGTTAACAATCAGTGTAAACCAGCATTTTATGCGGTGGCAAATGTTGGAATTTATTACAACAGACTCGATTCGTTGATTGCCGCTACGCAAAAACTAAATTCGGGCAACTATTCAACCCAAATGTGGCAAAATATCACCACCGCTTTGAATTCGGCAAAAAGCTCATTATCTCAAAACTATTCGGCATCATCATCGGCAGTAACCGGATTGAGCAACGCCATTGCCAATCTAAAAAAAGCCCTGATTACGTATCCTACGCAGGTTAATGAACTCCGCGACAAAATATCGGTACATACTTTTTGCGGAACCATCCATATAAACAATTTATCAAAGGGGGCGCAGATAGCTGTTTACGGGTTGAATGGTGCTTTACTGCATTCAGTAAGAGCATCGTCATCCAACATTTCGGTTCCTTATACTGTACCATGTATTGTGCGTGCTGTAGACGGTAAAGATATGTTTACAAGAAAAATCATACAGTAAAAAAAATACCAATCGGCAACTTAAAACATTTATAAAATGCAAAATACAAATAAATCAGACCAACGTTTCACTTCCAAAAGGCTGAAAATATTTGCTCTTATGAGTTGCATCTGTCTCTTGGCTAACACACCTGCATCAGCACAAAATACCGACAGGACCTTGAGACAACGCATTTCCATCAACGAAGGCTGGAGTTTTTTCAAATACGAATCGGCTACAATAGCTGATAAGCTGATTTACGATATTCGACCTGAAATTACCGATTTAACTGAAAACAAGGTAGCCGATGCCAAACCTACTGAAGCGGTTGAAGTGGAAGCTAAACAGGAAGTGCTAAAACCCTGGATTCTTCCGTCTGCGAATGATTTCATCAAAGATCCGGCAAAAAGACATGCTCGTCCCGAAGGAAATCCCGGCGGTGATTTTCCCTTCGTTCAAAGCAATTTCGACGACCGTTTATGGGAAAAAGTAAACCTGCCGCACGACTGGGCGATCAAAGGCCCTTTTCAGAAAGGTTGGAATTCTGAAGTGGGCGGTGGCATGGGGCGTTTGCCCGTTAACGGAGCGGCCTGGTACAGGAAAAAACTCGACGTTCCGGCAGCGGATGCAGGCAAATCCATCTTTCTTGATATTGACGGAGCCATGTCGTATACCATCGTTTGGTTGAACGGCCAACTGGTTGGGGGCTGGCCTTATGGCTACAATTCGTTTCGGTTAGATCTGACTCCGTTCATCAAATTCGGAGGTGAGAATCAATTGGCCATCCGCATCGACAATCCCAACCATTCTGCCCGTTGGTACCCCGGTGCAGGGCTTTACCGCAATGTTTGGCTGACCAAAACCAACCCGATCCACGTTGGTCAGTGGGGAACTTACGTGACCTCAAAAGATATTTCAAAGGAATCTGCCACCATCAATCTGGCAGTTTCCATTGACAACAATACAAAATCAGATGCAACAGTTGAAGTTTCAACTTCAGTTTATGCGTTGGATGCAAAAGGGAACAAAACATGTAAGGCTGTTGGTCGCTTTTCAAGCCTGAAATCGAAAGTTGTTGCTGACGGAATCGCCAAAGTTGAAAACTCGGTTATCCTCAAAAACCCCAAACTCTGGGGGCCTCCGCCAACACAGCAACCGAATCTTTATGTAGCCGAAACTACTTTGTCTGAAAACGGCAAAATTATCGACACCTACGAAACCCGGTTTGGAATTAGGTCAGTAGAATTTAATCCCGATAAAGGAATAGTTGTCAACGGTGAACACATTAAAATACAAGGGGTCAACCAGCACCACGATCTGGGCGCTTTGGGTTCTGCGTTCAATACGCGCGCTGCTGAACGCCAACTAGAGATTTTACGCGAGATGGGTTGCAACGCCATTCGTATGGCGCACAATCCGCCAGCGCCGGAGTTGCTCGAATTAACCGACCGCATGGGTTTTCTGGTAATCGACGAGATTTTTGATTCGTGGGAACGAAAAAAGACTCCGCATGATTTCCACCTGATTTTTCCTGATTGGTCAGAAGCCGATACACGCGCATTTATTCGTCGCGACAGGAATTGCCCTTCAGTAATTATGTGGAGTTTTGGAAATGAAGTGGGAGAACAATATACCGACAAAGATGGTGCTGCCGTAGCAAAACGGTTATCCGATTTTGTAAAGGAAGAAGACCCAACGCGGCCAACTACTCTTGCCATGAATTTTGCAAAACCGGACATGCCTTTACCCCAGATTCCCGATGTAATTGGTCTGAATTATCAGGGCGAAGGGATTCGCACTGCTCCGGAATTTGAAGGAACCGATCGCATTCGGACTTCTCCGCAATACTATTCTTTCCATGCAAAATTTCCCAACAAAGTAATTCTCAGCGCTGAAACCGCTTCAGCATTCAGTAGCCGTGGCATTTACCTGTTCCCCGTTTCGAAAGAGAACAGTGCACCGGTACGCGATGGCCGTGGCGGCGATTCGAAAATTTGTCAGGTTAGTTCGTACGAACTCCATGCAGTTGACTTTGGCTCATCCGCCGATAAAGTTTTTGGGTCACTCGACCGGCATCCTTTTGTGGCGGGCGAATTCGTCTGGAACGGATTTGATTACATTGGTGAACCAACTCCTTATTATGAGGCGCGGAGCTCGTATTCAGGCATGATCGATCTGGCAGGTTTCAAAAAAGACCGGTTTTATCTTTATCAATCCCGCTGGCGCTCTGATCTGCCCATGGCTCACATTCTTCCACACTGGAACTGGGCGGAACGCGTTGGAGAAGTCACTCCGGTACATGTATTTACTTCGGGCGACGAAGCAGAATTATTCCTGAATGGAAAATCATTAGGGAAAAAGAAAAAAGGAGATTACGAATACCGTTTGCGTTGGGACGATGTGAAATATGAACCGGGCGAATTGAAGGTAGTCGCGTATAAAAATGGGCAGAAGTGGGCAGAAGAAATGGTAAAAACCACCGGAGAAGCATCGCAACTTCAGGCCACAGCCGACCGTAGCCAAATTGCTGCCGACGGAAAAGATTTGACCTTCATTACCGTGAAAATAACTGATAAGAATGGATTGATGGTACCACGATCAAATAACCGGATTGAATTCAGTATTGAAGGTCCGGGCGAAATTGTGGCCACCGATAACGGCGATTCATATAATCTGGAATCCTTTGCTTCAAACCAACGTGAGGCTTTTAACGGATTGGCGCTGGTGATTGTAAGGGCGAAATCTGGAGAAACGGGAACCATAACCGTGACAGCAAAATCAAACGGTTTGGCTGAAACCAAGATGACAATCAAAAGCAAATAGAAACAAAGACATCATCTAAAATCAAGGGGAAACTAAAAATGAAAACGAGATTAAAAATTCAGGTACGCATACTCATTTTATTATTGATTGTATCAGCGAGCCTAAGTTTATCTGCTCAAAAAATTCCTCTTGTTTATGGAGTTGAGAACACTGGGGCGAAATTTACGAAGCCGGTTTTACCTACGCTAGAACAACTGCCAGTCATTGATCCCCTGACCGATCCGTTCGCATGGTCTGATGGTAAGGGGCGTTCAACCAAATTCAAAAACTGGAGTAAGCGACGTGCCGAGATTGGCGCTGAAATACAACATTACGAGATCGGCAAAAAGCCTGATCGTCCGGACACCATTACTGCAAGTTTTTCTGATGGCACACTCACCGTAAACATTACCGAAAATGGCAAAATACTCACCCTAACTTCAAAAATTACCCTTCCTGAAGGGAAAGGTCCATTCCCTGCAGTGATCGGGATTGGACGTGGTTCGGGCAGTTTACCCGCTGAAATATTTGCCAGTCGCGGTATTGCGCAAATCCCTTTTAATTTCACACAGGTAATGGCTCATAACCAGAAACGAGGCAATGAACCAATCAATAAACTTTATCCTGAACTTGTTTCAATGGGTGCCTATTCTGCCTGGTCTTGGGGAGTCAGCCGACTGATTGATGGATTGGAACTGGTTTCGAAAGAACTTCCCATCGATTTAAAGCATCTGGCAATAACCGGTTGCTCTTTCGCCGGAAAAATGGCGCTTTTTGCAGGAGCTTTCGATGAACGTATCGCACTGACGATTGCCCAGGAATCCGGTGGCGGTGGGGCCGCAGCCTGGCGCGTTTCACAGTCGTTGCCTGTTAAAGTGGAAACGCTGGGCGCTACCAGTCATGTCTGGTTTCAGGAAAGCATGTTTCAATTTGCGGATAAGAATGTTTCGAAACTGCCATTCGATCATCATGAGTTAATGGCCATGATTGCGCCCCGTGCATTGCTTGTACTTGGAAACCCTGACTTTGTTTGGCTTGCAGATGAATCAGGTTACGTATCCTGCCGGGCGGCACACGAAGTCTGGAAAACTTTTGGCATACCCGATCGCTTTGGTTTTTCGATTGTGGCCGGGCATGGACACTGCCAACTCCCCAAAAGTCAATATCCGGAAGTGGAAGCTTTTGTTGAAAAGTTCCTTCTTGGAAATACATCCGCAAATACAAACGTTACAATCAGTCCCTATCCACAAGTTGATTATTCCCGTTGGTTTGATTGGTGGGGAAAAGGAAAACCAGCATTCAAGAAAAATTAAATATGATTGAATGTTTACATATCTATTTGGCATTTCACGTCAGTCATTGGTCGTCAATTATTGTCATTCTGTTGTCATTTCCTGGCAACTTAATGACTGCCAAATGACAATTGAATGACTTTTATGACATTGGGTAAATTAAGGATATCTATAAATTTAAATACATGATTAGTACTTAAGATCGAAATTTTATGAGAAAGCAAAAAAAACATACAAGTTTATTGATTGGATTGATCCTGTTGGGCATGAATGCTTTTTCACAAGATCCGGATTTCCACATTTACCTGTGTTTCGGACAGTCGAACATGGAGGGAGCAGGTGCAATTGAAACGGTTGATAAGACCGTTGACCCACGTTTCAAAGTTATGGAAGCTGTTGACTGTTCAAATCTGGGAAGAACAAAAGGGAAATGGTACACCGCTGTTCCGCCTTTGACCCGATGTTATTCCGGTCTCTCGCCTGTCGATTATTTTGGCAGAACGATGATTGCAAACCTTCCAACCAGCGTTAAAGTCGGTGTAATCAATGTTTCTGTGGGTGGCTGCAAAATCGAACTGTTCGACAAAGTTAACTATCAGACGTATGTTTCAACAATCACTGCAGATTGGTTGAAGAACATCATTGCCGAATACAGCGGAAACCCTTACGCCCGTTTGGTTGAAATGGCCAAACTAGCGCAGAAAGATGGTGTCATCAAGGGCATTCTGTTGCACCAGGGTGAGTCGAATACGGGTGACAGCCAATGGCCCACCAAGGTGAAGGGAGTTTACAACAACCTGATAACCGATCTTGCACTTGACCCGACCAAAGTGCCGCTGCTTGCCGGTGAAGTCGTTCATGCCGATCAGGGTGGCGTTTGTGCCAGCATGAATACCATTATCGCGAAATTACCTCAATCACTTCCGAATTCTTATGTCATCTCTTCGAGCAAGTGTACAGATCAGGCAGACAATCTGCATTTCAATTCGGCAGGTTACAGGGAAATAGGAAAAAGATATGCCAATAAAATGCTTTCATTAATGGGTATTATACCAACTGGTATTCCTGAAATCCTTTCAGCAGTGAGCGATGGGTTCCGTTTAGAACAAAACTATCCAAATCCGTTTAACGGAAAAACCAACATTTCATTTGAGATTCCAAGTGCCGAACATGTTTCGTTAAAAGTTTATAATATACTCGGGAAAGAGATGGCCGAACTTGCCGGAAGAGAATATTCACAGGGAGTTCACTCAATAGAATTTGATCCGGGAAATCTTAAAGGAGGAATATATTTCTGCTGGCTTAAAGCTGGTAGGTTTTCAGCAAGTCAAAAAATGGTGATTCAGGATTAATTGTTACAAGATGGTGTAAGTTTAAGTATTAAAAAAGTGATGAAGATATTATTGAGTTTGATATTGTTGATGCTGGTGGTTGGTTTTGCCAATGCGCAAAAACAAATTTCAGTGAAAGCCGCTATTAAGAAGCAAACCATCGATGGTTTTGGCGGTTCAATTGCCTATTACGAAAACTGGGTGGTAGCGCATCCCAAACGCTCCATGATTTACGATTACCTGTTTCGTGATTTAGGCTTAAGTATTTTGCGGTTACGAAATGAATACATGAATGAGGGAGGTTCAAATTCAGGGGTTAACGACACACGGACGTTTTTTTTGGAAGGAAAGAAAAGAAGTTCTTTCGATATTATGATGTCGTCGTGGTCGCCTCCAGGCAAGTACAAAAGCAACGGAAAACCTGCCAATGACGAAACCATGGCCACATTGGCAACTGATGCAGCCGGAAATTTTGTTTATGGCGATTTCGCCAAGTGGTGGTACAAATCGTTGCTCGATTACAAAGCGAAAGGCATTGATGTCAAATATGTCAGCATACAAAACGAACCCAACTGGAATCCGGGATATGAAGGTTGTATTTTTATGCCTACCGAACAAACTGTTTACGATAAAAAGCTGGCACAGAATGTAAAAGTGGCATCGTATACCAAAGCGTTTAATGCCGTTTACGATACACTTTCCAAATACAAAACGAGCCTGAATATTGGCGCCAAAATGATTGGACCTGAAGTTTTAGGTATAGAAAACGCCTGGTCGGGACGCCCGGGCGATTATACCAAATACATGGATATGACCAAGTGTTATGCCGTTGCCCACCATTTATATACTGGTACCGACCCGGCAACCATGGTTACAAACATGACGGTTTTAAACAATGCATATCCTTCCATCCCCAAAATGCAAACAGAATATTGTGACAAGGATTGGCTTACACTGTCGCAAATTATTCACAATTCGCTGGTGGTTGAAAATGTTTCAGCTTATTTGGTTTGGAAACTGATATGGCCCGACAGCGACTTTATCCACATGGAAAACCCATGGAATTCAGGTTCGTGGATAAATCCCAATGGCTTTAAAGTTGGCACAAAATATTATATGTTTAAACAATTCGCCAACTTCATCAAGCCCGGTTACACCAGGATTGAATCATCTGGTAGTACCAGTACAATAAAAGTATCTGCATTTCTTAGCCCCGATGCACAAAAAATGAGCATCGTCGCCATCAATGCGGCCGCAACAAAAGATTCCATATCTGTTTCAACCCAGGATTATACTATTTTATCGGGCAATATTTATAGAACCTCTGAAACTGAAAACTGCATTTTATCGGGCACCTATTCTGGTGGGAACATTGTACTTCCGCCAAAATCGGTTACAACCATCGCGTTACAAGCAGCGCCCCTAAATGTTGGAATAAAAACAATTGACAATGAAGCAAGCCAGGTTTTGGCATTTCCAAATCCATTTAGCAGCGAAATAACATTGAATCTGAAGAATTTCAGCATCAACACCATAGTCGAAATAGCAAATCTTTCGGGACAAATTCTCTATCGCGAAAAGGCTGAAAATATTACTTCCGGAAAAATTGGATCAGAATTACACCCAGGTATGTATATTCTTGGAATTACCAATGGAGACAAACGTATAACGAAAAAAATAATAAAACGTTAGAACAGAAACGAATTAAAACAGAGCGTATGAATCACATCAAATTGACACTGTTTTTTTCTGTTTTCCTGATTGTGGGAGAAGTATCGCAGGCACAACTTCGGGTGGTAATCTCATCCGACTTTCCTCCTTTGGACGTTGTCATGTCGGGTGGCGCAGCTGATCATACCAGCGACCCGGATGATATACAGTCGATGGTTCGTTTCTTACTTTACACCAATGAGTTTGATGTTGAGGGGCTAGTCGTTTCATCAGCCACCTTTGCCAATATTGCGAAAAAGCAAAATATGCTGGACATGATTAACCTCTACGACAAGGTCGATGAAAACCTAAGGAAACATGATCCCAGCTATCAAACTGCTGATGAATTGCGTGCTGTCACTTTTCAGGGACGGTCAGGTACCTGGGGCAAGTCGGTTGGCAATAACATTGGTGAAGGTAAAGATAGCGAGGCATCTGAAGCGATCATCAATATCGTCGATAAGCCAGATTCCCGGCCGGTATGGTTCTCGGTCTGGGGCGATTGCAGCAACATAGCGCAAGCGATCTGGAAAGTGCAAAATACAAGGAGCGCTCCTGAACTGAAGACCTTTCTCGGTAAGATTCGCATCTATCAGATCGCTCATCAGGATGATACCATAGACTGGCTGCTTAGTAATTTTCCAGACCTGTTCATTATCTATTCGGAGTCTACTTTCATGGGCATCTTTGGTGGTTCTACCGATCCGCTTGGAAACCTTGCCTGGATCAACTCGAACATACGTCAAAACCACGGTCCTCTGGGTGCTGTATATCCAACAGCATCGATGGGCGTCGATGGACTCAAGGAGGGCGATACGCCTTCGTTCCTCTACCTGGTGAGCGCTGCGCATGGGATGAACAACCCTGAAGATCCCACTCTGGAAAGCTGGGGCGGACAATTTGTCCGGTCAGGTACAACCAATCATTGGGTTGATGGGCCGGGCCCATTGAGCATTTCAAAGTGGAAATCAAAATATCAGGAAGAGTTTGCCAAACGAGCCGATTGGATGCTCGACCAATAATAATCATCGATATAAATCAATATAGCATGAATAAAAAATTGCATTTAGTTGGATTGCTCGGGTCGCTAATTTTTGGGTTACTAAATCCGGTTTCGGCCAATCCATCAAAAGGTATTCCGACCGAAAAGCAGCACCGAATGATTGTATTATCGGATATTGAAGCAGAAGTTGACGATACCGAATCTTTTGTTCGCCTGCTTTTATATTCCAACGAAATTGATCTGAAAGGATTAGTTGCGACTACCTCTGTCTGGAAAAGAACAAGTGTAGCTCCTGAAGCAATTGTAAAAATAATTCAGGCATATAACAAAGTGCAGCCAAACCTTTTAAAACATGAAGCAGGTTTTCCTGTAGCTGAATCGCTTTTAAAGATGGTCAAAAAGGGCTTACCCAAATACGGTATGCTGGGAGTTGGTGATGGCAAAGATTCTGAAGGATCGGACTGGATTATCAAAGTACTGGAAGAAAAAGATGAGCGTCCATTATGGGTATCTGTTTGGGGAGGCTCGAATACACTCGCTCAGGCATTGTACAAAATTAAACATACAAAAACAGAAGCCGAGGCTAAAAAATTAATCGCCAAACTCAGGGTCTATACTATATCCGATCAGGACGATAGCGGCATCTGGATCAGGAATACTTTTCCCAATTTATTTTACATCGTCAGTCCGGGCGATGATTATGGCAGCGCAACCTGGAGCGCCATCAACAGTTTTGTAAAAGGCATCAACAACGAAAAGATAGGAAACGCCTGGTTGGCCGAAAATATTCAGCAAGGTCATGGTCCATTGGGTGTGGAATATCCTGATGTTGCCTGGGGAGTGGAAGGAGATACCCCATCCTGGTTATCATTAATTCTAAACGGACTAAATGCACCGGAACATCCTGAATGGGGTGGCTGGGGCGGTCGTTACGAGTTGTACAAACCCGATTTCTCCAAGCTGAAAAAAGGAAATTCAGGTGTTCCGTTTGAGCCCGAAACACGGGAAATATGGACCAATGCAATTGACAGTTATACTCCGTTTTTGCCTAATAATTATGGGCGGACATTAATAGCCGACACCGTTACTTTTACAGACTATAAAGTAACCTTGTGGCGTTGGCGCGACGATTTTCAAAACGATTTTGCAGCCCGAATGGATTGGTGCATTAAAGCTTATCAGGAAGCTAATCATCCACCGGTTCCGGTTTTGAGTCATCCTGAAGAAATAACCGTAAAATCAGGTGAAGGATTTGGTTTGGATGCCGGCAATTCTACAGATCCCGACGGAGATCATATCAGCTACCTGTGGTTCAGTTATCCGGAGGCTGGCAGCTATAAAAAAAAGCTCATTACTGAAGCAGAGGTTGCACATGGTGTTTATGTGAAAGCGCCTGTCGTTGAGAAAACAGAAACTGCGCATATAATCCTTAAAGTTACTGATAAAGGCAAGCCATCTTTATCAAGATATAAAAGGATTATTGTTACGATCATTCCGAAATAGCGTTTTTAATTAACTAATTGCGAAAAATAATAGCATGCAAAAAATAGCATTCATCATATTGGCTCTGGTATATTTTCTGAATGTATTCGGCCAATCTCCTTCGTTTAAAACCTACATGAACCCGGTGATTCCGGGCGATCATCCTGATTGTACCATTACCAAAGTGGGGAAAGATTATTACACCACTGGTTCGTCATTCAATGTGACTCCTGTAATTTACCATTCGACCAACATGGTTCATTGGGAAGCCATTGCACAACCGGTAAGTGCATCGTGGATGGGGTTCGATGACAAACCGGGTGGCGGATGCTGGGGAGGTCACATTGTATACTACAATGGCAAGTGGTGGGATTTCTTTTCGAGGGGAAATGTCATGCATTTTGTGAAAGCCGACAAGCCAGAAGGTCCATGGAGTGCACCGACCAAGGTGAACAACCCATCGACGCTTCCTTATGGATTGGGATATGACAATTCGATATTTATCGATGATAACAACAAATGGTATCTGGTAGTGAAAAACGGCCAGCCCAATGGTGGTATTGTCGAACTGGGAAGTACAGGCCAACCAACAGGAGTAGTTTACGATCTGAAGTGGCTGAATCCAAGTCCTGCGCTGCCTTACAGTTGGGCCGAAGGGCCAGTGATGTGGAAATATAAAGGCTATTACTACTATTCGTTTGCCCGCGACTTGTCCGGAGGGCAAAAGTCGATGCGCAGCAAAACGCTGACTGCCGATCAGGCCGCATGGGAAATGATGGGCGATTTTTTCAATGAGAGCGATCCGTTGAAATCGGGTTCACTGTTTTCTGCACCAAATCATGCTTCGAATACGGTAATGATTGGCGACAGCACTTCGTGGGTAATTCATCCGGTTTATGCCAAAGGCGAGTGGAAAGGTCAAGGGCGACAGGGTTTGCTGAACCAGGTTCGGTACAATGCAAGTGGCCGACCGATTGCCGATTATCCGGTAAACAAATCGTTTACCGCACCCAAGCTTCCGAGCAGCGGCATTCCGTGGATGGTTCCCAAATCCGATAACTTCTCAACCGCCAAACTTCATCCTGAATGGTCTTCACTGGGTTATACAGCTTCCGGGAAAAACTCGCTAACCGAACGCCCGGGCTGGTTACGGTTGTCGCCCAAAAGCACAATTAAAGGCAATACGGTAACCAAATACGATGGCGAACACAATTATTCATTGATAACGCGTCTCGATTTTGCGGCCAAATCGAACAATGACCAGGCCGGATTGAGATTATTACGTGGCGACGAAACCAAATTTGTTAAACTCGTCAGTTCGCTAAATGCTGAAGGAAAAAAGGTGATTGTTTTTAGTTTTGAAAGTACCATCCACCAAGTCGAAAATACTGTTGGCGATACGCTTTGGCTCAAAATGGTGAGGGTAAACCATAGTATAACCGGATACTTCAGTGGCGATGGCAATAACTGGACACAGGTTGGCCAGCCTTTCGATGTATCGGTGATTGATTCCTATTCCGACTTTTCCTCATTCACAGGCACTCTTCAGGGACTGTATGTTCAGGGAGCCGGCAATGCATACTTCGACCTGTATATTTACCGCGATGCCTACACGCCTATTCTGGCCGAATGTCCGGCCAACCAGTTTGGCACCACAAAAGTTTCGGTGGGTTCCGGTATCAGTGTTCTCGACAATATTCACAACAACGATTGGGCGCTTTACGCCGGAGTGGAATTTGGAAATACCGATTACAAAGCTGCACCCGATTCAGTAGAATTTACCGCATCAGGCATCACTTCCGGTGGCAAGATTGAGGTTTGGCTCGATTCAATTGATTCAGGAATTAAAGTAGCTGAATGTACCATTGGCAATACCGGTAGCTGGAGCACATTTAAAAAGTTTAAAGCGCCGGTAACTGCCATTTCCGGCAGCCACGATGTATATTTGAAATTCGTGGGAGCAGGAACCGCCAAGCTTTTTCAGCTTAAATGGATGAATTTCATCAAGAAATCTTTACCAACCACCACTTCAACGGGAATGGGAAAACCGGGAGATCTTTCAATTTATCCTAACCCGGCAAAAGACCGGATTTCAATTTATTCCGGATTTCCGTTTAATACAGTTGAAATATTCAGCATCAATGGAAAAATGGTCTTTCAGGAAAGAAATGAAGCAACCCAAAATTCAATACTGAACCTTCATCTTGACAATGGAGTATATGTTTTAAAAGTTAGCAGCGAAAAGGATGTCGCATCCTCTAAGCTTATGATAGAATTATAACCAAATGAAAAATAAACACATAGACACATAGTTCACATAAAACCATATTATTCTATATGGCCTATGTTCCTATGTGTTTAATTAATTTTTTTACGATGAGATACAAAAATTTACTTTTAGCATTCTGTATGTTGGCCAGTTCGGCGGTATTTGCACAAACCCCGACAGTTAAACCCATTGCCGACGGAAATGAAAAATTTCTGGGCAGTGCATGGAGTACCGGGCAAAACACAAATTTCCAAAACTACTGGAATCAGATTACACCTGAAAACGGAGGGAAATGGGGAAGCGTTGAAGGCACCAGAAATGTGATGAACTGGTCGAGTATGGATGCGAGCTACGCCCTGGCCAAGAAGTACAACATGCTTTTTAAGGCGCACACCCTGATTTGGGGAGCCCAGCAACCTTCGTGGATTGCCACTTTAGATACGGCCTCGCAAAGACAGGAGATAGAACAATGGTTCTCGCTACAAGCTGCCCGCTACCCCGATATGGCTTATATCGACGTGGTAAACGAACCTCTTCACAATGCACCCAATGGAATGCTTCCGTGGGGAAGCACAACAAAAAATGTTGATTATGCAAAAGCTTTGGGCGGAGCCGGGGTGACCGGTTGGGACTGGATC
Organism: Bacteroidota bacterium; assembly: GCA_023251435.1. Lineage (GTDB taxonomy): Bacteria > Bacteroidota > Bacteroidia > Bacteroidales > Prolixibacteraceae > Aquipluma. The sequence continues at coordinate 27,829 of JAHEYU010000022.1, forward strand.
ATTAAATCTTTCCGTATGGCCCGAAAATATTTCCCGAAATCGAAATTGATTATCAATGAATATAGTGTCATCAACAGCTCTACAGAAACACAGAAATATATTAAAATAATTAAACTTCTTCAGGCCGAAAATTTAATAGATGGTATTGGCGAGCAGGCACATGCGTTCACAACAGCCGGTACCTCTGCAACAACCTTAAAAGCGAATCTCGATGCACTGGGAGCAACCGGATTGCCAATATATTTGACCGAGATGGATATTGACGGAGCGACTGATCTTATTCAATTGAATGAGATGAAACGGGTTTTCACGGTTTTCTGGAAGCACCCTGCTGTAAAGGGAATTACCATGTGGGGATTCAGAGTTGGCTTGTGGCGTAACGACCAGAAAGCATACCTGATCAACTCAAATGGTACAGAACGACCAGCATTGAAGTGGATGAGAGCTTATGTGAACGATAGCCTTGTAAATACAAGCTCAATTGCAGTTTCTGCCAGCGATGGAAGTACAACCATCAGCACAAAAGGTGCTTTTTTGAATATGGTTGCAAACGTATTGCCGTTGAATACAACTATTCCAAATGTTACCTGGACTGCAGCTCCAACAACACTGGCCACGATTGATGCAACCGGAAAATTAACCGCGTTGGCCAATGGTACTGTAACCGTAACGGCAACAGCATGGGATGGATCGGGAATTAAGGGCACGGTAAGTATAATTATTTCGAACCAGACCACCGGAATCTCAGAAAAAGAACTTGCAGAAAAGATTACAGTATTTCCAAACCCTGCAGTAAATGGAAATTTCACAATTAACGGAATTGAAAATATCGAACGAATTGAATTAGTCAATTTGATTGGTGAAAAGGTGACGGGATATGATAATTTAAACCAGTCATCCATCAATATTCAGGTTAATGTTCCTGAAGGAATATATATCCTGAATCTGTTTGACGGGAAACAGTCTGTTATAAAGAAGATTGTAATTAAATAATAAACTAAGCATATGGAACCATCCAACCCATTGACGGGGAAGCGAAATAACTGAATATCGGGAGTTCGACCTAAGTTCTAAATAACTAAAGAAGGCAATAGGAAACGACAGAAGGCAATTGAACGTAATTGTTTTCCAACGTTTTTTATTGCCTTCGTCTGTTTTTAATCTGATTTTACTTCGCACTGACATAATACCGATTGGAGAAATGTTATAGTCCAATTATCGCACACTCAATTGGCCTAACATTTCTATCCATCGGCATTCTACCATGAACGCATTTGGATTAATCTATAATTCACTATGGTATAAAATCACATAAAACCTTTATTTTAGAAGTCTCAATTTTAAATCTAAACCCAATGAAACCAAACCTCCTCAAAAACCTGCTTGCATTTTCATTTTTACTTTTTGCTACCTCACTTACTGCATCTGCACAAAAAACCGTCAAAATCAAGTTCGACAGCAATAAAGAAGTTTCAGGACAAAAATTTGCCATTCGGGATATTACACCCGGACTACCAGCAAACTGGGATGAATACAACTTTGTGGTTCTCGAATTTAAGATCACGACCTCACAGCGATTTCATGTAGGTTTTACCACAGAAACAGGCTATAACGAGCTGCGTATAATGAGTTACACCGCCAACGGCTGGAACAAACTGGCCATTCCACTGAAATTTTACCGCCGTTTGCCCGATGCAGCGCTCGATCTTGCCGCAACTTACAATCAACCCCGATACACAGGCTGGATCAATCTGGGCGGTAATCGCGGGCCGCTTCGTGGCATGGACAGCATTGGCATCCGTATGAACGCACCCATCAACAACCCAACTTTGGAACTCCGCTCCATCGCACTCTCGGTTGAAGACCCGGGTGATCAATATCTGGGTGAAAAACCTGTTGTTGACGAATTTGGGCAATGGAACCTGGGCGAATGGGAAGGCAAAGCTCATTCGATCGATCAGCTGAAACAAGAATGGGCAGCGGAAGAAAAAGACGTGGAGACATCAGTAACCCAAAAGATTAGGAATATTGACACTGGAGAACTCATAGTTAAGACTATCACAAAAAATCCTTACAACTATTCCACTTACGGTGGTTATATACTGGCAAAAGGCAAAGCCACGGGATTTTTTCATACCGAAAAAATCGATGGTCGCTGGTGGTTTGTCGATCCGCATGGATACCTGTTCCTTTCGCATGGAGTCGATTGTGTGAGTCCGGGTGGTGGAGGAAATATCCGCGATCTGGATAAACGGGATGGTATGTACAAGGAAGTGCCCCCGCAAAATATTAGTTCAAATCAGGGAAGACGAGGCGGAGCTTCGTTCGGAACCTGGAATCTTTTCCGCAGATATGGCGAAGATTATCCTGAAAAATCGCGCGAAATGATCATCAAACGAATGGACAAATGGGGGTTGAACACCATTGCCAACTGGTCGAGCCCCGAAGTGATGAACATGAACCGCAAAGCATTTATGTTTCAATTGCGGGGCGTCGGAATTGAGGGCGGACTGATGGGATTGCCAGATGTTTATACCAATGATTTTGCCTCGAAAGTTGATGCAGGTTGCAAGGCATCGGTTGAACAATACAAAGACAATCCCTGGCTGATTGGCTATTTTACCGGAAATGAACCGTCGTGGCTCGAACAGGAACTAAGGCTTTGTGACATGATTCTGGAAGGTGACGATCGTCCGATCAAAAAAGAACTGACGGCCTGGCTGGCCAAAGGCGATACACCTGAAAACCGGAAGCAGTTCATATTTAAAACTTTCCGCATCTTCCTCGAAACGGTTGACAGCGCCATCAAAAAATACGACCCCAACCACCTCAACTTAGGAATCCGCTTCGGAAATGTGATGCACATCGACCGCGAAATTCTGGAAATATGCAAAGATGTTTTCGACGTGTTCAGCTTCAACTGCTACGATCTTTATCCTAAAAAGGAAATGATGGATCGGGCAATGGAAATGACCGGATTGCCCATGATTATTGGCGAGTATCATTTCGGAACGGTTGACCGCGGAATGGCACAATCGCTGTGGCAGGTTAATTCGCAGAAAGAGCGTGGAGTTGCTTACCGGTATTACACCGAACGGGCCTACCAACATCCCGGACTGATCGGAACAGCATATTTTCAATGGTGCGACCAGGATTATTCAGGACGACGTGACGGAGAAAACTACAACTGCGGGCTGGTTGATGTAACCGACCGCCCTTATAAATATCAGGTTGAAGCCATGATGGAAACTGCAAAACGGTTGTTCGACATTCATACAGGCAACACTAAACCAGTTGAACAGGCTCCGGTAAAAGCCCGCGGCCATGGCGGAATGCCGGATTTCTGGAATAAATAGATAAAAATTTCAACTTTTTTCTTAACCCATTTACTTTTATTTCCGTAAACTTTTTCATAAAATATCAGATTTCTGATACGTGTGTTCCATGTTTCAGTTGTATTTAATAGAATACAGGTTCTTATACTATACACTAAATCAAACACTATGAAATTTAAAGCTTTACTTTCGTTTGTGCTTTTCACAATGTTGGTAAATCTGGCAGCAATAGCCCAGATTCCTGAACGAAAAGGTTGGTGGAAATTTGATGATTCAGCTAATTTATTAAAGGCTCAAATTGGTTCTCCACTTGAGGTTGTTGGTACACAAAAATCGGTGGATGGCCCGGTTGCCGGAAACAAAGCCACGCAGGTAGACCCGGGGAATTTCTTGATTATGACCCACGGAATTGCTGCCAACGGTGGTGGCACAAAAGTGAATGAATACTCGATTCAGATCGACTTTAAGGTTCCGGAAATAGGTATCTGGCATTCGTTTTTCCAGACCGACCCTGCAAATTCTGGCGATGCCGACCTTTTTACAAGCACTACCAATTCGGTTGGAATTTCCGAAATTGGGTATTCGCCTAAAGGTATTGCCGACAACACCTGGTACCGGATGATTATCTCGGTTAAGAATGGTGGATTCTTTAAAGTATATTTAAATGGCGCTTTATGGCTCGACGGAGCTGGTCGTCTCCTCGATGACCGGTTTAGCCTGGCAAGTTCATTGTTGATATTCGCCGATAATGATGGTGAAGACGGAACCATTATTTGTTCTGAATTAGCTATCTGGAACGTTCCGCTTACTGCCGATCAGGCGTTTGCTCTGGGTGGAGTAACAGGTGAAAGAGTTCCTGTAAGAGACAAAATGGGATGGTGGAAATTTGATGATCCGGCCAACCTGCTAAAAGCAGAAATAGGGAAACCACTTCAATTAACCGGAACACAACAATCAGTTAACGGACCGGTTGTTGGTAACCTGGCAACAAAATTAGATGTAGGAAGCTTCCTGAATATGAAAACCGGCATTTTACCCAACGGCGGTAATCTGACAAATGAATACACACTCCAAATTGATTTTTCAATCCCGCAAGCCGGTATCTGGCATGCGTTTTTCCAGACTGATGCGAAAAATGAGAGCGATGCCGAATTATTTACAAATACTAATAACGAAATTGGAACGTCGGCCACGACTTATTCAAGCTTGGCAGCTTCGGCAAATACATGGTACCGTATGCTGATTGTCGTTAAAAACGGCGAATACTTCAGAGTATATATCAATGGAGAACTCTGGGTCGATGGAGCCGGCCAGCCTGTTGACGGACGATTTGCCCTGGCAGATGAGCTTCTGTTATTTGCTGATGATGACGGAGAAGACGGCAGCATCATCTGTTCTGAAATTTGTATTTGGGAGGTTGCCCTTAACGAAGACGAAATAGCCGACATAGGCGCAAGTCCGGCCATCCTTTTCCCCAAAAGAATGGGATGGTGGAAATTTGAGGATCTTGCATCACCACAAAAAGCGGAAATAGGATTACCGCTCATTATTAGTGGGAATGTTGCACCTGCCGCTGGTCCAAGTGTTGGGAATAAAGCCATTCAGGTTGATTTGGGAAAATATTTGCGAATGAACCATGGAATTTACAGTAACGGCAATGGAATGATGGTGAACGAATACAGTTTACAAATTGATTTCTCTGTTCCGGAAGCAGGAATATGGCATGCGTTTTTCCAGACCGATAAAGCCAATGGTGGCGATGCCGACCTGTTCACCAACAAAGCCAATTCAATTGGGACAGCTACCACCACTTACAGTGCCAAAGGTATTTCTGCAAACAAATGGTACCGAATGGTTATCACGGTTAAAAACGGATCGTATTTCAGGGTTTATATTGATGGAGAAATTTGGCTCGAAGCAGTAGGACAACCCATTGACGGACGATTTGCGCTGGATACTGAATTGCTGATTTTTGCTGACGACGATGGAGACGACGGTAGCATTTACTGTTCGGAGCTGGGTATCTGGGAAGTTCCACTCACTGCCGAACAGGTAAAACAATTGGGAAATGTTAATACTATTCCAACAAGTATTCCTGATATGCTCGAAAGTCAGAATATAAATCTTGGACAAAATTATCCCAATCCATTCACCGACCATACCACATTCCCTTACCAAATTACTGAATCGGGCAAAGTGAGTTTCAGGGTGCTGGATATTACCGGAAAAGAAATACGGACAATTAGTGAAGGAACAAAATCTCCCGGCAAGTACAGTCTAAGGCTTGGTTCTGAAAGACTCACCAGCGGAATATACTATCTTCAAATGATTACGAATAAACAAACAAGCACACGTAAAATGGTGTTTATTCAATAAAAAGAAATATGTGCTTTTAATTACGAGGGTGCTTCTCCTGCTGAAGCACCCTCTTTTTTAATCATTAAGATGAAAAAATTCCCATTTCTCCTTATTTTAGCAATACTGGTTACAAATCTGTCAATCGCGGTAATTCCTGAAAGAACCGGTTGGTGGAAGTTCGACAACGCTTCAACGCTGCTAAAGGCAGAATCAGGATATGGCGAGGCGCTAAGCCTGATTGGGACACATTACCCAATGGCCGGACCTGAAAGTGGAAATGGGGCAGCTCTCATCGGCACAGGCAGTTACTACAAAATGAACCACGCAATTGCACCCAATGGCGGAGGCAGCAAGGTAAACGAATACACCCTTCAGTTCGATTTTAAAATCCTGAAAAATGGGGTATGGAACTGTTTTTATCAAACAGCACCGGCCAACAATAACGATGGAGAATTATTCATCAATACTTCAGGAAATATTGGGGTAGCTGCCGTTGGATACAGCACAGCAACTGTTACGCCGAATGAATGGTACCGCTTACTCATTTCGGTTAAGAATGGGAAACAATTCACCTACTACCTCGATGGCGAACTCCTGCTGAGTGGCGTTTCGCAAGCCATCGACGGACGATTTTCGCTGGAAAATCAGGTGCTTGTTTTTGCTGATGAGGATGGAGAAGATGCTCCTGTTTACTGCGCCGAACTTGCCATCTGGAACCGTGCGCTTACCGCCGCCGAAGCAAAAGAACTCGGCGGATATGGACATAAATATGAATTGCCGGTAATGACCCGAATTCCATATCTGCAATCGCCCGGACAAACAAGCATGACTGTTTGCTGGCACGATTCGATTAAAACAGGTACAAAAGTGGAATATGGAACCGATTCGCTGAAATTACTTCAGGAAAAAACGGGAACTTCAGAAATTGTGAGTCTGCCCTATTGCTGGCACAGCGTAAAACTAACCGGTCTGGCTGCCAACACCCGTTACTTTTACAGGGTTAGCAGCGGAAATGAACTATCAGAAACCTATTCGTTTAAAACCTTGCCTGATGCAAGTTATCAGGGGAAACTACGATTTGTTTTGCTTAGCGATACACATGCCACAGACACGACCATGGCCGGAAAAATAATACGGGCAGCCAAAGTAAAAATCACAGGTTTATATGGTCCCGACATTGAAAATCATCTGAATGGGATTTTTCATTCGGGCGATATTGTGGTGAGCGGCAATTCTCCCGACCATTACACCAAACAGTACTTTATGCCCATGTCGTCGCTTTCACCACATCTGCCAACAATGGTAGTCGCCGGAAATCACGAAGGTGAAAGTCAATTCTTTTACCGCTACCTCAAAATGGACGAGCTTTCTGCCTATCCGCAGTTAACTGCTTTGAACGAAAAAATATGGCAGCTAAAAATTGGAAATTCGCTGTTTTTAGGATTGAATACAAACATTATCAATGAATACGGTACAGCCCAGGCCAACTGGCTCGATACAAAACTGAAAGAAACTGAACTGGACGCCAGTATTGATTTTGTCTTCCTTTTTATGCATCATCCTCCCTATTCCGAAATTTGGAATGTGGTAAATACCTTTGACGTAGGCGCTAATTATGTGCGGGATAAACTCATTCCAGTCATAAAGAAATACACCAAAGTACAGCAACTGACTTATGGGCACACCCACGGTTTCGAGAGAGGAACCGTTCAGTCTGAAAAACCGGATGGCGATTTCAGAATTGTTTGCGGAGGCGGAAGCGGCGGACCTTTGGATCCCTGGACGCCGGGAGCCAACCGCGATTACAACAATATTCATATAAGTTACAGTCATTATTGTTTCCAGATACTTGAGATCGATTTGGCCGAACACTCCTGGCAAAATTCGATGTACAGTCTGGGAAACACAAATAATTCAGGAAATGTGGTGGGTTTAGACACATGGTACAAGCGAAAAAATCAGACTGCACCTGCAACTCCGGCGATAGAAAGCGCAATTAACACGAATGGTAATATTGTGGTCAGCCTATCGGATTTCTCCGGATCAGACTCCATCATGTCGGTTCAGTTTCAGATTACTGAGAGCGCTAACATAGTGCTCGATTCCATGATTCACTGGACGAATATTTACGGTATTTCAGGAAATAATGTGCCGGTTGACAAAAATGCCGGCATAAATCTGAAACGACTTTCAATTAGACAAACGCTTATTCCTGAAGGTAAAACTTATAAATTCAATGTTCGTTACCGCGACCACAATTTAAAATGGAGTGCTTGGTCCGAGCCATATTTATACCAAACTACCGGAATAAAAAACCCTACAGGACAAGATAACAACCGTTTCCTTGGCCAAAACTACCCCAATCCATTTCACTTAAAAACAACGATTAACTACGAACTGGCTGAAAAGGGTGAAATACATTTTCGCATTTATGATGTGAATTTCAGCCTGGTTGCCGAAATAGCCGAAGGAGTAAAATCCAAAGGCAGCCACAGCCTTGTTTTAAATGCCGGACATTTAAAAAGTGGTGTCTATTTCTACGAAATAATCGCGAAAGATTTTTCTGTTATGAAAAAGATGATCAAAATTGATTGAACAAAATCCGGTTCAAATTATACCTGCATTGGTGAAGTAAAGTCCATAAATATTTTTTGTAGCTTTTAGCATAAAGTCCGACGATTTTTGTTCTGAAACACATAAATTCACCGGACTTTTACTTTTTGCTTTTGTCAGGAAAATTTGTTGTTTATTCAATTCATATCCAAAACTTTATGAAGAATTATATTATTCCTATACTGCTTTCCGCGTTTTTATACTGCGGAGCTTATGCACAAACCCTCTCTCCGGTTGATTACGTCATTACCCTTATGGGCTCCGATTCGGAATATAAACTTTCTTCCGGAAATACCTATCCGGCAATTGCAATGCCCTGGGGGATGAACTTCTGGACACCGCAAACCGCGAAAATGGGCGACGGCTGGGTTTATGCATACGATGCTTATAAAATTCAAGGCTTCAAACAGACACATCAGCCAAGTCCTTGGATCAACGATTACGGCCAGTTTTCACTTTTCCCGATGACCGGCGAACTGAAAATTGCAGGTGAAGAACGTGCCAGCTGGTTCTCGCACAAGGCCGAAGTGGCCAAACCGCATTACTACAGCGTTTATCTGGCCGATTACGATGTAACCACCGAAATCACTCCAACCGAACGGGCTGCGATGTTTAGGTTTACTTTTCCTGTAAACGAAAAATCGTGGGTGGTGGTCGATGCTTTCGACAAAGGTTCGTACATCAAAATTATTCCTTCAGAGAATAAAGTGATTGGTTATACAACCCGCAACAGTGGCGGGGTACCACAAAATTTCAGGAACTATTTTGTGATTGTTTTCGACAAACCATTTGCTGAAAACCAGGTTTGGAGCGGAAAAGAAATCGTCGCCGGAAAATCGGAACTTCAGGATAACCACGTAGGTGCAGCCCTCCGTTTCATTACAAAAAAAGGAGAACAGGTTCATGCCAGGGTAGCTTCGTCGTTCATCAGTTTCGATCAGGCCGAACTAAACCTGAAAGAACTGGGGAAAGACAATTTCGATCAGGTCTGCCAAAAAGGAAAAGATACCTGGAACAAGGAACTGTCGCGCATTGCAGTTGAAGGCGGAACGACTGATCAGGTCAAAACTTTCTATTCGTGTCTGTACCGCACCATGTTGTTTCCCCGGAAGTTTTTCGAGTTCGGCAAAGATGGTAAAATGGTACATTACAGCCCATACAATGGCGAAATTTTGCCCGGCGCAATGTTCACCGACAACGGATTCTGGGATACTTTTCGCGCTGTTTTCCCCTTCTTTAACCTGATGTATCCAAGCCTGAATGCCCAAATTCAGGAAGGATTGGTAAATACCTACAAAGAAAGCGGATTCCTTCCGGAGTGGGCCAGTCCGGGCCACCGCGACTGCATGATTGGCTCGAATTCGGCTACCCTGATTGCCGATGCTTACCTGAAAGGCGCCCGCGGTTACGACATCAATACCCTTTACGAAGCCGTGATTAAAAATACGAAAACCGAAGGCCCGTTAACCTCGGTTGGCCGCGAAGGGGTTGACTACTACAACAAACTGGGATATGTTCCGTACGATGTGAAAATCAATGAAAACACTGCACGAACACTGGAATATGCTTTTGCCGACTGGACCATCTGGAAACTGGCCAGGGAATTGAAACGTCCGCAGGAGGAAATTGATTTGTTTGCCAAACGTGCCTTGAATTACCGCAATGTGTTCGATCCGGAAACCAGGCTGATGCGTGGAAAAAATCAGGATGGAACGTTCCAGAAACCTTTCAACCCGTTTAAATGGGGCGATGCCTTTACCGAAGGAAACAGCTGGCATTACACCTGGTCGGTTTTCCACGATGTACAGGGATTGATTGATTTGATGGGCGGTAAAAAAGAATTTGTTGGAATGCTCGATTCTGTTTTTGTGGTTCCACCAATTTTCGACGATTCTTACTACGGACAGGTGATTCACGAAATACGCGAAATGCAGATCATGAACATGGGCAACTATGCGCACGGCAACCAGCCCATCCAGCATGCGATTTACCTTTATAACTATGCCGGCCAACCCTGGAAAACACAAAAATGGGTGCGCGAGGTGATGAACCGCATGTACGCTCCTACTCCCGATGGCTATTGCGGCGACGAAGATAATGGACAAACATCGGCCTGGTATGTATTTTCGGCCATGGGTTTTTACCCGGTGACTCCCGGAAGCGACCAATATGTTTTAGGTGCACCGCTGTTCAACAAAATCACCATAAAGCTCGAAAATGGCAAAAAAGTGGTAATCAATGCTCCTGAAAACAGCGCTGAAAACAAATACATTCAGTCTGCCAGTTTCAACGGAAAAGCCCACACCAAAAACTGGCTGAGCTACCCTGAACTGATGAAAGGTGCGAACATCGATTTCAGGATGGGCGCCACACCCAATATGAAGCGTGGAATTGACATCAAAGATTTCCCTTACTCGTTTACAAACAAGGTGAAAAATTGACTAATTTTACTTACTCAAACCAATATAAAATTTTAAAGTATGATTGATTACAGAAAAATAATCACCATTGAAGCAGGAAAAAGAGGAGGAAAACCTTGTATTCGTGGAATGAGGATTACTGTTTATGATATACTTTCATGGTTGGCTTCAGGAATGTCAAACGCAGAAATAATTGACGAATATCCAGAGTTAAATGCTGACGATATTTTTGCCACTTTGAGTTATGCCGCTGACCGTGAACGGAGCATCTATCAAATAGCTGTATGAAACTGCTTTTTGACCAAAATATCTCATTCCGCATTTTGAAAAAACTTTCTGAAGCTTATTCAGATTCAAGTCATGTAAAAACTGAAGGATTGATGAATGCCTCAGATATGGAAATATGGGAATACGCTAAAAATCAACATTTCATCATTGTCACTCAGGATTCAGACTTTAATGATCTGTATCTGATGAAAGGATTTCCGCCAAAGATCTTATGGTTTCAAACTGGCAATCTTCGAACTGATGAATTTGTCCAAATCCTTGAAAACAGGAGTAATGACATTTTTGAATTCAACAACAATGGCGAATTGGGATGCTTTGAAATTTCACGTCTCAAATCAATTTAGCAGATTTTATTTTCGGAATTGACGATAAGAATTTACAGTATTCTTTCCCAAATTGGATGAGATAATATAAAAGCTCATACAAATACAATCAGCCGGAGTTTTCTCATTGCAGAACTCCGGCTGTTTTTTCAAATAACAACTTTATTCCCTTGATTAGAAGGGCACATCAATGCTATCCGTTTGTTTATCCTCATTACGTAAATAGAACGGGAGATGAATTCCCAACTCTTCCAGTTCTTTTCTTTTTTTCATGTGGAAACCCAATAAATCGTATTCGTGTATTTTTTCTTTCCAATCGTCTTCTTTGGCTATTTGGTCTTCCTCATCGCCAGTATAAATTGTGTATTTGGCTAACAATTCATAATAATGTTTACACATAGCCTTGAAAAAAGAATAGACTTCCGAGAATACTTCTCCTGCAAACAAATATTTGTCAAACTCGGAAAAAGCATAATCCTCACCATCTTTCACGAGGAAATACTTCATTTCTAAAGTTCCAATGTGATAAATTTCTTCGTATGCAACTACCCAATCAATGAGCTTCTGCTCAGTCCAATTCTCATTGTACTCACGATTGGCTTGACTAATTTTGTCTAAGTTTGGAGAAACAACTTCTGCAATTTCATTTAATTTATAGTAAAGAAAAAGAAAAGGGGACCACTTCAGCGGTCGTAGTAGTAATCTAAACCCACCCAACCGCTCATATAATCCGGCATATCTCCCTAGCCAGGACTCAATTTCCTCGAAACTAAGTTTGCGGGGTGGTTGGGTGACTATTTCGTTGTAGGCACCCTGCGCAGCATTAACACGAATCCAGTAGGATGCTGGTTTGGGAAAGTTTGCAGTTTCGTCACGATCAATATCGATGGAAGATTTCTCACCTAAATCAGGAACCTCGATGTCGGATTTGAACTGCGAACAGCTGTAAATATCGGTAATTTCGTCGCCATTCAGCTCAAAAATCAGGTTCAGATAATTTTTGGAGTGGTTGCCCACCAGGCGATAACCCTTTTTGCCACAATTGGGGCAATCAGCGCCTGCACAAACTCCTTCGTACATCCACAATTCCTTATCGCCCGCCTTGCGGAATACTTCAAAAATGCGTTCTATCTTATCGAGAAAAACTTCTTTGGTGGCTTCCTGGTAAGTGTATTTGTCTTTCAAATAATACCGAAGCAGGTCGATATCCATGTTGCAAAAAAAGCAGAGAATGGATTGTAGGTAGGAGGTTGTGGGCATGTCCTTTATGATTTTAGAAACTTGGCTATATTGCTATCGCTCAGTTTTGAGTAATGAAGTTTTAAAATCGCTGCATAATAATCAAGCTCATTTTTGCCAGCAAATAAATCATATACCATTTCTCCCATTTTTATAATTTCTTTGAGGATGTCTAATTTTAATTCTTTGGGAATGTGAACTTTTATAAGACTGTCAGTATGTGCCTGATCCTTTGACAAACAACTAAATAGGCTACGTGTATCACGATATAAGAATTTACTTCCTTGTAAAATCTTTCTGATTTCACTTAATCTAAACTCATTATTCTCTTTCTTTCCTAGTTTGGGGGCTGGAATAAAGAATGATTCATCATACCCGTTACTGTAAGGATTGCTAAATATTGAAAGATCTTTTTGTTTAGCGGTAGGATTTTCATAAATGATTAATGCCCCTTCTTTATTAAGGTATTGTATGTCAGCCACTGCAAATAAAAGTGCAATGATTTTATCGTGCGAAAAGTCCAGTAGCCTTGTTGGAAGTCCACTGTGTTGGGAGATCATCGAAATAATCCAACTGTGGTCATAACCTTCAACTTTAGGAATGAGAAACTCCAGGTTATTTTCTTCGATTTTCTGCTCGAACTTTTTAATAAGCATGTTCTCAATCGGAAGTAGAGAGTCAATGTCCATAATACCCCTATTTCTTACTAGAGTCGGTGTAATATCCCATGAGAAATCTGCCTGACCACGATAGTAATTATCTCCATTACTATGATATTTTCCAACGAGTTTTAGAAATTCTTCAATTGATTTTGGTCTTTTTATTTCCATTTCATTTTAGGTTAATATTGCTTTAGAATCCTTAAAATTCCATTTTCGATCAAATAAAAAGTATATCAATAATTTCTTCAAAAAGCAGATGAACCTCATTTTTACTTTTTAAACTATGGAGTTCCTTACCTGAATATCTAAGAACTTCCTTCCATCCACTTTTCTTTAATTTTCGGGTTCGAATATCATCATTCCTTTTTTGCTCAGGGCTTGAATGATAATCATATCCATCGCATTCCAGAGCTACCTTTTTAGATTCTATTATTTTCCCATCAAATGTTTTCCTATTTAAAATTACTGCAATATCTAATCGATATTCAATACCATCAATTGCAACAGAATATTGAGGTCGAACCTCAAATTCGCGAAGAACAAGCTCATCAATTAAGGGCGAATTAGATTTTGATTCTATGGTGTTAATTGGGATACCCTCACATCTAGAATCTTTTACCTTGAAGCCAATGTTTTTAAGAAACATAAGTTCTGCTTTCCGATAATTGTATTTTTTAACTCTCTCCTTAAGTTTTATATTTTCAAATAGAGAAATATCAGGGTCACCAAACATGATCTCATCTTCAATAAACTCTAATTCATAGTACCTGTTAAACCAATCGCCATTTTCTCTATGCTTTTGAAAATACCGGTAAAGCTGTAAAAGCATCAATTTCTCAATTTCCGATTCGCAAATAGATAGAACTTCATCGATTTGTAAATTGAATTCCTTTACAATACTATAAGTAATCTCATTTTTGAGACTTTCAACTTTAGGGTCGCTCATGAGTATGAGTTTTAATGAAAATTAGTTAGAAGGAGAAAGTTCAAGGTCTTCTTCGTTTATCTCTTGCCTATGAGATCCATTATCTTGCCATTCACATGTCCATTTGTCCCTTGTTGTTTTATAAGGCAAACCTCCTCTAACAGTTCGGCCAACTATGGTCATGACTGGAGACGTAGTCCCAATTCTAATAACTCTATCTCGTTCTTTAAATTTTTCGGTTTTATCCATGATTAGAAATTTAAAAGATGTGGTACATAAATTTTGAAAATGAATAAGTGATCTTTCCCTCAAATTTAACCCATAAAACCATCAATAACAACACAAAATGTGGAACCGTGAAAAGTTTTTCACATAATATAGCTTTAAAATGTTTTTATACTGACGAGGTGACTTATTATACCGATTGCACATTCATAATAGTCCAATTGCGACTTCGTCTTATTGTACTATATTCATGTAGCATCGGCATTAATCCCGATTAATCGGGATAATTTATATTTTCTCTTTGGACTGAAATATAAATACAATTGGTATTAATCGACAGAACTGCTAATAGTATCAATCAGGAACATCGAACGAGAGTCACCCCGTCAGTTGCAACTGCAAATACCGGTTCATTTACCCAAATTGACGTAAAAAAAATGCCGTTTGATTTATAGCAAATCAGGCGGCATTTTATTATTGTGCAATCTTGGAATAGTTATTACTCCAATTCATCATCCTCTTTCGCATATTTTCGTTTCAGCCAGAAATAAACCGGTATTCCTGACAGGATAAGAATCAGACCGATAACTGCTTCGCGTGGGCGGGTTGCAATAGTATTGACGAACAGTCCGATACAAAAAAGAATAAAAATTGCCGGAACATACGGGTAGCCCCACACTTTGTAAGGCCGGTGCGCATCGGGCATTTTGCGTCGCAAAATAAATACCCCGAGCGTGGTAGCGCCGTAAAAGATAAAAACGGCAAAAATCACCATGTCGGTCAACTGATCGAAGGTACCCGACAGCACCAGCACCGAAGCCCATAATCCCTGCCACAAAAGCGAGTTGGAGGGAACATTAAATTTGTTCAGCTTTTTGATACCCGAAAAGAAAAGCCCGTTGCGGGCCATCGCATAATATGGACGCGAACCTGTAAGAATACTGGCATTGGTGCATCCCAGTGTGGTCAGCAAAATCAGCAGTGAAATGAACAAAACCCCTCCGGTTCCCCAGAAACTCCGGACAGCCTCAACCGCAGCAATCTGATTGCCCGCTTCGTGAACCTGAGTCAATTGAGGAATCGATAAAAGCGACATGTAAGTCACATTCACCAGCAGATAAACAGCGATCACCACAAAAACGCCCATCACAATTCCTTTCGGAATATTTCGGGTAGCATCTTTAATCTCTCCACCTATAAAACCAACTGAAACCCATCCCTGATATGCCCAGAAAGCAGCAAGCATTGCCGTAAAAAAGGAAGAGAATGTAACGCTTCCGCTGATAAGATCGCGGCTATCCATAAAATTGGCCGGTGTGGCAACCGAACTACTTAGTCCAAAAACTATAATCAAAAGAAGGCCTGCACATACCATAAAAAGTATTGCTCTACTCACCCCTGCCCCACTTTTCAAGCCTGAAATATTGAGAATTGTTAATATCAGGATCAGCAGAATGGCGACAAGCTTAACCCCAAAATCCTGAAATGGGAAGAAAACGCCTCCTATCGAAAGATGTTGCAGCGACGAAAAAACTTCGGGAATGGGAATGATGCTGTTCAGCGACTGGGCAAAAACATAAGCAAGGGAAGAAATGGTTGCCGTTTGAATAATGGTGAACAGCGACCAGCCATATAAAAAAGCGAAAAAACGGTTGTAAATTTTTTTCAGATAAACATATTCGCCACCGGTATCGGCCAATAATCCGGCCACTTCGGCATTGCTCAAAGCGCCAAAAAGGGTGATAATTCCTCCGACAATCCATGCCGCAAGTATCCACGACGATGACTGAAGTTCGGCGGCCATCGGAGCAATTTTCTTATACACTCCTGAACCAATGATATTTGCGACTACAAAAATGATGACATATCCCAATCCGAGCGTCTTCACCAAATTTCGTTGATTACCCATATAGAAAGGTGTTTGAAAATGAATAAAGATTCGAAATTAAGAAATTAGTTAGATTTTAGATGATCATTTTATTTCAGGAAAAGTTTGCTGTTAAAGACTTATTTCAAAACCAATAATTTATTGGCATGGCCTTATACTTTAGGTAAAGTTAATCCTGAATAGAAAACATTTTTCTACTTTTGCTATTATGCAAATTATCCATGGAATACATGAAAAAGATCTGATTGTGCGCCTTAAAAATGGCGACCAAACAGCATTTGAGCTGTTATTCCATTTTTATTATCCTGGATTGGTAATGTATTCAACCCAGTTTACTACCGACCGGATGGAAGCCGAAGAAATCGTGCAGAATTTCTTTGTTCGATTCTGGCAAAAACATCAACAAATTATTCCTTCCGACTCGCTGAAAAACTACTTGTTTTTATCGGTCAAAAATGGCAGCCTGAACTATTTGAAACATAAACGGGTCGAAGAAAAGTACATCAGGTCGATGAGCGAACTATCCAACCAGCATCTGATTTTCGAACCTGATGTGTATGTAGAAACAGAACTTCAGGAAAAAATAAAAAATGCAATTGATCTTCTTCCTGAAAAATGCCGCGAAATATTTATCATGAGCCGGATACGCGGACTGAAAAACGAAGAAATCGCCACCGAACTAAACCTCTCGAAACGAACAGTAGAAACGCAAATCAGCAAAGCGCTGAAAGTAATGAGGATTGAACTGAAAGACTACGCCGGATTATTGGTTTTACTGGGCATCTGGCAATAATCACGTTTCAAAATAAGAATTTTGTATCGATACCTATTTAGCCTTCACCAAAGCCATTCGGGGCAAACAGACTTCCCTTCCACAAAATAAACTTCCGGCAATTTCGCGTTCGGGATACGTGTATATTCGGTTTCGGTTGTTTTAATATCAAACAAAAATACATTGGTTAGTAAAATGGCAGAAAACAAGCACATACAACAAAAAATTGAAGACCGGTTAACCAGACTTACGAATCAGGAACCTGCAGAGCAAATTCTTTCAGCTCAGCAAATCGTTTCAGAAATTGAAACCATCAACAGTCATGCAGCATTTGCTCTGGTTCAAAAACGAATTCAAAACAACAAAAGCACAATTTCTTTGCTGAATACTTTCAGCCGGATTGCCGCCATTCTTTTTATTCCGCTGCTGCTTGCTTCTGTCTGGTTTTTTTACAATCAGCAAAAACCAACGCACCAACAATTTGCCATTCAGAAAATTACCAGCCCTCCGGGAATTCGCTCACAGGTAATTTTGCCCGACGGATCAAAAGTCTGGCTTAATGCCGAAAGTACCATTAAATTTCAGGTACCATTTCAGGAAAACAGCCGAAACATTGATATCGTGGGTGAAGCTTTTTTTGATGTCGCCAGAAATCTCGAACAACCTTTTATCGTTCAATCGGGCAGCGTGATGGTAAAAGTATTGGGAACGCGTTTCAATTATAAAGCATTTGCTGAAGACAAAAATATTGAAGTGGTGCTTGAAGAAGGCAAAATAGCGCTGAACCTGCAAAATGATTCTGAAAATAAGGAAACAATTTTGCGCCCCGGCGATCATGCGGTGATTGAAAAAGAAAGTAACAAGACTATCGTCAAGAACGAAAATATTAACAAATACATTGCCTGGCACACCGGGAAACTGGTTTTCGACAACAGCCCAATGAGCGAAGTTGCCCGCTTACTCGAAAGATGGTACGGTGTTGAGGTGCAGGTTCAGGATTCGGAAATAATGAACTACCGATTTACGACCACTTTCGAAAACGAATCGCTTTTCCAGGTTATCGAATTGCTTGGACTGTCATCACCAATCCGAATCAAATACGTTCCGGCCACAGTTGGAAAAAATAATCAGGCACAAACAAAATCAAAAGTTATCATCAGCAAAAAATAAAAACCAATTGCCAATGACAAATTAATTCTCTTTTTAACGAAGAAAGGAAGTGCGCCAACACTTCCTTCCGGGTTACCCTTAACGGGCAGATCAATAATTGTTTCAAAAAATTAATCATTCAAATCTATGAAAAAAAAGATGAAAATCTGTTGTTCGGCCCTTGCCGGACACCGAAAAACCTTTAGAATTATGCGGGTTTCACTATTTCTAATCCTGATAAGCGCTTTTCAGGTCCTTGCAGGAGCCAGTTATTCACAAACGACACGCTTGTCGTTAAACATGAAAAACACAACAGTTAGAGAAGTGCTTGGTCAGATTGAAGACCGAAGTGACTTCTATTTTTTGTATAACAACCAACTGATTGATGTAGAGCGAAAAGTTGATGTAGATGTTACAAACGAAAAAATCGACAACATACTTTCGAAACTCTTCGACGATGGTACTGTGAATGTTTTAATCCGCGATCGTCACATCATTATTACACCGGCTGACGGCGTTTCTTCTATGCAGCAACAAAAATCCGTTTCAGGAAGAGTAACCGACAATTCAGGAATTGAATTGCCCGGCGTTACGGTTGTTATAAAAGGAACCCAAACCGGAACTGTCACATCGGGCGATGGAAGTTTTTCGCTTGCCGGTATTCCTGAAAATGCAACCCTGCAATTTTCGTTTATTGGCATGAAAACCCAGGAAGTTTTTGTGGGGAACAAGAGTAATCTGGCAATTACAATGGAAGTCGAAACCTTTGGTGTTGACGAAGTGGTGGTTACCGCACTCGGTATCAGACGATCGGAAAAAGCGCTGGGATATGCTGTTCAGAAAGTATCGGGCGAAGTTTTAACCACGGTAAAAGGAATAGATGTTGCAACCTCACTAACCGGTAAGGTGGCCGGGTTAATGGTAAAAAACAGCACGGAGTTTACCGCAGAACCTGATATCCAGATTCGTGGCGAAAATCCAATTATAGTAATTGATGGTATTCCTTATGGAAACATGACCATGCGTGACGTTCCCTCCGATGACATTGAAACGATTAGTGTACTGAAAGGAGCTACGGCATCGGCACTTTATGGTTATCGCGGTGCAAGTGGTGCAATCATGATCACCACAAAAAAGGGAAGTGAAAAGAAAGGGCTTTCAGTTGACATCAATAGTGGCACCATGTTTTCAGGCGGTTTTCTGGCAATACCCGAAATGCAATCAACCTACGGACGGGTGGTTAATACAGGCACCAATACTTACGCACGCTCCGGCGATGGTTCATGGGGAGTTCCGTTAGATGGACGTGAAGTAATCCAATGGAACCCAATTTCGAAAACCATGGAAGCCATGCCTTATTTGCCAACGGGAAAAGACAACTTCAAGAATTTTCTGGAACAAGGTTATATTTTAAACAACAACGTTAGTGTGGTGCAACAAGGCGAATTTGGAAGCTTGCGTTCCTCTGCCACATGGGTACAAAATAAAGGGCAATATCCAAATTCCAAGTTTGAAAAGATAACCTACAGCTTAGGTGGAGACATGAAAATCAACAAATTCACCTTGTCATCCACCATGACTTACAACAAACAGACTTCTCCAAATACTGGCTTTAGCGGATATACCGGCTATGATCCTATGTACAACATCCTTATTTGGGCAGCACCTGATTACGATATAAGGGATTATAAAGATTACTGGGTTACCAGGAACGAATCGCAAAATAGTAGCTTTACTTCTATTAACAACAACCCTTACTTCGACAGGTACGAAAGGACCCACAGCTTAAACAGGGATATTTTTAATGGTACCCTTGCATTAAGTTACGATTTTACAAATTGGCTCAAGGCGACGTTCCGCACCGGCTATGACACTTATAGTGACCGTCAGGTGGTTCAGATTTCAAAAGGATCATTCCAGGGTGGAGGAACTTCTACCGTAATTAAAAATGGAACACAGATTTGGGGCGAATCAATGAAAGGGTCATACAATGTTGGGCTTGGAAGAGGCCACAGCATTAATAACGACTTGATTTTGACAGGTGATAAAACGCTTGGCAATTTTTCTCTTGACGGACTGGTAGGTGGAACAATTTATTTTAATCAGGATGAAGGTATTGAAGCCAGGACGCAAGGCGGGCTAACCATCCTAGGCTACTATTCACTTAAATCTTCCACAAATCCGGCGGTAGTTGGTTCAGTCCTATACAGGCGACAAGTAAACAGCGCGTTTGGACGAATGGCTGTATCGTGGAAAAACATGTTGTATGCAGAAGGAACATTCAGAAACGACTGGAGTTCTACTTTATCAGAGAACACCCGTTCTTATTTTTATCCCTCATTGTCAACAAGTTTTATCGCTTCCGAATTATTGCCTGAAATGGATTGGCTGTCACTCTGGAAATTGCGCGGATCATGGACAGCTGCAAAAACACCTCCGGGTATTTACGATATAAACAAGGTATATAAAGTAGAACCAGCAGGTGCAAATGCCTGGGGGACTTTGGGCATGGCAGTATATCCTACTACCATCAGGTTAGAAGATGTTTTTGCTGATGGCAGCGAAACTTTTGAAATAGGCACAATCATCAAAACATTTCAGAACAGGGCTTCATTAGATGTGTCATATTACAGCAAACGGATGTACGATTTTTTGAGAGCAACAGGGGTAAGCCCAGCCTCCGGTTTTACAAATAACTATATCAATTCAAAAGAGGAAATTACGCGCAGGGGTTTGGAAATTTCGGCCAATGTGACGCCAGTTAAATCGGATGACTGGCAGTGGAACATCAACCTCAACTGGTCGAAGTATGCGCGCTACTATACCAAGTTGGATCCTGAATTTTCTGCTGACAAACCATGGGTGAAAGTGGGAGAACGGGTCGATCACTATATTTTACGCGACTACCAGCGGGATCCTGACGGGAATATCATCCACAATAATGGAGACCCCTTATTTTCGGCTTATGACTCCAAGTTTGGCTATTCCGATCCCGATTGGATTTGGGGGGCAAATTCAAGTTTGAAGTACAAAGCTTTTCAATTCAATATCTCAATAGATGGTCGTGTAGGTGGCATCGCCCAAACAACCACCGAAATGTATATGTGGATTTCTGGTTCTCATCCAAATTCTGTGATTCCCGAACGTTACCTGGACGCAACCGTAGCTGGTTCAAAAAATTATATCGGAGAAGGTGTGAAAGTGATGTCGGGAGCCGCAACTTACGATACGTATGGCAACATTCTTACTGATACACGGGTATATGCAACAAACGATGTTGCGACAACATACAAAGCTTATATCGCAAAGTATCACAAAGGAACTGCTTGGGGCGGTTCGCCATCGCCTGTCGATGCATACGATGCAACCTTCTTCAAAATCAGGGAAATGTCGCTTACCTACGAGTTGCCGAAAAATATTTGTGCTAAATTTTATGCCAAGGGGGCTTCGGTGTCCGCAGTAGGCCAAAACGTTTATTTATGGGCAAAACAGTTTAAATATTCCGACCCGGATGGGGGCTCTGAAAACTTTAGCGACCCTTCGCAGCGTTACCTTGGTTTTAACCTGAAGTTTAATTTCTAAAATACGATCGATATGAAAAACAAGTATAAATATATAGGTATATGTGCTATCCTCATCTTTTCGTTGCTTTCAAGTTGCAACCAATTTGAGGAAATGAACACAAACCCTGATACCACTACCACGGTAAGTGCGTCTCTTTTGTGTACAAATGTGGTGTTGAAAGTCGCCAAATTTCCGGGCATTGATGCGAAAGCGATGATTTCGGAGAATGCTTTGTCCAAATATGTTGGTTATGCCAACGAAGGCCAGATGGGTACACAATATAACACCATCGGAGGCACCGATTTTGGAGGATTGACCATTCTTCCGAATATTGAAAAACTGGTAGAATATGCCATAGGAAGCCCCAGTGAAAACTCATACAGGGGTGTAGGCAAATTTGCGAAAGCCCTTATGTTTTACCGGCTGACCATGCAAGTGGGCGACATGCCATACAGCGAAACAAACCAAGGCGAAAGCGGTAATTTCCGTCCCAAATATGATACTCAGGAAGCGATACTAACAGGCATATTGGATGAGCTGAAAGAAGCTGACCAATATTTTGCCAATGGGACAACTTTTGCCGGCGACCCTACACCATATAATGGCGATCCTGCCAAGTGGCGCAGGGCTACCAATGCTTTAGCGCTCAAAATTTTGATGTCGCTGAGCAAAAAAGAAAATGTTGCTTCATTAAACGTGAAAGCGCGTTTTGCGGAAATTGTAGCCTCAGGCAATCTTTTAACAAATACAACAGGTTATTTTGGACTTGTTTATAATTCAATAAATAAACAGCCAATTTATAGTACAAGTCCACTTTTTACCGGTAGAACAATTCTCAGTTCCTTGCTCGTTAACAACCTGAAAAACCTGAACGACAGGCGGATGTATTATTTTGGTGAACCTGCCCCTGCTGAAATAGCTTCAGGAAAAACCCAAACTGACCCGAACGCTTATGTGGGCGTGGATGTTGCAATGGAATATTCACAAATGAATGCCAACCACAGCGCCAATAAATACTCGCTGATCAACCTTCGTTACCAGAAGGAAGAAGTTAACGAACCGCGCATGTTGCTTACTTATGCCGAACAACAATTGATACTTGCCGAAGCTCGCATAAAAGGATGGATTACGACCGGTACAGCAAAAGATTATTATGAGCAAGGAGTTAAATCGGCCTTGGCATCTACAATGGCGGTTAAGTCGGAATATGCCCATGGGATGGCCATCAACCAAGCTTATATTGATGGTTACTTTACAGGTGAGGCTGCATTTAAAACCACATCTGCAGACCAGTTAAAACAGATTTGGATGCAACGGTACATCCTTAATTTCTTTCAGGATGCTCACGGCAGCTTCTTCGAATACAGACGGACAAGTTATCCGGAGTTTCCTATTAATGCGGCAACAAGCCTGAATGAGAACAACAAAAACGGAATACCGATGCGTTGGTTGTACCCAAGTTCGGAAACCAATTACAACCGCGAAAACCTCATCGAAGCATTGGATCGTCAGTACGAGGGGTTCGATGAAGTAAACAAACTCATGTGGTTGCTGAAATAATACTGTTTCGGCCTGTTGAGAAAAAGTAAATATGTATATTTTTGAAGAATAAGAAATGTGGGCAGCCAGTGAAATAAATAGATTTCCGGAGTTGCTCACATTTATTTTATAAACCCTAAAACCTAAAGAATGATGCGAACAATATTTCTATTTCCTGCCATTTTCATTTTCCTGCTGTTGGTACAGCCGTCAACCGCGCAGACCACGGGTTCCGTAAATCAGGATAATTTCCTGAAAAATGGTGTTGTTGCGCACCGCGGAGCATGGAAAAAAGACGGACTACCTCAGAACTCGATTGCTTCGCTAAAAAAGGCTATTAGCTTGGAAGTTGCCGGATCGGAGTTCGACGTGCAACTAACCGCCGACGGAGTTTTGGTACTAAACCACGATGCGGTTTATGAAGGTATGCACATCGAAAAAACAAAATATTCAGGTCTGAAAAAGCATCCGCTAAAAAACGGGGAAGTTCTCCCAACCCTCGATAACTATCTGAAAATTGGAATGAAACAGCAAAAGACCCGGTTAATTCTTGAATTAAAACCCTCGCAAATCAGCAAGGAAAGATCGTTGCTTCTGGCGCAGAAAGCGGTCGCGAAAGTTAATAAAATGCGGGCGCAACCCTGGATTACCTATATCAGTTTCGACTATGACATTCTGAAAGAAATAGTTCGTTTAGACCCATCGGCAAAAACGATGTACCTCAACGGGGATGTTTCTCCGGAACAGCTAAAAGCTGATGGAATTTCCGGAGCAGATTATCATTTCAACGTTTTCAGAAAAGACGAAAATTGGATCAGCAATGCCCATAAAGCTGGAATTGAAACAAATGTATGGACTGTAAATGATCCTTTGCTGATGGACTATTTCCTTGCCCGCGACATTGATTTTATTACTACCGACGAACCAGAAACCTTGCTGAAAAAAGTAGCTGAAATGGAATAATTTTTTCGGCATGTTGTCAACGTGGGTAATCTTCCTAAATTTGACAGACTATACCGAAATACATCAAGATGAAAAAATTAATCTATTCCGTTGTAATTCTTTGTTTTGCCATTCAAGCCTTTCCGCAAAAATATGTACAAGTATGGGGCGACGAATTCAACAAACCGGGTTTGCCCGACAGCACAAAATGGAATTACGAAGTGGGCAAAATACGCAATTCCGAATTGCAGTATTACACCTATAAACGCAGCGAAAATGCCCGTATTCAGGATACCGTTCTGATTATTGAAGCACGCAAAGAACCTTTTCAGGGGGCAGCCTATACATCTGCAAGTTTAATTTCAAGGTACAAAGGCGACTGGCTGTACGGCAAATTCGAAATCAGGGCAAAAGTTCCCGGTGGAAAAGGAACCTGGCCGGCAATCTGGATGATGCCAACTGACAGCGAATATGGCGGATGGCCCAAAAGTGGAGAAATGGACATCATGGAATATGTGGGTTGGGATATTTCAAAATTGCATTTTACAACACATTTTGAAGGAACAAACGGAAGTGGCCATCAACAATCAGGAACTTCAGTATTTACCGCGCAACCTTACAGTAAGTTTATAACTTTTACATTTGTATGGACACCAACCAAACTTGAATGGTATGGCGACAACAAATTGTTTCACACCTATACAAAAACGTCCACCGATCCGAAAGTATGGCCTTACAATAAGATGTTTTATATGATCCTCAACCTGGCTTATGGTGGAAGCTGGGGTGGCCAGCAGGGAATCGACGATACAAAACTGCCACACAAATTTTACATCGATTACGTCAGGGTTTATCAGTTACAAGAATCAGAAGGGCCGTTCTCTTTGAATATTGAACCTGCAACAGGCGGAACAGTAGAAGTTTCTCCCAAAATGGAGACTTATCCCGAAGGAACGATGGTAACCTTTACAGCCACCCCTGCAGAAGGCTATGAATTTGACAAATGGCTGCACCTTGGGTCGGCCAATCCGATGAAGGTTGAGGTAGTAAAAAACATGACTGTGATCCCGGTTTTTAAAAAGAAAAACGAGATAATTATTAATGGCGATTTCAGCCAGGGAACAAAAAACTGGGGAAACTGGTATTTCCAAAGTACACAATGGAAAGCCACCGGAATAGTTGTTGACGGTGTTTATAAAATTAATGTAACACAACCGGGCACAGCCTACTGGCACATCGTAGATCAGCAACTGGCAATTCCGTTGGTAAAAGACGTCACTTATCTCGTTACTTTCGACGCTTGGGCCGACAATCCAAATTCGATGGATGTTTTCCTTTCGAAAAACCATTCCGATTATGGAAACTACTATTCTACCGTAAAATCCATAACCGCAACAAAACAAAAATTTTCGTGGACTGTAAAAATGGCTCAGGCAAGCGATCCCAACTGTCGCTTTGGGTTTGGAATAGGCAAGTTTACGGGCAATGTTTACCTCGACAATGTAAGCATCGTAAAGCAGGTTTCAACCGGAAATAAAGATTTGACAAATATTGAAAATGTTGGATTTAGCCTTTTCCCTAACCCGACTACAGGCGAAATAATCATTTCAGGCGATTCGTTCAATTCACCTGTCACACTTTGCCTTTTCAATCTTCAGGGACAATTGATTTCAACTATTCTGAATAATCAGTACCTCATGAAAGGAAATCCGGTTAAAATCAATTTGAAAGAAGAAGGTGCAAGTCAGGGAATTTACCTTCTCCGTTTAACTACAAGGGATAATTCCTTTGTCCGGAAAGTAATTCTGAACTAAATAATCACATACTCAAAACCAAGATTAAACCAAAACAAACCATGAAACTAAAATTAGCCTGCCTTATGGCTGCATTTACCTTTCTATTTGCTGTTCCAAATCTTGTGGCGCAACCATATCAGGCCACCTGGGAATCGCTCGATTCGCACAAAATGCCCGATTGGTACCACGATGCTAAAATCGGATTGAGTATGCACTGGGGTGTTTATGCCGTTCCGGCCTGGGCACCGCGCGAAAAAGAAATTTCGTATGCCGAATGGTATGGAAGGCGAATGATGGAACCTAAAAATCCGACATATACCTACCACCGTAAAAAATATGGCGAAAGTTTTACCTACGACGATTTTATCCCGATGTGGAAAGCCGAATCATATAAACCAGATGAATGGGCGAAGTTTGCCAAGCAGATGGGCGCAAAATACATGTTTATTACCTCGAAACACCACGATGGGTTCTGCTTGTGGCCCACCAAATACACCGACCGAAACGCAATGAAGATGGGCCCGAAAAAGGACATTTTGGGCGAGTATTTTAAAGCAGCCCGTAAAGAAGGACTAAAAGTTGGTTTGTATTATTCGCTTTACGAGTGGTTCAATCCACTTTACACAGGTAAAGATATTCCATATTCAGGCCTGAAAAAGGTCAACAATTATGTCGATGATTTTATGATACCGCAAATCAAGGAACTCATTGATCTTTATCATCCGGATTTTTTCTTTTTCGATGGGGAGTGGGACCATCCGGAACCATTCTGGAAAATGAAGGAAGTGGTCGCCTATTATTATAATGAGGCGGCCAAACGCAACCAGGAGGTTTTTGTGAACGACCGCTTTGGCAAGGAAAACCGCGGAAAACATGGCGATTTGTACAATGTTGAGTATAGCTACGAAAAGGGTAACGAAGGTTTGCTCACACACAAATGGTCGTTCTGGCAGGGTATCGCAAAAACATTTGGCTACAATCAGGACACCGATATGGAAGATTGTCTTAGCCCCAAACAGTTTATCGACAAAACGATCGACGGCGTTGCCCGCAACGGGAATTTCGACATCAATGTTGGACCTACTGCCGCCGGATTGATACCAGAATACGAGCAATACCCGCTACTGAAATTGGGTGAATGGCTGAAAGTAAACGGGGAAGCTATTTACGGCACACGCCCATGGACCACCCAGGTAGAAGGCGATGCCCGCTTCACTTCGAAAGGTGAATTTGTATTTGCAACTTTCCTGAAATGGCAGGGCGAAGAGTTTAAACTGAAAGCAGTTAAACCACTGGAAGGCTCGAAAATTACAATGCTTGGTGTTCCCGGCGAACTGGAATGGAAATGGAATACGGCTGATGGTCTGACCATTGTTTACCCGCGTGATAAAGCCCGTCCAACTTTGTGCAGCTATGCATGGGCATTCAAAATTCAGGTGAAATAAGATCTGTTAAAATCGTCAACGTAATGACTAAATTACCATTAAATTCGTCAATACAATGACTGAATTAATAGTAAATTCGTCAATGCAAATTAATTTCCTATATTTGCAAAACAGTAATACTCACAGAAAATGAATACGTTAGACCGTATTTTGACAAGGAAAATCAAAAGCAAGCTGTTACCGAATAAGGTCATCCTCCTATTTGGAGCAAGAAGGGTTGGTAAAACGGTACTAATCCGTCAGATTATTCAGGATTTTGAGGGCAAAGTAATGATCTTAAATGGCGAAGACGAAGACTCAATTGCACTTTTGAATGAAAAGAGCATTTCCAATTATCGAAATCTGCTCAAAGGAATAGATCTTTTGGTAATTGACGAGGCACAAAACATAAATGAAATAGGACTAAAATTAAAACTAATGGTTGATGAAATCGATCAAATCAGAATCATTACCAGTGGTTCATCCTCATTCGATTTGAACAACAAAGCCGGAGAACCATTGGTGGGGCGAAGTTTTACCTATTTGCTTTTCCCATTCAGTCAGCAGGAACTTTCAGTTTTGGAGAACCTACTCGAAACCCGAAGGAAGCTGGAATCCAGACTAATCTATGGAACTTATCCGGAAGTGGAATTGCTGGAAAGTAATGAAGATAAAATGGAGTATTTAAAAGATATGGTGAATTCGTATCTCCTGAAAGATATCCTTGCCATTGAGGGTATCCGGAATTCAGGAAAAATGAAAGAACTCCTGCGTCTGATAGCTTTTCAGACAGGCAATGAAGTGTCCTATGAAGAATTGGGCAAACAATTGTCTATGAGTAAAAACACTGTAGAAAAGTACCTTGATTTATTATCTAAAGTATTTATTATCTATCGTTTGGGCGCCTTTTCACGAAACTTGCGAAAAGAAGTAACCAAAGCAGGAAAATGGTATTTCTACGACAATGGAATACGAAATGCACTGATCTCGAACTTCAATCCGATTGTTTTACGTCAGGATGTTGGTCAATTGTGGGAAAGCTACCTGATTTCGGAGCGCATGAAAAATAAGTATTTCAATACAGAATCGGTTGAATATTATTTTTGGAGAACCTACGACGGACAAGAAATTGATTTAATTGAAGAATCCGGCAATCAGATTGCAGCAATTGAATTCAAATATTCAGAAAGAAACATAAAGATACCCAAGGCTTTTTCAGAAACATACCCCGAAGCATCATTCAAACAAGTACACAAGGAAAACTACTTGCAATGGTTGTTAAACACATAGAACAGCCTTACTTGCCCGAAAAACCTAAAACTAAAACGATGAAACTCAATTTCAAAAAACAATCAAAAAGTATTAGTCTCATTCTCCTACTTGTAGTAATTTTTCCTTTGGCAGGAATTGCGCAACACAAACTTCCAACGAAATTAAAGACCAGCCTGAATGCCTACTCTTTCAATGGTCCGCTGACGAAAGGCGAAATGAATCTGGACGATTTATTGGAGTACTGCGCAACCAATCAGTTCGATGCAGTAGATATTACCGCCTATTATTTCCCGGGTTATCCTGAAGTTCCTTCGGATGAATATTTATACCATATCAAACAAAAGGCATTTTTGCTCGGTCTTGAAATCAGCGGAACCGGGGTACGAAATGACTTTACCGATCCTGATCCTGCCAAACGAAAAGCAAGTGTTGAGTTGGTAAAAAAATGGATTATTGCTTCCGAAAAACTGGGAATTCCGGTCATTCGAGTATTCTCCGGAGTGGCAGACACTAAAGATATTCCGCGTGAAAAGGTGGTCGATTATATGGTCAAAGACCTGAAAGAATGTGCTGAATTTGGCAAAGCTCACGGAGTTATCGTGGGAATACAAAACCACCACGATTTTATCAAAACTGCCGACGAGACGATCGAAATCATCAAACGCGTTAATTCCGACTGGTTCGGACTGATTCTGGATATTGGCAGCTTTCGAACCGATCCGTACAGGGAAATAGAAAAGACAATTCCTTATGCGGTAAGCTGGCAGTTGAAAGAAAACTTATACGTCGATGGTGTAGAGCAAAAAACTGACCTATACAAACTGATGAAGATTATTCAGCAATCGGGTTATCGTGGATATATTCCGCTGGAAACACTGGGTGCAGGAGATCCGAAAGTGAAAGTTGCAGGTTTCCTGAAAGAAATAAGGGCAGCTATGGCAACGATTGGCCAATAATCGTAATAAACTGTTAAAGTTATCTTAAAGTGCCATTTCCGATTTAACCTTTTTGCTTTTACTTAATCAAAGGTGCAAATGAGTTCAGATTTAGAAAAAAGATTTTTAAAATTAGAGATTATGAAAGCAAAAATTTTAATGCTTGTGGTATTGATGAGTATGTCGGCTGTATTAGTTGCTCAACCCGCCGGAAGGGGCAGTAAGAAACCTTTTATCGAACGAGATAAGGTATTGCTCATGAATGAAGGACAAAGAGGCCCCGGGGAGGGATTGAACCTGACAGTCGAGCAAAAAGAAGCCTTCAAGAAAAGTATGCTCGAAGTGCAGAAACAATTACAACCAATCCGCAACGAACTTGGTGAAGCCGAAGCCCGCCAGAAAACGCTGACTACTGCTGAAAAACCAGACTTGGAAGCCATCAACAAAAACATCGAAAAGATTGGTGCGTTAAAAATTGAAATGGCAAAAATTCAGGCAAAACACCGCCTCGATATGCGCGCTCAATTAACTGACGAGCAACGGCTTAAATTTGATATACACAAGGGAAAAATGATGCAGAACAGAGGTCCGAAAGGAATGAAACATCGTATGAGAATGCAAGGATAAAATCAATTCTGAAGAATCAGAAAAATATAGGCCAGCATCCGGTATTTCGGAATGCTGGTCTTTTTTGTTTAGTCCTGAATTATAATCAAATGGTTAGCCGAGGTATAATATTAATTCATCACCTGAAACAAAAAGGCATATAATTTTGTATATTTAGTTCACACAATACTATATATCAGCAAAAAGAAAAACCAAAATCTTAGCTGAAAAACCATTATTCAATGTATTAACAAGATGGATCATGTTAAGAGATCAGTCAAATTTCAATATAAAAAATAATCTGCTGTCTTTCGAAAAGAGAATGACGGTAGGTTTATTTTTTGCATTGATCCTGGCACTTTTCCCTATTTCCGGATTTTCATCTTCACTAACCTATGGGTTCCCGTTATCATCAGCGAATCTAAACGGTGAATTGACCAAAACAAGGATAAACGAAACCTACGAATCATCATTTCTGAAGCAAGATCCTGTATTGGGAATAAAAAATCAAACTGCCAATTCGGGATATTTCCCCCTTGCTTATACTGGGAATGGAATTGATCACATGAATATTAATCTTGTTGCGCTAAATTCTACAGGTATAAAAATTGGTGATGAAATTGGGGTTTTTGATGGGGATTTATGCGTAGGCGCTGCCATTATCGAAGACAAACACATAAAAGAAAACGGTATCAGTATTCCTGCGTCGGCTAACGACCGAACAGAATCCAAACCAAACGGATACACTTCCGGACATAAAATAATACTTAAATTACACCGAAAAGACATCGTTTACCTTCTATATTTTGTAGTAGTTAACAATAGCCGTGATATTTTCGAAAAGAACGAATCGATGTTTGCTTTGATAGATTTTTCTAAATCAACCAGTACCAGTAATTTTCTAAACCAAAAAGAAATCAATCTTTATCCAAACCCATTTAACCATTCTATAAAGATTGAAATTTACCTGTCGCAACCACAAAAACTGGTTTGCGAAATATTTGATGTAAATGGAAATAATATACGCACATTCGCTCCTGACGATGCTGAAGCGAACAATAATTTGGTTGAATTTACCTGGGATGGAAAAAATAATGACGGGCAAAGGGTGGCTTATGGAATATATTTTTGCCGGACAAACCAAACAATTACCAAAATAATATTCAACTCCTCGCAAAATTCTAATTAAACAAAGCAGTTAATTAGAATCTTCACATCAATATAATAAATGGGTAAAATTACTACCTTTTTAATTGCACAAAAGTATCTAACCCTTTGGTTTTGAATTTTAAATTCTTTAATTTTAATAGCAGTTATAAGTTTTCTGCACCGTTCATCAGAAAAAAATTGGTTTTTATATTTAAAAAAGTTTTATATTTGATTACAAGACAAAAGAGTCTCATATCCTTAATAGATATTATTGCGAGTCGTTTTGTCAGTAGGTAATGTGAAGTGACTTTAGTGATTTGTGCTGATTCCCGATAAGATGTTGAGCGTCTTATAATTTGCCACGAAAATTCCTGCTCTGGCATTAACAAACAGATTTATTCCAGTTTTTATCAAAAAACTAAGATACCGACCCATAGCATAGAGATATGCCTGTGATTACCGGCTTCATTATACTGGTGTTCTCTCTCTCGAAAAAGGGGAAGTAATATTTGCAAATGAAGTTTTTTTGAGTCATCGTTTGCTTTTTAACGCTCAATCATAATTTAAAACTTTACGAATATGAAAAAGTGTATCCTATTATTCATCGGTGCAATCCTTTTCGCAATTGGACTAAATGCTCAAACCACCATTCCCGGAGGTTATTTTTCAGTTGACAGGACTTTAACTCTGGCTAACAGTCCTTACATAACTTCAAATCAGGATATTGCTGCAGGAGTAACAGTTACAATCGAGAATGGAGTAGAAATCAGATTTAATCAGGGTTGTTATTTCCAGGTTTTCGGCACCTTAAATGCCACAGGAACTAAATTTACTGCGAACAACAGCACTGCAAAAGGTTTTTGGGACGGCATTTATGTGTCTTATGAATGGTATGCCGCAGTTGGTATTGTAACGCTTGATAATTGTACCCTTGAGTATGCTAGCAACATTTGGGTGAGGAAAGGGCAGCTTACTTTAAAGAAATCCACCATTAATAATTTTTCAGATATGGGTGTCCGACTCTATGCAACGGGAACTTTGGACATCACTGAAACAACAATAAAAAATTGCAATTACCCCCTCCATTTAAATGGACCTGGGATAATAAAGGCAGGAAGCGGAAATATCTTAACCGGAAATACATACAATACTGTTTATCTCCAATTTCAGGAAATTTCCGGTACTTTTTATATGCCCGATTTAGGCATTCCTTACCGATGCGATTATATGAATGTTACCAATACAGGCAATCTGCTGATTTCGCCTGGAGCTAAGCTCTGGTTCGTTAATTGCGAATTTACGGTTCAGGGAAAAATTAAAGCTCTTGGAACCAGCGAAAAACCAATCGTTTTTGATATGCATCCGGGAGTCTCTTACTACCTTGGAATAAACATAACAGACAGTGCAATTGATTCTGCAAGTATTTTCAAAAACTGTATCTTTAAAAATGCCCAATACGATTACGATGGCTATTCTGCAATGGCAATTGATGCGGCATCACCAAAATTTGAAAACTGCGAATTTTCAGCAAACGGGCGAAACCTGATGGTAACCGGAATAAGCCAACCAACTTTTTCTAATTGTATTTTTAAACCTTCGACCATTCTAAACGGTGAGGCTTATAACATCGCTGTAGATATGAACACAAATATTGATTTTTCTACCGATTCTATCAAGTTTAACAACAAAGAAATCCGTGCAATTAGAATTCTACCATCTTCAGTAACAGGCAATGCACAACTAAAAAAAATATCCTTCAAAAATCTTGAAAATCCAACTTATTGCCTTTATGGTACTACCACTGTTGATGAATCTGCCACTTTGGTAATCGATCCCGGGGTTGTAATTAAGTGCAGGCAATACAATTCATTAATTGTTGCAAACGGTACATTTACCGGCATTGGTACTGAAACAGAACCCATTATTTTCACCCACCTTGCCGATGATAATTTTGGTAATCCTCTTGACTCTGAAAACAACGGACAAGCTAATATAAGCAACAGTAATTCAGGTAGGATTGCCATTTATGGTACTGCAACATCAAAAATTAAAAACTGGAAGATCTATTATGGCGGCTACGATTCGAATAACTGGGCTGTTTATGTTTCAAAGGGGAATATCGTAGAAAATTGCGAAATAAAAAATTCATACCGTGGTATCTATTTCTATGATAATGCTCAGGTTCTGAATAACACATTCGTTAATATTAATTATTACCCCGTTGGGAGAAAAGTTAATCAGGGGAATCCGGTTTTATTGGGTAATACAATCTCAAACGTTGGATATATAGGGATCCTAATTGGCGAATTTGGTACTGATTCTCCGACTCTTAAACAAATGGATTTTGTTGGGGTCACCAACGTAGCCTATATTATTGAATCGCAGCTATCTATCGCAGAAGGAAATGTAGTTACCATTGATCCGGGAGTAGTGATTAAATTTAATCAAAGGTACTACGGATATCTTTCTGTTAGTGGTGCACTGAAAGCAAACGGAGAAGCAAACAATAAAATCATTTTCACCTCTATAAACGATGACTCGGCAGCAGGCGATACCAATAACAATGGAACTGCCTCGGTAGCCAACAACTATGATTGGCAAGGTTTGGATTTCGCCGGAACTGCAAGTGATACTGAAAATATCCTTAAAAACTGCGAAATCAGGTACTGTGGTTATCCCGCTTATTGGGATGGAGCAATACGAATTACTGATTGCCGGGTAGTGATTGATTTAACCAAAGTGAATTTTAGCTATAGTGGCGCATTGTGCATATTTGGTAATGCAAATCCGGAGATAACCAACAACTTATTTTATAATCTGGGCAATGCACCTATCTATATGGATATGTTTTCGAATCCCACGTTCTCTGGAAACTTGTTATCCAATGTACCACGGAGAGGCTTACGAATTCGAGGTGGGGCCATTAATGGAACTATCCCGGTGAGAAACTTTGCCGGTTTTAATAACATTACTTATATAATAGAAGAAACCATGACTGTTACCAACCAGTTAACCATCCCGGCTGGATTAACATTTAAGACCGGAAACGGAAATGGAAGATGGAACATACAGGGAAAACTTGATATACAAGGAACTACTGAAAAGCCTGTTATATTTACCACTCAGGAAGATGATTTGTATGGCAGTCCGAATGATTTACAAAATAATGGGCAACTCGGATTGAATAATTACGGAAGCTACTTTGTTTTCTACGACCAGGCGGATGATGCCAGCACAATCGATTATGCGTTATTCCGGTATTCCTCATCAAATTCAATACAAACGACCAATGCGTCACCCAAAATACTAAACACAACATTCCAAAACTTACCATATCCTGGGATTGCCCTGGCAGGATCAAGTACTCCATCCATAAACGGTTGTACTTTCAACAACGCAGTATTCCCGTTCACTACCTCATTGGTAACCTATCCGGCAGAAACTACCGGCAACACCATTTCGGGCACAACAGGAAGGGCCATCAGGGTTTCCGATGAAACGCTGACGCGGGATGTAACGCTGATTAAACGCGATTTTGCAGGAATAACAAACATTCCATACATCTTCCAGAATTATACCGTTGGTAATGGAGCTATACTTACCATCAACCCGGGAATAGTATGTAAGTTTATGCAAAACGGATATCTTTATATCTATAACGGGTTACTGGCTAAAGGTGGCAGTACAACTGGCAGTACGATTGTATTCACCGCCGATCGCGATGATTTTTATGGCGGTGATACTTATGCAAACGGTGATGCAAATCTTCCAACCAAAAATTGGTGGCGCGGCATCTATTTTTTTAATGAATCGATTGATGAAAACTGCTTCCTCGAAAACTGCATTTTGAAAAATGCCTCATATAGTTCCAGCAATGGAGCTGTAACTTTAGACAATGCCTCGCCAACAATTAAGAATTGCCTTTTTGAAAGTAATTATTATGGTATTATTTCAAACAATACTTCATTGCCTATAATAACCGATTGCGATTTTGTAGGAACAGATCCATCCTCCGGTTATGGTATTTGGAACAAGACTGCAACCAATACTGTGACTGCCGAAGGCTGCTGGTGGAACAGCAATACAGGGCCAAGGCATGCCTCTAATCCGTTAGGAACAGGTGAGCGGGTATCCGATTATGTAGATTTTACTCCTTGGGCAACTCAATTGGCTAAGCCTGTTTTAGGTGATGTTAGCATGAACGGAGAAGTAAAACCATTTGATGCATCATTGGTATTACAACATGCAGCAACTGTTATCACTTTAACTGATAAGCAGAAAGGTGTTGCCGATGTTAGCGGGAATAGTATGATTACTTCTTATGATGCATCGCTGATACTTCAATACACCGTTGGGTTAATTAGCAGATTTGATCCAGAACCCCTTGGAATAAAATCGGCCATCATTAGTGATTATGCTTCAATCTCATTCCCCGATAACGTAAGCGAACCAGTTAAGAAAACATTCGAAATACCTATAACTATCACAACATCCAAAGGCATCAAAGCCCTGGATATGAAATACTCAATCAACCAAAACCATGTTAAGTTTTTAAGAATCAACAAAGCAAAACTTCCGGCAGGAATTGCTGTTGAAGCAGGATTTAATCTTAAAAACAGCGAAATCACCATTTCAATGGCATCTGCTTACGATTTGGAATTGATCGACAAACAATTAATTCTTGAATTCGAATTTAGGGATTCAGGCATAACCGAATCGCAGTTTAACCTGAACACCGCAATGGCCAACGATCACATTCTGAATGAGAATCTGGGTTATGCTACAATCAGCAGTAAATCGTCGATTACATGGTCCGATAACCAATCGAAACTGAATGAACCAATTGTATTTGCAGATCAGTTTGCAATACATGCAAAATTTGAATTAGCCAAAGCTAATCAGGATTTGTTTGTACAGGTAACTGATATGACTGGCAGAATACTCTACAAACGGACTGTAAATAACCTTAGCGCAGGACTTCAGTATATCGATTTACGATATACTGACTTTGACCGGCCAGGCAAGGGCGTCTATATCCTGAATCTACGGGCTGAAGAATTCAGCTATTCAAAAAAACTTCTGATAAAGTAAGCAAATCGGAGAAAAGCGCCTGCCTTATGGCAGTGTGGTTTTCAACCGGCAGCAAGCATTTTAGATGAAATCGCATTTTTGCCATTACGATCAGATTAACCGATCGACAGGCACAAATGCTTTACTGGAAACAGTACCAGACACTAAAATAAAATTTATACAGATGAACAGATTTATAAGATATATTTTTGCCTCTTGCCTTTGGATATGTTGCTTCACATTGCTTTCAGCAAGCACAGCGACAGCCCAAACAACCATTGGTTTCAGTATCGACGGGGCAACAGTTCTAGAAAAAAACACCTTCACCATAGCGGTGAAAGCCAACACTCTGCTAACCGGAAACGATATTTATTCTTTCCGCTTTGGGTTGTCCTACAACGCCAACTACCTCGAATTTCTGAACATTGAATCAGTTGGACCAGTGCTGGAAAACTGGGGAATGCCAACATACAGCAACAGGACCCCCGGTCAAATCATCATAGCCGGAGCAGGTTCTTCGCAGCTTACCGGAGATGGAGTTATGTTTTACCTGAAATTCAAAGCTTTGCGAGGTGGTGGAACATACGTTGATAACATTTCAGGCCTAAGTTATCTGAATGAAGGGTTACCAGCGATGACACTTACCAGGTGCTATATCAATGCAACCTATCGCTCCTATCCCAATATCTCACCTGACTCAAGAACATTGTTTGTTGGAGAAGAGGTACAGATGACTGTATCCGGAGGAGCTGCTCCATACGTTTACAGTACAGTCGATACGGAAGTTGCAGTAATCAATAACTTAACCAAAGTCAAAGGCAAAGCTCCGGGGATAACCCAGGTTTTTGTTACAGACAACGATGGTGAAACAAATTACACAACTGGCAATTTTGACGTAAGGGCAATTAAAATGAGTGTGATACGCAGTAGCGCGTGGCCTCAGGAAACTTTTAATTTGCCAATAAAAATAGAAATTGCACCAGGGACAACGGTTTACTCGGGATATTTTGAACTCACGCACAATACAAACGTTCAGGGAATAAAAGAAAGTGTCCAAACCGGAGATTTTGAGATTTCGATTCAAAGAAATGCTGTTACAAATCTAACACGGGTTTCATTTTCTTCAGTCAACGGAATAACCGGAACCGGAATTCTTTGCAACCTGGGATTCAAGGCCATAAACAGTGGGAATCATTATTTCGATTTTCAAAACATGAAATTCGACGAGAAACTTTTAGCATTTGATTACCGTGAATATGTGCAGGTCTACACCTTACCTACCCTAACAATTACGCCAAACAGCGGCACACTGATGTGGGGGGCAACACAAAAAATTACAGTTGCCAATGGAACTCCACCAATTAGTTATTCAGTGTCAAATCCTTCACTTGCATCCATCGACGAATTGGGCAATCTGAGTGCTTTATCCGGAGGGTTTGTAAAAGTTACTGCAACGGATACTCATGGGGCAACAAAAACGAGTGGCGATTTTAAAATACTTGATAATCAATTTTCAATTATCAATACCGATGGAAATCTCGATTATGTAACCCGCGTTCCAATTTCAACATCGCCATTACCAGCGGGGAAATTAATTTATGATTTCGACGGTACAATTACTTTTGTGGAAAATGACCTTGAGTTTATCGGAATTGACCCGGTAGGATCGAGTATGTTGACAGAATTTGTCAGGACAGGAAATTCGGTTCATATTGTCGGAGCAACAAGTACCGGAATTCCATCAGGAATAATCTGTTATTTAAAATTCAAAATAAAGAATACATTACCTATTGATGGTCAGTCAACAATCACCATAAATTCACTCACTGCCAATGAAGCTTCACTGTTCTCGACCACTGCCAATGGAAAAATCACACGCGTTTTTCAATTGAGTTACCGGCCTGTTGCTAATGCAGGAATCAATAAAACTGTATCCGAGGGTGTCAGCGTTCAACTTGATGGCTCAGCTTCTTATGACAATGATGGCAATGCGCTTACCTATTTATGGACTGTACCACCGGGAATAACGTTAGATGATAAAACGCTGCAAAAACCCACCTTTATTGCTCCTGAAGTGAATGTAAATACCATTTACCCCTTCTCGCTGATTGTAAACGATGGAACTTCTGATTCCGATCCTTCCAGTGTGACCATCAACGTTCTTCAAATTAATAAAGCGCCGGTAGCCAATGCCGGCCCTGAGAAAAGTTACAATGAAGGAATTTTCATATCGCTTGATGGCAGCCTGTCATCCGATCCTGATGGAGATGTGATCTCCTACAAATGGACTTCGCTGGATGGAATTATTCTTTTTGATCCGCTTAGTGTTTCACCATCGTTTATTGCGCCACAAGTGAATGCCGACAAAAATTATCGTTTTAAGCTCGAAGTAGCTGATGGGGTGCTTACTTCACCTTCAGATGAAGTTACCATTACGATTACAAATCTGAACAAAAAACCCGTTGCCCGTGCCGGAGACGATCAAAATGTAAATGAAGGCGCTTTGGTTCAACTTGATGGATCGTTATCAGCTGATGTTGACGGAGAAGCCATAACCTTTAAATGGACTGCACCGGCAAATGTAGTTTTATCCTCACCAACTGCAAGTAAACCAACATTTACGGCGCCAATGGTCCATCTCGACTCAACAGTGGTTATTTCGCTGGTGGTGAATGACGGACATGTAGATTCGGATCCAGACAATGTTTTGATTAAGATTAAAAACCTGAATATACTGAGCACCGAAGCACAAATACTGAACGGACAACTTACAGGAGCTGATTCAGTAAAAGTTGATCAGGCTTTGCTTCAGGTAAATTTATATCTGCCATACGGAACGAATCCAACTGCACTGGCTCCAACTTTCCAGATTTCACCGAAAGCAAATATTGTCCCGGCTGGCGGATCTGTCAGAAATTTTACCTCACCGGTTAACTATACGGTAACTGCCGAAGATGGAACAACTAAAAAAGTATATTCTGTCAGAGCCTTTATACCCACAGTTACCCTGAAAAGAGCACTCGCTGCAGGATGGAACTGGATTTCGTTAAGTGTTGTTCCTCCAGATATTAAAATAACACCGGTTTTAGAAAGCCTTTCGCTTGCAAACCTTGACTATATAAAATCGGCAACAACTTCGGCAGTGTATTACACACCTTCAGGTTGGTTCGGCGATTTGGTCAATATTCCGCAATACGAAATGCTGATGTTCAAAAAAACAACCGCTCAATCATTTACTTTATCAGGAAAAGAGATTAATCCAACCTTGACAACCATACCAGTTTCAACGGGCTGGAACCGTATCGGGTATATTCTGAAAGGCAATGCAAAACTGAGCGAAGCATTTGAAACAACCAGTCTTCCAACCGGAGAAATACTGCTGAAGAGCAAAGAAGCTTCAGCCGTTTATTACCCTGCGTCAGGATGGGCGGGCGACCTCGATTCACTGAGAATCCTGACTGGATACATGATGAAAACAGTTTCGAATGCCAACCTGAAATACTTGGCCAATAGCGCCAAATTGAAATCGGCACAGCAATCCCTTTTCACCCGGAGTAATTTGTATCGTGAATATCAGATCAATCCGCCAGCATTCGAAAATTCGGCTAACCTGATTGGTGAACTGGTAAATTCGAACAACGAAAATATGATCCGGAAAGGAGACCTGCTCCTCGCCTATTCGCAAAACGAACCAAGAGGTGTTACCGAAGCTTGTTTTGTTCCGGCACTTAACCGTTATGTTTTTATTCTGACCATGTTCTCTAATGCGAACCACGAAAAACTTAACTTCAGGATAAAATCGCTGGCAAACAATTCGGAGGAAGAAATAGCTGACCAACTGGTTTTCAATACCGACGAAGTTTACGGACAGGCTTTGAATCCATTCCAGCTTCATCTGACCAATCCCACAGGAATAAAGGAAACAGTTACTGATCCAACCGTATTGGTGTATCCAAATCCGGTGACCGACGAACTTCAAATCATATCGGAAGCTAAAATACAATCAGTCACCCTTTCCGGATTGTCAGGCAATTGCATTCAAATTCTCTCCAATATTTCAGAATATACCTTGCTGATGAATACCAGAAACCTGGTGAAGGGAATGTATATGCTGAAAATTGAAACATCGAAAGGCATCGCAATCAGGAAACTGATTAAATCAACCAACTGATAAGGGCTCATAATCAAACACGCAAATACATGGAAAAAGTGAATAAAAATCCATTAAGCTGTTGGAATTGTGATTTACTAATGAGAAAAAACCGACCGATTATGAAAAAATCTATCCATAAAAATAGTCAACTGCTTTCCCCTGAAATTCAGGCTGAATTCAGGATAAGTAGATGGAGTTTTGAACGAATCGACACAAAAATGATTCGAAACATAGCCCTTGCCCTGCTCGTTTGGTTGCCTATGGTTGTAAACGCTGCGCTGACATTGCCTGCCATTCCGAGCAACGCCAGCCTGGCCAAACGGTTTGAGCTAAGCACTGAAATGATTTTCAGGGTGAAAGTGGGCGAAACCTATTTGCCCAGCGGAGCACTGATTGCCTATATCAACGGCGAAATCAGAGGTGCACAAACTGCTTCGGTAAATTTTCCTGCCACTGGAAATAATGTTTATAAAATGTTGGTTTTTAATGACAAAGCAGGAGACCAAATCAGTTTTAAATACTACGATATATTTACTGAGAAAATTTATGACATCACCGAGATCATCGAATTTGTTCCAAATCAGGTTCCTGACTATGCTAATCCAATAATCCTGACCGCATTTTGTAAGCCCATTACAATTGTTACCGGGTTGATACCTGAAAATGGTCAGGAAAAACTAAACTCCACATTAGACCTATTCTGGCAGCCATCGCCCAATACATCATATTACAATCTGTTTTTATGGGAAGATGGTGCAGTTGTTCCAACAACTCCATATTCAGGAAATATTTACAATACCACTACCCGGCTGTACAACCTTAAATACGGGCAATTGTACCGGTGGAAAATAAAATCGGTCAATGACTGTTCATCTATAGAAAGCTCCGTGCAATCGTTCAGGATCAGGCAACTTCCCGATCTCACAATTACAGAAGTTCTGGCTCCGGCCAACATCGAATCAGGCAGTAATTTTACCATCAGTTTCACCATCAAAAATATTGGAGTTGGTAATACTGCCGGGGCAGCATGGAACGATTTAGTTTATGTTTCAAATGATGCCACCTTCAGTAATGACGACAAGCTGCTTTCTAATACCACCAATGTTAAACAGCTTGATCCTGACAGTATCTACTCACGATCGGTAACAGTATCTTTACCATTGGAATATTCCGGAGACTGCTATTTTTTCGTCAAGACCGACTATTACACTTCGGTTGTTGAATTGCTTGAAAACAACAATCAGGCAAAGACACCAAATGTTACTACTGTTGTTTTAAAAACACTTCCTGATATTCTGGTAAAAGACATTCAGGCCGGAACAGCAATTGTTAATCCCGGCGATTCGGTTTTAATTAGCTGGAAAGTTGAAAATACAGGTGGAACATCCGCAATTGGGGGCTGGGCCGAACGAATTACCATTGTTCCGGTTTCGGGTCTGAAAATCATTATTTCGCCCAATACCGAAAACAAGAATCCATTGGCATCCGCAACTACAGTTAACCGGAGCAGAAAAATAAAATTACCCGAAATTCTTCGGTTTTCAGGCGATGCAACCATTGAAGTTGAATTAATTCCATTCCCTGAACTAATTGAATATGCAGCTAATAAAGCAAATAACAAAGCTCAATCTGCCGGTAAGATTACAGTGACCAATATTCTAACGTTGGATATTCAGGCAACATCAATACTTGAAAGTACTAC
Organism: Bacteroidota bacterium; assembly: GCA_023251435.1. Lineage (GTDB taxonomy): Bacteria > Bacteroidota > Bacteroidia > Bacteroidales > Prolixibacteraceae > Aquipluma. The sequence goes on from JAHEYU010000022.1 coordinate 70,178, forward strand.
AGCATCAGTGCGCTGTATTGTTACCCGAAGCGGTGATTATACTGCCGATCTGATGGTTACATTGTCACCTTCAGTAGCAGGGCAGGTTACCATTCCGGCAACTGTCATTATACCTACCAATCAATCGTCAATTGTGTTCAACCTCAATACGGTTAACAACGCTATTCTGGAAGGGCCCAGAAATGTTGTTGTTACAGCAAGCGCCGCAACATATACCAATGCAGTAAAAACCATCACGATTCTGGATGATGAGGTTCCGGCACTCTCCGCCAGTTTAAGTAAAACCTCACCTACCGAAGGAGAAACCATTACCCTGACTGTTTCAAGGGATTTAGTAACAAACCAGGCTTTAACCGTTAGCATTTCAACTAACAAAGCTGCACAGTGGACTTTCCCTGTATCAGTTATTATTCCGGCAAATACCGCTTCGAATACTGTTCCGGTGGTAGTTACCGATGATAATATTCCGGAATTAAAAAGCGATGCAGTGATTTATGTCAGTTCAGCCGGTGTTACTCCCGGACAGGTAACAGCCGGTATCATTGACAATGATATTCCGCAGGTAAGTCTTGAATTACTGGCCGATACCGTTTCTGAGTCGGCTGGTGTGTATGCCACATGGGGAGTGATCAAACGGGTGACAGGCACTGATAACATCACCATTAACTTGAAATCAGTTCCGGCAAATGCTCTGTTTTTTCCTGCCAGCATTTATCTGCCCAAAGGAGCCGTGGAGCAAAAATTCAACATTGGGGTGATCGACAATGGCGATGTGGACGGAAATCGGAAAGTGACTCTTTCCGGATCAGTTTATATCTCCTCCTGTAATTGTGGGACAACACCTGATAATGGAGGAGTTGTTACGGCCGATCTGACCATTATCGATAATGACGGGCCGTCGCTATCAGTTTCAGTCAATCCGATTTCGCTGCCCGAAGGGAAACTGAATGCCGGTAACTTAACCATTTCCAGAAACACTCCAACAGATCAGGCATTAGCGGTAACCATTTCACACAACGATCCAACCGAAGTCAGCATCCAAACTTCGGCAACCATTCTGGCCGGAGCGAAATCGGTTATTGTACCAATTAATACAATCAATGATAACATTGAAGATGGAAACCAAATGGTGTCTATTGAGGCAAAAGCTCCAACATTCGCATCAGGCTTTGGTTATGTTTTCGTTTCTGACCAGAACAAGCCGGATATGGAAATTACCGATATTGCACTGAACAACGACACCGCAGCTACCAACGAAATGATTGAAATATCAGGTTCTGCCTTTAACAGTGGATTTGCCACCGCTCCTTCCGGAGTCAAAATAAATTTCTACTCGTCGAAGGACAAGTCAATTGATGCAAACGACAAACTATTGGGTGAATTTGCATTCCCGGCAACAATTCCACAGGGGACGTCTGCCATTTTCATGAAAACAGTTGATGTTCCGGATGAGACCGGAAACTACTTTATTCTGGCAAAGATAAATCCGGAAGAAACGATTACTGAGTTGATTTATTTCAACAATGTGTCAGAGGCCTTAAGTTTAACCATCGTTCCTGAATACAGGGCGACGGCCATTGCCGATAACGACATTTACCTGCCCAATACCACCATTCCCATACATGGCTCAGCTTTAAATTCGCTGAACGTACCAATGCAGAATGTTGAGGTTGACGTTTATATTTTAACAGGCGGAACAAGCAGAGTGCTCAAAGCAAAAACAAACAATCTGGGCCTATACACCATTGATTTTATTCCAAACACCAACGAATCGGGTCACTACATCATTGGGGCCTGCTATCCGGGACAAAACCTCAGCGTCGAGCAGGATAACTTTGATATCCTTGGATTAGTGCGCGTATCAACGTCAAACATCATTTGGGACATGAAACTGGGGCAGACGATTACTGGAAAAATAGCAATCAAAAATACCAGCGAAGCTCCTTTGAATCAGGTTGTGATTGTGCCCGACAAACTCCCGTTGGGTTGTGAACTTGAATTTGATACCATCGCAGTACTTGCAGGAAATCAGACCAAAGAATTAAATTTTACTCTGAAAGCAACCGTACTGACCGTTGGAAAAGATTACGAGAAAATAAACTTCCAGGTGAGTTCTATTGATGGAGCATCTACCAGTTTCCCGGCATACTATTATTGCCAGGCTTTGCAGGCTCAGTTAAAAGCTGATCCGGTAAGCATCAATACCACGATGACCAAAGGAAAATCGAGGCTATACGAGCTTCACGTTTATAACAACGGAGCGGGAGAAACAGGTACGGTTACCATTAGCTTGCCCAATGTAAGCTGGATGACCCTAATGAGTCCGGCTACTATTTCCAACATCTTACCTCAGGATACAACGATAGTGATTTTAAATCTTTCGACTAATGCGGAAACTCCACTGAATACGCCAATTTCAGGAAATATTGCAATAAACTGTGTGAATGGCAATGGAGTACAGGTTCCTTACCGTATCGAAGCAGTATCCGAAGAAACCGGCGGATTAAAAGTGGATGTGATTGATGAATATACCTATTATACGGTAGATAAACCGCATGTAAAAAATGCGCATGTAGTGGTTCGTCATCCCTTCTCCGGAAAAATTATGGCTGACGGATTTACCGGGGATGACGGTACTTTCTCGGTCGCCAGTTTGCCTGAAGGCGCCTACAAAATGAATGTGGAAGCCGATAAACACGAAGGCTTCCAGGCTACCATAATCATTGATCCTGGTCGGGTAAACGAACAAAGCGTATTTCTAAGTTTCCAGGCGATTACCTATACCTGGGAAGTAGTACCAACCCAAATCGAAGACAAATATGAGGTAGTATTGGTTCTGAAATACGAAACCAACGTTCCTGTTCCGGTAGTTGTTATGGAGATGCCAACTGACATGCCACAACTTTTCAACGACGAGACATACGCGTTTATGGTTACCCTCACCAACAAAGGTTTGATTACAGCCAAAGATGTTGAGATTACTTTACCCCAAAATGATCCGGAATATGTGTTTCTGACCAACTTCACTAAAATGGACCTTTTAGCTCAGCAGGCCATTCAGGTTCCGGTTGTTATGAAAAGAAGGGATGCACTAAAATCAGCCGGTTCCGTTGAAACGACAGGACCTTGTTACGATTATGCCTACACTGTTTATGGATGGGAATGTGGGAAGGATAAAAAATGGAATCGATCTTCGCAGGGGATTACATTTATCGGAAGAATT
>JAHEYU010000086.1 GCA_023251435.1 Bacteroidota bacterium
CGAAATCGCCTCCTTTTAGGTAAAGAATTCCGTTTGACAAAGTGTTTTTGCTGTTTCCGGCTACTTTGCCCTGAACCATTTCAACAAATCGGGGAAATGCGGTAACAGCGCGGCTGACCACAAAATCGAATTTTTGTTTTACTTCTTCCACCCTTAAATGTTCGCCTTTCGCGTTTTGTAGGTTCAATGCTGAAGCCACTTCGTTCACCACTTTTATCTTTTTTGCGATCGAATCAACTAAAAGGAATGTAGTTTCAGGAAAAAGAATGGCAAGCGGGATCCCCGGAAATCCTCCACCTGTGCCTACATCCAAAACCGTTGTGCCTGGCTTGAATTGAATTATTTTAGCTATTGCCATCGAATGCAGAATGTGACGCTCGTAAAGTTGCTCAATATCTTTTCTGGAGACTACATTTATTTTTGAATTCCATTCTTCGTAAAGTGATCCCAGCCGGTCAAAACGATCCAACTGCTGATCGGTAAGATCAGTGAAGTATTTTCTGATTATTTCCATTTTTATTTAAATGTCGGTTGAGTATTATTCGTGCTCGTCAATTTCGGTCGATTCGATCATTTTGAAGAGCATTTCTCGGGCCCTGAAGAGTTGGGCTTTTACAGTACCAAGTGGTAATTTCAGTTCTTTGGCAATTTCTTCGTACGAAAATTCCCTGAAGTAGCGAAGTTCGACCAGAATGCGGTACCTGGGTTTTAGCCGGTGTACAATTCTTCGCATCAGAATGGCTTTTTGAATCCTGATTAGTTTCTCTTCTGGATCTGGATCGGCCGAGCGCAGTCTTATTGGAGAATCGTTGTCGCCGTTTTCCTGCCCGTTTTCGATCGATATATAGACTCCGCGCCGCTTGCGCAGGAAATCGATGCAGTTGTTGGTGGCAATTTTAAACAACCAGGTGCTGAATGCGTAATTGGGAGAATATTGCTGAAGATTTTTAAAAGCTTTTCCGAAGGCTTCGAGGGTGAGGTCCTCGGCGTCGCTTTTGTTGTTCACCATTTTCAGAAGCATAAAATAGATTGTATCCTTGTACCGGCTCATCAATTTTGCAAAGGCTTTCTCGTCGCCGCCAAGCGCCGATTCAACCAGTAGATAATCGTACTGTGCTTTTTCTGAAAGTTGTGGATTTAGTTCCATCTGCTTCTACGGTGAATAAGGTACATTGACCAAAAAAACCACCAGTTGATGATTGGCTTTATCAAAATATATACAAACGAATATACGAATAATTTTCTTTCCTTTAATCGTGTCAGAAGTTTTTTAACAATAATTAATAAGGTGATGACGTAAATGATTAAAAGTGAAGCGAATGTAATCCAATATTCAGGATGAAGAATAAAAAGGGCAGTGCTAAGGCCGATTAGTGCTACTTTTGATAAATCATCAATGAACAAACTGATTTTTTTCGACCAGTTGAGGCTTTGGCGAATCTGGACTCCTTTTTTTAATATTTTGATGTGGTCGCCGCGGTCGTCTTCAATATTTTCGCGAATAGCCAATTCAGGATTAGTGCTTATTTTTACCTTCCCTTTCCTAAAGTTTTCATTGAAAATAAGTTCAAGGTTCGCAAAATTCAGGTTTAATTTATGTTTGAATCCCTGATTCTCAAAATACATTGATTTACGGAAAAGTATGTTGTTCTCCTGAAATACAAACGGCTTTCCGGCAAGTATCCACGATCCACTGATCATGAACTGGTTGAATCCTTCAAGTCTGCAAATCAGGTTTCTGAATCCTTTCTTTCTCTCGACATTGGTATAGCCAATTACAGCATCGGTGTTGTTGTCAATCAGCTCGTTAAGTTTTGCTAACCATTCGTTGCTGACGGGTTTCGAATTAGACGTTATTTGCACAATCAATGGAGACTCTGCTCCTTTCATACCAATATTGATGGCTTGTTTTTGCAGGAAACGAGTCTCCTGACTTAAACTGGTAATCTTGATTCTGTGATTCGTTTCGGCCAGAATGTTAAGTATATGCAGCGTATCGTCTTCGGAGAATTCGTCGATCACCATTACCTGATAGTCGCTATAAGGCAATTCAGTAAGGGTGGTTATCATTTCCCGTATTCTGGGTTCCTCGTTCCGCAAAGTAAGAAGAATGGTTACCGGATTGGTGTCAGCACTTACAAGTTCCTTTTTGTGTAAAGCCAGTTTTAAGTAAATGCCTAACAGATAAAACATCTGGATGATAAGTACAACTGAAAATGATGCCAGAAGAACTATATCGCTAATTGTGAGTGTTTGAAAATTTATGAGATTCACTTCGAAAATGCTTAATTGATAAAATGGAAAAACTGCATATTTTAATCCTGCAAAAATAATAAACCTGACGATTAATTCTTCCTGATTTTTAATTATAATTAACAGAAGCACTGCCTGTTCTTTTTCCGCTCAATTCAGTTTTATACTTATCTTTGACCACTCAAAAAAAATAGTGAATGCATTTTGAACTCAAACATACAGGTGCCGGAACAAAGGCAAGAGCCGGTTTTATCACTACCGGTCACGGAAATATTGAAACACCCATTTTCATGCCGGTTGGAACAGCCGGATCTGTAAAGGGAATTCACAAACGTGATCTGAAAGAAGATATCAAGGCGCAAATTATTCTTGGCAATACCTACCATTTATACCTTAGGCCGGGATTGGAGATTATTGAACAGGCCGGCGGATTGCATAAATTTAACGGATGGGACGGCCCGATTTTAACTGACAGTGGCGGTTACCAGGTTTTTTCGCTGGGAGATATCCGGAAACTAAGTGAAGAAGGGGCAAAATTTCAATCGCACATCGATGGTTCGTCGCATTTGTTTACCCCTGAAAAAGTGATGGACATACAGCGGACGATTGGTGCCGATATTATGATGGCTTTTGATGAATGTACACCCGGCGACGCCGACTATGAGTATGCCCGTAAATCGATGGAGATGACCCAGCGCTGGCTCGATCGCTGCTTTAACCAGTTTGAGAAAACCTCGCCAAAATACGGTCATTCACAATCGTTATTTCCCATTGTTCAGGGAGCTGTTTATCCCGATTTGCGTGCGATAGCTGCAAGAAATGTCCTTCAGTATAATAGTGACGGGTATGCCATTGGTGGACTTTCGGTAGGAGAATCGGAAAAAGACATGTATGCCATGATTGAAGTGGTAAACGAAATACTTCCGGAGAATAAACCACGTTACCTGATGGGGGTTGGAACTCCTGTAAATATTCTGGAAGGAATAGATCGTGGCATTGATATGTTCGACTGTGTAATGCCCACCCGAAACGGACGCAACGGAATGCTTTTTACGCAGAAAGGAATTATGAACATGCGGAACAAGAAATGGGCCGACGATTTTTCACCTGTCGATCCCGATGGGACTTCGTTTGTTGATCATCATTACAGTAAGGCATTCTTGCGCCATTTGGTTATTTCGGGCGAGATGCTGGGCGCTGAAATCGCCAGTCAGCACAATCTTGCGTTTTATCTTTGGCTGGTAAAAGAAGCCCGCAGACAAATTCTGGCAAATACTTTTCCGGAGTGGAAAGCGAAAATGGTTCAGCAACTATCGGTACGTTTATAATTTTTTAATATATGCTGCATAAAATTGATTTCTATATAATTAAGAAGTTCCTTGGAACATTTTTTTATGCTATTGCATTAATTATCAGTATATCGATAGTTTTTGATGTTTCGGAAAATATCGATGATTTTATGTCGAAGGACGTTCCGACGAGAGCCATTATTTTCGACTATTACCTCAATTTTATACCTTATTTCGCCAACCTATTCAGCGGTCTGTTTACGTTTATCGCGGTTATTTATTTCACTTCGAAAATGGCTTATAACACTGAAATTATTGCCATTTTAAGCAGCGGAGTGTCTTTCAGCCGGCTCATGCGGCCATATCTGATTGGAGCTGCAGTCATTGTTATTTTTTCGTATATGTTGGGAAATTATATAATTCCGCCGGCCAATAAGAAAAAAGTCGAATTCAGAAATACGTATATCGGATCACAAAAACCCGGAAGCGAATACCACATTCACCGGCAAATTGAACCTGGAGTTTTTGTTTATATGTCGTCGTACAATGCCACCAACGATGTAGGATATAAGTTTACAATTGAGAAATTTGAAGACAAGAAGCTGGTTTCAAAATTAACTTCAGAATATGTGAAATGGGATCGCGAAAAGAAGAAATGGGTGATTTATGACTATTCGATCCGGAACATCGACGGGTACAATGAGAAAGTAATACAGGGCGCTGAAATTGATACTGTTTTAAATATGACACCTGAAGATTACCAGGTAATTTTTAATATTGTTGAAACAATGACTCTGCCCGCATTAAATGCGTCGATTGCAAGCCTTAAACTGCGGGGAGTAAATACGATTGAATATGAAATTGAAAAGCACAGGCGCCGGGCCGGACCTTTTTCAGCGCTTATACTCACCTTTATTGGAGTATCACTGGCTTCCAGAAAAATAAAAGGCGGTATTGGGTTTCATCTCGGGCTCGGACTATTGCTAAGTTTCTCGTATATAATGTTTATGCAGGTTACTACCGTTTTTGCCACCAGCGGCTTACTGGCTCCTTATATGGCAATGTGGATCCCCAATATTATGTATGGAGGATTGGCCTTTTACCTCTACAGACGGGCTGCGCGATGATGTTTAAAAATTCAAACCTATAATGAAATAATTCAAAAACAAATAAACAAGTAAAAGAGCCTATTTTATAACAAATGTTTTATAAAACATGTCGGACAATAAAAAAATGATAATTTTGCCCACCTGTAAAAAGCATTTTTTAATTATTTGAATAGAATTAAATTCTATTCCCCCGGATTATTTTAATCAAAAAACAAATTCTATGTCACTGAAAAGAAACATTTTAGATCTTCGAAAACGAAAGGATGAGGTTCGGAAAGGCGGAGGAGATGAAGCCATGGAGAAACAGGTTGCCATGGGCAAGCTATCAGCCCGTGATCGTATCCTTGCAATTGTTGATGAAGGTTCATTCCATGAATACGATATGTTCGTTGAGCATGCTGGAACCGATTTTGATATGGGTACCAAGGTTTTGGCTGGCGACGGTGTTGTAATTGGAACTGGAACTATTTATGGTTCTCCGGTTTGCCTTTTTGCACAGGATTTTACTGTTGCCGGAGGGTCGTTGGGTTTATCTCATGCCCGTAAGATCACTAAAATTATGGATCATGCCCTGAAAATGCGGGTGCCATTGATTGGAATCAACGACTCGGGTGGTGCACGAATTCAGGAAGGGGTAAATTCACTGGCTGGTTACGGCGAGATTTTCTTTCGCAATACACTTTCTTCAGGAGTAATTCCACAAATATCTGTTATTCTCGGGCCATGTGCCGGAGGTGCAGTTTATTCTCCTGCATTGACCGACTTCGTTTTTGTGGTCGAAAATATCTCAAAAATGTTCATTACCGGTCCTGCGGTTATTAAGAGTGTTCTGGGCGAAGATATTTCGATGGAAGCTCTTGGTGGTGCCAGGGTTCATGCTGAAATTACCGGAAATGCCCATTTCTTTGCACTTAGCGAAAAAGAATGTTTCGAGCAGATCAAAACATTGATTACCTACATACCCTGGAACAATACACAGAAAGCCAAAACTTTCCCTGTAAAAGAGCCTAAATCGAAATATAAAATCCAGAATATCGTTCCGGCCGATGCACGTTTGCCTTACGACATTCGCGAAATCATCAAATCGATTACTGATGGTTCGGAGTTCTTCGAAATTATGGAACTTTTTGCTGCCAATATTGTAATTGGCTTTGGCCGTATGAATGGCGAAACTATTGGTTTTGTTGCCAATCAGCCAAAAGTACTTGCCGGCGTGCTCGATTGCGACAGCTCTGATAAAGCAGCCCGTTTTATCCGATATTGCAACGCCTTCAACATTCCGATTATCACCCTCGAAGATATGCCGGGTTATTTGCCCGGAGTTGATCAGGAACACGCAGGTGTTATTCGTCACGGTGCAAAAATATTGTATGCTTATTCAGAAGCAACCGTTCCAAAGATCACTGTTATTATTCGTAAAGCCTACGGCGGAGGTTATATTGCAATGAACTCGCGCCATTTGCGTGCCGATTTCGTATTTGCATGGCCAACTGCCGAAATTGCTGTAATGGGTCCTGAAGGTGCTGCCAATATCGTGTTCCGTAAAGAAATATCAGAAGCTGCCGATCCGGATGCTATGCGCCAGCAGAAAATTCAGGAATACAAAGAGAAATTTGCAAATCCTTATGTAGCTGCCTCAAAAGGGTATATCGACGAAGTAATCGAACCACAGGAAACCAGAAAAATCCTGTTGCATGCACTTAAGATTTCTGCCAGTAAAGATGTACAGGGACCTTCTAAAAAACACGGACTTCCACCATTTTAATCAAAACTAAAAGGTTATGGCAGAACAGGAAAAAACACAGATTATTATTGTGCACAGTGCTAAATATCAGACTACATACAACAAAAAATATGAGAACCGGAAAGTTTGGGCAGAACCGAATCATAACCATATAAATTCGTATATCCCCGGAACGATTATCGACATTTTGGTTAAGGAAGGCCAGAAAGTGGCTGCCGGACAAAGTATTCTGATTTTAGAGGCAATGAAAATGTTCAATGATGTAAAAATGCCCTTTAAAGGTAAAATTCTGAAGGTGAATGTTGAAAAAGGTCAGAAAATACCAAAGAATTTTTTGATTATCGAAATTGAACCTGCAGATTAAATTTTTTTCAAATCATTTTATTACTGAAAATAAAAAGAGAGTGCTTCCGGAAATGGAGGCACTCTTTTTTTTAAGTGATTCTCAGTGATATTAGGATATACTTTTAGGGCAAAAGAAAAAGCCTCTTCCATTTTTGATCATGAAAGAGGCTTTCCTATAAAAACGGTTAACTATGGTTTTGGCTTGAAAATAATGTCAACGACATCGGCTTTTGATACAAACGATTTTACGAATTGCTGTACTTTGGCAACAGTCATGTTTTCAAGGATTTTCTCGAAGTTTTCAGGAGCAGCCGTATTGACCGAATAGGTGTAATAAGAATTCAGTGCCTGCATCCAGTAGTTGTTGTGCAGTTTCGATTGTTCCCTGTTTTTCTGAAGGTTTTTCACCGCTTTGTCAAGATCTTCAGCGGTGGGGCCTTCCGCAGCAATTTTGTCAATTTCACGGTAGATGATTGATTTCAGGTGCTGTGCTTTTTCAGGATCAGTATCGAAATTTAATCCAAGACTTTTTTTCTGTTCCGGAAATTTACTGGAATTGGCTGATACACTCACGCCATAAGTTCCACCTTCTTTTTCGCGGATTTCTTCGAGGTAACGCAAGTTTAGCACGTCGCGGAAAATACTCAAAATTAGGTTCTGTTCAGGAGTATATTCTTTTTTTGCGTTGAAACTTATCGATACAGTGGCTTTTTTTACTTCAAGCGGAATTTCAATCTCACGAACGGTTTTCCCTTTTGGCCCTTCAACTTTTCGGTCAATCCATGTTTCTTTGCGTGGTAAATTGGTCAACGAGCCAATATACTTTTCGGCCATTGCTTTTGCTGTTGCTTCGTCGATGTTTCCAACAATGTAATAAGTAAAATCACCTGCATCAACAAAGCGGTCTTTGTAAATTGTTTCCATTTCCTGAAGTGAGATTTCATCCAGCAATCTGGGTGTTAACAACTTGGTGCGCGGATGTTTGCTGGTCATAATCAGTTGCAGCGAATCGCTCATTATTTTTTGAGGATTATTGGCCATGTTTGCTACGGCAGCTTTATATCGTCCCAACATAGCTTCGTAGGCTTCTTTGTCGAAACGTGGATTTTCGAATTGCAGATAAAGCAATTGCATCATCGTTTCAAAATCTTTTGGTGTGCTCGATCCGCTGAAAGATTCGTTCAAATCAGACAGAGAAACACTCAAACTCACTTTTTTGCCTGTAAGTGCTTTCTTTAAGGCAGTTGCATCGTACTCACCAACGCCGAAAGTGCCGATAAACTGGTTGAGCATCATCGCTGATGCCACTTTTTCGTCGTTTATTATTGAGCTGCCACCTTTACTTTGGGCGATGAGCGAAACCTGATCTTTCTCATAGTCGGCCCAACGGTAAATAACTTTGGTTTCGTTGCCGAGTGTCCATTCTACAGCGTCAAATTCCGGAAGTTTTTTCGTGCTTTTTACTTTAGAGCCAACCAGTTCTTTTTTTATCAGGTTGGTCGAAACCACTTCGTCGGCATAAGGTTCAACCTGGCTTTTGTCGATGGTTTCAATCAGTGCAAGTGCCTGTTCTTTCGTTAAATGAACAGCTTCAGACTTTTCAGGTCCCTGAACTACAATCACGCGGTTTTCTTTGGTCATCCATTTTTTTGCTTTTGCCGACACCTCTTCAACCGAAATGGTTGGTATAATTTTCTGAACAAAGTCCCAGTCAAAGTCGATGGAAGTAAGAGGTTCACCTTCGATGTAATGAGTTTTAAAATCGCTTGCAAACTGGTCGTTATTTATTTTGTCGCGTTGTTTATAACGGCTTTCGTACGAAGTAAGCAAATTGGTTTTAGCACGGTCGAGTTCTCCCGGTGTGAAACCATGCTGATAAATTCGTTGTGCTTCGGTATATATTGATTTTAAAGCAAGGTCGCCCTGATCGGGTTTTGCCGATGCAGAAATAACCATGACTTCGTAACCGTCAACCAATCCGCCATAACCAATATTTCCGGAAACAAATGGAGGAACTCCTTTTTGCAGCAGTTCGTTGATACGATCGCGGGTCATCATTCCAAACAACGATTGAATTGTTTGTTCGCGGAGGTAATTTAGGTTTTTGTTTGCGCGTGAAGGCGCTTTGTGTTTGATATACAATGAGGTGGAATAGCTGCTTGCTTCTTTGTCAGTGGCTAAAACATACAGCGGCTCTTTGTGTTCCGGAACTTCGTAAAATTCACGTTTTGGCGCATTTTTAACGGCTTCGATTTTCGAGAACAAAGCTTTTACTTTTTGCTCAACTACATCCACATCAATATCGCCAACGATGGCAATAGCCTGTAAATCGGTACGATACCAATCGTGATAGAATTTTCGAAGTGTTTCGTATTTGAAATTCTTAATCACATCCAGGTCGCCGATTACATCACGGTTCATGTATTTCGAACCATTCAAAAGTACCGGAAACCATTGCCTTTGCATTCTGAAACCAGCGTTGCGTCTGGTTCTCCATTCTTCGCTGATAACACCGCGTTCAGCATCAATTTCTTCTTCGGTGAGCAGCAAATAATCCGACCAGTCGTTTAAAACCAGTAAGCAGGTATCAATCAATCCTTCATGTTTTACCGGAATGTCGCTTAGGTTATAAACGGTTTCGCCTGTACTTGTGTAAGCATTGATGTTACGTCCAAATTGAACGCCGTGCTTTTCGAGTGTATTGATAATGCCTTTTCCGGGGAAATGCTTGGTACCATTAAATGCCATGTGTTCGAGGAAGTGAGCCAGCCCGTTTTGATCGTCGTTTTCGAGCAGGGCGCCAACATTTTGAATGATATAAAAACTTGCCCGCTCTTTGGGCTCTTCGTTGTGCCGGATGTAATAAGTCAACCCGTTTTCGAGGCGGCCAATTCTTGCTGCCTGATCAACTGGTACTGCCTTGTTTAAATCAATCTGGCCGAAACTCATCCATGATGCCTGCACGAGGGCAATGATCAGGATTAATCTGAATTTGATCATACGTTTGTTATTTGGTTAAACTTTTGGATTATTGACTATTTTTAAAAGAACAAGTCGCTTGTCATAATTTAATCTGATTGGTATTGATCAAATACAGAAAATTACAATCTGAATAGATTATTTTAATTCGATTGTCCGTTTGCATTTTTATACCAAGTGCAAATCTAAATCAGTCCAAACCCAATTAAATGACTTTTATGACATTGGGTAATATTCCGGATATCCATTTATTTTAATCATGAATAGATATAGGATTGATTCTGTGAAGTTGAGTGCGTAACGGAAAGGAAAATATAGTCTTCGAAATTAATATGCTTTTGTCTGTATATCTCTGATGTACAGCTGCAAGCTTATCTTTCCCCTGAATTCATTTTCAGCAATTGAATAACAAATATCGAAAGGTAATCCTTGACTGATCGCTTCGTAGTGGTGTGCCTGATTGAAAGCGATGGCCGAAAAATTAGAAGAATTGCTCGTTGGTTCAATCAAATCCAACTTTAAATGCTCAAGGTTTTTTCCGACCGGACGGCTTGTTCCGCTGTCGAGCACATTTTCAGTAATAAAAACCGGCAGCATGTTATGTGGGCCAAATGGTGCAAACTGTTTCAGGAGACGGTAAAATTTTGGAGTAATATCCGAGAGTAAGATTTTGGCTTCGGCTTCAATCGATTCAGTTTGTTGTTTGTCGGTTATCAGTTTGGTAACAATTTCTTCAAAACGACGTGAGAACTCATAAATGTTTTCAATTTTCATTGTCAGTCCGGCAGCATACATGTGTCCTCCGTACGATTCGAGCAAGTCGCTGCAAAGACCGATTGCTTCGTACAAATCGAAATCGCGGACAGAACGTGCCGAACCTGTTGCCATGCCGTTTGATTCGGTCAGAACTACTGTTGGGCGGTAAAAATGCTCGGTAAGGCGCGAGGCAACAATTCCCACCACCCCTTTATGCCAGTCACGGTTATAAAGTACTGTGGCATTCTTCGAGTCGTGATTGGGGTTTCGCTCAATCATTTCGAGGGCTTCCTGTGTAATGTCACGATCGAGTGTTTTGCGGATTTCGTTGTACGAATTTATTTCATCGCCTAGCAGCGAGGCGGCATCTTCGTTGGTGGCGGTTAAAATTGCCACCGATTTTTTACCATGTTCAATCCTGCCAGAAGCATTGAGCCGGGGACCTATCTTGAAAACAATATCGCTGATTGAAATCTCTTCGGTATTCAGTCCCGAATATTGCATAATGGTTTTAAGACCGATACTAGGCGAGGAATTAAGTTTTTTCAGGCCGTAGTATGCAAGAACCCTGTTTTCTCCTGAAACCGGAACAATATCGGAAGCGATACTTACTACAAGCAAATCAAGTAGTTCTGCAATTTCAGAAAAAGGTATGTTGTTTTGTTTCGAATAAGCCTGAAGTAATTTAAACCCAACTCCGCAACCAGAAAGTTCTTTGTACGGATAGCTGCAATCGGGACGTTTCGGATCAAGTACGGCCACTGCATCGGGAATGATATCATCGGGGTTGTGATGGTCGCAGATAATGAAGTCGATTCCGAGATCTTTGGCCATTTGAATTTTCTCAACTGCTTTAATTCCGCAGTCGAGCACAATTACCAATGTTATTTTTTGTTCGGCAGCATAAAGGATACTGGTTTTTGAAATACCGTATCCTTCGGTGTATCTGTCAGGAATGTAATAATCGAGATTTTGTATCCTGGAGCGCAAAAACTGGTACATCATAGCAACCGAAGTGGTTCCATCCACATCATAATCACCGTAAATCAGCACTTTCTCCTGATTATTGATTGCTCTATCAAGCCTTTCCACTGCTTTGTCCATGTCCTTCATCAGGAAAGGGTCGTGAAGGTCGCTTAGTTTTGGCCTGAAGAAAGATTGAGCCTCAGCATAATTTGTGATGCCTCTTTGTGCCAAAAGATTGGCAATAACCATATTAACATTTAGTGCTGCCGACAAATGTTTAATGATATTAATATCGCCCTCTTTTTTAATATTCCAGACTTTCCCCATTCCGTTTACTTCAGAACAATTTTGCGCAAAAAATTTCTCAAAGATAGAAAATGATGTCACAATTGGAAAGTAAATAAAATACAATTGGACATATTTTGTTAATAATTTTCATCTGTTTGTAATTTGTTTTTATTTGCCAGATGGAACTCGCCAGCGATAATCATGCTTCCGTTTTAGTGTATCTCTCATGGCTCGTTTCATGTGCAATACTTTGTTATCTTTGCCGAAAATTTTTCGAAAATTTTAATATCATCAACAAAATGAGCATATCTGAATTAAGCGAACAAGAAATTATAAGGCGTAACTCATTGCAAAAGATAAAGGAATTGGGAATCGATCCTTATCCGGCCGCTCAATTCCCAGTTAATGTACTGGCTCAGGAAATCAAGGAAAAGTACAATACCGAACTGAATAATTATCAGGATGTAGTTGTTTCGGGCCGCATTATGAGCCGCCGTATCATGGGAAAAGCCTCTTTCGCTGAATTGCAGGATTCTTCAGGCAGGATTCAGTTGTATCTGAACCGCGATGAAATTTGTCCGGAAGAAGATAAAAACCTTTACAATGAAGTATTCAAAAAATTACTCGATATTGGCGATATTGTTGGTGTAAAGGGCTTTGTGTTTATCACTCAAACCGGCGAACTTTCGATTCATGTACGCGAATTCCAGGTACTAAGCAAATCGCTTCGTCCGCTGCCTGTTGTAAAAGAAAAAGACGGCCAGTTGTTCGACGCAGTAACCGATCCGGAGATGCGTTACCGCCAGCGCTATGTCGATTTGATTGTGAATCCGCAGGTGAAGGATACCTTTATCAAGCGGACAAAAATTATTAATACCATGCGTCAGTTTTTCAACGAGCAAGGTTATCTTGAGGTTGAAACACCGATTTTACAGTCGATACCGGGGGGCGCAACAGCCCGTCCGTTTATTACCCACCACAATGCTTTAAATATTCCGCTCTATTTGAGGGTTGCCAACGAACTTTACCTGAAACGCCTGATTGTTGGCGGTTTTGATGGTGTTTACGAGTTTGCCAAAGACTTCCGTAACGAAGGAATGGACCGTACCCACAATCCGGAGTTCACTGTGATGGAAATATATGTAGCCTACAAAGACTACCTGTGGATGATGAACTTTACCGAAGAAATGATTGAACGCGTGGCAATTGCATTGCACGGGACAACCAAAGTTCAGCTGGGTGAGGTGGAAATCGATTTTAAACGCCCCTTTAAACGGGTTACAATGTACGAGGCCATTAAAGAACATACCGGTTTCGATATTTCAGGAAAAACGGAAGATGAACTAAGAGATATTTGCCGCCAATTAGGTCTGAATACCGATCCTGCCATGGGAAAAGGCAAACTGATTGACGAAATATTTGGCGAAAAATGCGAGCACCATTATGTGCAGCCTACTTTTATAATCGACTATCCGGTCGAAATGTCGCCGCTAACCAAGAAACACAGGTCGGTTGAAGGACTGACAGAGCGTTTTGAATTAATGGTGAACGGAAAAGAACTTGCAAATGCCTATTCAGAACTGAATGATCCGATCGATCAGCGCGAACGCTTTGAGGACCAGATGAAACTGTCGGAAAAGGGCGACGATGAGGCAATGTTTATCGATCAGGATTTCCTGCGTGCATTGGAATACGGAATGCCGCCAACTTCAGGAATGGGAATTGGAATCGACCGTCTGACCATGTTCATGACCAACAATCTTTCGATTCAGGATGTACTTTTCTTCCCGCAAATGAAACCCGAAAAGAATGCCGATGCCTCTGATCCGGACGAAAAATTCGTTGAACTCGGAATTCCGGTTGAGTGGATTGAGGTAATCAGGAAAATAGGGTTAAAAAAAGTTAAAGAGTTAAAAGAAGTTAAGGCGGGCAAATTTTTTAACGACATTTGTGGCTTCAATAAAAAGAACAAATTAGGCCTCAGCAACCCTTCGTTAGAAGAAGTGAACAAATGGTTATCGTAACCCGGAAAATAAGAAATGTTTGAAAATTCGAAAATAGCTATTATCGGAAGTGGAAGTTGGGCCACCGCACTGGCAAAAATCCTTTTGCACAATGTTCAAAGCATCAACTGGTACTTTCGTAATTCTGATAATATTGAGCAGTTCTCGCGGTTTAAACACAATCCCAGCTATTTGCGGGGTGTAGAGTTTGATGTAAGCAGGATTAACTTCTTCACTGATATTAATGCTGCTATTGAAGACGTTGATATTGTTATACTTGCAATTCCTTCAGCTTTCCTGAAAGATGCAATGTCGAGACTGAATGTTGACCTGAATTCGAAATTTGTAGTTTCGGCTATCAAGGGAATTGTTCCTGAAGATAACCTGATTGTCGGGCAATATTTACATCAGTATTTTAATATTCCTTACGAACGCATTGGTGTAATTGCCGGTCCGTGCCATGCCGAGGAAGTTGCTCTCGAACGTTTGTCGTATCTTACCATTGCCTGTCCGGATGTAAAAAAAGCAAGGGCTTTTGCCTTTAAGCTTGAATGTCCGTACATCAGAACACATGTTTCTGACGATATTTATGGAACTGAATATGCTTCGGTATTGAAAAATATTGTAGCCATTGCTTCAGGAATCGTACATGGCCTGCGCTATGGCGATAATTTCCAGGCTGTGCTCATTTCAAATGCCATTCAGGAAATCAAACGGTTTGTCGATAAAGTTCACCCGATAACCCGCGACATAAAGAGTTCTGCCTACCTTGGCGATTTGCTGGTGACTGCCTATTCGCAATTTTCGCGTAACCGGACCTTTGGAACTATGATTGGCAAAGGTTATTCGGTAAGAACAGCCCAACTTGAGATGCACATGATTGCCGAAGGTTACTATGCCGCGAAATCAATCAAGGAAATAAACGAGGAATTCAGGGTAAACATGCCCATTGCCGAAGCCGTTTACAATATTTTGTACGAAAACATTTCCCCCGCCATCGAAATAAGATTGTTAACAGAACACCTTAGATAAAATACATTATAAAATAACCACATAGACACATAGGGCACATAGAAAAAAACTATGTGTCCTATGTGGTTTAAAAAATGAACAGATGAAGAATATTAATCTAAATTTTGACAAGACTTTTGATTTTATATCGAAAGACTCGGTTTTCTCATACAAGGAAGCGATCGAAAATCACAATCGCGCCCTTTTTTACAAAACCGGAAAAGGCAACGATTTTTTGGGCTGGACCACTTTGCCAAGCTCAATTACTGAAGCAGAACTGGCTGACTACGAAGTAACAGCCACTAAACTGGTTGCGAAAAATATCGACATTTTTGTGGTAATCGGCATCGGAGGTTCGTACCTTGGCGCCAAAGCGGTGGTTGATGCACTTTCGGATAGTTTCGCTCATCTGAAAGAACGCAAAAGTCCGTTTATTCTTTTCGCCGGACAAAATATTAGCGAAGATTACCTGTTCGAACTCCGTGAGTTGCTGAAAACCAAAGAATATGCAATGGCAGTGATTTCCAAATCGGGAACAACTACCGAACCTGCATTGGCTTTCCGTTTGCTGAAACAGGACATTGAAGATAAATATGGAAAAGCGGAAGCCAACGAACGTATTGTTGCGATTACCGACGCCAGCAAAGGTGCATTGCGCTCACTGGCTACCATCGAAGGTTACAAAACTTTTGTTATTCCTGATGATGTGGGTGGACGTTATTCAGTGCTTACCCCTGTTGGTCTGCTTGCCATCGCCGTTGCCGGATTCGATATTCGTGCTTTGGTGCAGGGTGCTGTTGATATGCAACATGCAACCGGAGTGGATGTTCCGTTCGAAGAAAACCTTGCTGCACAATATGCTGCTGTTCGCAACGAACTGTACAAAAACGGAAAGTCGATAGAAATTCTGGTGAACTACAATCCAAAACTTCACTTCCTGGCCGAATGGTGGAAACAGCTTTACGGCGAAAGCGAAGGAAAAGAAAATAAAGGTATTTTCCCGGCTGCAGTCGATTTCTCGTCTGACTTACATTCAATGGGACAATACATTCAGGAAGGCGAGCGCACTTTGTTCGAAACCGTTCTTTCGGTTGCAAGTCCCGATCGCGAAGTTCGCGTTCCAATTGATGCAGACGATCTCGATGGCCTGAATTTCCTTGCAGGAAAGCGTGTTGACGAAGTGAATAAAATGGCCGAATTGGGAACCATGCTTGCCCATGTTGATGGGGGTGTTCCAAATATCCAGATTGTACTGCCAAAACTGAACGAATATTATCTTGGTCAATTGATCCAATTCTTTGAAGTGGCCTGCGGTTTAAGTGGATACACATTGGGAGTGAATCCATTCGATCAGCCGGGAGTGGAAGCTTACAAAAAGAACATGTTTGCGTTGCTCGAAAAACCGGGTTTCGAAGAAGCCACAAAAGCGATCAAAAAGCGACTGTAATTAAAAAAAAATACTATCAATGAAAAAAGCGAAATCTCAGGTTTGAGGTTTCGCTTTTTTTTCTGAAGTTGTACCAAATATACCGAAAGGTTGAAAATCAATAACCAAGTGGTTCTCTACTGGAATGACGTATTCTTAAAATCCGAATTTCTTTTGCTGCTGGTTTTATTTGATAAGTTATTCTGAAATTATAAATAACGAATGCCCGGAATTCTTTGTTAGGATAGTCTTTAAGTTTGTCAAGTTCAAAAATAAGCGGATTTATTTTGATTTCATTTATGCGGGATAATACTCCTTCTCTTACAATTTTTGGAGCCTGGGAACTTTGCTTTGACAAAAAATCCAAAATATTTTTGAAGTCGTCGAGTGCAATTCTATCCCAAATAATCGTATAGGATCTTTTTTGTCTCATCTAGACAATTCCTTAAGAGCGTCTTCGTGCGTAATAAAATTTCCTTCTTCAACCCGATCAACAGCTTCGTCTATTTCCTTATTGTATTGTTTGCGGGTAATTCTTTTTACTTCATTATCAATGTTTAGTAGGCTTTTAACCATGTCTAAAACCAAAGCTTGTTGCTTGTCGGACAACAAAGGCAAATACCCGTCAAATTGTTTCTTTAATGCTGCAGAAGTCATCACGTTCTATTTTAATTCTTTCAACAAATATAAAATATCTGGAGGTGAAAAATCGTGCTCGATAAAATTTTTATTGTGGGCATATTAGCGGTCAAAAAGCGACTGTTATTCAAAAAATACAATAACTTGCGAAAGAGAAATCTCATGGTTGAGGTTTCTCTTTTTTTATCGAATATATGGCAGTAATTAAGTCGGAAGAGTGGAAAGGTTATGCGTATGCAATTGTTGGAACCATCGCTTTTTCAAGTTTGTATGTTTTTAGTAAGGCCGGGCTGAATCAGGTTGAACTGGCCCAATTTGGACTTTATTACTTCGGAATGGGATTTTTGATTAACCTGGTATTTATTCTGATCTCCGGAAAATACAGGCAGATACCTGCAGTTTCACGAAAAATTATTGGGTTGCTTGTTCTTCTCGGCATAATTGATGTTATTTCGAATATCACCTTTTTTATGGCTATTCAGGCCATTCCCGATCCTTCGGTTACTTCTTTTCTCGGAAATCTATTTCCGGTTTTTTTAAGCATTCTGGGTATTACTTTCCTGAAAGAGCGTTTTACACTTATCGAATCGCTGGGAGCAATGATTGCCCTGGCAGGAGCTTTTGCCATCAGTTATTCGGGCGATATGAGCTGGAGTAAGTTTTTTATTCCGGGAACCGGATTTGTAGTGATCAACACGCTTTTTGCTGCCACGGTTTCAGTAATAGTAAAAAAGAATGTTCAAAAGGCCAGTCCCGAAGTTTTTAACCTCAATTCAAATGGATGGATATTTCTTTTCTTTCTTTTCTATTTTCTGCAAAGCGGACAGCCGCTTGCGATTCCGGCAGTTGCTTTCAGGAACATTGCTTTGGGAGCTTTTTTTGGTTCTTTTATCGGATTGCTATCGTTCTTCTATTCCTACCGCTATATTGCTGCTTCCCGGTCGTCGATCATCCAGAGTTTAAAAGGGATTTTTGTATTGATTATCGCCTATTTTTTCTTCGGGAATTTTCCGCTGCCAGTTCAGCTTTGGGGCGGCGCAGTTACTGTTGCGGGTGTGATCATCATGACTTTGGCGCAGGCAGGCGTTCTCGGTATTGGCAAGGTTAAGAAATAGGAAAGTAAATATTTCCTGTTACTTACCTCTTACTAAATAACCTTCACACTGTTCCGTTTCTGTGGCATGCCCATAAAACCAATGATTTGCTCTTTTGAAATGGGTGAGGTGGCGCCTGTTGTAGTTGCGACCATTGCACCGGCAGCATTGCCGAAACGCAAGGCTTCGTCTATTGGTTGCCTGTTCATGAAATAATGAATAAATCCGGCAGAAAATGCGTCGCCTGAACCTACGGTATCGCCAAGGGTAATCTGGTAACCCGGATCGTAGCAGAAAACCTCTTCTTTGGTCAGGCAAAATGCACCGTTCGAACCAAGGGTACAAAGAATGATATCGAGTTTGAACGTTTCGAGGGCTTCCTTTGCGAGGTTCGGCAGGTTTTCATTTTTCAGGCCAAGCAAATCTTTGATAATTAGTAATTCCTCGTCGTTGGCTTTCAGGATATTGGCCATTCGCAGACTGTCTTCGAGTGTTGCGGCGGTGTAGCATTTTTTCCGGAGGTTTACATCCAGAAATTTCACTACATCGGGCGACTCGTGAATCAGTTCGCGCAATGTATTTTTCGAAATTCCGTAGCGCTGAACCAGCGTGCCAAAGCACACACAGTCGGCCTGACTGAAAGCATCGATCATTTCGGTATTAATCTCAATATGGTCGTAAGCTACATCGGTAATAATGTTGAAATCGACCAGACCCTGTTCGTCAATTTTCACTTTAACCGATCCGGTAGGAAATTCATAATCGGTTTGAATATTTTCGTCTGAAAGTCCCAGGTTTCGGAGAGCCGTTCTGGCATCCCTTCCGGCCTTGTCGTTGCCAACTTTGCTAAGTAAAGTTCCCTGATCGCCGAACGAATTAATCCGGTAAATAAAGTTGGTTGGCGCACCTCCCAGCACTTTCCCGGTGGGAAGCAAATCCCATAACAACTCACCAAACGCGGCAATTTTCTTAGGCATGACTTTACTTTGAAATATTTTCGCAAGATAAATAAAAAACAAAAATTGCGTTTTATGAACCTGAAATTCTTTTAACCAATAATTAATACCGATTGAAGAAATATAACAGTCCAATCTTCGCACACTCGATTGGACTTAACATTTCTATTCATCGGCATTATACCAGAATGGGTTTGGACTGATTTAGATTTTCATTTGGTATAACTGACTGGATTTTTATGCCGACCTGATTGTTGGATTTTTTGTAGGTTTACCAAAAGTTAAAACGGTTAAAAGGTGAATTATCTGGCTCATATCTATCTTTCGGGCGATTCGGAAGAAATCAAACTCGGAAATTTTATCGGCGATTTTGTGAAAGGAAACCGGCACAAAGAATTTCCGGAGCAGGTGGCTTTTGGTATTTTACTTCACCGCAGAATCGATTCGTTTACCGATCAGCATGCCGATGTTGGCGAATGTATAAAACTGCTGCGTCCGGCTTATGGCAAGTATTCCGGAATTGTTACCGATGTTTTTTTCGATCATTTTCTGGCATCGAACTGGAGCGATTATTCGGTTTATTCGTTGCGAAACTTTGCTAAAAACGCGCATGCCATTTTTCTGTCCAATTTCTTTATGCTCCCGCTTCAGGTAAAACAGTTTCTGCCATTTCTGATACAACACAAGCGACTGGAGTCGTATGCTAAAAGAGAGAACCTTTTTCATGTTCTTGAAATCATGTCGCGATGGACTTCCCTGCCATCGAACAGCGATTGGGCCATGCAGATTCTGAATCAGGAATACCACCAGTTTGAGGCCCTGTTCCGCAGTTTTTTTGCTGAAATGATAGAATATGTTGAGTCGGAGTTTGCTGTAGAAATTTCACGACCGAAAAATGTTCTTTAGCTCCGAAGTCGTTAAATGTAATGACCTTCGATGGCAACCGGAGGATAAGGAAACGCCAGAGCAGGGTACAACCCGGAACGGGTTGAATGGTATTAAAGATTCTTTCTATTATAAGTTGTCTCTGGCGTTGCAGCAATTCTCAAAGCATCATTCTCGAGATATCGTACTTTCAGAGTTCTTTCGAAATCGTCGCAAAGCTGATTTACGATGTCTTGTGTTTCCTTAATGAAAAACTCTGTCAGGTCTTTGTTCCGTCGAATAAACTTGCGGTATAGCTTTGCAAAATCGTCGTAAATTTCTTCTGAATCAAAGGCTAAGCCTTCATCCTGCATTTTTGCAATTAGTCGTTTGCCTGAATCATCACTTTTTACATACTCAA
>JAHEYU010000023.1:0-40020 GCA_023251435.1 Bacteroidota bacterium
TTTCTCTATATTCAGCTCCGAAAGCCGGGAGTTCGCTTTTTCAATTTCAGCGGTACGGGCTTGCACTTTCGCCTCCAGATTTTGATTGGCTTCCTGCAGGCTGGCCAGCAATTTCCGGTTATTAGTAATCAACTCGTATTTTTCAAAAGCCTCGCGGATAATGGTTTCCAATTCATCCGGATTCCAGGGCTTTTTAACATACCTGAAAACCTGTCCTTCGTTTATAGCCCCAATAACAGCTTCAATATCGCTGTATCCGGTCAGGATAAGTTTCAGGGCATCCGGATACTTGTCTTTAATCTGAGCAAAAAAATCCACACCAGTCATTCCGGGCATCCGCTGATCCGACAAAACGACCTGTATTTTCTCCTTCTCCATTATTTTAAGGGCTTCCGAAGCATCGGTCGTTGCTATTACATTGTATTTTCTTCGGAATTGCCTGACCAATGATTTGGTAATATCGACCTCATCATCAATGATGAGCAGGTTGTGGTCTTTTACTATTAATTGATCTTGCAGCATATTAAACAGTAATATATTTGTGAATTATTCTCGAAATTCCGGTTGTTGTCAATGGTTTTACAAAGTAATCATTAAAACCTAACTGAATGGCATCGTGTTGGGTATATTCAGTTGAAAAACCAGTTATCGCAACAATCGGAATGTGGATATTATTTTTTCTGATTTCCCTTGCAGTTTCAAGTCCATTCAAAACGGGCATGTTAATATCCATCAATATCATGCTTAACGAATTGTTGTGCATGATCTGTTGAATAGCGTCAACACCATTTTTTGCGTAAACTACCTGCAAATTGTATTTTTCGAGTTGAGCTTTAATCAGTTGAGCTTGTTTAAAATCATCTTCAACCAGTAAAACTGTCTGATTTGGCAAATCGGCTGATTTAGAATTTTTGTCATCAATAAACTCACAGGAAATTGAAAAGCTAAAACATGCACCTTCACCTGCTTTTGATTCAACCCAAATACGACCATTTAATAACTCGACTAAAGCTTTGCATAGTGAAAGACCAAGTCCGGAACCTTCGGTATTGTATTTTGAGTTGGTATTGACCTGGTAAAACCGCTCGAACAAGTGCTTTTGTCCTTCTTCCGAAATACCTAATCCATTGTCTTTTACTGTGAAAACAATTTGATTTCCCTCTCTGTAATATCCAATCTCTACAAATCCATTTTTTGTGAACTTCAAGGCATTGCTTAAAAGATTTGTCAGGATTTGTGTCAGCTTTGATTTGTCAGCAATAATATTAATGTCGCTTAATTCCGGAGAAATATGAGTAACAATGTTAACATCTTGTTTGTCGGCAATTACCTGAAAAAGTTCTTTCACTTCGCTTATAAGCATGCCGGGGGAAAAGGTTGTGTTTTCAACAGGCATGTTTCCCGATTCAATCTTACTGATGTCTAATATCTTATTAATCAAATTTAAAAGCCGTTCGCCATTGCGGCCAATAATCTCAGCATAAGACTTTGCTGTTGGGGTATCGGGTTCATCATCGTAAATAAGTGAAGCGAAACCTAAAATTCCATTGAGTGGAGTCCGTATTTCGTGGCTCATATTGGCAAGAAAAGCTGATTTCAAACGCTCACTTTCCTTGGCTCTTTCTGTTTCCAGCAAGAGATTAAACTCGAGTTCTTTTTGCATCGAAATATCGATGATAGCAATTCTCAATTCTTGTGATTTACCATTGGTGTATTGGTCGGGCAATGCAATAATACTGGCAAAGAAATTGAATCCTGAAGCATCTTTTAATTTGAGTTCGCAGGACTTGAAATCGGGATTTACAAAAATATCTTTAAAAAAGAGGTAAAACTGATCCTGAAAATCAGGGTGAATCCACTTGGTAAAGCTTGTATTTTTAAGTAAATCATACTCCAGATTGAGAATTTTGCAAGCAGTAAAGTTGACTTCAGTAATTTTATAGTTATTACTTAAAATCATATAACCTATTGGTGCATAATTAAATAAGTCAGTAAACCGATTCTGAATCATGACTATTTTCTCATGGGCTTCCATCAATTCCTGATTTTGGTGCTCCAATTCAAACTGATGAATTCTTAATTCCTCGATCAATGATTCCAAATCCTTTTCATAAAGAGTCTTGTCAGCAACTCCATTACTGCGCATCAACTCTTCCGCTTTTAACCTTAAATATTCTTTCTTGCCCATTTTTGCAGGTTTAAAGAAGGTTTTTTACCGAAGATAATAACCTTTCAGTATAAAATCAATTATTATTTTAATTCTATTGTTTTTTTTTCTGTGATGTTTTGTATTACTCCCATCAGTTTTCGCGGCTTTCCTGCGTTGTTTCGTTCAACAACCTGACCTTTATCAAAATACCATGCATATTGGCCGTCTTTTTTTCGTATCCGGTATTCAACTTCGTAAAACGGACATAAACCCTGTAAATGGTTTCTCATTGATTGCATAGATGATTCCAGATCATCAGGGTGGAGCAGTTCTGTCCAACCTTCGAATCCCGGCTTTATTTCATCTTCTTCGTATCCCAACATGGCATACTTTCCTCTGCTTGTTTTAACCTTATTCAATTCGCAGTCCCATTCCCACCATGCCATATTGCCAATATCCATAGCCAGTGAAAATTTATCATTTAAATCGGCGGCAAATTGCTGCGACTCCTTTATTCCGCTAATGTTAACAAAGGTGACAATAATCCCTTCAACGGCATTGTCTGAAGTGCGGTATGGCAGAATTCGCATAAGATACCAAACTCCATTTTTATCTTTTATATCTCGTTCAATATGCTGCAAGGTGTCTGAAACGGCGTAAATATCTTCAAGAAATTCAGGATACAGACTTCTTATTGCCAAATGCTGAATGGGGCGCCCTACATCAGTCGGTAGAATGTTGGTGAGCAAAGTTGCCACATCATTAATTTTTCGGATGTTGAGGTTGCGGTCGAGAAATAAGTTACCTGTCTGCGTATATTTCAACAGGTTGTCGATATCGGCATACAATTCGGTAAGTTCTTCAATTTTCCGGATATGCTCCGAATTTACAGTATAAAGCTCTTCGTTAACCGATTGCAATTCTTCATTGGTACTTTGCAGCTCTTCGTTGGACGCCATCAGCTCTTCGTTTGATGACTGCAACTCTTCGTTCGAAGTTTCCAGTTCTTCGACGGTGGCCTGTAAACTTTCACTTTTAAACTGCAATTCTTTTTCCAATTCCTCCACTCGTTCCTGATATTGAACATTGATATCTATGGTCTCGATGCGTTTTACTTCTTTGACCCTTTCTTTCTTATCTTTTTCGATGAAGGAGATGAGGTAATAAATCTCGCCTGTGCGCGTATTCGGTAATTTTTTACATGCCAACGATAAAGTTTTAACGTTATCAGTCGAACTGACATTTTCAATAACAACCTCGCTGTTTTTTTTATCAGCTCTGCGTATCAGACTATTCACAATGATGCCAGTTTCGCGGGGCAACATTTTCAGCAGATTTAGAGACACCTGACCGATGGGTAATGACACGTATTTGCCAACTTGATGAATGGTGTGAACAATTTCAAAATTCTCGTCGATAATTACAGATGTTGGTATATAATCGCCCAATATCTGGTCGAAAATTCCGTCAAGAACCGAAGCTTTTGGTCTTGGGTTTCGAATATAAGTGCTAATATTTTTTAACTCGCTGTTGGTCTTGTGAACCGAATTTATACCAAAATTTTGAATTTGAAGTGGCTTGAAACCTTTTTTTTGCCTGTAAATTTTCAATTTTGAATCGATCGTAGTAAAACCTTCCGATATATTTCCGAGCGATTCGCTGCTTCCCAAAAACAGGTAGCCCATTTCATTGAGCGAAATGTAAAACATTGACAGAATGCGTTGCTGAACATCGTTATTGAGGTAAATCAGCATGTTGCGACAGGTTATCAGATCTAATTTGGAGAATGGTGGATCCTGTAAAATATTATGGCGGGCGAAAATAATCATGCTACGGATGGTTTCATTGACCTGATAACCGTTTTCGCGACGGATGAAAAATTTTGAAATACGTTCGGGTGTTACATCCGAAGCGATGCTGTCGGGGTATAAACCAACACCTGCATATTCGAGTGAGGCGGTATCAAGGTCTGTGGCGAATATCTTCACATCGCAATAAATGTTGTTCTCGTTCATAAATTCGCGGAAAAGAATGGCCAGTGTATAGGCTTCTTCACCGGTTGAGCAGGCCGCTACCCAAACACGAAACTCGCGCTGAGTTGATCCTTTTCGTATAAGAGAACCAATGACTTCACTTTTCAGTTTTTTAAAGGCTTCCTCGTCCCTAAAAAAACGGGTTACGCCAATCAGCAATTCATTAAACAGAATATTGATCTCACGAACATTGTTGGCCAGAAACTTCACATAATCTTCAATATTTTCGAATCGGTTGATACTGATGCGTTTTTCCAATCTTCGGATAATGGTATTTTCTTTGTAATCAGAGAAATCGACCCCTTTAGAATCACGAATAATTGAAATCACTTTGGACAACTGGTTATCGTCATTGTTGAGCAGCGCTTCTATTTTTTGCTTTTGCTTTACAAACGGATGCTTGATATAGTTCACCAATTCATCGGCTAATTGGGCAGGAGGCAGAATAAAATCAACCATTCCGGTTGAAATGGAACTGCGGGGCATTCCATCAAATTTAGCCGATTGGTCGTCCTGAGCCATGATCATCCCACCATACTCTTTTACAGCCTTGATTCCTAAGGTACCATCGCTACCAGTTCCTGAGAGAATAATGGCGATGGCGTTTTTTTCCTGATCTTTTGCCAGCGATCGTAGAAAAATATCGATGGGAAGGTTTAATGTTCGGTTAGGCGAATGCTCGCTTAAATAGAGCCTGC
The DNA here is from genome assembly GCA_023251435.1 of Bacteroidota bacterium. Taxonomy (GTDB): domain Bacteria; phylum Bacteroidota; class Bacteroidia; order Bacteroidales; family Prolixibacteraceae; genus Aquipluma. The sequence continues at coordinate 4,881 of JAHEYU010000023.1, forward strand.
CATGAAAAATAGTCATGTTCATCCGGGGCGGAATCAGGTAAATATGATTTTCCTCTACAGGAATCCCATCGGTTACCCGGTGGATGACCATACTTGTATATCGGGCAAGTAACTCATCCATAAGGCTTTTGTAATCGGGCGATAAGTGCTGTACAATTACATAAGCCGCTCCTGAATTAGCGGGCATGGCCTTAAAGAATTGCTCCAATGCTTCTAAGCCTCCGGCAGAAGCGCCAACTCCAACAACCGGAAAATCAAGAAGTGACCCCTCCTTGTGATTTTATAAACGAAGATTTAAAATCACCCGAACTCATTAGACTTTTCTTCATAAAAAAGCATTATTGAAAGCACCAAATTTATAAAACTGATTTGAATATCCTTGTCCTTACCAATGAGATTTTCGCTCTGGAGAATATAGTCACTTGTTGTCATTTGTTGTCATTTGTTGTCACTTGAGCTACAATTAATGACTACGAATGACAACTTAATGACAACTTTTGAAAATTGCTAATTGCTAAAATAATTAAAAAAAACTCAAACTACCTGCTTTGAAGGAACTACCAATTTAAATACAGTTCCGGAGCCTGCTTCTGAATGAACCTCAATTTTACCATTGTGCAAATCGTGGATGATTTTGTAAGTTATACTTAAACCCAATCCGGTTCCACTTCCGACTGGCTTTGTCGTAAAAAACGGCTCGAAAATCCGGGATTTAATTTCTTCCGGGATTCCATTCCCATTGTCTTTTACGCTGATGAATACGTTGTTTTCGTCGTTAGTAACCGAAAGGCAGACCTGTCCGCCATCATCAACAGCCTGAACAGCATTAATTAACACATTGAGAATGGCCTGATTGAGCTGACCCGGGAAGCATTCAATCGTTAGACCCTCCGGAGAAGTAAACTGAAAGTCGATGTTTTTTTTGCTGATTTCGGCCCGGGCAATCGATATGGTTGAACGGATATTTTCAATCAGGTCAACTTGTTTGATGTCCGATTCGTCGAGGCGCGAAAACCGGCGAAGATCCTCCACAATGGTTTTCACCCGTTCAATTCCAACTTTCGATTCTTTGGTCATATCCGAAATATCTTCTTCCAGATAATCCAAATCGTTCTTTTCACGGAGCTGTACAATGGTTTCATTTAATTCCTGATTTCCAACCGATTCAACTTGATGTTCGATTTGACGGATGGCATCAAATACTTCTGCGACATATTTATCGAGCGAAAACAGGTTGCTGTAAACAAAAGCGATCGGATTATTCAACTCGTGCGCAACCCCAGCCACCAATTTACCCATCGCGTTCATTTTTTCGGAATGGATGAGCATTTGCTGGGTTTCCTTTAATTCAGCGAGCGTGGTCTGCAAATTCTTTTTTTCTTTAATGAGTTGCCGCTGCAGGTTGTTAACTTCCTGATTTAAAACGCTCATTTTTTTATTTTCCTCAAATAAATTGGGAACATCGGCCTCGGCATAAACCAATATCCGGTCATTTCTCCTGAATACCCTGGACTGAAGTACGTAACTAACATCAGCATAATTTCCAACAGTCATTAAACCTTCAAAAACCAGTTCTTCGTTTTTGTCTGAAAGAAAGAATGAAAATTCAGGATTAATAAAAAAGTTTTTTGGTTCCAGCTGTATTCGATCGGCATCCAAAAAATAGCATAAAGCCGGATTGGCTTCAAGCAACCGGCCTTCAGCATTAAAAATGCCAATAGCAACTGAGTACCCCTGATTCGAAAGATCACAAATCAGGGGTGCCCAGTCGGAGATAAGATTATTTTCAGATAGCCTGCTTTGATCCATATTGAAACTTTATATAATTGAGTTTCGATCTCTGTGTGACTCTGTGTTTTTACTCTGTGTAACTCTGTGATACATTAAAAATTACACAGAGATTAAAAGAGAAGACACGGAGTTTCACAGAGAAATCTCAATGTGCCGAAAGTGGGGCATCGAGCTCGTCTTCTGCCAGTTTATTAAAAGTAGGGATATTAATCTGCATCCAGTTGTAATAAGGATAAATTTCCTGAAAGCATTCGGGCGAAAGTTCCTTTTTATAGATTTCGATCCAGGCATTTAGCTGGGCGGCCCAATAGGTTGAGCTGAAATTGCGCGAACGATAAGCCCGGAAAACCCAAAGAACTGTATCAGTCAGAATTTCGGGTGAATGCTGGTTAAAAATGGATTCGAGGAAACGTGCATGATTGGCATGATTGTCCTTCATCATTTCCACATTATCGGCTCCCACCATGTCTAGCAAGTCGGGACGTGCTTCCATTTTAGCATTCATCATAGCTACCAATGCCTCTTTTCTTGAGCCGAATTCGGCAGCGCTTCTTTCGCTTACCTGGTTAAGCTTTTCAGCAGTTTTAATTAAATCATTTCTGTCCATAAGCAAGTTTTAAAGATTAGTGTTGATTGTTTCAATATATTTTTCGAGCAGGTACAAATCGGATAAAAGAACCACATTCCCAAGGCGTTGTAATGCCTGGTCGGAAGCACGACTGAACGCCTGTCCGCCAACAATGATCTGTAAATCGGGGAATTCGTTTCGAAGTAATTCCAACATTTTCAGCAGGTTGGCAAAATTAAAATAAACGCTTAACGAAACAGCCAGTATATCGGGCTTAATTTCATGAATAAATTTAACCAGTTCCGAAGTGGGAATTCCTGTTCCGAGGAAAAAACTTTCCCATCCTTTCATTTCAAATACATCGGCCACCATTTTGATGCCCACCTGGTGCTGCTCCCCTTCGACACAAGCCACCACCACTTTTTTGTTATATTTTCTGCCAGAAATTATTTGCTCAAACAACTCATTCAGAATACCTTCAGTTATTGCAGTAGCCAAATGCTCGGTGGCTACCGTTATTTGGTTGGTTTCCCAAAAACGGCCAACTTCGTACAACGAAACTTTAAAAACCTCCTCGTATAAATCTTTGATGGACGGGTTTTTCTCCAGATATTGCCGTGCAATAGCCGAACAATTGGAACGGTTGCCTTTCAATAGATTTTGTAAATAATCCTTTACTACCGGACTAAGATTTTGGGATTCCATCATATTATTTATTTAATATTTGTGGTATCGTAAAATAAAACGTACTGCCCTTCCCCTCTTCGCTTTCAGCCCAGATTTGGCCACCGTGCTTATCGACAAATTCTTTACACAGGATCAAACCAAGGCCTGTACTGGGTTCGGCATCTGTGCCTTGACGACTAACATTTACATCGATCCTGAAAAGATTATCAAGAATTTGCTTGCTCATTCCTATCCCAGAATCTTTTACTGAAAACAGAATAACATTTTCATCTGACAATCTGGCTTCAACCTTAACTTCTCCACCTTGACGGGTAAATTTGATGGCATTCATCACCAGGTTTCGCATAATGGTTTTTAACATGTTTGGGTCGGCCTGTGCGGTTAATCCTTCCGGCAGGTTGACCTCTAAAATAATCATTTTATTTTCGGCAGCAAAACGGACTGATTCATCACAGTTCCCAATAAAATCTTTTAGATTTATTGATTCTGGTAGATAGGCTATACCGTCCTTCTGCAAGTGCGACCACTCCAGTAAGTTTTGTAGTAAATCGTTGGTCGATTTTGCTGTTTTATGAACAGAAAGCGTGAAATAGCGTAGATCCTCGGTTGAAAGATCGTAACTATCATCAGCCATCAAACCAGTCAGGCCTAATATCGAAGAAAAGGCGCCCCTCAAATCGTGCGAAATAATAGAGAAAAATTTGTCTTTGGTGGCATTGAGTTCGCACAAGGCCAAACGCGTGAGCTCAAGCTCTGAATATTTCCTGGCATTTGCAATAGCCAATCCACCAATTTGGCTGATAACCAGTTCCATCGGTTTATATTGAGGAATAAACTTGGGGAAGCGAACGTTGAGTACCTCGAACAGTCCCAGCGTTTCATTTTGGTGCCTAACCTCAATGGTGATGCTATCTTCAGGATTAAATATCTCTGAAGCTTGATTGGGTGTGTTCGTTTCAACTCCATTGCTATACTGATGATAAACAAGCTGTTCGGGCGCGAAAAGCAAGTTTAGTAAATTTTTGATTTCCTGAATGATAAATTCTTCGTCGGTATGATCGATCAGATTACGGAGATGACTGAATACAAGGGAATAGTCGGCGCTTTCGCGGGCCAGCTTTGCAATCCGGCTATTCTGTGTTTTTCTTTCATTCTCATTTCTCCATTCCAAAACAACCGAATCGAGGAATCGCTGGAGATGGTTGATTCCAACAGGCAAAATATCGTACGGAACACCCATGTATTCTGAAAGTGCGGTTAGATTGGTCAGGTAATCACCAGGCAAACCGGTTTCTAGCAGAACAATTTTCCGGATCGATTCTCCAAAGAAGTTTTTGGCCGAATCGGAATCGAAGCCCCAATCGCGGATATGACGGTTGTAATTGCGAAGCCATCCGTTTGAAACAAGATAATTACCTTGTTTGATGTAATGGTAAATTGTTGGCAGCGGAAAAAGAATCTCAAGGCATTGTTCGAGCCGGATAATTTCCACGTTTTTCAGATGGATATTTCTGACATTCTTTTTGCCCATGCAAGAACTTACAATTACTGCAATTTTTGAATACTGATACGGATTGTCGCCGATAATTTCCACAATTCGCTCGTCGGTAACGAAGCAACCAGTGCAAACAGCCGGAAAACTTTTTAGAGTTACATCGGGATAGTTTCCTGCCTGCAGAATGTGGCTGATCTCTGGCGCCAGCGAATTACAAATTATTATACAAAGTCGTTCCATTTTGATATTTAACCGAATTTGCGGTTATTTTGTGTTCATTAATTAGCAACGGCATTTATGCCGTTGGATAAATTGATATTAAAAATGGGCTTTAGCCCAAAATTATGACCGTATGGGCTAAAGCCCGTATTCGTTTGCATTTTTTACATAGCCTGAAGGCTACGCCTAATGAAAAAGAACCAACAACCCGATAAATCCGTTCATTAATAAGATAATAAGGTCATATACTGGATTTTATATACTTTCTACTGAGGTTATTTCCTTTAAAATTAGGTTTAAAAAAAACATTTGATCTCCTTTTCTTTAAACCTTATTTGCAATGGCTACCTCAGTAGAAAATTTGCGATCACAGCCAAAACCTTATTACCTAATTTTGGCTTCATAGTATTCTGATAGTACTGGTTGTCGTATTGAACTTTCATAAATAAGGGAATAAGGTTATATCCTGTTTGTTATATACTTTCTACTGAGGTTATTTTCTTTAAAAATAAGGTTTTTTCATGCCATTCTATTTGGTTTTATCCGACGGTCTCTTCGTAAACCCCGTGGGTATGAACTGCTTCCGAAACGGCCATCAGCACCTCGTCGGATACCTGAAATGGTATTTCGCCGTGGTTGTCGGAAAGGATAAAACCTCCGCCAGGCGCTGCTATCTCAATCACTTTCCGAACATTTTCGGTGGCCTCTTCGGTTGTCCAGCGGCGCATTTCAATGCCATTGAGATTGCCCAGAAGTGTGAGTTTATTTTTATAGGCTTTTTTGAGTTTTGACAAATCTTCCATCGAACTTATTCCAACCACTGCTGTGCCGGTTTGCGGAACGAGGTCGGCAATTGGAAGACAATTACCTGATGCAAAATGCGTTGCCGTTGGCCCGTTAAGCCGCGACAAGGTTTGTTGTGCAATGCGGAAGCCGGTTTCAAGATAAAGCTCCCGCGGAATAATGGTCGAAGAAGAAACAGGGTCGAAATAACAAATGGCCGTAGCGCCGGCAGCCAACTGGGCATTGCTCCACTCCACGCAAAACTCCATGTTTACGTGCATCAGGTGATCGAACAGGTCTTTCCGGTAGTGCATTATCTCCAGGTATTTTTCGAATCCCATTTGCATTATAGGCAACGAAAATGGCGACATGGCCACCCCAATGATGGGGATTTCACTTTTAGCTTTTTTCTTCAACTTTTCAATAGCGAAAAGTACTTTGTGCAGCATTTTCGATTCGCTTATTTTAGGCGGTTCCAATTCAAGTATTTTTTCGATGTTCTGGATAAAAGGCAAACCTGTATTGGGAGGACCATCCTCACTGTAAATCACTTCGCCACCAAAGGCTTCAATTTCGAGCGGGGCGTAAAAGAAAGCATAAAAACAATCGTTGCGGTATTTTTTCTGTAACCTGAGTTGCCCTTCTACCACATTTTCGCCTTTCGAAAAATAGTCTTTAATGCTCATTCCCAATTCTTTTGCACCATGCATGGTAAGCAGCAGAAATTGGGGAACGCGATCAGGTTCGTTGTGCCCCAAGGTAGTGAGCACCCGTTCCATTGATGTCATTTTTGTCTTCATCCCATTTCCTCCACGAGTTTAGTTACCATTTGAATAGCTTCCGACGAATCTTTTCCAAAACCATCGGCGCCCACTTCTTTCCAAAGTTCTGCATCGAAGCGGAACGGTGCTCCGCCCACCAAAATTTTTACATCAACATCTTTCAGTTTTTCCTTCAATTCTTTGATATGAAGGGCTGATGGTAGCATCAATACCGACAGTAGCATAATCCGGATTTGTTCCTTTTTGATTGTCTCAACTAACTTGTCGATTGAAAGTCCTCCGCCCAGATCAGTCAATTCGAAGCCTGAAGCCCGGAGCGATGAATACACAATTCGCTTGCCCAGTAAATGGTAATCTTCGAATACGCCAATGGCCATTTTGGGCTGATGAATGCGAACCGGACTTTGGGGCGGAAGAATTTTATCGATCAGTTCTTCGCAAATAATCCCACTCATATACACCTGCGAAAGCGCAACCGAGCCATCTTCCCAGTCGTCACCAATTTTTTTCAGTGTAGCTGTAATAATCTTACTTGCTATCTCAATGGCGCTTCCTTTCCCGGATGCCTCCATCAGCAGTTTTTCGGCTGCCTCTTTGTCGAGCAACAACAGCGATCGCTCCAACTCATCACAGTAAAACTTTATATTTTCCATCATTTAAGATTTTATTGTTTTGGTAACGTAAAATAAAAGGTACTGCCTTTTCCAACTTCGCTTTCGACCCAGATTTTACCTCCCATTAATTCAATCAGTTTTTTCGAGATGGCCAGCCCAAGTCCGTTCCCACCATATTTGCGTGTGTACGATGCCTCTACCTGACGGAAGCGGTCGAATATCTTTTCATGGTAGTCGGCAGGAATGCCAATTCCAGTATCTTTAACGTAAAACTCAATCATCCTGTCAGATTGCCTGCATCCTATTTCGATGTATCCCTGGGCTGTAAATTTCAACGCGTTTCCAATCAGATTATTAAACACCTGAAACAAACGTTCTTTATCGGCAGATACAACTACCGGTTCGTTGGATGATTTACATGCACAAATACACTTTAGTGATAGTTGCTTTTCTTTTGCGTTGATTTCGTGCATAATCGTTAGGTCGTCAAGAAGTTGAGCGACCTTGAAACTGGAGGTGCGTATGGTGATTTCACCCGATTCAATTTTTGAAATGTCAACAATATCGCTGATGATAGTCAACAGGTTATTCCCATTGGTAACAATGTGGCTAACAAACGTATTTTTCATTTCTGCATCATAAGCCTCATCGCCCAATAATTCAGAAAAACCAATAATACTATTGAGTGGTGTGCGTATCTCGTGGCTCATGTTGGCGAGGAAGGCAGATTTCAGCCGATCACTTTCTTCGGCTCTTTCTTTTGCTGCAATCAGATCTGCTTCCATTTGTTTACGCAAACTAATGTCTTCTTTAATAGCGATATAATTGATAATTTCTCCTTTATCGTTCTTAATGGATGTCATGGTAGCCCACTCCCAATACAAATCACCGTTTTTCTTTTGATTCAGGAATTCGCCCCTCCAAACATCTCCACTTTGCAGGGTCTGCCAAACCTGCCTGTAAACTTCATCAGGCATTTTTCCCGATTTTAAAATTCGTGGATTTTTCCCGATTACTTCCTCGGCTGAATAACCGGTGATTTCAGTAAATTTTGGGTTGACATACTCAATGCTTCCATCTAAGTCGGTTATTACAATCGTCGACGGACTTTGCTCAATACTTTTGTTCAGTTTGCTGATTTGTGCTTCGGCTTTCTTTCGATCGGTAATATCCTGAACAATCCCATGCAGCAAACTTGGCTTGCCATTTTGGTCGAATTCAATGTCACCGGCCTCTGCCCAAACTACGCGAATTGATCCATCTTCCCAAATCACCCTGTATTCAAGAGAAATTGGCTTTGACTCCTTAACAACAGATGCATTGCTCTTAAATACTTTTTCCTGATCGTCGGGGTGAATGCGTAAATGAATAACCTCGTTCAAGTCGCCGGTGAAAGTTGATTTATCAATTCCAAAAATGCGGTACATTTCGTCGGACCATATCAGCTTGTTGGTTTTAATGTTCCATATCCAGTTCCCCACATGAGCCACCTGTTGTGCACGTTTAAGTTCTTTTTCCGACTGAAGGATTTTTTCTTCCGCCTTTTTACGTTCAGAAATATCGCGCATGGAATCCATTATATAAGCAGGAACGCCATCGGCATCAGTGACCAGTGACAGGTTAAACTCGGCCCAAAAAGTGCTGCCATCGCGACGAACCACTTCGGACTCAATGTTCTTTAATTGTCCGGCAGCAAAAAACTCATCGGATAAGGACCAGAACATTTCATGGTATTTGGGCGCTATCAATGAATATGCGTTGATTCCAATCAGATCGGTAAACAAATTTACCCCGATCATTTCGGCCTTGTGCTGGTTGGCAAACAGAATGTTGCCTTCCAGATCGAGCAGGGATATTCCGTCGGGCGATGACTCAACCAAAGTCCTGAATTTCTTTTCACTTTCCTTGATTTCGATTTCAGCCAGCTTAATTTGGGTAATATCGCGCTGAATTCCAAAATGCCCGGTAATTCGCCCTTCGGCGTCGTACAGGCAAATGTAGTCACCTTCTATAACGATAGGCTCTCCATTCAATTTGCGTTCGTCGGTAATGGTATGCAGTTTTCCATCGTTGTACAACTTTCTCCATTGATCTTTTCCATGCGCAACATTATGCGCAAAAAAATCAGCAGGAGTGAGATTCATAAAATCGGTTTCAGCTGCTTCGTATTGATCGAGCATGGCCTGATTGATTTTCGTAATCTTCTGGTGCGAAAAAGCATGGTCGAGTAATTTCTCTTTGTTAGCTTCTTCGTTCCAATTAATGGGTTCATCCAGCATCATAAAAAAGAAACCATCAAGCGACTGGTTGAAAAACGCATCCATTTTTTGGTTAACTTCCAGAATAACCGCTTCAGCCTGTTTTCTTTCAGTAATATCACGGATTATTCCGCCAATCCCCTTTTTGCTCCCCCGCAAGTGCAAGGGGAATTTGGTCGTTTCATAGATACGATCGCCCAATTGCTCTTCAACAGTAAACGCTTCGCTGGCCTCCAATGCTTTTTTATCGGACGATTTGCAGGGGATGATTTTCATTTGATCCGTTAATTCCTCGTCTGTTTTGCCGATCAATTCAACAGGAGTTTTTCCGAAAAAAGCAGCCATCGCATTGTTGGCCATCAAATACCGGCGATGTTCGTCTTTTACAAAAATCATGTCGATGTCGGCATTTATAAATGCACTGTACCTCTCTTCGCTTTCTCGAAGCTGTTCTTCTGTTCTTTTTCGTTTAGTTATATCGCGCACTACTCCCTGAAGCCTCCCGTCTTTCAACATTTTCCCGCTAATTTCAACATGAATCACACTTCCATCCTTGCATGTAAGTTGACGTTCGGCAAGTACTTGTGGCTGCTCTTTTAGTTCTTTATATTTTATTGGATTAGCGGTAATACCTTCCTCTCCAACTAAATCTTTAATGTTCATTTTCAGAATTTCCTCACGCGAATACCCAACCATTTTGCACCCGGCTGTATTTACATCCAGGTAATTCCCTTCACGATCAGTAATAAAAATACCATCGGAAGCTTGTTCAAACAATGTACGGTATTGATATTCGCTCAAGTTTAATTGCTTATCACTTTGAGCCCTTTTGGTAATGTCGTTGATAATTGCCAGGAACAAAGGCCGTTCACCCTGGTGGTCAAGCTGCAAGTGCACTTCAACGGGATACAAGGTTCCGTTTTTACGGCGATGAAAAGTTTCGAACACCAACTTTTTTTCCAGGCCCGAAAGCAATGGCTCCACTGCTTTTCTGAAGGAATCTTCAGTGTATTCAGGTTTTATGTCGTACGGAGTCAGCGATTTTATTTCTTCGGAAGTATAGCCGAGGTTTTCGAGCGCACCTTTGTTTAGATGCTCGAATTTGAATGTTTCAGCATCGAAAATATAAATCTCATTCAGGCTGTTCTCGATAATATTCAGCAACCTGAATTGTTCCTGTTCGGCCTTTTTCCGCCGTGTGATGTTTTTGACAGAAGTAATAAAATACAAAGGATTCAGCTCTGCATCGCGTTGCAGAAAGGTGGAAACTTCAGCATAAACGATTTCACAGTTTTTATGGATATACCTTTTCTCGAAGGTTGCCTTATCGAGTTTGCCGGACAATAAATCGGAAGTAATGCTATCGGTAAATTGTTCGTCGTCATTGTGGCTTATGTATCTCCAGTTTTTATTGACCAGCTCTTCGTGACTATACCCCAGCATAGCGCAAAACGCCTGATTTACCTGCAAAGAACCATCAATACCGGTTATCGACATGCCTAATGGCGAATGCTCAAAAACAAAACGAAACCGTTGCTCACTTTCGAGAAGTGTAGCCCGAATTCTCACCTCACTTTCAGGCAAGGTTTTTTCGTCTAACGACTGTTTGTTAATAACATGTTTTTGCTTTTCTGCTTTCCCTTCATTCGTCCGGTTGGATTTTCCTGAATGGTTAGAATCAGATAGGTTAGAACTCATATTATCTCCTCCTGAGTTAATATGAAACTATTCAAGTTCCATAAGTTTAGATGTTCCCTTTTTCAGGTTTAAATCTAGTAATTTTTCAACAAAAAAGCAGACCTGCGAATGCAAGCCTGCTTTTTTGTTTAAGATTTTGGATAAAAGATTTATCGAACCGTTTTGCCCAATACTTCGGCCAATTGAGATTTTTTCTGTTTGCTGAATTTTCACCCGGTTTACTTCGTTTCTTCAGTAATTCCAGGTAATGAAAAATAAAACGTACTGCCCTTCCCAACTTCGCTTTCGACCCAAATTTGGCCACCATGTTTTTCTATAAATTCTTTGCACAGCAGTAATCCCAATCCACTACTTGGCTCTCCATCGGTACCTTTTTGGTTTATTTTTACGTCAATTCTGAAAAGGGTTTCGACAATTTCCCGGGTCATGCCAATGCCAGTGTCACAGCAGGACACTTCGACCCAATTCTCGGGTGTCGTTTTGGCAGAAAGAGTCACCAATGCTCCTTTCAACGAGTACTTTACTGCATTTGAAATCAGGTTTCGAATCACTGTTTGAAGCATATTATTGTCGGCAGTTACCCAAAGGCTTTCTAAAATATCAGTAACTATTTCTATTCCTTTATTTCGGGCAGTTTCCTTTAGCATTTCAATACTTTCATCCGTTGCCTGCCTTAACAGAACTGGTTCTTGCTTGAATTGAATGGTACCGCGTTGTACCTGCGACCATTGCAACAGGTTTTCGAGTAAACGATATAGTGAAGATGCCGACTTACTCATACTGACCGCCATTTCCTGAACCTGCGACATGGTAAGATTGGGCAATTCTTCGGCCATAATTTGTGTCATTCCAAGGAAACTGTTAAACGGGCTACGCAAATCATGCGCTAAAATGGAGAAAAATTTATCTTTTTCAGCATTGAGATTTTGAAGTGTTTCGTTTGCTTTAAGAAGTGCGCCCTCTGCTTGTTTGCGCTCTGTAATATCTAACCCAAAAGTCCAGTTTTGTTTTCCAATGGGCTTAAAACCCCACACGATGTTTTTCGTTAAACCATTTTTGCATGTAACCACAACTTCCATTGGTTCAATTTCTGATTGATTTTCAATGGCCTGTTTTACTTTTTGTTGCCATTCCTCAGCAATCTGTTTTCGGTAATTTTCGTCGGGATAAGCAATTGGCCACCATTCATTTGCTGATGGAACTTCTTCGATCTCATAGCCAAACAGATTAATGAAAGTAGGATTGATATATTCAGCTTTTTGCTCAATACCTGCTGACATGTATATAGCCAGTGGTGAAGTGTCGGCAATTGCTTTAAATTTCAATTCGCTTTCGAGTAGGGCTTCCTCTGCTTGTTTCCGCTCTGTAATATCGGTATGGGTTCCGAACATCCGAATTACCTTCCCGTCTGCATTTTTCATTGATGATGCCTTATTGAATATCCAGCGATATGATCCATCTTTATGACGAAATCTGAACTCCAGTAAGAAATGTCCGACAGGATTTTCAAGGTATTCCTGAACGACATTCAGGCAGGCTTCTTTTTCGTCGGGGTGAAGATGCTCAATCCATGTAGCAAATTCATTTTTTAATTCGTGATCATTGTAGCCAATTTGATTTTTCCATTGTTTTGAATAATACACTTCATTAGCTTCAACATTCCAGTCCCAAATGCCCTGTTCCGTTGCATCAGTTGCAAGAGCATATCTTTGCTCGCTTTCTTTCAGTGCTTCCTCTGCCTGTTTACGATCGGTAATGTCTCGGTTACTCTCACGTCGTCCCAACCACTTACCGTCATGTCCAAAAACCGGAGTGCAGGAATGACTTATCCAGCGAATATTGCCATCTTTGGTTATTATCCTGAAATCGTAACTTGAATGATCAAGGTGGTCTTCATGAAATACTGTCTGTAAATGTTCTTCAACTTTAATCAGGTCGTCGGGGTGTGCAATTTCTTTAACGAGATTAGGATTGTTAAAAAATTCTTCCGTTAAATGTCCGGAAATACGCTCGCATGATGGAGAAATATATCTATATTTTTCATCGGGCGTAATCCATGCTTCCCAGTCGTGAGTATAGTTGGCCAGTGTCCTAAATTTCTCCTCGCTCAATTTAAGCGCTTCATCCACTTCATGCCACCTTCTTATTTCTTGCATCTTATTCAGCAATGAAGTAATTCCCAGTGCATCATCTGTTGTGTATTCATCTGGTTTATTGGCAATTGATATTACAGAAACTACGCGCCCATTTTCAGTTAACGGAACGGCCATCATACGGGTAATTGGCACATGACCCATTGGAATACCTTTTTTTGCTGGATGAGCCTCGATGTAATTATTCACAAAAACAGGTTGGCGTGTTCGGATACATTCACATAACAAACCTGTTTCTGAAACACGAAAACTTAAAGGACCCGTATCCATTTTACACTGTTCCATAACACCTTTAGACCAACGGACTACTTTCAGTTCGGTTTCTTCGCGATCGACCATTCCAACAAACGAAAACTCACTCCCGGTCATTTTTTGGCTGGCTTCGAGAACAAAGTCGAGTATTTCGGCAAATGGCTGATGGTTCATTTCATTTAATTCTAATAAAGCCTGAAGCCGGATGGTGTGTTCGCTCAATGCTTTTTCGGCCTTTTTTGCTTCGGTTACATCAATCGATAACCCAACAACACTTGTTACCTGGCCATTCGCATCAAATATAGGTTGGTAGTTGGTATTAAATTTCAGGTTTCCCAATTCGAGCCCTTCAGTTTTTACCAAATTGCCGGCAAGTGCCTTTCGCAACCCCTCAAGAACCTCTGGAAAATCTTTATATGCATCGAATACCGACAATCCTACAACCTGTCCGGGTTTTAATCCCAATTTTTCGAGACCTTTTCCTTCGGAGAAGGTAAAAATGCCGTGGGCATCGAGGGCAAAAATTACCTCCTGAACTTCTGCTGTGATTGTTTTTAGAAATTGTTGGTTTTCAATTACCGCTCTTTCAGCTCGTTTGCGATCTGTGATGTCGATCAATGTCCCCTCAATGGTATCTCCGTCTAATATTAGACTGTATAAAAAAGTCCTTTCATTGCCTTTTTGTGTCAGGACATTGGCCTCAAATCTTTCTACACGGCCCTCTTTTTTCAAAATTCGAACCAACTCATCCCTTTGCGCGGGATTTTTGTACCGTATTATAGCGCCTGCCGCAATCAAATCCTCTCTGGAATCGAACTCCAACATTCTGACAGTGGTATCATTCACATAAATAACTTCACCATTTACTTTTGACCTTAAAACGCCAACCAATGAGTTTTCGACCAGGTTGCGATACTTTAGCTCCGATTCCTTCAGGATAGTTTCCGCCTTTTTGCGTTCGGTAATGTCCCGGGCGAAGATTGCGACCCTATCCGAAATTTTGTTTTCTACATAAATCGGATGTATCGCAATTTCATTCCAATAACCACCTCGGAAATCTTCAGCGTAAATAGGTTTTCCGGTAGAAATTGCTTTTTGAATAAGCGCCCACCTTTTTTTTCTGATGTCTTCAGGCAAATAATCAAATACATTTTTCCCAAGTAATTCGGCTCGGTTCGTGTTTAGTCTATTTGCATGTGCTTCATTAGAATCAATTACAATACCTGTTTTGTCGAGCAACAAAAACACATCATTGGTCGATTCCATCATGGCTCTGGCGTTAGCCTCACTTTCTTTGAGTAATTTCTGTGATTCCTGACGTTCTGTAATATCTCTGATGAGTATACTGGTTCTTAATAATCCGTCGGTATCCTTAAAAATTGTTGTAGATAATTCTACCGGGAATTTACTTCCATCTTGGCGCAGGCAGGTCAGTTCGCCGGAAAATCGCCCTGTTCGGCTCCGTTCTTCCAACGCAACTTTCAGCCGTGGATCGGATGTGTCAACAATGCCATTGCGCCCAATTTGACAGATCTCATCTGCCGTTCTCCCGAACATCTTACATGTGGCTGGGTTTACACTGATAATACCTCCATTAATATCTGTCAACAGAAATGCATCGAAGTTATTTTCAAAAATTAGCCGATAACGCTGTTCACTTCTATGCAGTTCATCTTCTGCCTTTTTACGGTCGGAAATATCGCGAAACACGACCAAATCACAATACTGACCGTCCCATTGGATTTTTGTCCCCGAAACTTCAACATACAAACTTGTTCCATCTTTCCTCCTGATAATTGTTTCGTAGTTTGATGGTACTGGTCGGCCAGCAATACGGTCGAGTAGCCGCTGTTGTCGTACAGGATAAGCATGCGGGTCGGCCAAATCTTTAAGAGTAGTTTTTAGCATTTCTTCGGGAGAATAACCCAATAGCTGCGATGCGTGGCCATTTGCGTATATATGATGACCGTCTGCAGAAGCTATAACAATCCCATCCCGTATGCTATCAGCCAGATTTTGGAAGTTAGCAGCCTCAAAAACATGTTTAAAGCGAATTTCGCTTTTCAACAAATCTCCCTTGATTTGCTTCAATACAACATTTTCGGCACTGCTTTGCTCATACAAGCCCTTCATTAACTTGTATTCCTGCTGCAATGTTTGCAGGTCACGGATTAGTTCTTCCCTCGATTTTTCCCGATCGCTCATATCCATTGTTTTTAAATATTTTTTTTGACAAACTTTTAGTAATCAACTAGCCTTGCGGTAACGTAAAATAAAACGTTGCTCCTTTCCCCAATTCCGATTCGACCCAAATTTTACCTCCCATTAGTTCAATCAGTTTTTTCGAGATAGCCAACCCAAGCCCGTTCCCGCCATATTTTCGGGTGTACGATGCTTCTACCTGCCTGAAACGATCGAATATCTTTTGGTGATAATCAGCGGGAATGCCAATCCCGGTATCTTTTACATGAAACTCCACCATATCGCCGGTTAGCCTGAATCCAATCTTTATATGTCCTTCCGAAGTAAACTTTAGGGCGTTGCTGATAAGGTTATTGAAAATTTGCAGTAACCGTTCTTTATCTGCAAAAACATTAGAATTCGATTCAGCCTTCAGGAAATCAAGATCGAGACGGAGATTCTTTTGTTCCACTTTATGAATATGCATCAACCTGATTTCATCCAGAAATTGCATAACATCCACTTTCGATTTCCGGATGGTAATTTCGCCTGATTCAATTTTCGAAATGTCCATTACATCGCTGATGATATTTAACAGGTTATTTCCATTGGTGATAATACTTCCGGCAAATGTTTCTTTTTGTACGGCGTCATAATCAGGATCATTAAGTAACTCCGAAAACCCGATAATGCTGTTTAATGGAGTCCTGATTTCGTGGCTCATGTTTGCAAGGAAAGCTGATTTAAGACGATCGCTTTCTTCGGCCTTTTCTTTGGCTGTTCTTAATTGCATTTCAGCCTGCTTGCGTTCTGAAATATCATGGTAGTTTCCCAATAATCCTTGTATATCCTTGTCGTGCAAAAGATTTATTACACTGAATTCTATCCATACAAACTCACCGTCTTTGCGTTTGTATCGCACTTCTATTGTTCCGGTGGCGTTGGGTTCTGTTGCGATTGAGCCAATAAATTTTTGTCCTGATTCCAAATCGTCAGGGTGGACATTAACCCAGGTGCTTTTTCCAACCAATTCTTCAGGTTGCCAACCAAATAATATTTTACTGTTCGGGCTTTTATACTGGATTATTTCATTTTGGTCAATTATGACGATCACATCGCTAATATTTGAAACCATCGTGTTCTTTATTGCTTCGCTTTCTCTTAGCTTTTCTTCTGCCAGCTTGCGTTCAGTCGTATCCATGGAGACGATGATCAGGTATTCAATCCGGCCATTATCATCCTTTGCGGGCACAATGGTTGAATGAAACCAGACTTCATTACCGTTTAGATCAACAACAGGTGCTTCCTGGGTAATTATTTTCCCGGTTTCTTTCGCCCTTTTCATATTTCCTGTCATTTTGGTTTTAAATGACTCCGGATAAAAATGGAATGGATAGGGCTTGCCATAATAAGGCGTGATATCGTCGATATTCAGACCTTTTACGCCGGCACTGCTCATGTATTGCAGATTGAAATCAAGATCAACAATTTTGGTACACGTGGGTGAGTTCTCTAACCACGCATGGCTTTGTTGTTCAAGTGTATGAAGCTTTTCTTCCGCTTGTTTGCGGTCGGTAATATCAAGAAAAACCACAATTGCTGATGTCTGAATTCCTTGTGCATTATAGATTGGTGCTGCATTTGCCCATACGTAACGGTCTTCATTATTGTCGCGACGAATAATGCCTTCGCAGCTATATGTTTCGCCAAACAAAATTGCTCTTGCCAAAGGTGTTTCATCGTTTTTAAATGGTGTCCCATCGAAATGGAATATTTGCCAACTCGAAACATATTTATCAACATCAATATCTTTAACTATTTCATCGTATTCTTTACCCCGAATGAGCAATGCAGCCTTATTTGCATATTTCATTTTTCCAGTTGGATATTCAGCAATTATAATACCTGCATGACTATTATCCATGGAGGCTTTAAAAAATGCTTCACTTTCTTCGGCCCGCAATTTGGCCGCTGTTAATTCCTGATTTGTTTGATTCAGTTCTTCGTTTTGGACTTCTATTTCTTCTGACTTTTCCTGAAGTAATTCTTCAGCCCGCTTGCGTTCGCTAATGTCGGTGTGGGTGCCAACTATCCTAACTGCTTTCCCACTATCATTAAAAAAAGCTTCTGCCCGTGAGAGAATATCTACCCAATGTCCTTCTTTATGCTTCATTTTAAATTCCAGGACAAAACGGTCAACTTCCTTATTGATAAGTTTTTGTTGAAGTTCCCATGATTTTCTAACATGCTCGGGGTCGGTGGTGTTTTCCCAAACCGAAAAATCATTGGGTAGTTCATCATCCTCATAACCAAGCATTTTCTTCCATCCCGGCGAGTAATATATTTCGTTGGTTTCAAGGTTCCAGTCAAACAAGCCATCATTCGAAGCTTTCATGGCAAGGTTAAATCTTTCCTCGCTTTCTTCCGTTTTTTCTTTGGCTTTTATTATTGCATTTTCAAGTTCTTTCTGTTCAGTAATATCATGTGACATTATCTGAATACCTTCAATTTCACCACCTGTATTAATAATTCTCGCATAAGTACTTAAGAAATAATTATTACCTGTTGGCAAATTAACTTCATCTTCATAAGTAACAGGAATTTCAGATACAGCTGCCTTTTTAATTCTTTCATGATAAAATTCGGCTACAGACCCGGGGAATAAATCATAAATAGATTTTCCCTTAAAATCTTCGGGTACGCCATTCATATTCCTGGCAGCAATAGTATTATAGGATATGATGGTTCCGTCAACCTTATAATATCCAATACCAATACCTGCATTTTCGTGCAATAACCGGTATTTTTCTTCGCTTTCTTCGGCTTTTACTTTGGCTGCAATTAATTCTTGATTAGCATGATGGCGTTCTGTAATATCCTGTATAAATCCATGCCAAATTATACTTCCATCATCCAGTTTTTGAGGGGTGGAATTTCCTTCAACCCAAATTGTTTTGCCCGAAGGTTGGTTAACGCGATAGATATCGTGCCAGGGAGTAAGGGTTTCTGCTGAATGGTAAATTGAAGCACTTACCTGCTCCAGGTCTTCAGGATAAATAGCCTTAAAAGCAGCTGAAGCATCATGCTCTACATCTTTTGGCAGCACACCGTAAATATTGAAAATGCCTGGACTGGCATATGGAAAATGGAAAGAACCATCATTACGAAGTCTGAATTGGTAGATAACCCCTGGTAAATGAAAGCTTATTAGCTCGAATCTTTTCAGAAGTTCTTTTTCTTTTTCTTCCGCCCGCTTCCTTTCAGTGATGTCAGTGTGGGTCCCAACTATCCTAACTGCTTTCCCACTATCATTAAAAATAGCTTCTGCCCTTGAAAGAATATCAACCCAATGACCGTCTTTATGCTTCATTTTAAATTCCAAAACAAAACGGTCAACTTCCTTATTGATAAGTTTTTGTTGGAGTTCCCATGATTTTTTTACATCCCCGGAGTCGGTGGTGTTTTCCCAAACCGAAAAATCATTGGGTAGTTCATCGTCTTCATAACCAAGCATTTTTTTCCATGCCGGGGAGTAATATATTTCGTTGGTTTTAAGATTCCAGTCAAACAAGCCATCATTCGAAGCTTTCATGGCTAGGTTGAATCGTTCTTCGCTTTTTTTTATTTGCTTTTGGGCAATGTAGCTTCCTGTAATATCCGAAAAAACCAAAACAACGCCTGTAATTGCACCCTCCTTGTTTCTGATGGGTGCAGCGCTATCGGAAATTTGGTATTCGGCACCATCTTTCGAAATCAAAACGGTGTGGTTTGCAAGCCCAACTATTTGACCATTTTCCAACACTTTTTCCACCGGATCGGCAACAGTTTGACGGGTTTCGGCATTGATTATTCTAAAAACTTCGGTCAAAGGTTTACCCAACGCATTGGTTAGTTTCCAACCACAAAGCGTTTCTGCAACCGGGTTCATACTAAGCACAAAACCATTGTTATCGGTCGAAATTACGGCATCACCAATTGATTGGAGAGTGGTAGAAAGTTTTTCTTCGCTTTCAAGCAAAGCAATCTCTGCTTGTTTGCGTTCAGTAATATCCTGTAAAATACAATGTGTTTGTTTAAATTTTCCTTTTAAATCGTATCCTATCCTGCCATCAAAAGCGATAAATAAAACAGACCCATTTTTATGGATCATTTCAAACTCGCTGTGGATCTTGCCCAGTTCTTTAAAAATCGGGAAGCGTTTACGGAATCCATCCTTAAATACAGGTGTAAGAAAATCGCCAAACCACTTGCCAATTACCTCTTCGCTTTCGTAACCCAAAGTATCGAGCCACTGTTGGTTTACTTCGATGAAATTTCCATCAAAATCGAGGGATTGATAACCAAGCGGAGCTTTATTGAACAAAAGCTGGAAACGCTCTTCACTTGCCTTCAATGCCTCCATTGTCTGCTTTTGTGTGATGCTATCTGCTTCAGCAGAAACCTTCAAGGCATTATGCGCTTCCCGCAATTCCTGTAACTCTTTAATGAGTTCTTCTTTGGTTCTTTCCTGATTGTTCATAACAGCAATTTAAAATGTCATTGTTCCAACTCCATCTATCAAATTCTTGGTAACGTAAAATAAAACGTTGCTCCTTTCCCCAATTCCGATTCAACCCGGATTTTACCGCCCATTAGTTCAATCAGTTTTTTAGAGATAGCCAGCCCAAGCCCGTTTCCACCATATTTTCGTGTGTGCGATGCTTCTACCTGTCGGAAGCGGTCGAATATTATATTGTGATACTCTGCAGGAATGCCAATCCCGGTATCTGTTACATGAAACTCCACCATATCGTTGGTTGGCCTGAATCCAATTTTTAAATACCCTTCGGAAGTAAATTTGAGAGCATTGCTGATAAGGTTATTGAAAATTTGCAGTAACCGTTCTTTATCTGCAAAAACAAAAACATTTGAAATTGATTCAGCCAACAGGAAATCAAGATCGAGACGGAGATTCTTTTGTTCCACTTTATGAATATTCAACGACCTGATTTCATCCAGAAATTGCATAACATCCACTTTCGATTTCCGGATGGTAATTTCGCCTGATTCAATTTTCGAAATGTCCATTACATCGCTGATGATAGTTAACAGGTTATTCCCATTGTTGATAATATTGCCAATAAATGTTTCTTTTTGTACGTCGTCATAATCAGGATCGGACAGTAACTCCGAAAACCCAAGAATGCTGTTTAATGGAGTCCTGATTTCGTGGCTCATGTTTGCAAGGAAAGCTGATTTAAGGCGGTCGCTTTCTTCGGCGTGTTCTTTTGCCGCAATGAGTTCCTGTGTCATTCTTTTTTGTTCGGTAATATCTTTTCGTATGGCCAGGTAATGGGTTATTTTGCCATTTTTATCGGTTACCGGAGAAATGGTAGCTGACTCCCAGAAAAGCTCACCATTTTTCTTTTTATTCTGAAATTCACCTTCCCAAATGTTCCCATTTGTAATGGTATTCCAAAGTGCTTTATATTCTGATTTGGATTTATTTCCCGAGCTAAAAATCCTTGGATTCTGTCCAATCAATTCATCGGCTGTATAACCTGATATTCTAATCAATGTCGGATTTACATATTCAATTTCAGCTTTAGTATTGGTAATTAATAGTGAATCAGGGCTTTGCTCAACAGCACGTGAAAGTTTTCTCAACTCATCCAACGCCGCTTTGCGTTTCGAAATATCTCTGGTAACTCCCAATATTCCAACTGGATGATTGTCTTCATCGAAAATTAGCGAAGCCTTTACTTCGGTCCATACAGTTGTTCCATTTTTCCTGATCATTTCCAGTTCAATCGTTCGTTGCATTTTAGTTTCATCCTGTGTTTTTCGGTGTAGGTTTAAGGTATCCGAAAGCATTTCTATAGCTCTTTCATAAGATTCGCGGGTTAATACCTCACTGATTTTTTGTGTCATGGCTTCTTCGGGGCTGTAACCCCTTAGCGAGCTGATTGCCGGGCTGATGTATGTGTAGTTCAAATCCAGATCGAGGGTAAAAATTACATCGCCCGAATTTTCAGCAATTAAACGGTATTTGGCTTCGCTTTCCTTCAGCGCTTTTTGACTTCTTTTTAACTCGTAATGCTGATAAGCAGCGGTAATTAAAGTTGGTAGCCTGAACATATAATTTTCGCGCTTGACAAGATATTCCGAAGCTCCTAATTTCAGCGCCTGCACAGCGACATCATCATTCCCTTGGCCTGATACAAGAATAATCGGGATGTCGGATTTACGCTCCTGCCTGATTATCTTGATGAATTCAAGCGCGTTCAATCCAGGCAAACGATAATCCATCAATATTACCTGATAGTTGCGGAGTGTATCATCTTTGGGTAAAATCAGCAGCGCTTCTTCGGCTGTAACAACTGTTTCAACTACAATATTTGGTGAATATTGCCTTAGATGACGCAAAGTGAGATCGATATCTGAAGTGTTATGCTCGATGTAAAGCAACTTTAACACATCGGTTCGTAATTGCTTATTGTATTTATAATTTTCGACGGCAAAATGGATAGTCTTAGCCAATTGCGAAAAATAACCCTGACGTTTTAAAACATAATCATCGGCTCCGGCTTTAAGTGCGGCAACGGCCACCTCTTCGTTCCCATAACCGGTAAGCATCACCACTGCCATATCACCCCCCGATAGCCTGATTTCGGCCAATAATTCCTGTCCGTTGCCATCGGGCAAGGCCATATCGAGTAATGCGACATCGAATGTTTCTCCACTTTTAAGTAAGTTCCTGGCATCCTTCAATGTTGAAGCTATACGAATAACACAGTCGGGAATTGAATTGGTCAGACTTCTTTGTGTAAGTTCGCTATCCGTTAAATTATCCTCTAAAAGTAATATTCGCATAACTTTAATCTCTGTTTAAGTTTATATTGAAGTCACTCTGGGGTTCTCAAACCAGTTATTTTATTTGCCTCCGGTTTTACCGGAGGTTATTAATATTCAAGTCTTTCGGACTTGTGCATGGTGAAAACCCAGAATGGGTTTTATTTGAATAACTGTGGGCGTTAATCCACAGATAATGAGAGATGTAAAACAACAACCCTGATAGTGTTGAACTTTAAAGTATTTTAAATCTATCACCCATTTGCAAACATCCTAATCACTTAAGAAAGGTTGGTTTAATACGCTCCAGTAAAGTTCTATTTGCGTGGCCACCTCAATAAATTTATCGAAACTAACAGGCTTGACGATGTATGAGTTGGCGCCTAACTGATAGGATTTTTTCACATCGCCTGATTCGAAAGAAGTAGTGAGCACCACTACCGGAATGGTTCTGAATTCAGGATGTTTTTTAATTGCTTCCAACACTTCGAGACCATTAACTTTAGGTAAGTTTAAGTCCAGCAGTATCAAGACAGGAACGGTTTCGCCATTTTTCCATTTTTCGATGTAGGCCAGCGCTTCTTCACCATCCCGGGCTATTTCAATTGGATTGGTAAGTTTCCGCGTTTTAAATGCACGCAGCGTGAGGTCGAGATCAACCGGATTGTCTTCGACCAGCAAAATAGGTTGGTTCAAATTTGTTGTTCTCATAATTAAAGTGGTTTTGGTATTTCAATATAAAATGTTGCGCCCTGCCCCGGATTACTTTCAGTCCATGCCTTGCCGTTCATGCGTTGCATAGCTTTGCTCACCATGGCCAGGCCAATGCCAGTGCCGGGATAATCTTCGACACGGTGTAAACGCTGAAATATTTCAAATATGCGTTGGCTGTATTTCATGTCGAACCCGATACCATTATCTTTTACGGAAATCATCCAGGAACGGTCTGATTCCTCCATTTTAATTTCTATGGTCGGTTCAGGAATTGTCTTTGTGAATTTAAGTGCATTTTCAATCAGGTTTCTCAATGAAATTTGAATCCCGCTGGAATCAGCAATAATTGGCGTATCAGGAATGTCAATCACAACCGAAAAACCACGGGAGATTATTTCCTCCTCATTTATTTTCAAAATAGCGTTAATATATTGTTTAATCATGATTGGCTCGCTTCGCAGCTGGATACGTTCAAGGCGGGAATACTGCAGCAGATCATCAATTAGCTGACTCATTAGTTGTGTTGAGCTACGAATCGTGGTGATGAAAAATTTGGCTTCATCGTTTAAATCATTGCCATACAGATCAGAAAGCAGCTTGCTGTATCCATCAATGCCTCTTAATGGTGCTTTCAGGTCGTGAGAGACTGAATAGGTGAATGTTTCGAGTTCTTTGTTGGCAGCCTGAAGCTGCGAAGTGCGTTCCCTGATCATTTTTTCAAGATTCTCGATCAGCTGAACATTTTCGACTGCTTTAGCGGCTGCATCAGCCAATGTTTTCAAAAGTATAATTTCCATCTCAGATGGTACAGAATTACCACCCCAGTATGCGCCAATTGCTCCAAGCGGATCATTACCGCGTATCGGAGCAATTGCCAGACTTTTTACAAAAGTTGATTTGTACTCTTCAATTGGAATTCTGTCATCAGCATATATATCCTCAATTATTACTGATTGTTTATTAAGTATAGCCCATCCGCTGATACAACTGGTAAGCGGAAACCGCTGCCCCTTCCAAAGCGGACTTAAGGTATCTTCATCGGCATAATAACAAAAATCCCCATCGCGCAATATAAAAGTTGATCCTTCAGCATTTACAAGATTTCGTACAGATGTACTAACAATAGCCATTATATTTTCCATAGTGGTGGATACCGATAGTTCCTGAATTACTTCAACAAGCAACTGCAACCGCTCATTCAATGTTTTAATTTTTTCATCAGCCTGCTTTCGTCCGGTTATATCTTCGATTATGGCAAGGTTGTAAAGAAAATTTCCATTTTTATCAAAGTTCGAAGCCGCGGTAATAGAGACCCAAATAATCCTTCCGTCTTTTCTTACATATCTCTTTTCTAATCTGAAAACAGGGATTTCTCCTTTAATAAGTTTCTTAACGTCATCTATGCCTAAGTCCTTGTCTTGGGGATGGGAAATATCTCTGAAAGTAAATTCTTTAAGTTCAGTTTCAGAGTAACCTGTTATATTGCAGAACGTTCGATTTGCCATTGTGAATTTATACTCACTGTTTACCAAAGCCATTCCAAAAGGACCTTCCTCGTATATTTTCCTGAACTTTCCTTCACTTTCACGCAATTCATCTTCAAATTCTTTTCGCTGCGTAATGTCGGCATTGAATCCATACCATGTAATACTTCCATCGGGCAGTTTTTCAGGTGTCGATCGTGATAAAATCCACTGGATTGGTTTTCCCGGAATCTGCACCCTGAATTCACTGGTAAAATGTGTAAGGTTATTTGCAGAATATTCTATATCAGCAACAACCCTTTCAGCGTCATCAGGGTATATCACCTTGCCGATAGGTGTAAAATCGTCCGCCACGTCTTCGGGCGAACATCCGAAAATATTCTTGATGCCTTCAGAAGCAAAAGGCACACAGTATGTTCCATCCGCTTTTCTAGTAAACTGAAATAACAAATCAGGGAGGTTAGCAGATAGTTTTCTGAATTGAAGGTCTTTCTCCCTGCTTTTTGCTTCGGCCAACATATTTTCTGAAATATCCTGAAATGCACCCTGCACTTTAAAAATCTGCCCATTTTCATCTCTCACTGCCTCGCCAATTGTTCTTACCCAGACTCTTCTTCCTGTCGAAGTAATTATTTCCATCTCCTCGTCATAGGTAATTCCCTTTTCAACACAGTCGGTAAAGACTTTGGTGATTCGTTCGTGCCATTCAGGAGCGTAAAAGTTGATTCCATCCTCAACCAGTGGGGCATAGCCGGGAGGCATTTCGTGTATAGCAGCCACTTCATCCGACCAGTAAGACCGATTCTCTTTCAGATCAACATTCCACCCTCCCAGTTTTGCTTTTTCGGCGGCAATACGAATCAGCGTATTGTTATCCCTTATTTTCTCTTCAGCCAGTTTGCTTTCGGTAATGTCTTCAACGCTCGACCATATAAATTTCTCCTTGTTTCGTTCAATAATCAAACCCTGCAAGCGCACCGGCACCAAATGCCCGTCTTTATGAATATATTCTTTCTCGTAAGGTCCGTATCGCCCGGTTTTTGCAAGCGATTCGAGTTGTTGGTGTTCCTGATCTTTATATTTTTCAGGAGTAATTTCCCAGTAAGTCAATGTTTTGGCTTCTTCAATGGTTCTGCCAATAATAACGGCACATGCCTGGTTAATATCTACCAATTTCCCATCGAGCGAGGTTAATAGCAGTCCAATTGCCGATTGCTCGAACAACATGCGGTTGTATTTTTCACTTTCTTTGAGCGCTTCGCGATCTTCCATTTGCTCCAGTTTCTGAAAGGTTATTTCGCTGATCATTTGAGTCATATTCAGCAAAAAATCCATTGCCACTTTCACTTTTTCCTTTGAAACAACGGGTACATTTTTGAAGGCTTTAAGGTAAATTTCTTTGTTAAAATTATATTTCGCTGCTTGTTTCTGAAAATATGATTCATCGGGTTCTTCAAAAAAGAATTGACCGGAAAACAAGTTGGCAATGTGTTCGCCCTTTACGATAATCGGCACGGCTACATCAACCAATCCATTTAAACATTGATAAAAATGATAATTTTCACCTTCGGCCATTTTATTTGCCAATTCGGTGTCGCTAATCAAACATTTCTTTGCAGTTTCGGGATTGATACGGTGAAATTCTGTGCAGATTTGCCTCCAGCCCGATTTTGACAGAACATTTCCTTCGAGGTCTAAAATGGCGGTCACAAATCCAGTCGATTTATTAAAGCCTTCGAGTAAGGTATCAACTTTTTCAAAATCGATTAAATCTAAAATTTTAGTTTTCATACGAATGACATTTTTTTAGATCAAACAGGTGCGCGATATAAAGGCAATGTAAAATAAAACGTACTGCCTTTCCCCAATTCCGATTCAACCCGGATTTTACCCCCCATTAATTCAACCAAATTCTTCGAAATAGCCAGCCCAAGCCCGTTCCCGCCATATTTTCGGGTGTACGATGCTTCCACCTGGCGGAAGCGAACGAATATCTTTTCGAGATAATCAGCAGGAATGCCTATCCCGGTATCTTTCACATAGAACTCAACCATCTCACCAGACTGATAACAGCCTATTTCAATATGACCTTCCGAAGTAAACTTTAGTGCATTGCTGATAAGGTTATTGAAAACCTGGACCAATCGTTCTTTATCGGCAATCACAATTATGGCTTCGTTTTTATTGTTACAAGAGCAAAAACATTTCAATGACAATTGCTTTTCTTTTGCCTTTAATTCGTACATGTCTTTAATTTCAATCAAAAAATTTTCTACCTGAAATGTAGTTTTTCGAATGGTAATTTCGCCTGATTCAATTTTCGAAATATCGACAATATCGCTGATGATATTCAAAAGATTATTGCCATTGGCTATGATATGACTGATAAAGCTATTTTTCATTTCCACGCCATAATCGTCATCTCCAAGTAATTCAGAAAACCCGATGATGCTGTTTAGCGGAGTACGTATTTCGTGACTCATATTGGCCAAAAAAGATGATTTGAGTCGATCGCTTTCTTCTGCTTGTTCTTTGGCTTTTATCAATTCCTGTTCTGTCTCTTTAACTATGCTTATATCGAATGAAATCCCACCAATTACAGGTTTTTCGTTTGGTAATTTCAAATAAAACTTATAATCGTGGAGCCATATTTCCTGATCCTTCATTTTACAGAAATATTGCAGATCGATATTCTTTAATTCCGAATTCAACACTTTTCGGTCGGTCTGCTCCAGCATTTCGGCAACGTGTGGCTCAAAAATTATCTTTGCCGAACTCAATTCATTTTTATTGGTAGATTTCACAACACTTTCCACCATTTTGTTTTTGTAAATATGATTGAGATTTTCGTCTTTGATATACACAAAAGCGGGCGTATTCTCCATGAAAGCTTTAAAAATGGCTTCGCTCTTAAGTACTTTACCTGTAGCAATTTTAACTTTATACCGAAGTAAAACGACAAACAAAATCAATATAGCAATCAGGAAAATTGCCGAGTAAATGGCATTGTTTACCCATTCGGGAATAATAGTAATGGAGCCTACTTTACCATGCGACCATTTTTGCCTGGCTAGGTTATAAACCGAATTTCTGTCGTGTTGCCAATCATCGAGATATTTGTTTAATACCATGAGCAATTCACGGTTTTGATTTTTTCTGACGGTAAAAAAAATATCAAACGGATTGAAAATAATTCCACTTGAACGAAGGCTGAATTCCTGATTTTTGGAGGCACCGAATGTGTTGTTTACCACGCCGGCATCAGCTTCTCCGGATACAATTAATTTAAAAACCTCTTCGAAGCCGGGAGTCTCAATAAATGTGCAGGTGATGGCGAGTTTATTTGTAAGCTCCTGAAGATGTTTACCATTCATATCGCCTTTCATGATGGCTACTTTCTTATCCTTCAAGTCAAGAACCCCACTGATATGCGACGAAGGAGTTACGTACACTTCGCCCCAAACAGTTAGCAATGGCAAGGAAGCGTAATCCATGTATCCTGCTCTTTCTTCAGAATAGGCAACACTTGTAAGCATGTCTACCTCACCATTTTGCATCCTTAAAAGGCCATCGTTCCACGAACCATATACATATACAAATTCAATATTTTCCTTTTCTGCAATTTCGTTTAACGCATCAACATAAAAACCTTTCACCTTTCCATCGGTATCCTGAAATATGCCCGGATAGAAATTAAATGCACCAACTTTCACCACACGTTGCCCATTCGCAATTGTAGCAACTATGATAATGAGGGCTATCAGAAAAGTTATTTTTTTCATATCTCAGGATATATTTTTAACAACCATTAATTCTTAGCTCCTTGGCAAAGTAAAATAAAATGTGGCTCCTTTCCCCAATTCCGATTCGACACGGATTTCACCTCCCATTAATTCAATCAAATTCTTCGAAATGGCCAGCCCCAACCCGTTTCCTCCGAATTTTCGGGTGTACGAGGCTTCAACTTGCCTAAAACGATCGAATACTTTTTGATGATAATCGGCAGGAATGCCAATTCCGGTATCTTTAACATGGAACTCCACCATATTGCCCAACACCCTGCAACCCAACTCAATATATCCTTCAAAAGTAAATTTAAGGGCGTTGCTAATAAGGTTATTAAAAATTTGCTGCAACCGTTCTTTGTCACCAAAAACAAAACATTCCGTTACAGTCACAGAATCATCGCAGATAAGATTGAGCCGGAGTTTTTTCCCTTCCACATTAATAAGATGCAATGCCCTGATTTGGTTTAAAAACTGTATTACCTGAATTTTTGAATTCCGAATGGTAATTTCCCTGGCTTCGATTTTGGAGATGTCCACAATATCGCTGATGATATTCAACAGGTTATTCCCATTGAGAATGATGTGGTCGATAAACTCTACTTTCTGATCAACTTCAAAATCGGAGTCGGACAGCAGTTCGGAAAAACCGATGATGCTATTGAGCGGAGTACGTATTTCGTGACTCATATTGGCAAGGAACGAAGATTTCAGGCGGTCGCTTTCTTCTGCTTTTTCTTTGGCAACTATCAAATCAGCTTCCATCTGTTTGCGCAAACCAATGTCTTCTTTAATAGCAATATAGTTAGTTATTTCGCCATGTTCATTTTTAATAGAGGTCATGGTGGCCCATTCCCAATATAGTTCTCCATTCTTTTTGCGGTTATGGAATTCGCCCCGCCAAACCTCACCCGACGAAATTGTATCCCATAGATTTTTATATCCTTCCGGAGACATTTCTCCTGACTTGAGCATCCTTGGGTTTTGCCCCTTCGCCTCATCGAAGGAATAGCCGGTTATTTCAGTAAACTTCGGATTTACGTATTCAATGTTTCCATTTAGATCGGTAATTACAATCGACGATGGATTTTGCTCAATACTTTTGGACAATTTCTGGATCGTCTCGTTGGCTTTTTTCTGTTCGGTAATATCGCGACCGATGCCCACGAGGCCGGTAGTCTTGCCTTGCAGATCAATTATTGGGACTTTTGAAGTTAATAGCCACCTTCGGGAACCATTTTTATCAACGAAAATTTCTTCACGGTTTAAGACAGGTACTTGTGTTTGAATAATTTTCAGATCGTCCTCATAACCCCGCTGTCCAATTTCATGAGAGAATGTTTCGAGATCTGTTTTTCCCAAAACTTCGGCTTCGGTCTCCACCCCAATAACTTCCAAATCGGCCTTATTAGCCACTAATTTGTGACCTTCATTATCTTTTACATAAATGGTTACTGGCAGATTATCGATCAGTGTACGCAGAAGTTGTCGTTCATTCTGAATGGCCTCAACTGCCTGTTTGCTTTGGGTTATATCGCGCTGAATACCAAAAAGTCCGGTAATTTTTCCTTCCGAATCGTATAAGCATGTATAGTCACCTTCAATGAACATGTTTTCTCCATTAATTTTTTGTTCTAAGGTTTCTATCTTCATTTTCCCATTGTCAAATATTTTCTTCAGAACGTCTTTCCCTTGTTCGATGTCGTGGGCAAAAAAATCGAGGAAACATTTCCCTAAAATCTGATTGAGTTCGGCTCCATACTGGTCAAGTATCGCATCGTTTACCCGGCTAATTTTCAGGTGTGAACAAGAAAAATCCAAAAGTTTCTCTTTAACGTCATTATTTACCCAGTCGATTGGTTCGTCAAGTATCATAAAGAAGAATCCGTCGAGCGACTGTTCGAAGAATGAGTTCATTTTCTGGTTAGCATCGAGAATTGCTCTTTCAGCCCGTTTCCTTTCGGTAATGTCTTGTATGGCACCATGCATTCTGATGGGATTTCCTTTTTCATCCAGTTCAAGTTTTCCGGTACCATAAACCCAGCGCTCCGCACCATCGTCAATCCGGATTATTTTATACTCATGTTCAAAAGGAACTCTTTCCTTTATAACATATTCATGGTAGGCAGCTACTTCTTCGCGGAAGTCAGGATGAATAAAGCCCACCCAGCCTTCTATGGTATGAGGGTATGTTTTGTCTATTCCAAATAATTTATAAAATTCAGGAGAGCATACCCAGGTGCTTTTACCTATTTCCCTTTCATTCAGAGTTGTTGAATAGGAACATATATGTGCCACCGATTGGGAATTACGCATCATTTCTTCGCTTTCAAATAATGCATGTTCAGCCTGTTTGCGTGCCGAAATATCCTGAGCTGCGCCCCAGAGGCCGACAGTCTTCCCTGTATCATCCTTTATTGTTTCACCACGCACCCACATCCAGCCGTTGCTACCATCTTCGCGCACTGTTTTTAACTCCAGTTCGTAAGGAATTCCGGTTTCGGCAGTGTTTGCCAACGATGTTGACAGCAACTCCCAGCTTTCGGGCGTAAAGAGTTTTTTATGTTCTGTGTAGGGAGGAACGGGCAAATTTGGGTCGAACCCATACATTTTATAAAGTTCTTCGGACCAATATACTTCATTATCGGCCAGATTCAGGTACCAACTTCCGATGTGTGTAATTTGTTGTGCTTTTTTAAGCTCCTGCTCACTCCGTTGTAATTTGATTTCAAACTGTTTTCTTTCAGTTACATCACGGAAATTGATGACGATAGCCTGAACATCAGGATCGGCGAGTAAATTATTGGCGACACCTTCAATCCATATCCATGAACCGTTATGATGCATAACCCGTGTTGGTAATAAGATCGCGATCCCCGGATTTTTAAGAATCTCTGTAAACATATTTATCAGCGAGTCTTTGTCTTCCGGATGTATCAGTTCCATCATGCTTTTCCCATTTCGTTCTTCGGCAGAAAAGCCCAGGATTTGCTCACATGAAGAGCTATGATAAAATTCGAGCCCATTCGAATCCACAAGCGAAATAGCATCGGAACTGTTCTCTATCAGGGCGCGGAATTTTCGTTCGTTTTGTCGCAGACTTTCTTCGGCTTCTTTGCGATCGGTAATATCGCTGATGCTTGTAATAAAAAAATCAGGCTGGTCATTTTCATCGCAATGTAGGGTCGTACTGACATCGGCCCAGACAATTTTTCCATTCTTGTGCAGGTACCTCTTTTCGAAACGAAGTTGTCGGGCTTGCCTATTGATCAAAGTATTAATAAAATCTTCACTCTTCTTAATGTCTTCGGGATGTGTTATTTCCTGCCATTTTTTGTTCCTGAATTCGGCCTCGGTATATCCCAGCATTTCGTGCATTCGTGCGTTAATTGTCATGGTACCATCGATACGGGTCATCGATGTGCCAACAGTCCCATTTTCAAACAGACTTCTGAATTTCTCTTCGTTTTCCCTAAGCGCAATTTCAGTTTTTTTCCGATCAGAAATATCCATAAAATCAACGGCAATCGAATTATTTTCAATCCTGAAAACGGTGACCTGAAAAAAGCCATTAATCTGGTTTTCAGAATACTTAATTTCGAATGATTGGGTTGGAAGTTCACCTTTTGCAATCTGTGCATACATTTCGGGAACCCCGGTTTTTGCCAGATCTGGAAATGCCTGTTGAATGGTTTTCCCCATCAGGGTATGATGATCGATCCCGATAATACGGTCGGCAGAAGGGTTGGCTCCCATAAAAATAAGTCGGCCATCCTCCTGAAGCCGATAGATATACTTCCCTATCGGGCTCGATTCAATAATACTCCTAAATCTTTCTTCGCTTTCTCGCAATGCTTTTTCAGCTTTACGATCTTCTGTTTGATCGCGAAACACCAAAACAACTCCTACTATTTCGCCTTTCTCGTTTCGGATAGGAGCGCCACTGTCGGCAATCGGACGTTCGGTGCCATCTTTGGCAATCAAAAGAGTATGATTGGCAAGACCAACAATTACTCCTTCCCGTAAAACTCGTCGAACCGGAACTTCAACCTGTACATGGGTATCTTCATTAAAAATCCTGAAAACATCTTCAAGGGCTTTTCCTGATGCTTCCTGCTGTGTCCAGC
Organism: Bacteroidota bacterium; assembly: GCA_023251435.1. Classification (GTDB taxonomy): domain Bacteria; phylum Bacteroidota; class Bacteroidia; order Bacteroidales; family Prolixibacteraceae; genus Aquipluma. The sequence continues at coordinate 37,303 of JAHEYU010000023.1, forward strand.
CGGTGAGTTGTTCGGCAATCGGATTCATTAGCCTGACTTTCCCCACCGCATCAGTAGTAATTACCCCATCGCCAATGCTATATAAAGTGGTTCGGAAGCGTTCTTCGCTTTCGAGTAAAGCTATTTCGGTTTGTTGGCGATCATTAATAAATCGGGCCTGCTGCACATTCTGGAAAGCCATATCCGACAATTGCCCTGCCATAGTAAACAGCATTTCGGCGATTTTATGAAATTGCTCCTGCGACATAGATGGAATTTCGTGAAATGCCTTCATAAAATCAGTTTCATCGGCACCAATTTCACGTGCATATTCTTTCAACTTCCCTTCTTCCTGAACCTTATCGCGAACCTGACCAATCAGCCAGCTTGCAACATGCTGACCACCAACCGTAATACTGGCTCCGGCATCCCATAAACCTCCGCTAAGACAAGGCATAACAACAGGTCCTTCAGGATGATGGCGACCAATTACCGAATCAGAATGCATGCAGTTTAGTCGTCCTTTTTCGGTACAGCGAATTATATTCTGGCACAACCGGCTGAAATTACTGGGTCGGGTAACAGGAGTACCATCGGGTTGGGTAATAATTGAAGCTACTCCAAAAGCACTGGCAAACTGATCCTGAAGTTGCAGCAATTCAGCAATATCGAAAAGCTCGCTAATATCCAGATCTTCCCTATTTTGCAGAGGCTTCGTCAAGGCAACCAATCTTTTTTCTATCGCAAGTTCATCTTGCTTACGCCTCAGAACCTCTTCTTCTAATTTTAGATTCTTGGTTTTCAGGTCCAACTGAAGATGAAACAAGCTGACATGAGTTTTTACCCTTGCAAGTATTTCTTCTTTCCGAAAAGGTTTGTTAATAAAATCTACTCCGCCTACCTCAAAACCGGTCAAAATCGACTGCCTATCATCGAAAGCGCTTATAAAAATAACAGGAATATCTCTGGTGTTTTCGTCGGCTTTTAATATGCGGCAAACCTCGTAACCATCCAAACCGGGCATTCTTACATCAAGTAAAACAATGGAAGGTAGCTTAGTTTCAACCAATTTCAAAGCCAATTCTCCACTGCTGGCTTTATGTACAACATAACCGGCATTCGTCAGAATTTCATATAGAAGTCCAAGATTGAAATCATTATCATCGACTATAAGTACATTATTTACAGACAGTTCATTTGGATTATTTACCCTCATTTTCTTCCCTCCCTTGTAGAGTTTCTGATTTAAAGAATCTGACAAATATTAAAAACGATTACGCAAAAGCATTTGGATAGTCAATTGCAAAAAGCGGTAATTCTTAAATTTCTATTGTACTAATTTTTACCCTTTTCCGCTTTAAATGTAGTAAAATTAGATTTAAATGGAAATGCGTTTAAAAATGAACTATCTGATTTCTTTTTGTATTTTTAAGGTGACGTTTAATTCGAACTGAGAGTAAACTATTTAAAATTTTTCTCATGAAAAAAGTTTTGCGCACTCTACTGGTAATAATTGCCATTCTTGCAATCGCGTATCTTGCAGGGCCAAAATTTCAGAAACCACTTCTGACGGATAAACTCCCGGCTATTGAAATTCAGACTACGGAAGCCGAAAACTATATCAGGGACAAAGAAGCCGGATTAAAAATAAAGCCGGATAATGAAGCCAGGATTATTTGGGCCAACGACAGCCTTAAAAATAAAACCGATTACTGCCTGCTTTACCTGCACGGATTTTCGGCATCGTGGTTTGAAGGAGAGCCGGTGCACACCGATTTTGCCCGGCGGTACGGAATGAATCTCTATATTCCGCTGCTTGCTTCTCACGGAATCGACACCTCCGAAGCGCTGATGGACATGACACCCGACCGGCTTTACGAATCGGCTAAGGAAGCGCTGGTTGTGGCTCAATCGCTGGGCAATAAAGTTATCCTGATGAGTACTTCAACCGGCGGAACATTGAGCTTAAAACTGGCAGCCGACTTTCCGGAGTTAATGGAAAGCCTGGTTTTACTTTCACCCAATATCGCGATCAATAATCCGGCAGCATTTCTGTTAAGCAAACCCTGGGGATTGCAGATTGCCCGGAGTGTTTACAATGGAAATTACCGCGTTACCAATCCTGATTTTGCTTCGGAAGATTGCCGTTACTGGAATTGCAAGTATCGGCTCGAAGCGATCGTTTACCTCCAGCAATTGGTTGAATTGACCATGAAAAAGGAAACCTTTGGTAAAATATCCAAGCCAGTATTTTTGGCCTACTATTATAAAGATGAAGAAAATCAGGATGAGGTTGTTAAGGTTGATGCCATGCTCGAAATGTTCGATCAGCTTGGTACTCCTGAAAACCTGAAACAAAAAGTCGCATTTCCTGAAGCGGGAACTCACCCGATTGGCTCAAAACTATTTTCAAAATCGTGGCAGGATGTAGAAAAAGCAACTTTTAAGTTTGCAGAAGAAAAGCTGGGATTGATGCCAGTAAGTAAATAATAAATTCTACTTCGTTGATTCGGACAACATAACTATTTTAGTTTAACCGTATTTTGTCTGTTATCCCATATCCTGATAATTTGCACCACTTCAATGGAAACAATTCTATATATAATTGATACTTGTTTTTGAATAACAATCATTCGATAATCTTGAATTCCAACATTTTTAAATTCGAAATTGCCTTTTTCGAGTGTTGATAATGCTGACATAACCTTATCAATAAAATGCTGGACTTCCTTTGTAGTC
>JAHEYU010000023.1:40030-49044 GCA_023251435.1 Bacteroidota bacterium
CTTTCGGCGACCAAATGATCTTTCTCATTTTTTAAAATTTAGCTTAGGGTATTTTGCCTGTAATTCATGCACAACATTCTCATGAGTAATACCCTCGCCTCTATCTAATTCTGCAATTCCTTCTTCAATAGCCCTTTTGAATTCATCCGTCAATTCAAGATCATCAGTATCAAGTTGAATCTCATAGCCACTTTTAGTGTACAACTTTACACTATCCGCTGGGAACGAATTTAAAATCCTTTTAAATTCAGGAATTAATTTATCGTCGATATCTAACTGATACGTTTTCATATAATTTGTTTTTATTTGCCACATAGCCTGCCCCGATTAATCGGGGGAACTCCCAATAATCATCCCCCAGTGAGTGAAAGGATTTCTCATGGTCGTTTCAGGAACCATAATCGCTAAATATTTTTTCAGGAACTGCTAAATTACAATCTTTTGCCAATTTTCAGGAATGAATCAGGGAAAGGACACCAACCACTATTGAAAATTCAGAGTTGAAATAATAATCTGCGGCGAAACAGTGATTATAGACAAATGTTAGTTTTCAGAATTGGAACTTCCGAAAATTCCTCCATTCAGTATCTCGAAATTGCGGTCCCACGCTGTTACAAATAATGCGTTGTTCATGTAACCGCCCATTGGAGTCACCCTTCTAAGCCTAAATTCCATTTGGGTTAATTCCATTGGATACTGTGGCAGGCAACTCCTGAAATCTTTTCCATAGCGAAACAAAGCATTCAGAAAATAGTAAGTAACGTCGAATCCCTGAAAGCTGAACTGCGTTGGTTCACCCGAAAATATGTCGCGATACCGACCAACAAACCTGCGGGTAAGGGGTTTTGTATAATCGACAAAATAAGGAGACAAATAATGCAGCCGGACGCGGTGGTAGTTCTCTGTCTGAATACTTTTTAGTTTCGGCAGATTTGATGTTCCGACCAGTACCACATCGAAATGTTCGGCAAGAGAAGTAAGATTGGTCACTGCAACGCTCACCTGCGCCTCATTATCAGTTGGGATAATAAATATATTCTCGCCTGTTTCGTCGAGCAATGGCTTCAATGCACTCAATCCATTTTTCTGAAAACTATACTCGCGAATAGTTTTGTTCTTTGAAGCCGTCAGCTTTTCCTTACTTTTTTCTGCCAGCTTGGCCTCTGCCGAATTCGAATTACCGCTTATTTGCAGTAGTACCAGATTTTTACTGCTGAATTCATCGGCAATAAATTGGGCAGTTTGATCAATCTGGTATTCTTTGGTAGGATTTACCTTGAAATAATATGGATTGCTTTCTTCAAAATTTCCGGTTGAAGCGAGGGGCGAAATCATCGGAATCCGATTCTTGGCTGCAAACGCTGCTACTGTTTCCTGTAATTCAGGATACACCGGCCCGATAATCATATCCAGTTCACGAAAAATATCCAATTGGAGCAAACCATTGATCATTTGTTGGTTACTGGCATCGAAAACAATCAATTCAATGTTCATTCCCAACTGAATGAGGCTGTCGATCGCCAGTAAAGCGCCTTCGTAAAATTCGACGAAACCCTCCACTTTAGAATCAATATTCAATCCAATAGATGTACTCACCGAGTCATTACCCGCATAAGCTTTCAAATTACTTAAATCAATTTTACCGGTTAAAATACCATTTTTTACGTCTGAAATATTGATTTGGTCGTTACCCTGAAGATTCAAAGGCAACAAAAGAGCGGCTTTGTATTTTTTAGTATTTCGTCCTGATATCGGATTGCAAATAACAGATTCAGGTTCCGGGATAGTTTCAGCAACCTTATTTTGATCGGGTTTTGGTGTCAATTCAACATTACTCACTGGTGCTTTCTTTTCAGGTATTTTCAATCTGGTGCCAGTCTGTAACCCATTTTTAAGTGCCGGATTTAGCCTGATCAGTTCTTCTCTTGAAACCGCAAATTTATTTTCAAGCGAATACAAGGTCTCACCTGCAACAACCGTATGAAACCTGAAATTTTCTTCAAAACCGGTATCTGATGATACTTTTACATTTTCGGTTGCTGTAACCTGCTGGTCTGAAGAATCGGTTGAATTATCAGTCACCACCGGAATTCTCAAAACCTGACCGGCATTCAATCCGTTGGTAATTATTGGATTATACCTTATCAATTCGTTGGCAGTAATGCCATATTGTTTCGCAATTGAGAATATAGTTTGCTGCTTTGTTACCTTGTGGTAGTAATATTCGGGCTCGAAAGCTATAGCTTTTCCATCAGGCTGTACCGCAATTTTTACTTCAGCTGGCTTTTTTATCGGAATTTTAACCTGCGAACCCGACTTAAGAACTCCGGAAATTTCCGGATTTGCAGCATTTAACTCAGCTTGCGTTACTTTATATTTTTGGCAAATACTGAAAGTAGTCTCGCCCTTTTTCACCGAATGCAAAAGATACCTGACTCCGGAGATTTCAACTTCATTCTGCGAATAGCCGGAATGAACATTCAGGAGCAGCAATAAAAAAATGCTGATTGAGAAAAATAACTTCATGGTTTCGACAAAAATTTAATCCGGATCAAAAGTAATTAAATGTTTCACGATCCTAAAAAGCTTTTTCGCCAAAATATTTCATGAACTGAACCCGTTCCCATGCCTGAACAGATGAAACAGACTGGCTTAATGATCCTTTGAAATCATCCAGTGAAGCATATCCATTCTGATCCATCCAGTTCGAAATTCCCTTGTTCATTTCAGAAATTGCCCCTGGGCCTTCTTTATAAAGAACCGATGCAATCTGCACAGCCGAAGCACCTGCAAGTATAAATTTCAGGGCAGTTTCAGCAGTATGAATTCCGGTTGTGGCTGCCAGATTGCAAGCCAGCCCACCCGATAAAATACCAGTCCACCGCAATGGTAAAAGGTAGTCATCCGGAGAACTCAGAATACTGGCAGTAATAACTTTCTGATTAATTACATCAATATCAGGGGTATAAAAACGGTTAAAAACAGTAATTCCTGAAATTCCGGTTAGAGCCAGTTTCTGAACTATTTCGGCAAGGTTAGAGAAATAATGGCTTATTTTTATGCTCACTGGTATATTAACTACCTGAATTACTTTACTGATGGTCTCGAAATAAAACTGTTCGTTGGCCGAACCCGTTTTTTTGAAATCCGATGGACTTGCAAACATATTCAGTTCAATTGCATCGGCTCCGGCTTCCTGTATTTTCCGCGCAAAAAGTGTCCATTCACCCGAACTCACACAATTTATGCTTGCAACAATCGGAACGGTTGTTTTGGCCTTAACATCGGCAATTAATTTCAGATATTTTCTAATCGTTTCCTCTTTAATTACATAATCGAAATAATCGAGATATTCCGGATCGGCAGTCAATTCAGTCCGCAGACTTAATTCTTCCTGAAGCTCATGATAAATTTCCTCTTCGAAAATTGATTTCAGAACAATTGCCCCTGCTCCTGCTTCAGCCAGTTTTAGAACTTGTTCAGCATGGCCGGTCATGCTGCTGCTTGCTGCAATTACCGGGCTTTTTAATTCGAGTCCGAAGAAACGGGTTGATATATTTGTCATGATAAAAAGATTTACAATTTTAAAATTTACAAAAGATTAACGATCAAAGATTAACGATTAACGATTTTTGGGATCTGACTTACTTCGTCGATCGTTAATCGTTAATTGAAAATCTCAAATCACTTTTTAAGCTTTTCCTGAAGGTAATTGTGCATGTTTGCGGCAGCTTTTCGGCCATCGCCCATTGCCAAAATAACGGTTGCCCCGCCCCTTACAATATCGCCTCCTGCAAACAATTCAGGAATAGAGCATTGCATGGTTTCTTCGTTTACAACTATGGTTCCCCACCGGGTAACTTTCAGGTCTTTTACTTCGGAAGGGATGAGCGGATTGGGTGAAACCCCTACAGCAACCACCACCAAATCAACCGGAATATCATATTCAGAGCCTTCGATTACAACTGGACTGCGACGACCCGAGGCATCCGGCTCACCGAGTTCCATCCGTTGAACACGCATCCGGTTCACTTTCCCTTTTGAGTCGGCAAAGTATTCCACCGGATTGGCAAGATTGAGAAATTCAATACCCTCTTCTTCAGCATGATGAACTTCTTCAACACGGGCAGGCATCTCTGTTCGCGAACGGCGGTAAATGATCATGGCTCGCTCTGCGCCCAAACGTTTGGCAGTGCGAACCGAATCCATCGCGGTATTTCCACCGCCAATAACGGCTACACTTTTACCTTTAATAATAGGAGTATCAAAATCGTCGCTGGCGGCATTCATCAGGTTAACCCTCGTGAGGTATTCGTTTGAAGAAAGAATGCCATTATAATTTTCGCCCGGAATATTCATAAACCGTGGAAGTCCGGCGCCACTAGCCACAAAAAAGGCCTGAAATCCTTCTTCTTTCAAATCGTCGAAACTGGCTGTTTTGCCAACAATAAAATTACGGACAAACTTTACGCCCATCTGTTCGAGATTGGCAAGTTCAACATCCACAATTTTATTCGGAAGCCTGAATTCAGGAATACCATATTTTAACACACCGCCGATTTCGTGCAGCGCTTCAAAAACAGTTACATCGTACCCCAGTTTTATCATATCGCCTGCAAACGAAAGCGATGCAGGTCCGGAGCCAATGGCAGCCACTTTAATTCCGTTGGGAGCAGCCACTTCGGGAACCGACATTGAACCGCTTTCGCGCTCGTAATCGGCAGCAAAACGTTCCAGATGACCAATTGCAACCGGGTCTTTCTTCAGCTTTTGGGTATAAAAACAAGTAGCTTCGCATTGTTTTTCCTGCGGGCAAACACGTCCGCAAACCGCCGGAAGCGCTGAAGTTTCTTTCAGCGTTTTTGCTGCTTCCAGAAATTCGCCCTGCTCAATATATTTGATAAATTTCGGAATATTAATGCTCACCGGACAACCGTCGATACAGGTAGGATTTACGCAATCGAGGCACCTTGAAGCTTCGGCCACTGCCTGTTGAGCCGAAAGTCCGGTATTCACTTCCCTGTCCTGATAACGAATGCGAACAAAAGGATCGAGTTCCGGCATTTGAGTCCGCGCTTTGGCTGTACGATCCTTATTGGCAATTTTCTTTCGTAGTTGGGCACGCCATTCTTTTTCGCGCTCTATCTGAAGATATTCTTTGTTTGTTGACATCATTTAGGGTTTAGTTGAATTAAACGTAGCGTTCGTTGGCCATTTTTTCTTCGTCGGAATATCCACCAAGGCGCATGATTAATTCATCAAAATCAATCTGGTGAGCATCAAATTCAGGTCCGTCGATGCAGGTAAACATCGTTCGTCCGCCAACGCTGACACGGCATGCACCGCACATTCCGGTTCCATCGACCATAATCGCATTTAAACTTGCCTGCGTGGGAATATTGTATTTTTTAGTCAGCAAAGAAGTAAATTTCATCATCACAGCCGGCCCAATCGCAATACATTCGTTCACGGTTTCGCGCTGAATAACCATCTCGGCACCGGCAGTAACCAGTCCTTTGGTTCCGTATGATCCATCGTCGGTCATTACAATTACTTCGTCCGACCACTTGCGGATATCGTCTTCCAGAATAATCAGGTCTTTATTGCGGGCCGCGATAATTGAAATTACCCGGTTGCCAGCTTTTTTAAATGCTTCAACAATGGGCAACATGGGCGCCACTCCTACTCCACCGCCACAAGCAAGAATAGTTCCCGGTTTGTGTATGTGTGTGGCTTTTCCCAGCGGACCAACCAGATCGAGAATTTGATCACCGGCATTGAGTTCGAAAAGCTTTGCTGAACTGACACCCATTTTCTGAACCACTAAAGTGATTGTTCCTTTAACCGGATCGGCATCGGCAATGGTCAGCGGAATTCGCTCCCCTTTTTCATCAACACGCAAAATCACAAAATGGCCGGGCTTGCGAGAACGTGCAATTCGCGGAGCATCGACAACAAATTTGGCTACTTTTTCAGAAAAAAGAACCTTATCTACAATCTGGTTCATTCGTTTGGTTTTATAATTTGACCGCCAAAAATAACCAAGAAGAAATAATATACCTCTATAAAGCTTATCTTTTTTGGCCACACAGCTCTTTTTTAGATTTACTCTAAGATTGAGCCCCAATTTTTGGTTCCCTAAGTTAAATGTAAGTTTAAAATCACCTAATCCGTAAAAATATCAAGTAAATGAAGATGGATTGTAATATCTTTAAAGTTTTGTTTGTACGCAGGGTACCACATAAAAATTGAAGAGAAAAGAAATACTATACAATTTAAATTCAGGAAATTGGCACAGGAATTTATAATCGGATTTACAGAACACCGCGCTGTGGGCAGCATATTTGTGCCCTTGCTTATAGAAAAGGAAAAGTCGTATTTCAAAGTTGCCCGCATGGTGAAACTGCGTGATGTAAAAAGCGGAGAGGTAGTTTTATCCGATCAGGAGTTAGAAATGCTTAAATTCATCGAGAACTACAGCGACGAAATGCTGGTTAAAAAGTTTTCAAAAAAAACCGATCAGCCCAGTTTTTTCCAGAACCTCGACAAAGACTTGTTTATAAACCATATTAGTCCGTACATCGAAAAGTACATTTACAGAACCATACTTTTGCTGATGAAAAGCAATACACGTCTGTTTTTCAAGCAGGCAAAGTATGCAAACCTTTACGACGAAGATGAAATAAAAATAAACCGCCAATTTTCCGATTGCACATTCTATTTTAACCGCACCGAAACTGGCACGAAATATCACCTGAAAATTTCGCAAGAAGGGAAAGAGATTAATTTGCTGCATAAAAACATAAAGATGGTTAGCACACAACCTTGCAGTTTCGTGTATCTCAATCATCTGTACACGTTTAAGCACCTTTCGGGGAAAAAACTTGTTCCGTTCCTGACGAAAAACGAACTCACCATACCACTTCAGACCGAAGAAAAATATTATCAGTCGTTTATACTGAATACAATCAGGGATTTTGAAGTTAAAGCGAGTGGTTTTACAATTACTGAAAGCCAGCCACCCCGAAAGACAATACTTTCGCTGGAACAGGATCTGGCTATGCAACCGGTACTGATTGTAAAATTCAAGTACGAAAACAGTCAATACCTGGCCGATGCGGTTTCGAGTGTTTTCGTAAGCCTCGAGAATAAAGATGGGAACTACATCTTCAAGAAATTTGTGCGCGACCGTAAATGGGAAGACGAACAACTCGCCAACCTGAAAAAACTGGGATTAAAATATAAAAATGGGTTCTGGAACCCCGAAGAAGACAAACAAAAAACCGAAACCGAAAATTATTACCGGGGCATCGAATGGTTGTCGGAAAACAGCGAACAACTAAAGGCACATGGATTTCAGATCCAGCAAAACAAACTGGCAAAGAAATACTTCACCGGGACTCAAACACTGGATATTCAGATAAAAAACAACGAAGATTGGTTCGATATTTATGCCATCGTCAAATTTGGCGATCATCATATTCCGTTTATACGACTCCGGAAGTATATCCTAAAAAATATACGCGAATTCGAACTCCCTTCAGGAGAAATTGCCATTTTACCACTCGAATGGTTTGCCTCGTACCGTGATATTTTTCCTTTTATAAAACTTGAAGGCGATACAATGAAGCTCAAAAAGCATCATTACCAACTACTTCAGGATAAAATAAAAGGAATAGACCAGAATTACTTTAAGAAACTGGGGCAAATAAATTCGGTTTCGAATGTGCAGACCGAAATTCCGAAAGCGTTAAAAGCCAAAATGAGGGGATACCAAACCGAAGGTTATTCGTGGATGGTGCAACTTTTTGAAAACCAGCTTGGCGGTTGCTTGGCTGACGATATGGGTTTGGGAAAAACCTTGCAAGCCCTGGCGCTTTTGCTGAAATTAAAGAAAGAATCGAGTTTTCCGATATTGCCCAAAATTGGAACTGACAACCAGCTGCAAATGTCGCTGTTTGATTCAGTGGAACCTTCGACTCCGGTGCAGCCGGCTTCGCTGATTGTGATGCCCACTTCACTGATTCACAACTGGGAAAATGAAATTCATAAATTTGCGCCTTCGCTAAAAATCTACAAGCACGTAGGTGCCCTGCGGAACAAAGCACAAAAAATAGCACAGTCGGTTGATTATTACGATGTGATTCTGACTACGTACGGAACTTTGCGCAACGACTACGAAATGCTCCGAATGTTCGAATTTTTCTACCTGATTCTTGATGAAAGCCAGAACATTAAAAATGCTTCGTCGAAAACATACAAAAGTATTCTCGAAATAAGGTCGAAACACAAGCTTGTAATTACCGGAACTCCAATTGAAAACTCGTTATCCGATTTATGGTCGCAATTCAACTTTCTAAACCGGGGATTGCTTGGAAGCCTTCCGTATTTTAAGCGCGAATTTATTACTCCGATCGAAAAAAAGAACGATCAGGAGCAACAGGAAAAACTGCAAAAACTAATTCGCCCGTTTGTTCTGCGGAGAACCAAAGAAGAAGTTGCAAGCGATTTGCCGGCGTTGACAGAGCAAATAAGGTATTGCGAAATGACAGAGGAGCAGAAAGAAATCTATGAGACTGAAAAATCGTCGATCAGAAATGCTATTTTGCAAAATATTGAAACAAACGGCATTAAAAAATCGGCGCTGGTGGTTTTACAGGGATTGACAAAACTCAGGCAACTGGCTAATCATCCATCGCTAATAACGCAAGACACTGAAGCCGAATCGGGAAAATTCAACGAAATATACCGCTGTTTGAAAAATCTGGTGGCAGAAAAGCACAAGGTTCTCATATTCTCGTCGTTCGTTAAACATTTAAATTTGCTTCAGGCTAAAATTGAATCGAAGAACTGGAAATACTCGTTACTGACCGGAAAAACTACCGATCGGCAGGAAGTCATCCGCCAATTTCAGGATGATCCCGACAACCACATTTTCCTGATTTCGCTCAAAGCCGGTGGAGTTGGTCTAAACCTAACATCTGCAGATTATGTTTTTATCATCGATCCGTGGT
>JAHEYU010000023.1:49054-49870 GCA_023251435.1 Bacteroidota bacterium
CCGTGGTGGAACCCGGCTGCCGAAAACCAGGCCATTAACCGCGCCCACCGCATCGGTCAGGACAAAAAGGTTTTTGTTTACCGATTCATCACCGAGGAGTCGATCGAGGAAAAAATACAGACATTGAAATCGAAGAAATCGGCTCTGGCAGAAAAATTTATCAGCTCAAACAATCCGGTTACAGCCATTACCGAAGAAGAAATTATGAGTTTATTCAGCTAGAATCAGTTTAAAATGTCACTATTCAAATCTTAATGGTTCCGGGCCACGTGGCTGAAAGGAATAAAATCTGGACTTTGAAACCTCGTCGAGAATAAAACCAACAGTGCTGACATCGCTCGGGTGATTCGGATAAAAAGCAAGTCGCAGCTGAATGGTTTTGAAAATAAGATTTTCGTTCCTGATTCGAAGTCCTGCCCCAATACCTGCGAAGTATTCCTGGGTAAAAATAGACTTACCTGACGGACCAACAATGCCCATGTCGAGAAAATAAAACAAAGCAGTCTGAAAATTCAGGATAGACCTTTTCTGAAAAAATACGTTTTCGACATTGAGAGTCAAACGCTGCTTCCCTTTTTCGATTCGGCTTCCGAAACCCCTGATACCAATGGCATCGCGTAAATATAAATCCTCAATCCCGAAACGGTTAATTCCGTGTGTATAATTCAGTTTAATGAATTGTCGCACCTGATAATTCCAAACATTAAATAACGGCGAAATGAAATTAATCTTAAAGTCAGCCATCCCCTGTTCGAGACCAGAATATCGCCAAAAACTGCCCAATCCCGCCGAAGTATATAAATAATAGGGTTTATT
>JAHEYU010000023.1:49880-71983 GCA_023251435.1 Bacteroidota bacterium
TACCAGCGATCACCGAATTCATTTTTATCGAATCCGAAAACCAGTTCGTGTAAATAGCCCTTTGGAATATCTTCAATGATGCCATAACTGTAAACCTTGTAATCGCGGATATACGATCGTTGCGAAAAGCTGACACTTCCCAAAAACAAAGTACTGTTTGCAAAATACTGCTTATTATTGATATCAGCAGGAGGCCGATCATAAAATGAAGAATACCGGACTCTTCCGGCAAGAGTCATTTGGAAGCGACTATCATCAGGATTGATTCCAAGTTTTAGACGACGTCCGTACCAGCCGTCCAGAAATAAATAATCAAGTGCATAATTGGTTGTAACCCGGTCGTTCAAATTAATTTTATCGGATCTAAAACTTCTCAAAGCTGTTAATCCATAGGCAAAAAACGATTGTGGCCGTAAAAAATCGCGTTCAAACGATATAAATAATCCTTCACGCAAAAAGTTATTGGCATAGCCAGCCGAAAGATTTATAAAATTACCTTTCAGGTTATTAATGGCATAATAAGCCTCCATCCCTAAATGTGGAGTTTTTTCTGTATGTCCGAAAAGTTTAAAACCTATTTCATGCCCAATACCCAAAATATTCTTGTCGTAAATACCAACTTCACCAACGTTTATACTGCTCAACGACCCGTTAATTCCAAACGAAAAAACATCTTTTGTGAGGATTAAAATGTCAACGGTATTGTCAACTTTTGTTTTTACGATAACCCTGACATCTTTAAGATAGGGTAAACTGCGCAAAAAACGTTCGTTGTCCATAATAAGATCAGGATCGAAAGCCTGACCTTCTTTGATCCAGAGATTTTTCCTAATCACATTCAGATTCGACTTTGAATGCATTTTGTTGGCCATTTTTTCGACCCAGATATTTGTAATTTTATAAGTATCGTTAAAATCAGGACCAAAAACCTCAAGCGATTTTATCGAGATTGAGCCTATCGACTTATTTTTAAAGCTTTTATAATACTCATACGACTGTAGATCCTTATTCGACGAATCTCTTCCCGAAGTGATCATATAATCGTATAGCCATTTTGTAATTCGGTGTCGATTGGCTTTTACCTGAAGACTGTCGTAAAACAACTTGGGATCTTTTGTTATCGCATTAGTATCCGTTGAATCCTTTTTAAGAATGATGGTCGCCATTCCGTTAAGATTCAAAACACATAGAAACAAAAGAGTAGCAATGACAATTTTCATAGATACAATATCACCATTTCCAAATTTTAAAATTATTTAAATAATTCAAACAATTTCTTTAAAAAATATTTCAGAATAAGATAGAGTTATGGTTTTATTTTATCCGATGTAATTTTCAATGAATCAACCTATTTTATTAAATTTGCGGCCAAATGTCAGGAATTAAAGAGTTATATCGGAGAAATGCTTACGGGGTTATGGGAACCCTTATATTTCATATTTTTCTGGTAACCGGTTTTTGGGTTGCCGAGTTAAATCTGACTGTCAAAATAGAAAAGGAAGAAGCTATTTTGCTCGATTTTACTGCACCTGAAGAAACCAAGATAATTCAGGAACCTGAAAAAGAAATGCAACAGGAAAAGAATTTTGCGACAGACAATAATCAATCGGCAAGTAACCGTGCAGTAAATGATGCGGCAAAAACTCAAGGTGCAAGAAATGATAAATTCTTTGACGAAAGCTACAAACGTGACATTGAAGAAGCAAAAAAAATGGTGGTTGATGTCAATAAGCAGTTATCAAAGAAAACACCGGCCATCAAAAAATTTGAGATGCCAGAAGCAACTACCGAAGGTCAGGATCCGGATTCCATCAAAAATGTGATTTATTCAGGCAAAAGCAATATCCATTATTATCTTGAAAACCGGTTTCATGTAAGGTTACCAATTCCGGTTTACCTGGCAAAAAGTGGCGGCGAAGTAAAAGTTGACATACAAGTAGACCGATCGGGAAAAGTTATAAAAGCTGACGCAAGGCCCGGAAAGAATATTAAAGATCAGATGTTGGTTGAATATGCCACTCAGGCAGCCGAACGTACTGTATTTAATGCTGATGCAAAAGCGCCAGCATTACAAAAAGGCACTATTATATACAAATTTGTGGCTCAGTAACATTGGGGTAATACAAATATCACAATAACTTTAACATCATTTAACAATTATTTTCACAATTTAGCGGTTCCTTGATGTACATTTGTAATACATTTTTTTTTCATAAGTTTAGGTTTAGTTAGGTTAGTTAGTTTAAGAGAGAAAAGGTAGGCTGTTGAGCCTACCTTTTTGTTTTTACCCTCCTTGGCATTCTTTCAATACATCAGTAGAAGCACTCTAATTGTACTGAAAATAAAATCACAAAAAATAATTTGCTAATTCCACAATTTATAGTCACTTTTAAAAACCAAAAAACGGAAAAGGGGACTTTAAATTTTATATCATAATCCGGTTAACCGATTTAATCTTTTGTGATGGCTGAATACTCAAATCTGGAACTTCTAAACGGAATTCACAGAAACGATACAATTGTATTGCAATACATTTATAAGACTTTCTATTCGAAGATTAATTTTTTCGTCAAGAAAAATAATGGCGATGAGGATGATGCAAATGATATTTTTCAGGAGGCGATTATAATAATTTACAGAAAACTCAAGGCCAATGACTTGGTTTTGGATTGCACATTTGAAACCTATCTGTATTCCATCTGTCGCTTTTTATGGCTTAAGCAATTAGAAAAACGAAAACTCGAAAAAGAAAAGATAAAAGACAATCACGAATACAACGATGACATTTATGACGATGGACTTGAAAGAGTCGCAGATTTAAACGAACGTTACCGATTGTATCAAAAACACTTTACAAACCTTGGAAAAGATTGTCAAAAGATACTGCAGCTATATTTCGATAAAGTACCATTGAAAAATATTGCCCAGATTATGGGTTTTAAAAGCGAAAAATATGCGAAAAAGCGTAAGTTTAAATGCAAAGAATATTTGATTAAGAGTGTCAAACAAGATTTGGAATACAATAAAATATTAAGCGGCGATCAATAATAGCAGCTTTAGCCTCGTAACTTACGGGGCTTTTTTTTACGGTAATACCAATCGATAAATACCACCAGCACAACTATAAAAAGAAAAATTACAAAATAAATATCTTTACTTGTATAGAGCGGTTCAGTATTACCAATATTAACATAGCCAAGCCAATAATGCGGGTGAGCCGTTAAAGGATCAGATTTTTCAAGATGTTTCAATTTTGCCATTCTCAAAGCAATATCCTTTCGCTTTCCTTTCGACAGAAATGAATAAAAATTCTTCATAATTTCTACTCCAGACTTATCTTCAACCTGCCATAGGGTCATTACAATTGAAGGACACCCAGCATATATAAATCCTCGTGCCAGGCTCATTACACCTTCGCCCTTTTGCAGTTTACCCGAACCAGTTTCACATGCACTAAGAACCGCCAGGCGGGCATTCAGTTTCATATTATAAATTTCATAGGTGTTCAGAAATCCATCCTCACTTGAGTTTTTTTGAGGATTCGAGAAAACCATTTTCGAAAACATTGGTAAACTATCGTTAATAATTGTATGCATTGCCAAATGCAAAATGTCATATTCAGGCGCCTTTGTCTTAAAAGTATTCTCCTGAGCCAGCAAATCAAAAAAAGAAGCCGTATTTATATAATTTGAAACATTTTTGACTTCCTCTTTGGCTCCGGGTAAAGGCGCAAACAGATAAATCTTTGAACTTTCTCTTTCTGTGCGTGGCTCATCGGAGATATACTGCGGAGAAAATGCGATCAATTTTTTCGACCCTTTTTTCTTATCATCCTTAAAATTCAACAGCAAAGTCGATGAATAGCTATAATTAATGGCATAATCACGGACCAGATAATCCAGATTCCTGAAATTCATAGTACTGGTATCAGGTAATTGAGACAATAATGCATCAAAAGGAATATACGAAAGCTGATCATCGGGAATAATGGTAAGATCTTTCCCCTGAAGTAAGTGAGAAACCGACTTTAATAATTTTTCATACAATTTGTATCCGGCAACAGAATAGTGCACAAAATCTTTCTTCTTTGTATAAAGGTAATTTGGGCTCGTCAAAAATTCATAAACAAATCCGATATTTTTTTCATAAGTATGATCGATATTTTCCATCGAAAAATCAACTGCATCTTTTGTAATTACAAACCGGTAAAGTTCTCCTGAATCATTGGAAGAGTCAGGTTCATCAACAACGAACTCAACCAAAGCATCACGCGATCTCAGTTTGGCTTGAATATCACTTATCCCCGAAATCTTATTTTCGTACTTAAAGGAATAATATTGAGGAAATGATTTTTCGAAAAAGTCTATTAATTGTTTGTATTCTTCGTTGAGCTTGAAAATTTTTGAGGTATAAAGGTTAACTTTCTGCGAATCAGGTTTGGCCTGATGATTCTCTTCAAAAAGCATCGATTTATAATTAGCTGTATTTTTCTTTAAGTAGTCTTCACGTTTTAGCAAAGAATCAGGAATACCACCAAACTCTTTAGCCTGAATATCTTTTATTGAAGCGAGTAAATTTGAAGCCTTGCTCCTTTCAGTAAATTCAAAAGCAAGATTCACAAATTTCTGATCTTTGGTTAGCTTATACATTTTGTATGAAATCCTGATAGCATCCAAAAAAGTGGACTCCTGATCCTGTGCAAGAAACAATCTGCTCTCTTCATTCTCAAAACCAATTCGAAGTTGATGTATCAAAACTGTGGCATTTTTAAGAGAACTTAAACTTGCATTGAAATATTTTTCAGCGTTAGAGTTATCGAATTCAGATAGGTAAACGTCGCCAATCTTTTCCATCGCCAAAGCCTTCTTTTTAAATGCATCTACAATCTGAATTTCAGAAATAATGTTTTTTAATGATGGTTCAACCAATGGATTGCGATTAGCAAAAGAATCGACCAATGAAACAATGGCATTTTGGTAATATTGAATTGCCTGGATCAGATTTTTTTTTCGTTGAGTCCGAAAATCATCCATTTTTTGGGCTTCGATATTTTTTAAGAAATAATAATCGCCAAAGTTTGATTGCACTCTTGAAAATGAGGTACTCTTTTCGCCAAAAAATTCCAAAGCAATTGGTTTTGCTTTAGATGTATATATAAAAGCTTTTTCAAACTGTTTTTGCATTAGTAGAAATGATGAATAGGCCAGGTACTCATCAGCCAATTCAACATTATCATCCCCATACAATTCAATCCAACTTTTAATTGCCAATAAATAATACTTTTCAGAGAGTTCAAAATTTTCTAGATTTTTATATCCGGTGGCGATTAAATCATAAAGTCTTGGCTTTAAACGAGGCAGAGTAGAGGATAAATTTAATTGAGCAAAACTAATTGCCTTATCATTGCGGCCAAGTTTTAAATGAGATTCTGCAATATTATATTTTAATGAACGTAACTGATCAGAAAACTTTATAGAATCCTTCCTTAAAATCAAATTTGCATATTGCTGGTATTCCAATGCTTTATTATAATCGCCAGTCAATCTATGCACATTACCAAGATTGGTATATACAAGACCTAATTCAGAATAATCATTACCAAATTTTTGTATATAAAGTAGTTCAGCTTGTTTGTATGATTCGATTGCTTTATACAGATTACCCAAATTTTTATATTGAATCCCCAAATTAATTAAAGGAGGGGCTAACCTGTGGCTATCTGACCCATACATTTTTGCCCTTAGTTTGTATAACTTATCAAAATATGATAATGCTAACTCAAAGTCCCCTAGTCGCCCCGCTGTTACACCTTTTCGCTGAAGCTCCATTGACAACAAACTATCCTGCTTAAATATTTCCGAATTTTGGGAATATGATGAAAAAAGAAATAGAGTATGTACAAGAATAACGAGAAAAATACTCTTAGCCTTTAAGTAGATTAATGTAATGATTTTCAATTCAATAAGATGTTAGTAAAATTTGTTTTAACTTTTTTTTCTAAAATTTTTCTAATTAGAGGGTTACCTTTTGGTCATTTCTGGAATAAACACTCGAACAAGGATATTTAAGAACTAGTATTAATCATTAAAACCAAAAGTAATGAAAACTTTATTTGCTAACAACGAAACCAAAAATTTTGATTCTTTCTCTTTCGACGTATTAACTTCAGAAGAACTTTCTTTAGTAAAAGGTGGCAAATCAGAAGATGTATATGCTGATTTAAACTAATCTTATCAACAAAGCTGAAAATTTATTTTTCGTTTATTTCCTGGTTATATTATTTTGTTTTTGTTGGTAATATGTTCTGTAGGAAACAAACAAGAGTGATCGCAACCGCGATGTAAAACATTAATATATTGCAAGATGATACGCAGATCGGAATATTTTGAAACCATTGACAAGTACCTTAACGACGAGCTGACCGCAGCGGAGTTAAGTGAATTGGAGCTCGAATTAAAGCTCAATTCAGACTTGGCAGAAGAATTAAAGCTTCATGTGGAAGTTCTGCAAGCTGTTCAGGAACAAGACATTGTTAGTTTGCGTGAAAATCTGAACAAAGTAGCTGCCGATCAAGGTATTACAAATAAATCTGAAGAGTTTATTTTTTCTGATTCTTTCAATTTCGGATTAGCCGAAGAAATGTCATCATCTGCACAAAATTTCAGTCGTACGGTCAACACTGAAGATATCATTAATTTTACACAATCATTTCCCAAAATTCACCTTTACCAGCACAATATTGCTGCAAAAGAAAACATTCACCAGTTCTATAAAGAACAAAATGAATCTGATTCATCTTACGAGGAAGAATTGAATTCACCTTTAGAAAATGCTCTTTTTGAAGACATTAAACATGCTCTGGAAGAAAACGATGTACTGGATATCAGGGCTAACCTGAAGCAAATCGCGACCAGTATGCCAGAACATTCACGCTCCACTGAAGAAATTTACGATTATATCTACAACCAGATGAGTCTGGAAGAAAGAGCCGAATTTGATAAAGAACTGGAAATTAACTCCAAGCTAGCCAAAGACATTCAATTGTATAAAGATATTGACATGGCAGCGACCGAGAATGACATTATGGAATTACGGGCTTCTCTTAAAAAGATACAAAAAGCTGAACTCCAAACAACTACAAGAATTGAAGAAATAGAAGACTATATATACGATAGACTTTCTGAATCGGAATTGGCTTCTTTTGAAGCAGAATTCGCCGACAACAAAGAACTTACCGCTGAAATTGAGCTGGTTAAGCATATTGACAAAGCACTTCAGGAAAACGATATTATGCAATTGAGAGCTAAACTCGGTAATATCGCGAATGATAATATAAATGAAAAACAAGCAGAACGCTCAATAGCCTTTAAATTCAGGCACAGGAGGATTGCAATATCAGTTGTGGCTGCATCATTAATACTGTTGCTTGGAATTACAGGATTGCTTTCTAAATATACTTCAGAAGGAAATGTGTATCAGAAGTTCTATGCAAAATATGAAACAACCGGGATTTCAAGATCCTCCAATGCTGAAGCAGACAAAACATTGTCAATCGCCCTGCAAAAAATTAATAATCAGGAATACGAAACTGCTCTAAAACTATTGCAGGAAGTGATTTCGAAGGACAATGACAATTCGGTTGGGCATTTCTACTCTGGAGTAACCCTTCAGGAACTTGGAAAATATCATCCTGCCATTGAAGAATATCAGGCAGTTGTAATTAATAAAGATAACTTATTCGTTGAACAGGCCGAATGGTACATCGGGTTATGCTACCTGCAAACCAGCGAAAGCGAAAAAGCAATCAAACAGTTCAAAAGAATAGCAAACGGAAAAGGATTCTATCAGCCCAAAGCGGTAGCTATCTTAAATAAGCTGGAAGACATCAATTAAAATAATCATTACAGATCAGGTAAAAAGTTAATACTGGTTCTCATTTGTCCTTGTTCAATTCAAATCAGTTCAGTTTAACTGAAATATCTTCAGTCTGTTAACTTAAATTGTTCGTTCTTATTATAAAGGTATTTTATTGCAGATCAGGCGATCGGTTAATACTTGTTCTTTTGTCCTTGTTCAGTTCAATCCAGGTAGAATCGAAAACCAGTCCGGTTTTTAGAATTAGAAAAAACTAAATATTATCTGCTTACAAAGCTCGAGTAACATCGGGCTATAGTTGTTTATAGACCAGACATATCTTGGCCGCAACCTTCCAATATTTTCAACAATAGTTGTATAGGGGTGTTCCTAACAATCTGTTTGCAGCCCTCTCATAAACAATATCCACGATTGGATTACTTGATAATTTGATTCAGGAAATATCTTAAAAAGGGATATCTCTTTAATAAACCTACATTTCGACTTCACTGGCTCTGGATTGAGACCAGATTGAGCCCCATAATTCAAATCAATTATTGTATTGGCAAGTTAGCTTTCTGATCAATTATGTGAGGATTAATCTAATTTATAAGAATGCAAAAAAATGTTGAAGAGAAATGGATTATTATTAGATGTAAGAAATTCTTGTTTATTAGCGAAACATTAAAAAGCTCATTAGTAGATTGTTATAATTTATTTTTAAAATTTTTCTAAAATTTTTCTAATTAGAGGGTTACCTTTTGGTCATTTCTGGAATAAACACTCGAACAAGGATATTTAAGAACTAGTATTAATCATTAAAACCAAAAGTAATGAAAACTTTATTTGCTAACAACGAAACCAAAAATTTTGATTCTTTCTCTTTCGACGTATTAACTTCAGAAGAACTTTCTTTAGTAAAAGGTGGCAAATCAGAAGATGTATATGCTGATTTAAACTAATCTTATCAACAAAGCTGAAAATTTATTTTTCGTTTATTTCCTGGTTATATTATTTTGTTTTTGTTGGTAATATGTTCTGTAGGAAACAAACAAGAGTGATCGCAACCGCGATGTAAAACATTAATATATTGCAAGATGATACGCAGATCGGAATATTTTGAAACCATTGACAAGTACCTTAACGACGAGCTGACCGCAGCGGAGTTAAGTGAATTGGAGCTCGAATTAAAGCTCAATTCAGACTTGGCAGAAGAATTAAAGCTTCATGTGGAAGTTCTGCAAGCTGTTCAGGAACAAGACATTGTTAGTTTGCGTGAAAATCTGAACAAAGTAGCTGCCGATCAAGGTATTACAAATAAATCTGAAGAGTTTATTTTTTCTGATTCTTTCAATTTCGGATTAGCCGAAGAAATGTCATCATCTGCACAAAATTTCAGTCGTACGGTCAACACTGAAGATATCATTAATTTTACACAATCATTTCCCAAAATTCACCTTTACCAGCACAATATTGCTGCAAAAGAAAACATTCACCAGTTCTATAAAGAACAAAATGAATCTGATTCATCTTACGAGGAAGAATTGAATTCACCTTTAGAAAATGCTCTTTTTGAAGACATTAAACATGCTCTGGAAGAAAACGATGTACTGGATATCAGGGCTAACCTGAAGCAAATCGCGACCAGTATGCCAGAACATTCACGCTCCACTGAAGAAATTTACGATTATATCTACAACCAGATGAGTCTGGAAGAAAGAGCCGAATTTGATAAAGAACTGGAAATTAACTCCAAGCTAGCCAAAGACATTCAATTGTATAAAGATATTGACATGGCAGCGACCGAGAATGACATTATGGAATTACGGGCTTCTCTTAAAAAGATACAAAAAGCTGAACTCCAAACAACTACAAGAATTGAAGAAATAGAAGACTATATATACGATAGACTTTCTGAATCGGAATTGGCTTCTTTTGAAGCAGAATTCGCCGACAACAAAGAACTTACCGCTGAAATTGAGCTGGTTAAGCATATTGACAAAGCACTTCAGGAAAACGATATTATGCAATTGAGAGCTAAACTCGGTAATATCGCGAATGATAATATAAATGAAAAACAAGCAGAACGCTCAATAGCCTTTAAATTCAGGCACAGGAGGATTGCAATATCAGTTGTGGCTGCATCATTAATACTGTTGCTTGGAATTACAGGATTGCTTTCTAAATATACTTCAGAAGGAAATGTGTATCAGAAGTTCTATGCAAAATATGAAACAACCGGGATTTCAAGATCCTCCAATGCTGAAGCAGACAAAACATTGTCAATCGCCCTGCAAAAAATTAATAATCAGGAATACGAAACTGCTCTAAAACTATTGCAGGAAGTGATTTCGAAGGACAATGACAATTCGGTTGGGCATTTCTACTCTGGAGTAACCCTTCAGGAACTTGGAAAATATCATCCTGCCATTGAAGAATATCAGGCAGTTGTAATTAATAAAGATAACTTATTCGTTGAACAGGCCGAATGGTACATCGGGTTATGCTACCTGCAAACCAGCGAAAGCGAAAAAGCAATCAAACAGTTCAAAAGAATAGCAAACGGAAAAGGATTCTATCAGCCCAAAGCGGTAGCTATCTTAAATAAGCTGGAAGACATCAATTAAAATAATCATTACAGATCAGGTAAAAAGTTAATACTGGTTCTCATTTGTCCTTGTTCAATTCAAATCAGTTCAGTTTAACTGAAATATCTTCAGTCTGTTAACTTAAATTGTTCGTTCTTATTATAAAGGTATTTTATTGCAGATCAGGCGATCGGTTAATACTTGTTCTTTTGTCCTTGTTCAGTTCAATCCAGGTAGAATCGAAAACCAGTCCGGTTTTTAGAATTAGAAAAAACTAAATATTATCTGCTTACAAAGCTCGAGTAACATCGGGCTATAGTTGTTTATAGACCAGACATCGCCATTCTTATACGTCAATTTTATAATCTTTATAGTGGAGGTGTGTTCTGTTCTGATTTTTTCTATATTTACAATTCAACAAAACTTTAACCTAATTTTTAACCTATGGAAAATGTAAATCAAAAAAGATTATTTATTGCAGCTTGTCTGGCACTGCTAGTTACTGCCATCACCTTTGCAATAAGGGCAAAAATTACAAGTGTTTTTATTGACACTTATGGCTTGGAAAGTGAAAGTGTGGGACGTGCAATGGCACCTGCATTCTGGGGATTTGCAGTAGCCATGTTTGCCGGTGGATATTTTATCGATATCGTTAAAACCAAAACCGTTATCTGGATGGCGTTTGGAATGCATTTGATTGGTATTGTTTTATTGCTAATAGCAAAAGACTATACTTCATTGTTTATTGCAAATGTCTTCATGGGTTTGGGAAATGGTAGCGTTGAAGCCGCTTGTAACCCGCTTGTAACATCACTCTTTCCTAATAATAAAACTAAAATGCTCAATCGTTTTCATGTTTGGTTCCCCGGAGGAATTGTCATCGGAAGTCTTCTGGCCGCATTGGTAATGGACAAACTGAATTTGCCCTGGCAGGTACTGGTCAGCCTGTTATTTATTCCGCTGGCAATTTATGGTTTCTTATTCTTCGGACAGAAAATACCGGAAACAGAACGTGTAGCAAGTGGTGTTTCTTATAAGGAGATGATGCGTAATATTGGTGCGCCAATTACAATTACTTTGACGGTTATTTTTATGATTTTAGTAGCTAATAATGCTAGTATCTCAAATGCAGTTACTTCTAATTATTTAACTCCACTGATTATTCTTGGTGTTATTACTATAGCAATAATTATTGAAGGAAGATTGGTAAATAAAATCACACTCTTATTTCCATTAATTTTTGCATGCATGCTATTAACTGCATCTACTGAATTAGGAACTACCTCGTGGATTGAAAAACTACTTGCAAACAAAGAAATACATCCGATGATTATTTTGGCTGTTGTAACTGGTCTTATGGCCGTAGGAAGGTTTTTTGCCGGTGGTCTTGTCCATCGTTTAAATCCAATTGGAGTGCTTATTGGTTCAGCCATTTTTTCTTTTGCAGGATTGCTGTTGTTAAGTATTTCTACAGGAGTTGTAATGACAGTTGCTTCGGCAGCAGTATTTGCCATAGGGGTTTGTTATTTCTGGCCAACCATGATTGGAGTAGCCTCAGAATATACACCAAAATCAGGAGCGCTTGGAATGTCGATTTTAGGCGGAGGAGGTTTTGTTGCAACTGCAATGGTTTTGCCTATTATGGGAAAATCTATTGCAGACGCTGGACCGATCGCAACAATAAAAAGTATGTCAGTACTGCCTGCAATACTGATTGTTGCTTTCATTTTTCTTTATATTATCATTAAAGCAAGATTTCCGAAAAAAGTATAAACAGCATATCTTACATAATTTCAACCAGAAAAAGGATGTTTCAAAAAGCATCCTTTTTTTTTAAAAAAAATTATCCAAAGTTAATACTACTGATAAACAGCAAAATAAGAGACAAAAAAAATGAGACAAATCCATCATTTTTGGATTTGTCTCATGAAGTGACCCCTATGATACAAAACTCGAACCATTTATTGGAGGATTTAAAGCTTTTAAGCGAAGTATGTGTAGCATAGCAATTCCTTGTATTGTTGTTTCACTAAATTCTAATCAGAAGGTGACTAATTTAAACATTTATTAAAATTTTAGTTCTTCAAAACTCTGGTAATGAGATTAATAATTATTGAAACTAAGTATTATATCTATCATATCAATACACCTGACTATTAACCTTTCAGTATATCGCCATACGGACTTCGGGAAGCGCGGGAAAGCAGCGATTTTGTATGCTCATCGGCATCGATCAAAGTTTCAGTAGCAGGATCCCATTTCAGGGATGTTTTTCCGGAGCGAACCAGAATGTTGCACAAATGACTGATGGTATCCGAACGCACTGCCGATTCAATCGGGCTCACTGTTGGGGTATTGTTTTTAATGGCATCCAGGAAATTTTTTGCATGATTATCGCTAACAGGCAAACGGGTTTCGCCGTCAGCAAAAGTATGTTTCAAAATTTCAGGATCGCTGGCCTGAATTCCATTGCGATCAACACTTACCCAGCCTTTTGAACCAAAAAATGTGGTTCCGTGATCGTTGTAGGCGCGGTAAGTTTCAATCACCGGACGACACAAATCTTCACTAAAAAAGTGCATCTGTACTCCATTCGCATAGTTGGTGTGAATGTCCCACGAATTTAACGTATCGTACAAATTTCCGGCTTCGAAGAAACTGCCGGTTCCTGTGTATTCAACCGGACTGGTATCGTCACTATTGTTTCCCCATTGCGCAATATCGAGTGGATGAGCGCCCCAGCCAGCGACAAAACCAATGGCATAATCGTAAATGTGCCAGGCTCCCAGATTCGAAACGCGTGCGTTGGAATAAGGTCTTTCCATAGCCGGGCCCTGCCACAATTCATAATCAAAACCGGCCGGATTTGGTTCAGTAATAACTGGAGCGTTGTTTCCTTTTCCACCGGCACACCAAACGTCAATTCTTTCGACTTTACCCATTACTTCATTGCGGGCCAGTTCTGCGGCCAACCTGAATTTAGAGTCAGACCGCTGCTGGGTTCCGTACTGAAATGCTATTCCTTTTTCCTGAACTAGTTTACGCAACTTCTGTCCATCCTGAATGGTCAGGCCAAGTGGTTTTTCCAGGTAAATGTGCTTTCCGGCCTGTGCAGCCGCCAAAGCGATGGCAACGTGCCAATGGTCGGGTGTGGCAATTAGCACCGCATCCACATCTTTCCGGGCCAATACATCCTGATAATTGTTGTAAGCCACGCAACCGTCGTAAGTGGCAAGTCCTTTTTGTTTGGCGTAAAATTCGTTGATCTTTCTGGCCGTATCATTTCTGCGGTTTTCAAACGGATCACAAACAGCAACAATCTGCACCTGTTGCGCCAATTCGAGCATATAAACCACGTGATTTGAACCTCTTCCCCCAACGCCAATCATGGCAATATTTATTTTATCGTTTGGCGAACTCTTTTTTGCACAAGAATGAAGAAAAGAAGGAACAACCAATCCTCCGGCAGTTATCAATCCGGCATTCCGGAGAAAATTTCTTCTTGAAATATTTTCGTTCATCGAATTTGGTATTAAAAATTAAACAGCACCTAATTTTTTCAAATAATCAAAGCTCTTCAAAACAGCTTCTTCTCCGGCAATCTCAAGCGTTGAATACCCGTTGAAGTCCGCTTTAACCAATGCATTGAAGATAGCTTTAATGTCAATAACTCCATCACCCAGAGCAGTTAATGACATTCCGCAGCCAAATTGAGTTCCACGCTTTTCGATCATCTCTGCTGGAAGGTCTTTCCAATGAACATGCTCGATTTTGGAGCCCAGTTTATCGATCATTTCCAGCGAATCGCCACCTCCAAGCCAGAGATTTCCGGTGTCGAGGTTAATTCCCAATGCCTTTGAATTGCACTTATCCAAAACTTCACCCATCAGCTTGACCGAATCAGAAATATGCCCGTGAGGTTCAATCAGAATTTTCACGCCGTAATCTTCGGCAAACCGGAGTGGTTCGTAGAGTTTTTCAGCAATCGAAAAAATCGCTTCTGCAGTTGTCAGGCTTTTGCCAAAAGGGGTTTTCGGATCACCTTCCGCAGTAATCACATGTTTTACGCCAATGGCTCCGGCCATTTTCACTGCCTTGATGATTTGAGCCGTTCCGTAGCGTGATGGAGATGTTGGGTCGAGCAGATTGGCATGAGCACAAATGCTGGAAAGTGCCAGTTCACGGTCTTCGAACATGCGTTTTACATCAAACGGATTCGCATCCAGACTGGCCAATGCGGTGAAACCGTATTCAACACCCAGACAGGCGCCATCTGAATTGTCGGTTAAATCGCCACATGAAAATCCCCACTGTTTTATTTGGTCCAGCTGCGCTTCGAGCGGACTAAACGGATTGATTAATGCAAAGCATCCTACTTTAATTGCCATAGTTTTATTAGTTATTATTGGTTTATAAATTGAATTGCTAAAAATTCCGTTTCACTTTGTTTTCAATTCCAACGGAATGGGAATCGTGACTCTGCCTTTTGCTGCCCATTCGGTACCGCGCAGCATCAGCGTTTTCCAGCCTACATTTTGCATAACCGCCACATCGTGCCCCAGAACCAGGTAAAAACAACGACCTTTCCCCTGCTTTCGGCAAATCAAAACCGGTTCATCCTGATCACGCCCTTTATTCGATGATGGAGCAAAAGCTGAACAAAGCACCTCATTCCCCGGCTGCTGATCCATTTCTACCCAAAGTTCATCGGTAATCACGAAGTTGCTCATGCCTCTGGTAACCGGGTGTTTGGTATTCTGAATCTTCACTTCGAAAGGGGCGATTTGTCCGTGATGCGTATTTTTTCCCCAGGTAGCACCTACCATTTGCTGGTATTCGGGCCAGTCGTAATGAGCTGCACTTGCCGAATGAAAAAGTACAAAACCGCCTCCGCGATTCACAAAATCCACAATAGCCTTTTCAGCCACTTCGCCCCATTGCCGGCTTGATTCAGGAAAAGCATTCCAATTGCTGGCTATTACCTGGTAGTTTTTTAGAGCAGAAGCATTTAGGGTATCTGGCTTTTCAGTAATATCTACTTTGAAAAATCCATTTTCTTCCAGAATTTGCCGGAAAGCGGGACTGGTTTTTTGCCACTCGTGGTTGTTTTTTCCGCTAATGAGCAAAAGCTGAATTGGTGAGTTACCCTTCTGTCCTGAAATTCCCGAGAAAGGAAACAGAAACACAATAAAAAACAAAATTGAAAATGGAGTTTTTATCATGAATTTTAGTTTACAAACGTGAGTTTTTACTGCTATCAAAAATACATTATCAATTCTTCGAAATATTTCACTATTTTTCAGTGAGAAATAATGCAAGTACAAAACAACTGGTAATGAACGATAAAATAAACAGTTCTGCTTCAGATGACGGAATTTACTATCCCGACTCGTGCATTCCATTGGCAAATGCCTGGCAGGCCCAACAAGTTGAAATGCATGTTTTGGCCCGTGAAACTTATCCAGGTTACCCTTTGAAAGATGGCGAACTGAAAGGAATTAAATCCATCGGGTACTGGAACTCCGAAAAAATGCAAAACTGGGGACTCGACTGGCACCGTAACGAGGGCATTGAATTGTGTCTGCTCGAAACCGGGAACCTCAATTTTCAGCTAAATGATCAGGAATATGAACTTGAACCCAATACCCTTACCATTACTCGTCCGTGGATTTTGCACAAGTTGGGAAATCCAAATATTGGCTTTTGCAAGCTGCATTGGTTTATCATCGATTTAGGCGTCCGTCAGCCTCATCAGGAATGGGTTTGGCCTGACTGGGTAATTCTGAGTAAAGACGACCTTGATGAACTAACCCGTATTTTGCGGCTGAATGAGCAACCGGTTTGGCAGGTAAACGACGAAATAAAACGGTGTTTTGTGCAAATCGGGCGAATGGCCAAATACCACGAAAAAGAACATTTTGATTCGCGCATTAAAGTTTACCTCAACGAAATACTCATTTTGCTGCTCGAAATGCTAAAAAAGGACCGCCCGGTTTTGAATGATGAACTAATTGAATCAAAACGAAGCGTTTCCATTTTCCTGAAAAATCTGGAAGAGGATCTGGCCAGTAACTGGACCGTGAACAACATGGCCGAACATTGCAGCTTGGGTGTCACGCAATTTTCGAAACACTGTTACCAACTGACCAACTGCACACCTGTAAATTACCTGAATAAACTTCGGCTATTGAAAGCCCGAAAACTGATTGGCGAAAATCAGGGCAACACCATCACTTCAATTGCTTACGATTGTGGATTTTCGTCGAACCAATATTTCACCAAAGTTTTCAAGGCTCATTTCAAAGAAACGCCGCTTGCTTTCAGGGATAAACAACAGAAATCCTGAAATCAGAACCAATTTTAATTGATAATCAGTCTTGCTTTTTGACCGAGCCCCAAATAACCATAAGTCACTTCTATCAATTTACTTTTTCCTTTCGGAAGCTGGTATTGTGACTTAAAGATTCCTGTATTAGCTCCTATTTCCATCACTTCAAGCCTTGTCGGTGAGCCATTTCCGCTAGTAATTTCGACCCACCCTTTATCCGCTTTGCTCCAATCCTGATTCAAAGCAGCTTTCAATTCAATGGTAATAGTTTGGCCTAGTTTGGCTTGCGCTATTTCATTTTTATAATCCGCATCAAATAGTTTAATTTGCTGGCTACCCAATGTAGCAAAAGCAACTGTAGCTTCCCAGCCGCGGTTTGAAACACACCAACCCTCAGTAGCATAGGCATTTTTACCAAAGATTTGTCCGTTATTTTCGCCGATTATTTTTTCAACTTGTTTGGCAATTGGGAACTGGTTATCCAACGGTGTACCATCGAGCGTACCGCGTACCAGGCCCAAACGACCGTAACCATCGGGATGTCCCTGCGGCCAGCCTTCTTCAACACCTTCCCAAAATGCCCCGATTTTTACCCGCTCGTCGCTTTTGTTGCTTAAATGCGCACCAACGGGATTTAATCCAAACACAAAATCGACTTGCGCCCAGCCCAAACTGCGCAAGGTCGGGTCATTCAATAAATGCGCCACGGCAAACATCGATCCGCCCAATGCCGGAGCACCACCCAATTCTTTGGTTTTTGCATGAGCCCATTCAGTCTCACTGTGCATGCGGTATTTCCAGAAGTTGTTGGTACGTTGTTTCATGTGGCTCGCCCAGCCAGCCAGTTTTTCTTTTGCACCAGCAGGAGCCTGATCGGGAGCCACCATTAAAAACCAGGCCAGCGCCTGCGGCGTGATGTGCTCGGCATTGCGGATCCACCACATGTGCCTTGGGTTGTTAAAATCCCAGTTGGTAATAATATCCTGTGCACTTTCCTGTGCATATTTCAGGAATTTTTCGGGCTGACCGTTTTTTTCATTTTTCTCGCACAGGTACATCAACAGGTTACTGAAAACCGACTGTCCATAAGCATTTCCCATTTCATTGAATTCCTGAAAGCCGGCATCTACCCATTTGGTACTGTAAGTCCAGTAGCGAACCACCTTGTGGCGGTCATATTTTTCCCAGTTTTCCAAACAAACCTTACGGTATTTCTGATATTTTTCCTCCGGAAGATATGGTTTCAGAAACGTATGATAAGCCGCACAAACAGCCGCCAACTGATCGAGCGTGTTCCAATAGTCGAAATTCATGCGCGGTGTGCCTTCGTACCCCAGCGTACCGTGGCGGTAACCGGTTGGCCCGTTGTAATCCACATATTTATAGGCAAATTCGGCATGCCAGAGAATCAAATCAATCAGGTCAGCCACATTTTTATCGCCCATTTCGGTTTTCCAGTTGTCGTACAAAGCCGGATTGGCGGCATACTGCAACACTTCAAAAATGGTTTCAAGTCCATAAGCGCCGCCGTCGCGTGATGGGCCACCGCCATAGACTTTCGACATATCGTATTTGTCCAGATCATCGTAACCACGAACATCCACGAAAAAGTCGTAGGCCAGTTTAGACGATACCTTTTCCATCAAATGGTCGGCAATCCAGAAGGGTTTTGATTGGCCATATCCAGCAATTTCAACTACATATTCATCACCGGCAGTTAGTGGATTAAACTCAGTAAACCATCCTTGTTGGTTTAGCGTTTTCCCTTCAAAAACAGTCTGACTGGTTTTGGCATTGACAACTTTGAAAGAGGTATTATCGGGAGCGCCATAACAAACAAAGCGTTTCGATTCGCCCAGGTTGTATCCGGCCTGATTGACAAAAGGCGGCAATTTTACAGGAGCAGATGGCGATTGACCAACCAGCCGGAAGGCCAATAAAAGAATTAAAAAAGATAAACTAAGTTTCATATCGTTTGATTTTTAGAG
This sequence comes from Bacteroidota bacterium, assembly GCA_023251435.1. Taxonomy (GTDB): domain Bacteria; phylum Bacteroidota; class Bacteroidia; order Bacteroidales; family Prolixibacteraceae; genus Aquipluma. Next base: position 68,639 of record JAHEYU010000023.1, read on the forward strand.
TGTTAATTTTGTCGGATCTATTTGATAGCCTTTCCCGGCAATTGTATTCATTGTAATGGTTTTTCCGTGGTAATTCACTTTCAGTTCGTTGCCCAGCAACGACTTCACTTTGCATTCAACCAATTTTCCGTTCGCCCATTTCATGTCCACCACGAAACCGCCACGTGCCCGTAGGCCTTTTACTTCGCCATCTTTCCAGGCATCGGGCAGAGCTGGAAGCAACTGAAGAATGTAATGATTTCCTTCTTTAATATGGCTTTGCAAAAGCATTTCAGCAATTCCGGCGGTATAGCCAAAATTCCCGTCCATTTGAAAAGGCGGGTGCGTGTCGAACAGATTTTCTACAATACATTGCCTGAAAAGTTGCCGGATCAAGTCGTACGAACGGTTGCCCTGACCCAATCGTGCAAACAGGTTCATTTTCCAGGCAGTGCTCCATCCGGTACTCACATCGCCACGGGCATTGAGCGAAACCATGGCGGCTTTGGCCCAATCAGGAGTTGTTAGCGGAGTTATTTGCCGCCCGGGATGAACTGCAAATAAATGCGAATTGTGGCGATGTTTATTATTCGGGTCGTCAACATCTTCCATCCATTCCTGTAATTGCCCCCATTTACCAATTTGCGGACCAAGCAAGCTATCGCGTTTGGCTTTTAAATAGTTGCGAAACTCTTTATCTTCATCTAAAACTTCAGAAGCTTCGATACAATTACTGAACAGATCGTACACAATTTGTTGGTCGTACGACACGCCGGGATAAGGAGTGCGATCGCCTTCAGTTCCATCCGGACCGTGTTCCGGCGACCATCCATCTGGAGTAATCAATTTGCCATCTTTGCTTTCGATTAAATGATCTTCCCAATACCCGGAAACATCTTTAAGCATCGGATACGCGCGGGTTTTCAGAAATTGTTTGTCACCTGTAAACGCGTAATGTTCCCAGAAATGCTGACTCAGCCAGGCGCTTCCGGGGCGGTGAATTCCCCAGGTTGACGGGCCTCCCATGATGTTGTTGGTGCTGTAGCAAATCCAGCCGCGTTTGGTTTGCAGTTTAGGATCGGTTGATTTTTTCTGAACCGCCGCAAAGTTTTCCATCCAGTCGAACAGCGGCATGTGGCACTCCGACAAGGCGGTTGGCTCAGCCGGCCAATAATTCATTTCGATGTTGATATTGGTGGTGTATTGCGAATACCAGGCCGGCTTGATTTCGTAGTTCCAGATTCCCTGAAGGTTGGCAGGCAAACTTCCGGGGCGCGACGAACTGATCAGCAAATAGCGTCCGTACTGAAACAACAAAGCTTCCAGTGCCGGATCTTTTGCGCCTTGCTTGTTTGCGTTCAACCTTTCAATTGTTGACTGATTGGGCGCAATTCCCAAATTCAGACTCACGCGATTAAACAATTCCTGGTAATCAGCCACATGATTTTTACGAAGTTGCTTAAATGATTTAACTGTAGCTTCTTCCAATCGTTTAGTCATAGCAGCGTGAGGATGTTCTCCCTTGAAATCTTTACGGTGATCGTTCAGAAAAGAAGTTCCGGCAACAAGAAAAACAGTTACTTCTGTAGCTCCCTGAACCTCAATTCCCGAGGTATCCGAAATCAATTTGCCACCTTTATTCAGAACCTGAATTTGAGATTCATATTCCATCTGGTTTTCAGCCAATTTTCCGGAAGCAGTAATTTTGTTTCCTGAAACAGAAATTGCTGCCTGATGGGCATCTGTCAACCTGATTTTTCCTGAAATCATGCCCTTTTCACTGGCAGTCAGGTGCAAAACAATTACTTTATCCGGATAACTTGCAAAACATTCGCGTTGATAGTTTACACCATTGGATGAGAAACTGACTTGATGAATTCCTTCATTCAAATCCAGCTCGCGGGTGTAACTTTCGGCTTTTAATCCAGGAAAATCCAGATAAACATCGCCAAAAGGTTGGTAATATCCAACGGTTTGAGTGGTTCCTGTTATCAAACTTTCTTCGTTGAATTGAATATGCTCCTGCTCCACCCCACCGAAAATCATTCCGCCAAGGCTTCCATTGCCGATTGGCAATGCTTCGAGCCATTTCGAGGCAGGTTGGATGTACCTGAGTTTAAGATCGGTGTTGGTTGGTTTGGCATTTATCCAAACAGAACAAATCAGGATCAGGGAAAGAGCCAATTGTATCTTTTTCGTCATTTTCTAAAATTATTTGTAATTAACCGGCAATACCACCGAAAACGAATCCTCTTTGCCTTTGGGTTTTGCAGCCAGAAACAAGGCGACAACCTTCCCATTTTCCAAATAAACCTTGGGCATTTCGAACCTATCGAAATCCATGTGTTCGCCATCCTTGAAGGTAATGCTGAATTGATGCACCAGCGAGGTGGGCGAAAGTGTCCAGTCCAACCCGTTACCTGATTCGAACAGCAAAAGGGCAATGCCGTGTTCGGTAATCATATCGCCGTGATCTTTGGCAATGCAGTAATATTTTCCATCCTGAAACCACTCCACGTGATCGTCAATCGGAAAATCGGATTTGGGCGAGGTGATAAACGGCTTGTCGTAATCACTGAATGGACCCAGTGGCGAATCGGATAGCGATATGTAATGTTTTACTGCTCCACCCTTGTAGCCTTCTTTTTCCATCACCGATTTGTAGGCCAGCGAAAATTTGCCATCAGGCCGCTGGAATACAGTTGGAACACCGGTAGTGCGCCGTCCAGGCGTAATGTCGATCAATGGTTTGTCAAACCGTTTCCACGGACCGTATGGACTATCAGCCACCACAACACCGACCCGCTGAAAATTCCGGTTCACCCACCATTCCGGATGATTCATTCGGGGTTTCACCGTGTCTGCGGTGGTTTTCCAGTATCCGCTGCCTTTGTTTGCGGTGTAATACAAATAGTATTTCCCGTTGTACCTCATCACGTGTGGATTGTGGGTCATTTCTCCGTCCCAAAATTGATTTCCGCGGGCAGGCAAACAAATGTCAGAGAAACGATAAGGCCCAAACAAATTGTCGGAAACGGCATGTGCAATTTCGGAATGGGTTGCCCAAGCATCAAATCCACGTGATACAGGCCATCGCGAAAAGTATAGGTGGTATTTCCCGTCATCGCCCTTCACTGCGCCATTGCACCAAACATTGTAGCCGGGCATCGAAAAGATGTGTTTTTCAGGATTTTCAGGAATAAGTTTGGAAAAGTCCAGACTACCCGGATTCGTTTTTGCGGCATCCAGCGGAACTGCCACATTAAATGACATGGTCTGCGCCTTATCGGCTCGTGTGGCACCATACAAATATTTGGGAACTCCGTTTTCAAGGTAAAGACAGGGCGGTTCGAGTTTCGAAGCTCC
>JAHEYU010000003.1:0-87078 GCA_023251435.1 Bacteroidota bacterium
ATCAGCAAAATCAATAAACGCGTTCAGGCTGTATCCAGTGGTATTTTTAATCTTGAATTTATATCGGATACGATCAGCCAGCGGGGTGTTTGCCTTGATCGACTGACCCAATTCAGTTATTTTCCTGATTATCTCGGGGTGCTTTTGCTGAAATTCCGTTTTGCTCTGTGAATCGCTGGTGTTGAGGACAGTTCCATCGAAGAAGATGATTTTCATCCCGGCTACCGTCTGGTAGGAGTTGTCGGCAGTTCCGCAGCACATTCCACTGGCGTTGTTGGCAGCAATTCCGCCAATCATGGCCGAATTAATCGAAGCCGGGTCTGGTCCTATTTTTCGTTTGTAAGGAGCAAGCAGGTTGTTTACTTTGCTTCCAATCAAACCAGGTTGCAGACGGATTTTTCCTCCGTTTGAAAGAATTTCGTATTTTTTCCAATGCTCACCAGCAATCACCAGCACCGAATCGGAAATAGCCTGCCCCGACAAACTGGTTCCGGCAGCCCTGAAAGTGACAGGAAGTGAAAGTTTGGTGGTTTCTTCCAGAATAAAAGATATTTCCTGTTCGTCTTTCGCTTTGACTACGAGTTTGGGAATCATCCGATAGAAACTGGCATCGGTGCCAAATGCAAGCGTATTAAGTGGATCGTGAAACATTCGCTTCGGATCTATCTTTTCGGATAAACGTTGATGTAATTTTATGTAACTTCCTGTAATCATGGTGGTAAGATTCAGTAAGGCTTTTGCTTTTTAATATAGAATCATTGATACAAATATAGGATAGTCATGACTAAATCCAGTATCAAAATCTATAAAATTGTATGTTGTATTACCAATTGTCAGGCATTCAATCTGATTTGTCGTACTGAGTTGAAATAAAAAAGCCGAATCCCTCAATATTTGGAATCCGGCTTATATTATATTTTGGTGTAATTCTATTTTTCTTTCTTTTCGGCTGTCAAAGTTTTAGGACCTTCAGGAGAATCAACCGTACCCGATAATTTGTTTTTATCTCTTGTAAGTTCAACATTAATCGGGCTGCCTTCCACATAAGTTGTAAAGGTAATCTTTCCCTTTTCAATCTTAAGATTGGTGGCCACCAGTTCACCAGCTTCCAGTTTTATTACACAAACCGTTTGTCCCTCTTTTTCCAAGAAGATAATACTTCCTTTTTCATAACCATAAGGGGCATCGCTAACCTGATAAACCCATTCACCGATTAAGGGTTTGCTTTTTTCTTCGGGCAGAAGTTTAAAAGATGAAAACGCAGATATTGCAACCAGAAATAGTAAGGCTAAAAGTTGTTTTTTCATTCCAGAAGATTTGAGGTTAATAATTTCGATATATTCTCAAGGCGTTAAATTTGAGCCTTAAATATATAATTGTTCTTTGAAACTATCTTGTTTTTCTGATGAAATAGCTGTTTCGTGTATTCCATTTTTAGAAATAGCTTTCTTTTGGATTAACCGACCATTGGTATAATGGCCGTTTGATGTCGATAAAGCTGGTTCAGAATATATTCCTAATTTATTATTGGTGATTTTTATTACAGATTTTTCATAATTTTTCTCAATCTTGTTTCGTTCCCATTTAAGAATCAGATTTGGAATATATGCCACAATAAATCCAATTGACAATAAGCTTATAATCAAATTATTGATGTTGAGTGACCGGTTTAGCGTGAAGGCCAGACCAATAAAGAGAATATTAAAGAATATAATGAGAAGCGTAGATTTTAAATGTGAGTGTGTTAATTGCAAGCATTTGTGATGAATGTGGTTCATATCAGCAGAAAAAGGAGAGCGTTTTTCGGATAGACGAATAAAAAAGACACGAAGTGTGTCAATTATTGGTACAATTAATATTCCGATTGATACAACTGGAGCTGCATTTATAGCATACGGTCCTTGTTGAAGGATATTAAATTCGTTAAACTTAATTACGATAATAACCATAACAACCCCAAGAATCAGGGAACCTGTATCGCCCATAAATATCTTGTTCTTTTTTCCAAATACATTGAAAATGAAGAATCCAACCAAGCTGCCGGATAAACTGAAGCACATAATTCCATATTCAGGATGACCTGCCAGCAAAAACCATAAACCAAATACAGATGAAACAACAATGCTGACACCTGCAGCCAGCCCGTCGATACCGTCGATTAGATTAAATGCATTGATCAGTGCAATCATCGTAAATAATGTAATTAATAAGCTTACCGCGTAGTTAATCTCGTATAAACCAAACGCTCCCTGAAGATTTGTAAACCTTATATCTCCCAAAGTAATAAGCATGATCGCTGTTGCAACCTGGACAATCAGCTTTTTTGTTGCCGAAATGTCCATCAGGTCGTCCTTCAACCCAATAAAAAACATGATAACAGAAGCTGCAATCAGGTATTTTAATTCATTAAATATATATCCATCGGTTGCGATTATTGAACTTAAGATAAAACCAATAAAAATGGCCACCCCACCAAGTGTTGGCACAACTGCTTTTGAGGCCTTTCGTTCGTTTGGAGTATCGAAAAGATGTTTTGCAAATGAAACGCGAATGAGAGGGGGAATGGTTAAATATACTAAGCTAAATCCTATTAAAAATGCTAATATTGAATAGATTATGCTCATGTTAATTTTGATTTTGAAACAAAGTTATTGCTTTTCTAAATAATATCTCAAGAAAAGCTGATTTAAAAATTACTATTTACTTTTACTTAACGCCAAAACATGAAATATGTTTTTTAACAGTTCTGTATTTTGTCATTTTTTAAGTAAAAAATGACAAAATCTATTTGATGTATCTGATTTCATCAGCTTTTTAATTACTAAGTTAAGAATTAAAAAGGGGTCCAACATTTTTTTGATATTGAAAGATAATTGGCAAAGTTATTTTGTGTAAGTATGAAAGTATTATATAATTAACTCAAAAAATTATATAATTCACACTTTATAATTTTGCTTCAAAAGTCTCATTCTTAATACGAAACAGGCAGTAAACGGACAATAAAGAAATACAATTCCCCTGGCATGTTCGTTTCATACAAAAAAACTAACTTCGAACCTCATTTTTTTTATTTCAGATTATGGATCAGACTATCATACGAATAATTGCTCAATTAGTTGGAATTCAGGATATACAGGTAATAAATACCGTTCAATTACTAAATGAAGGAGCAACAGTGCCATTTATTTCCAGATACAGGAAGGAGAGAACCGGGAGTCTCGATGAAGTTCAGATAGAATCGGTTAGAGATGCCAAAGAAAAGATGGAAGAATTGCTGAAACGCAAGGAAACTATCCTGAAAACAATTCAGGAACAAGACTTACTTACAGCTGAATTACAGAAACGTATTGAAGATTGTTTTGATCTGATTGAACTGGAAGATATTTACCTGCCTTATAAGCCAAAACGCCGCACACGCGCATCAATTGCCCGCGAAAAAGGATTGGAACCACTGGCCAAAATAATTATGAATCAAAATGAGCCGGATATTGAACACAGGGCTCATTCGTTTGTAAACGAGTTGGTTGATTCGGTTGAGGAGGCATTGGCCGGGGCGCGTGATATTATTGCAGAATGGATCAACGAAAATGAAAAGGCAAGAGCGATTGTTCGTCGGGCATTCGATTCGGGAGCTTTAATTACCTGTAAACTTATTAAAGGAAAAGAAGTTGAGGGTGCAAAATACAATGATTATTTCGATTGGAAAGAACCATTGAAAAAATGCCCGTCTCATCGTTTGTTGGCAATGCGTCGTGGTGAAAACGAAGGTTTTTTGCGTGTATCGGTCTCTCCTGAAGGTGACGAAGCAGTTGCGCGGTTGAAACGATTCTTTATTCACAGCAACAACGCCTGCACCGATCAGATGGAGTTGGCGGTTAGCGATGCATATAAAAGATTGCTTGAACCATCGATTGAGACTGAATATGCAAATTCATCGAAGGAAAAAGCAGATGATGAAGCCATACGCGTATTTGCTGAAAATCTGCGTCAATTGTTATTGGGTGCTCCTCTTGGTCAAATGCGGGTGCTGGCCATTGATCCGGGTTACCGAAGCGGATGCAAGGTGGTTTGTTTGGATGCTCAGGGAAATTTGTTGCACAACGAAACCATTTATCCGCACAAACCGCAGGAAGAAACCAAGCAGGCGGCGAGAAAAATGTCATCACTTGTAAGTGCTTACCAGATTGAAGCCGTTGCTATTGGCAACGGAACTGCCAGCAGGGAGACAGAACAATTCATCAAGAAACTGCATTTCGACCGTGAATTGAAGGTTTATGTGGTTTCTGAAGATGGCGCATCCATTTATTCCGCCTCAAAGATTGCACGAGAAGAATTTCCGCAATACGACGTAACTGTTCGTGGTGCCGTTTCAATTGGCCGCCGTTTGATGGATCCACTGGCAGAGCTGGTTAAAATTGATCCGAAATCGATTGGTGTTGGGCAGTATCAGCACGATGTTGATCAGAAGAAATTAAAAAATAGCCTGGATAAAGTTGTTGAATCGAGTGTGAACCTGGTTGGTGTAAATGTAAACACAGCTTCAAAGCACTTGCTTACTTATATCTCTGGACTTGGCCCGCAACTGGCTCAAAATATAGTTGATTACCGGAAAGAAAACGGACCATTTAGCGCAAGAAGCGAGATACAGAAAGTTCCGCGAATGGGGGCAAAAGCTTACGAACAATCCGCCGGATTTTTACGGATTCCGGAAGCTGAAAATCCTTTGGATAAAACTGCTGTACATCCAGAATCGTATCATGTGGTAGCGAAGATGGCCAAAGATCTGAAATGTAGTATTCAGGAATTAATTTCAGAAAAGAAACTTCAGGAAAAAATAGTATTGACTGCATATATAACCGATAAAATCGGGTTGCCAACCCTTGAGGATATTAAACGCGAATTAGCCAAACCCGGACGTGATCCCCGAAAAGGTATTAAAGTATTCGAATTTGCTCCAAATATTTTTAAAGTTGAAGATATTGAAGTGGGAATGGTGTTGCCTGGAATCGTGACCAACATTACCAAGTTCGGGGCTTTTGTTGATGTGGGTGTAAAGCAGGATGGATTGGTACATGTATCGCAAATGGCCGATCGCTTTATTAGCGATCCGGCCGAAATTGTTAAATTACATCAGCATGTACATGTAAAGGTAATTGAACTCGATTTACAGAGAAAACGAATCCAATTAAGTTTAAAGCAAGCTCCGCAGAATCAGTAAATTTTTTCCACCGGGATAATTGCCCACATAATCAGGTATGCAATTAGTCCGGGGAAACCAACGCTGGCAATTGATAATACTACGTATCCGATACGTACGATTGTCGGATCAATATCAAAATAGTTAGCTATTCCGGCCAATACACCGGCGACCATTTTGTCGTTCGATCTGGTAAGTCTTTTTTGTGGTGCCATAATTAGTCGTCCTCCCCGTCTTCAAAATAACTATCCTGATTTTCTAATTCAGCTTCAAGAAACTCTTCAGCTTCTTCGAGCAACTGGGCAATAAGTTCCTTGTCATTCGGTTCATCGTCAATCCAGTGAATTTCCTGGTTGACAGAAAAGTCTTCAATGTCACTTCCTACAATAAACCTGGGATTTTCGTTGTGAACAACAAAAATAAAATCAGGCATTTCCTGAGAGTTGTCGGCAAGCAAAAATTTTGGTAGCATAGTTTTCTGTTTTTTAATTTGTAAACAAATTTAGATAAAAAAGGGAATTTAAGACATGAATGTCAATCAATTTTAAGGCTTTAACAATTCAGTAACTTTTAAATCCTGAATTGACCTTCAATTAATATGCGGTTAAGATGCTTTGTAAGCAAAGATTATATTTCAGGTTAAGAAGTTATTATTATTTTTAGCACAAATTGATCAAAATAAAACTGGAATATGCAAAGTTTAAATGAATTCTTGACGTTAATTGACAGTTATATTGGTAGTTCTCAGTGGTTTGTTTATTTCCTGTTGGGTACAGGGCTTTTTTTTACTATTTACTTAAAGTTTCCTCAATTTCGATTTTTAAAATACTCTCTTCGTATTGTACGCGGTAAATTCGATCGGCCCGGCGATGTGGGCGATACCTCGCATTTTCAGGCTCTTGCTACAGCTCTTTCCGGAACTGTTGGTACCGGAAACATTGCCGGAGTTGCATTAGCTATTCATTTGGGAGGTCCGGCGGCTTTATTCTGGATGTTGATGACTGCCGTAATCGGGATGACTACCAAATTTGTGGAAGTAACCTTATCTCATAAATATCGTGAAATTGCTGCTGATGGAACTGTTTCAGGAGGTCCGATGTATTACATGAAAAACCGCTTGAACATGAAATGGCTGGCTGTTATTTTTGCCATTGCGACTGTACTTTCATCATTCGGAACTGGCAGTTTGCCTCAGATTAACAGCATCGCCAGTTCTGCTTTTACAACTTTCGGAATTGCACCGATTGTAACCGGTGCGGTATTGTCTGTTATTCTCGCCTTTGTAATTATCGGCGGAATCAAACGCATTGCAAAGGTTACAGAAATGATGGTACCGATTATGGCGATTATTTATTTCGTTGGTTCAATTGGTGTTATCGGATACAATTACGAAAATATTATTCCTTCATTAATTGCTGTTGTCAGCGATGTATTTACCGGAACTGCTGCAGTTGGAGGTTTCCTGGGTGCAGGATTTTCCTTCGCATTTAACAGGGGCGTAAATCGTGGTTTATTCTCGAACGAAGCAGGGCAGGGGTCTGCACCTATTGCGCATGCTGCGGCACGTGCTCATGAACCTGTTTCCGAAGGTTTGGTTGCTTTACTCGAACCGTTTATCGATACCATAATCATTTGTATGCTTACCGGACTGGTGGTTTTATCATCAGGAGTATGGTCAAAAAAAATTGATAACCAGTTTCAGTACTCTGATTTGGTAGTTTTGAATGGCAATTATACCGACCAAAACCCGGAAGGAGTTAAAACATTGTACCACCACTTATCGGGTAAAGAATCATTGGAGGCATTTACTGGTAATTTGGTGGTAGCCGATGGGCAAATCAACAATACTGATGTAACTGTGCTTCATTCACGTTCAGTAGCCGAAGATGTTCTTGTTTTAAAAGATAAAAAGAAGCTGACCGGAGAAATACTGGTTCAGAATGGGAAAGTGGTTAATACCGAAAAATTAATATTTACAGGTAAGTCGCTGATCCATAGCGCTGCGTTAACCACAGAAGCTTTCACGAAAAGTTGGTTTGGCGAATATGGCCGGTATATTGTTTCAATTGGAATTTTACTCTTTGCTTTCTCAACAGCTATTTCGTGGTCGTATTATGGTGGCCGGGCTATCATCTTCTTGTTTGGCGTAAAAGGCGATATTTATTTCCGTATCGTTTATGTTATTGGTTTCTTTCTTGCTTCGTTTACCGATACCACCATCATCTGGACATTGTCTGGAGTTACCATTGCCTTAATGACCATTCCAAACTTATTTGGGATTCTGATGCTGCACAAGGAAATGAAATCAGAAGTTGGTTTGTTTTGGAAAGAGTGGGCAAGCCGTTTCCCCGGAGAGAAAGTACCGAAAAATTAAAGTAAAAACATATAACTAAAAAAGAGCGATTCAAACAGAGACGCTCTTTTTTTAGTTGCTTTTTTATCTTTTCGATTCAGACAGAATTGAAAAACAGGATGATCTGTTCCATATCTTTTACTTTCACTATTGCCATTTATAACTGCCTAAAAGATTGTTAAAGGGAAAGTTTCGGGATAATTTGTTCCGCGAATTTGTGGTTTTACTCTATGATTATCGTTCGGCAATACGGTAACTGCTTTTCTGAGATAAAGTGCGACCAAACATATCGATTGCTTTTATCTCAATTGAGTGTTGCCCTGCCGGTAATTTGGTTGGTACTCCGATTCCCCATAGGTGCTGGCAATCAACCGGGTTCGATGGCCGCCGGTCGCCAATTACCTCGTCGCTGAAATCCCATTCGTGCAAAAGATGCAGGTAGGTCGGATCTTGCACAACAATGCGATGCATGGGTTTCCAATCTCCATCACTTACACGGCAAAAAACCTGATCGTTCGAACTTCCAATAAAGAAATTGGCATAAATTCCGGCTGAAGATCTTTGGTTGTGTCCAACTACCTTTGGAGCAAAGATTTCGAAATATTGATCGGATGGTTTTCCGGCAACTTTATAATCGAAGGTATATTTATTCTGGTCAAACTTCATGAAAACATAGCCCTTGGGTGTTCCGTCGCGCATGGTTGACAATGGCACTCCGTTTTCGTTGGGTTTCCCGCTATACCAGTCGCCACAAGAGGCACCTACATTAAAATGGTGATGTTTCTTTTCCTGAAGCCAGCCGGTTTCCTTTCCCATAAAAACCTGTTCCTGGTAATGAGTGTGAGCCGACATTGAAAGGGTGAACGGAAAATCTTTCAGGATTTGAAACAGACGTTCACGGTCGGCATCGCGGAATGGGTCGCCATCTTCATCTTCACTTATTGGAATGTGAAAAGCCAGCACAATGAGTTTATCTTTCGGGACAAGTTTGAGGTTGTTCTCCACAAAATCGAGCTGATCTTTTCTGAAACCTCCCCAATAGCCCTTCTGGTCGCGAGGGTCGGGATACAAAATATCATCGAGGACAATAAAGTGGACTTTGCCATGATTGAATGCGTAATTGGCCGGTCCGAAGTTGCGTTCGAAGGTTTCGTCGCTAAGCGAATCTGTTGTAACATCGTAATTTTCGTCGTGATTGCCAATCACATTGTACCAGGGTATCCCGACATGTTTGATGGCGTTTTTATATGGTACATGTAAATCAAGGTTGTCGCCAACAAGGTCGCCTAAACTTATGCCAAATTCAACGCCCTGAATGTTTTCAACTTCTTTCACCACTCCACGGTAAAAATAATCTACCTCTGTTTCGCTGTAAGGCTGAGGGTCGCCAAACACCAGCATGGTAAATTGTTCCTTTTCTGAAATTGGAATAAGCGGAAAGTCGAGCGATTTGGGAAGAGCCCCGGTTGGTGTGGTTCCTGCAAATTTTAGTTCCGGCGAACCATTGGGTTTATGTATGTAATAAAACTGCGGCTGGTTCAACTCGTTCACCGGCACTGTGTGAGTCGATGGTTTTATCACAAAAATGATATTGTCGTTTGATACCGGGAGCGTGTATTCGCCTTTCGTATTGGTGAGAACGACTTCTACTCCATTTGAAACAGAAACGTTCGGTATTCCTTTTTCGTTGCGATCCTTCTTGTTATTTCGGTTCAGGTCTTCGTAAACAATACCATTCGCCCTGTTTTGCGCCATTGTTTCCGGCGTAAGGCATAGATATACAGTGACTAATAGGAAAATAGATAAGAATTTCATGTAAATAATTTTTAAGTTTTAATCGAATAAATTTTTACAACATAAATACAACAAAAATTAATGTGGGAAAGGATGAATGAATGATTAATCTTTAATAAACAAACCATTACAAATTGTAGTTCATTGAAAAATATTGAGTTTGTAAGCTGAATGCTTCTTCGTACTTTTGCACCCGTAATAAAAAGGTATGGAACTGGTATATCCTGAAAATTTTGAATCGAAGATAGGTTTTGATAAAATCCGCGAATTGCTGAAAGGTCGCTGCCTTAGTGATTTGGGTAAAGAATTGGTAGATGAAATCCGCTTTGTCAGCAATTTTGACAGGCTGAAGGAAGATCTTTCGCTGGTGAACGAATTTGTAATTATTCTCCGCGAAATGGAGAATTTTCCAACCAGTTTTTATTTCGACCTTCGTGAAGCCCTCGTAAAAATCAGAATTGAAGGCCGTTTTCTTGAAATTCAGGAATTATTTGACCTGAAACGTTCGCTTGAAACGATTTCAGGAATTGTACGGTTTCTGAAACAAGCCAAAGATGAGCAATTTCCTTGCCTGAAACGCTTGTTAGCCAATGTTCAGGTTTATCCTTATGTGATTGAACGGATTGATGCCATTCTGAACAAATACGGAAAAATAAAGGACAATGCTTCGCCCGAGTTGTCGCGCATCCGCAAAGAATTGATCAGCAAACAATCAGGAGTCTCGAAACGCTTGCAAGCCATCCTGAAAAAGGCACAGGACGACGGTTTGGTGGAGGACGATGCCTCGGTTGCCATTCGCGACGGACGCGCAGTGATACCCGTCGCATCAGCTTTTAAACGCAAGCTGAACGGAATCGTACACGATGAATCATCCACCGGAAAAACATCGTACATCGAACCTGCCGAAGTGGTTGAGCTAAACAATCAGATTCGCGAACTGGAATATGCCGAAATGCGCGAGATTGTTAAGATTCTGACAATTTTCTCCAGCGATATCCGTCCGTATATTCCTGATTTGATGTTGGCTTATGAGTTTTTGGGCAAAATTGATTTTATCCGCGCAAAAGCCATTTATGCCAACGATATCAACGGAATAAAGCCATACATGGAAAACAAATGCCAGCTGGAGTGGGAGGGTGCGGTTCATCCACTGCTGATGCTGGCCTTGCGCCGCGAAAACCGGAAAGTGGTGCCACTAAACATTACACTTACACCTAAAAAACATATTTTACTGATTTCGGGACCCAACGCGGGAGGAAAATCGGTTTGCCTGAAAACGGTTGGTTTGCTGCAATATATGTTGCAGTGCGGCTTGCTGATTCCGGTGAAAGAAAACAGCGTGACCGGTGTTTTCGAGAAACTGTTTATTGATATTGGCGATGAACAATCCATTGAAAACGATTTGAGTACCTATAGTTCGCATTTGATGAATATGAAGTTTTTTCTGAAAAATTCGAATGAAAAGACCTTGGTTTTGATCGATGAATTCGGAACCGGAACTGAGCCGATGTTGGGTGGCGCAATTGCCGAATCCATTCTTTCGCAGCTTGATCAGATGAAAACTTTTGGTGTAATCACCACTCATTACACCAACCTGAAACACTTTGCATCTTCGAGTGAAGGCATTGAAAATGCTGCCATGATGTACGATTCTTCCAAAATGGAACCATTGTTTCAGCTCGATATCGGGAAACCGGGCAGCTCGTTCGCTTTCGAAATTGCCCGGAAAATAGGCCTTCCGGAGAGTATTCTTCAGATGGCGACCGAAAAAATAGGCAAGGACCACATTAATTTCGACAAGCATTTGCGCGACATCGTGCGCGACAAGCGATACTGGGAAACCAAAAGGGAGAAAATCCGGAAAGTTGAGAAATCGCTCGACGAGCTTGCTGGAAAATATGAAACAGATTTGGGTCAACTCGAAAAGCAGCGCAAAGAGATTTTACTGAAAGCCCGTCAGGATGCAGAACGTATTTTGGCTGAAGCCAATAAACGCATTGAAAATACCATTTTTGAAATACGTGAAAATCAGGCGGACAAAGAAAAGACCAAACAAATCAGGGCGAAACTAACAGAATTCAAGCTTGAAGTTCAGGAGAGCGCTGATGTTCCTGATGAATTTATCGATAAAAAGATTCAGAAACTAAAGGAAAAAGAATCGCACCGAAATGAGAAACGTTCAGTTAGGAAAGAAACTGTGCAGAAAGAAATTGTGCCTGAACCCGAAGTTTGGAAAATTGGCGATAAGGTTTTAATGACCGGAAACCAAAATGTGGGTGAAATTCTGGAATTGAATGAAAAAAATGCGGTAGTCGCTTTCGGGCAGCTTCGCACATCAGTGAGCCGCGACAGGCTTCAGAAAATAACCAACAATGAGGCAAAAAAGGTACAACGAACTTACAACCAGACTTTGCCGAATATTAACAAAGGTCTGAGCGAAAAACGGCTCAATTTTAAAACCGAAATTGATGTTCGCGGACAGCGAGGAGAAGAAGCTGTTCAAACCATCCAATCCTTTATTGACGATGCCATTATGCTCGATTATAGTGAGTTGCGCATTTTGCATGGCAAAGGAAATGGTATTCTGAAAGAAATGATCCGAAACTATCTAAAATCGGAACCGATTGTAAAATCAGTTCGCGACGAACATGTTCAGTTTGGCGGAGCTGGAATTACAGTGGTGGAACTTGGATGAAAGAGTGGTCAGTGTTCAGTCTCAGTTTTCAGTAAAGAGCTTCGCAAAGGCATTGGTTTTCAGCCCTGAAAGGGCGCGATATCAATGGTTCGGGGCAACGCCCTTGGGGAAAAGGGAAGAACGAATTCGTCCGCAGAAGCGTTTAGAAAAAGCAATTAACTTCTTTCGGACGAAATAGGATTAGACTTAAAATTGGCAAAGAATGGCGGTTGAAATTTAAATAGAATTTAATAAATACCATATATACAGATGATTAACGAAAAATTAGATAAACAACTGATTGAAGTCCTGAAAGAAAAAGGGTTTACTGAATCCACCGAATTGGAACAGATTTGTATCCCCCGAATAAAAAGTGGTCGCGACCTAATGTGTATTGCAGGTAAAGGCACCGGAAAAACAATTAGTATCGTTGTGAGTGTCCTTCATCGCCTTAAAGCATCTTTTAACGACGTTCCGAGGGCACTGGTAGTTGTTCCGAACAAGGAAAAAGCGCTGGAAATGAAAGCTGAATTTGAACGGTTGGGTGAATATACCGATCTGCGTATCAACACAGCATGCGACAATGAAAAGATTGATGATCAGAAAGACAAGGTTTACATGGGGTCGGATGTTGTAATCGGAACTCCTAAAAGGTTAAACCAACTCTATTCGTTGTACGCATTAAATCTTGCAAGCATCAAGATATTTGCCATCGACGATGCTGAATCGGTGATCAAAAACATAAATTATCCGCAAATCGATCGTTTATCAGAAAGTATGCCCAAAGCGCAAAAAGTTGTTTTTGCAAGCGAGCTGACAGAGTGGCTCGAACGTTTCTCCAACGAATTTATGAACACCCACGAAGTGATTGAAATTGAGGAAAGTGAAGATGAGGCAGATGTTTAAATAAAAAGATTGCAAAATGTTTAATCAATATTGACCAATGGTTTTATCTAATAATTAGGTTATTTTTGTTTATCGGTTTTAATCTTAATAATATATTGAAATGAATTTTGAGAATTTTGATTTCAATGAAGTAAAGGGATTTGAATGGGACTTGGGAAATATCGAAAAGAATAAAAAGAAACACGACCTTGATAAATGGCAAATCGAAGAAGTTTTTTTTAATGAGCCATTTGTAATTTACGAAGATAAGAAGCATTCAATTAATGAAAGCAGATGGTATGCTTTTGGGAAAACAGATATTGAATTGAAACTTTTGGTTGTCTTTACTGTTAGAAACAGTCTCATTAGAGTTATTTCAGCAAGAAAAATGAATAAAAAAGAGAGGGCTTATTATGAAAACCTTTAAATCAATACCCGAATTTAAAAATGAACTTGAAGAATTTGAATTCTGGAGTAAAGCTGATTCGATGGATTACATCGACTGGGATGAAGCTAAAAAAGTGAATTTTCCTAACCTAAAAAAAACTTCGCAAGAGATAATATTAAATTTGCCACTTGACTTGCTCGAAAAAATTAAGGTTAGAGCAAACAAAATTGATGTGCCTTTTGAATCTTTGGTTAAAATGTACATTCTCAAAGCATACAACGACAATACTCAGAATTACGTTCCATAAAGACTTACGTTAATCATCATCCATGCGCTTCACCTTTTTGATTTTCTTCAGTATTGTTATCCTGATTTATCTTTCATCAAACTTTTATCTTTTTGTCCGCGGACTTCAGGTTTTTTCACTGAACCTGACAATGAGAAAGACCTTTATGGTCGTGTTCTGGACTTTGGTGCCTATGTTTATATTAGGTTCTGTTCTGGAACGTACTTTTTCTTCCGCATTTAGCGAATGGGTTTACAGGATTGGTGCGTTCTGGCTGGCTTTCATGCTGTATTTTGCAATTGCCGCAGTATTGATTGATCTGGTTCGGATTGCCAATTATTTTTTTCATTTTCTGCCAACGTTTTCTGCAATCATGAAGTTGCGGCTTGGGCTGATTGTCGTTTCATTGGTTTCTGTAATTGTTATTGCAGGTCACATCAATGCATTGTGGATCAACGTAAAAGAAATACCATTAACCATTCACAAGAAGGTTTCGGGTACTTCTGAAATTAAAATTCTGCTGGCTTCGGATATTCATTTGGGGGCATTGATCGGCGAACGCCGCGAAAAACGTTTGCTCGAAATCATCCGTGAGCAAAAGCCCGATTTGGTATTGCTTGCCGGAGATTTGGTCGATGGAGAAATTGCTCCGGTTCTGCGGAAAAATCTTGGGCGTCACATTCAGGAAATCAGCACTCCTTATGGAGTTTATGCCATTTCGGGAAACCACGAATACATTGGTGGAATTGATAAAACTTTGCCTTACCTGAAAAGTATTCATATCCGGATGTTGATTGATGAAGTCATTACATTGCCAAACGGAATTCAGTTGGTCGGAAGGAACGATATTTCATCAGGTAAAGGGGCAAACGCGCGAAAATCACTTGGCCAATTAACTTCGGTTTTAGATTTCTCAAAGCCGGTGATTGTGCTGAACCATCAACCTTACGATTTACAGGAGGCCGTTGATGCAAAAGTTGATCTTCACCTTTCGGGCCATACCCACAACGGACAACTTTGGCCGTTCAATTACCTGATAAAAGGAATTTTTGAGCTGAGTTGGGGCTATTTACAAAAAGGCAATACACATTTTTATGTATCATCGGGTTATGGAAGCTGGGGGCCACCCGTCAGAACAGGTAACCGGCCCGAAGTGGTGGTTTTTAAGCTGAAGTTTGATGAATGAGTTCTTACAGTCAGCAGTTGACTCAAAGTCAACTGCTGACTGTAATTCTACAACAATCTCCCATCCATATCTTCCCGATCATATTCCGGCACCAGAGGA
Organism: Bacteroidota bacterium; assembly: GCA_023251435.1. Lineage (GTDB taxonomy): Bacteria > Bacteroidota > Bacteroidia > Bacteroidales > Prolixibacteraceae > Aquipluma. The sequence goes on from JAHEYU010000003.1 coordinate 14,863, forward strand.
AATTTTACCGGCTTTCCATCGCGTTGAGAGCGGTAAATGGCAGTGAAAAGTTCAACCGTTTTCCGGCCTTCTTCAGCGGTTACCATTTGTGGACAGTCGTTCAGGATTGCATCTTTAAAATCTTCCAGTTGCTGCCTGAAATACCAGGTCATCGCATCAACAGAATGAAATTCGTCGCTGTCGGCTTTGTTCCATTCTTCCAGTTGGTTTTCTTCACCCGGAACCGTCCATAAATCGAGTTTAGGAGCTTCGGCAATGGTGGTTTTTCCGGCTATAAACATGGCTCCTCCTTCGGGCTGTGCTCCAACAGTTGCGCCATTGCTTCCGTGAATATGCACTTTGCCGTAAATACCGGGTTTTTGCGAGTTGCTCACCAGAATGTTTCCCAGTCCGCCATTTTTAAACCTGACGATTGCCACAGCTGTATCTTCCACTTCAATGTATGGATGATTGATATTGCTCCAGTAGCCAAAAACTTCGTCAATGTCGCCCATGAGCCATTGCAGCAAATCGAGCTGGTGCGGCGACTGATTGACCAATACTCCGCCGCCTTCCTGTTTCCACGATCCGCGCCATGCATCGCCCTCAAAATAGGAGCGGTCGCGCCAGCCGAGCATCTGGATGGTGCCCAGTGCCGGAGTTCCGATTTTTCCTTCATCGATTGCTTTTTTTATGCGAACGATGGGCTGATACCATCTGCGCTGGCTGATAACTCCCGTTTTGCGTCCGGTTCGCCGGGCAGCTTCAATAATCAGGTCGCAATCCTGAAGTGTGGATGCCAATGGCTTTTCAATCAACACATGAGCCCCTGCTTCCATTGCCTGAATGGCCGGATCTGCATGGTAGGGATGTGCAGTGCAGATGACTGCCATCTGGATATTTTCTGCTTTTATCATCTCCTGAATGGAAGAATAGGCTTTCACACTATATTCATCCACAAATTTTTGGGCCGATTCAGGGGTTCTGCTCCAAACAGCTTTAAAATTCAGTTCAGATATTTGTAAAATGGCTTTGGCATGCAAATGTGCAATTTTTGCACAGCCGATAATGGCGACGTTGATGGTCATAACTGGTTGTTTTGGTTGTATATAATTAATCTAAATGCCGCTGGCTACTAGCTGCTAGCGGCAAGCAGCCAGAAGCATTTTTAAGGTTTCAGAATCACCTTCATCAATCCGGCTTCCTTGTTGTATAAGCGATGGAACCAATCGTTTCCTTCTTCCAAAGGTGCAACTTTGCTGATGAGCTGATCAACTTTTATTTTTCCTGAAGCAATCAATTCAAGGCAAAGCGGATATTCCCCGGCTGAAGCGCATGAACCCTGAACTTTTAGTTGGCGTGTTACCACTTTTTGTAGCGGAAATCTGACTTCCGGAGCCAAATTACCAACCAGAGTAACAGTACCGCCTTTTCTGGTTAAATCAACTGCTAGATTGACGGTTGACTCAATTCCAACCACTTCAAAAACAAGGTCGGCACCACGATTTTCGGTTTCATTCAATATCTTTTGAATCAAATCCGGATCATTCGATTTTATTGCCAGATCAGCACCCAATTCAAGGGCTAATTTCATTTTTTCCTCTATCTGATCAATAGCAATTACTTTTCCGCAACCGACAGCTTTCAGGGCCTGAATGCAAAGCAGACCAATCATTCCGCAGCCAATTACAACGGCAGTATCATTTGCCTGAACCGAACTGATGGCTGCTGCGTGAACGGCCACCGAAACCGCTTCGATCATTGCAGCCTGTTCGAAACTTATGTTTTCAGGAACAGAATAAAGGATATGCGAAGGCACTGCCACAAATTCTGCAAAAGCTCCGTTCTGGCGGTATTCGTCGCACGAAACGCCCAGCACGCGCCGGTTGTTGCATAAGTTGATATCGCCGCGTTTGCAGTAAAAACATTCGCCGCACGAAATGGTCGAGTCGAAAGTTACCCGATCGCCCATTTTCCAGTTTTGGACATCATTTCCAAGTTTGGCAATCGTTCCTGATGCTTCGTGCCCCATGATGACAGGAGGTTGGCGTCGTCCGGTGCTGCCATCCATTCCGTGCACATCGCTTCCGCAAATGCCACAGGCTTCCACCTTTATTAAAACCCACCCGGGTTTTACCTCCGGAGTTTCGGTTTCACGAAGGGTAAATTCGTTGTATTTTTCCAGAACAAGTGATTTCATTGGTGATGTTTCGATTTAATTCTTTTTGCTTTTTCTATCTTTTTTCGGTGTGTTACTCCGTACTGAAATATTTAGCCACTACATTGTTTTGTCAATTACTTTCTTGATTTATTTACTGGTCACTGCGACTGCGACTGACTACTTTTTCTTCTCCATCTTTTGTTCCTGTTTCTCTTCCGAAAGGTATAAAAAGCAGCAATGCATTCAGGACAAATCCTGAAATTAATACATATTGACCTGTTTCGAGGTGGTCAAAAGTCATCATCAGTTTGCCCGATAATGCCAGAATACCTCCTGAAAGCATGGCTGAGATGCTGAACCGTTTGTTGTACGGCAGGTTGAAAAGTGCCGCGATCATCGGTATAATAAATGCGCCTGAATAAAACGAGAGTGCGAGTAAAAGTGATGAAACGATTGAAGTCACCTTCAGGGAAATTAGCATACTTAAAATTCCGACTGCGATTAAAAAAAGTTTGGTTTGGCCGAATGATTTCTGAGTATTGATGTCTTTGTGAAACAATTCACTTAAAATCATGGAAGTGGTGAGCAGGGTAGTGGAGGCTGTTGAAAGTACCGCTGAAATTAGCGCCGCAACCAGAATTCCGGTAGCCCATTCAGGCAAATAAATATTTGCCAGATTGACTAAGGCAGAACTGTTTTGAGCTCCTGAATGAAATGTAGCCGCGTACATTCCGACATACGAAAGCACAAATGCAAACGGAATCAGAATCAAGGCGACAATTAAGACACTTCGGAATGCCGTTTTTGAATCCTTGGCGCAAAAAACCCGAGAATAAATATCGGGACCGACCACGAAAGTGCTTGAAAATGTGAGAATCAGAATGAACAGATCAAAGGGGGAATAGTGTGAGTTGAACGGGAAATGACTTGCAAAATCGGGCAATGCCGGAAGTTGATGCGCAGGAATCAAGATAGCGGTAAGAATTACTCCTGCCAGAATAAAGAAAGCCTGGAACAAATCGGTTTTCATGATGGAAACCTGCCCGCCGATGTAGGTGTAAACGATAAAAATGCCGGCAGTCAGGAAAACTCCGTTCGAATAATTCAGTCCAAAAAAGCTGACCAGAATCTGCGCACCTGCAATGATTTGCGCTGCAACAATTCCGAGCCAGGCAATAGGAATAATTACCGATGTGACTTTCCGGGCCGATTCTCCGTAATACTGCCCGATGAGTTCGGGCAAGGTAAATTTTCCCTTTGTATATACTTTCCCGACAATCGGGAGCAATCCGAACAGACCCAGGCTGGCAGCCAGAATGTACCATGCCGAAGCCCACGACTGGCTCTCTGCCAACCCGATCGTTCCAAGAATGGCCGATCCGCCCAGAATGGTAGCAAGCAAACTTCCCGAAATCTGCCAAACACCTGTCTTTTTTCCCGCCAGGAAATAATCAAAAGGCGTTTTGATTTTCAGGTACGAGTGAATTCCGATCAGGAAGAGGATTAAAGCATAAACAATCAGGATGATGGTCTTCATAAATACAAGCCAAATGGGAAAAGTCAAAAATAGAAAGTAAAACGGCATTGTTGTATTAAGATCAGCTAAAATTAATTGTTGTATTGGTTTTAATGGCTCAAAAAACAATCGGTCGGGAATAGTCGTGTGTTCAAAAACATGGATTCAAAGTTCATTTAAATTTTTAAATTTGTTTCCGTTATCGTACACGGAAATTTATAATCCAAATCATAAACCAAATTACCACATGAAAAAATTTCAAATTTTACTTTCTCTGTTGTTATTTACTACAGCGGTTTCTGCAAAAAGTAAAGATGGCTGGCAATCGCTTTTTAATGGTAAAGATCTTACCGGCTGGCATCAATTAAATGGTCAGGCGAAATACCATGTCGAAAAAGGGGAGATTGTTGGAACCACAGTTTCGAATACTCCCAATTCATTTCTCGCTACCGATAAGGATTACGGCGATTTTATTCTTGAACTAGACTTGTTGGTTACTGACCAGATGAATTCCGGAATTCAGTTCCGTAGTATTAGTAAACCCGACATTATGAATGGCCGTGTTCATGGCTATCAGTGCGAAGTTGATCCGTCAACACGTGCATGGAGCGGTGGAATTTACGACGAAGCCCGTCGCGGATGGCTGTACACCGGAGAACTTAATACTGCCGCGAAACCTGCATTTAAAATGGACGAATGGAATCATTACCGCATCGAGTGTGTGGGCAGTAGCATCCGCACATGGTTGAATGGCGTTCCTGTTGCTTATGTACTAGACGATTTGACTCCAACAGGTTTAATTGCCCTTCAGGTTCATTCCATTGGCAAAGATGTGCAACCAGGCAAACAAATCCGCTGGAAAAACATTCGTATAAAAACTAACAACCTGAAAGCTACCGAAACTGCTGATGTTTTTGTGGTGAATTTGCTTCCCAATACACTCTGTCAGGCTGAAAAGGCACAAGGATGGAAAATGCTTTTCGATGGTAAAACCACCAATGGCTGGAAAGCTGCAAATCAGGATAAATTTCCTTCTGAAGGTTGGACAGTGGTTGACGGAACGATGATGGCTGTTGCTAGTAGCAAAGAAAAGCCGGTGAAAGGTACCGATATTGTTACTGATGAAAAATTCTCGGCTTTCGAACTTCAGTTTGAATTTAATTTTGCTGAAGGAGCAAATAGCGGTGTAAAATATCTGACAGGAAATGGCGGTCCTTCAATCGGGCTTGAATACCAGGTTCTTGACGACAAAAAACATCCGGATGCAAAAATGGGTGTTGTTGGAAATCGTACCATGGCTTCACTCTACGATCTAATTCCGGCAGATAAACAGGATAGGTTCGTTAAACCTGCAGGTCAATGGAATATTGCGCGTATCGTAGTATATCCCGACAACCGGATCGAACATTGGCTGAACGGCATGAAAGTAGTTGAGTATGTGCGAGGTTCGAACATTTACAAAGCATTGGTTGCCAGAAGTAAATATGCCGAGTTCAAAGATTTTGGTATGGCAAAGGAAGCGCCAATCATGCTTCAGTACCATAACGATGAAGTAAAATTCAGAAGTTTGAAAATAAGAAAACTGTAATAAACCAAAATCAATATATCATGGGTACAAATCGCAGGGAATTTATTCGTAATGTGGCAGTTGGTGCTGCCGGTATTACCATAGGAGGAATGGCTTCAGGATTCAGCGCAAAAAGTTATTCGCGTATTGTTGGAGCCAACGACCGCCTGAATGTTGCGTTGATGGGTTGCGGACGCCGTGTAAGTGCTTATTATGCAGCACTTCAGGATAAAAATAACAATGTGGATGTGGCTTACATTTGCGATGTGATGAAAAAACAGCGCGATAAGGTGGGTAAAGACCTGAACGGAAAAGTTTCGGGAAAAGCCAAATTGGTGAACGATATCCATGAAATTTGGAACGACCAAAGTGTTGACGCTATTTTTAATGCAACACCCGATCATTGGCATGCACCGGGTACCTGGTTGGCAATGCAGGCCGGTAAACATGTTTACATTGAAAAGCCATGCAGTCACAATCCGCGCGAAGGTGAATTGCTTGTAGCTTTTACCCAGAAATATGGTAAAGTGGTGCAAATGGGCAATCAACAGCGGTCGTCAAAAGAAACGCAGGAAATTATTTCTGAAATACATAAAGGCAAAATTGGCGATGTTTATAAAGCGGTTGCTTTTTATGCCAATACGCGTGGCGAATGCCCGGTGCCTAAAAAAGCACCTGTTCCTGAAGGATTGGACTGGGAACTTTTCCAGGGTCCGGCTCTGCGTGTTGAGTATATGCACGATATCTGGGATTACAACTGGCATTGGTACGGATGGAACTGGGGAACTGCTGAAACCGGTAACAATGCAACTCACGAATTAGATATTGCCCGTTGGGCACTTCAGGTAAAATATCCAGAATTTGTGGATGTTGAAGCGGCTAAACGCCATTTTCTGAATGATGGATGGGAAATGTACGACACCATGGATGCTACTTTCCGTTTTCCGGGAAACAAAGTAATTAAATGGGACGGAAAAAGCCGCAACGGGCACAAAACTTATGGCTCCGATCGCGGTACCATCATCTACGGAAGTGAAGGTTCTGTTTTTGTGAACCGTGAAGGTTACACACTTTTCGATCGTAGTGGCAAAAAGGTTAAAGACAGCAAATCGTCGGGAAGCGAAGCCGGAACTGCTTTAGGTGGCGGTGGAGATATGACCGACGGACACGTTGCTAACTTCTTTAATGTGATTCGTGGCACTGAAACAAAGCTGAATTCGCCAATTGAAGAGGGCGCAGTAACTCAAATGATGACTCACTACGCCAATATTTCGTCTCGCATCAACAAATCATTCAAAGTTGACAGTAAAACCGGGCGGATCTTAGATAAGAATGGCATGAAACTTTGGGGACGCGAATACCATAAAGGTTGGGAACCACCAAAATTGTAAAGCAATTCAATATTTGAATAAATAAAAAAGAGGCTGTCTCAAAAGAGTTCAGTCTCTTTTTAGTATGTCGGGCATGGTATTAGGCTAACTGGATGCAAGTTCCTGTATGTGACGAGTTGACAGGAAACATTAGCGATTGGCAAGGGTGTTTCGGGTGACTGCAAATCTGAAAGAAGCCATCAGCAAAACTGAAGTTCTGACGAACAGAAACCAGATATAAGGCTCACTTTAGAAGGCAACCGAGCTATGGATTGGGAATGCCCCAAAGTCAACCGTAACTCAAGCGAGTAAATCAGGCAGAACGTGCATAAAACACCGCAAACAGCGATCGGCAGATGTAGAGGCAACCTTTGGAAACATCAAACAAAACAAAGGTTTTAGAAGATTTATGTCTTGTCAAAACAAAAAGCCAGCTCAAAAAAACGGGGGAAAGTGTAAAAAGAAAGGCCGTCCCAAATTTTGTTTTGAGACGGCCTCTTTTAGTTTTTAATATCGTTTTAAACTCATTTAGTTTATTGCAGCAAAATAGGTAATTACCGAAAGCAAAACATACCAGATAATGATAAGCGGCAAGGCAAATACCTGAAGAAAAATGAGCATCAGTAAAGTTGTACCGAGAAATAGAAACCGGATGGCGTTTTCTTTCAGCTGAAGGTTTTTGAATTTCATCGAGAACATGGGTAATTCTGAAACCATCAGGAATGAACAGATAAATATCGAAGCCAACAGTACATATTTGTTCAGAATAACTGCCGAAATAGCCTCGTTGCTTCCCCATTCGAGAATGAGCCCGAGAGAGGCAAAAAAGATGGCATTTGCCGGAATGGGCATTCCCAGAAACTGATCGCTCTGCCGATCGTCGGTATTGAATTTTGCCAGACGAAAAGCACCAGCTACCGGAATTACAAGACTGGTTAAAAGTACGATTCGCTGATTCCAGCTGCCTCCAACAGCGATGTCGTATATGGAGTTGTTATCGCCAAACAAAGTAAATTCGAGCATGGTGAAAACAATGGCGGCCGGTGCCAGACCGAATGAAACGGTGTCGGCCAGCGAGTCGAGTTCTTTACCAATGGTTGAATATGCATTTAACAGTCGTGCCGAAAAGCCGTCCAGAAAATCGAAAACTGCTGCTGTAAGAATAAATATTGAAGCCCAGCCTAAATGCCCGTCGATGGCCAAAAATACTGCAATACTACCACAAACAAGGTTTAAGGCAGTAATGGTATTCGGTACCCAAAAGAACATGTTAATAACCCGGCTCATGACTGAAGTTCGCCGATGATGGTTTGTGAACCGGTCACTTTTTGTCCCATTTTAACATTCAATTTGGTGTTGAGTGGGAGGAAGAGATCGACACGCGAACCGAACCGGATGAACCCGACTTCGGTTGACTGATCGACCTGATCGCCAACAGACACGTAATTGATAATTCTGCGGGCCATTGCACCTGCAATCTGACGCATAACTATTTCGCGACCATCTTTTATTTTTATTGCTGTAGTGGTACGTTCGTTTTCTTCAGCCGATTTATCCTTAAAGGCTGCATAAAACTCACCATCTTTGTGTTTCATGTAAGTTACAGTTCCCGGAACCGGAATCCAGTTGATGTGCACATTGGTGGGCGACATGAAAATTGAAACCTGGATACATTTGCTTTTCAGATATTCGTTTTCGACAAACTCTTTGATGTCGCAAACTTTTCCATCGGCAGGAGATAAAATCAGGTTTTCGTTCAGAGTAATAGAACGCTGTGGATATCTGAAGAACTGTATAATCATGAGATAAATAACAGCGCCACCACCCAAAACAGCCATTTTTATTAATGTGTCGGTGATGAAAAACCAGGATAATACGATGAGTACTGCTATTCCAGCAGTTGCATAATTAATGGTTGTGATACCGGCTTTGTGAACTTTCATTATTGATTTTTAATATTCCGGCTCAAAAATAGCAAATTATTGAGCTATTCAATAATTATTTTCAGATATAAGACGATTACAGGAACCGCAAACAGGAGCGAATCGAACCGGTCGAGAACTCCTCCGTGGCCCGGTAAAATCTGGCCACTGTCTTTAATGCCAAAGTGTCGTTTAAACATCGATTCGGTTAAATCGCCATAAGTAGAGCTTACAACCGTTAAAATACTGATAGCCATCCAGTGGATGATTTGTATTTCAGGAATATAGATGGAAATAATATATGCAGCGAGCAACGCTGTTAAAGTTCCGCCAATGGCGCCTTCCCACGATTTTTTAGGCGAAATCCGTTCGAAAAGTCTGTGTTTTCCCATCGAAACACCAAAGAGATATGCTCCTGAATCGTAAGTCCAGATAATGGCAAACAAGGCAATTAATAATTTGGGAGAAAAATCGTTTGATGGAATTATTTCTGTGAAAACCAGAAAGTTAATAAGCGATATTGGTATTGCAAGATAAATAATGCTGAAAATAGTGACTGCAATATTCTCAATTGGTTTTTGTTTTTTACGGTAAAGTTCTGCTGACATTGTTACCAGTAAAAGTGGAAAGAGGAGTAGAAAATACGTCACCTCCAATAATCCTTTGGCAACAAAAAATGAAATTCCGAACAACAAAAATGAAATCAGGTAACTCAACCAGATATTTGGTTTAATATCTGATTGTTTAAAAAGTTTCGAAAATTCAAAGAGTCCACCACCCAGTATTAGCAAAAATAATACACCATAACTATACTGACCGGCGTAAATAGCGGCCAGTATAACCAAAACCAAAACGATTCCTGTGGCAGTTCGGGTAATTAACTTCTTCAATTGATTAAATCTTTTAAAAGTTCGGTTGCACTTTTCTCAAAATCTTTATGTACCCAAACTTCTATATCTCCAATCGATGGAATGGTGGATATGTTTTCGTTCATAATAACACATTTAATCTCTTCATTTTCAAGCATCTCTTTTGCAATTTCAGCCTGAAAACCTTCGCCTGTGCGCAATACGCATACCCAATCTTTTTCCATAGTAATTTAGTTTAAAAGGGTTAAACTGTAATAATTACAACCAACGTTTTGGGTCCGTGCATACCCATTACCAACGTTTTCTCGATGTCAGCAGTCCGGCTGGGACCGGTAATATTGCTTATTAACGAAGGTAATTTATTTTTATATTTTTCCTGCAATTTTTCAATCGCGTTGTCTAAATAATCGACTATTTGCGACTCGCTGGCTACAACAATATGCGTTTCAGGAAAAACATTGAGACGACGTCCGGAGATTTGTGCAGAGCTAATGAGGACAGAACCCAAATGAGCAACCAGAAATTCACAACCGGTAATTCCGGTATTCAGGTTCAGAAATTCACTTTCTTCTGATTCTGTCTTCACTTTTCCTTCCAGAATTTCTAAAAGGGACGAATCGGTGCAGAACAGTTTATCCTGATTTTTTTCTTCACAAATGAGTTTTACCTGAGCGGCAATTTCTGATTGTGAATTGCACAAAATTACCCTGCCTCCAATAAGTTCAAGGTTTGTTTTGAATTCCTGAACGAGAGATGGGTTAAGCGGAAGGTAAACAGAAGAGGTGAAATCGGGGATATTAACCTCGATTTCACCTCTGTTTTGCTGTGCGGCCTTTAGTTTGGCCAAAATATTATTTTTTGCTGATTTCATTAAAATGATACGTGTTCAGCTGGTTTTTCTGTATTGTCAGGTTCCCCCGGAGCCAATTCCTTTTTTGTTTCGCTTACCAGCATTGGCCTTGCCCATAGACGTTTACCGAATATATGCTCGAGATCTTCACTGAAAATAACCTCTTTTTCCAACAACATTTCTGCAAGTTTCTGATGGCCGTCTTTATTGTTTTTAAGTACGTCTATTGCTCTTACGTATTGTGTTTCAATCAGTTGTTTCGATTCTGCATCAATCAGTTCAGCGGTTTTTTCACTATATGGTTTGCTGAAGGCATATTCACTTTGGCCCGATGAATCGTAGTAGCTAACGTTTCCAACCTTTTCGCTCATACCAAAAATACTGACCATTGCATAAGCCTGTTTGGTTACTTTTTCGAGGTCGTTTTGTGCGCCCGACGAGATGCTGTTAAACGAAATCTGTTCAGCAGCCCTTCCTCCAAGTGCAGAGCACATTTCGTCGAGTAGCTGATCTTTGGTTGTGATAGAGCGTTCTTCAGGAAGATACCATGCAGCACCCAAAGCTTTTCCGCGAGGTACAATGGTTACTTTTACCAGCGGATGAGCATGTTCGAGCAGCCAGCTAATGGTAGCATGACCAGCTTCGTGGTAGGCAATTCTCCGTTTTTCATCAATCGAGATGATTTTATTTTTCTTTTCCAATCCGCCTACGATCCGATCAACTGCATCCAGAAAGTCTTGTTTGTCAACAATATCTTTGTTTTTGCGGGCAGCAATCAATGCCGATTCGTTACAAACGTTGGCTATATCGGCACCCGAAAATCCAGGGGTTTGTTTCGCAAGAAATGAAGATTGAACTTCAGACGAAAGTTTAATGGGTTTCAGATGTACATTAAAAATTTCTTCACGTTCATTCAGGTCGGGTAATTCAACATGAATCTGTCGGTCGAAACGTCCGGCGCGCATTAAAGCCCTGTCGAGAATATCTGCGCGGTTGGTAGCTGCAAGTATTATTACTCCTGAATTGGTGTCAAAACCATCCATTTCGGTGAGCAACTGGTTGAGTGTGTTTTCTCGTTCATCATTCGATCCCATATTAGGATTTTTCCCGCGGGCACGTCCAATGGCGTCTATTTCGTCGATAAAAACAATACAAGGCGATTTCTCCTTGGCTTGTTTAAACAAATCGCGTACGCGTGAAGCACCCACTCCAACAAACATTTCAACAAAATCGGAACCCGACATGGAGAAAAACGGAACATTTGCTTCGCCTGCAACAGCTTTTGCAAGTAAAGTTTTTCCTGTTCCGGGAGGGCCAACCAAAAGCGCGCCTTTCGGAATTTTACCACCCAGTTTGGTGAATTTTTCAGGACTTTTCAGGAAATCGACAATTTCTTCTACTTCCTGTTTAGCTTCGGCTAAACCGGCAACATCTTTGAAATTGGTTGAAACTCTGGAATCTTTATCGAATACTTTTGCCTGCGATTTGCCTACATTAAAAATATTTCCGGCACCGCCGCCGCCTGCACCTTTGCTCATTCGTTTAAAAATGAACCACCAAATAAGGATGATGATTGCAAACGGTAAAATCCAGTTGAGTAATTCACCAAGGTAGTTGTGAACTGTCTTATATTCAACGCTGATCTTGTTTTCTTCAGTTGCTTCGTTCTGAACTTCCTGTAAGTTTTTTTCAAAAGAATCGACCGATCCTATTGTAAAGAAAAAATGGGGACCAATCTCTGCAGGTGCAGTAAAACCATTGTTTAACTTGTCTTTATATTTGTCATAGCTTTCCTTTTTCAGGAAGATTTGCGCTTCTTTCTCATTTACGACAATGATTTTTTGTATGTCGTTATTTGGGATCATGGCGGTTTTTACTTCTTTCCAGTTGGTCTCTACCGGCCCTGCCCCCAAAGTGAACCATTGAATAGCTAAAAAGGAAATAATAATTACCCCATAAATCCAATATGGATTAATTCTCGGGGTTTTGTTTATTTGCCTCATATTACCCGGATTGGGTTTTGCATTGTTGTTTTTTTTCTCTGCCATTTTATTTATTAGTTATCTTCTTTTATATTTTCGATATGTGCATCGGCCCAAAGATTTTCGAGATCGTAGAAATTTCTGGTATCTTTCTGAAATATGTGAACCATTACATCAGCATAATCAAGTAAAATCCATAGTGAATTACGGTATCCGTCTTTGTGCCAGGCTTTTTCACTAATTATTTCTTCAACAGTGTCTTCAACCGAATGGGCAATCGCATCAACCTGTGTACTAGAGTTTCCATGACAAATAATAAAATATTTACATTCGGTATGGTTTATTTTTGTCAAATCAATCTTTATCAGTTCTAATCCTTTTTTTCTTTGAATTCCTTCAACAATGGCATCAATCAATTGTTCAGTTTCTGCTTCTGCAATGCTTTTGTTCATACATTTTTATTAATGACACAAAGATAAATTTTTTACTTTATAATAAGTGTTAAACTTGTACGACTAATTGCCTTCATCAAAAGAAATGCAATAGGTCTAATAAACAAATCAAATGATTGGAATACAAATAATCCGCTTACAAGCTGTCAATTCTACCAACAACTATGCCAATGGCCAATTGATGGAAAATGAGTTACCTGATGGTACTGTCTTTTTGGCATACGAGCAAATATCAGGTCGTGGCCAAATGAACAACTTCTGGGAAAGTGAACCGGGAAAGAACCTTACCTTTTCGATTGTTGTTTATCCCGATTTTCTGGATATACGCCGCCAGTTTATGCTTTCGAAAGTGGTTACACTCGGAATTTATCATGCTCTGAATAAATATGTTGCCAATCTCCGGATAAAATGGCCCAACGATATTTATGCCGGCGACAAAAAATTGGGTGGAATTCTGATTGAAAATTCTATCATGAACAGCTCGATAAAAAGTTCTGTAATTGGGATAGGAATCAATGTAAATCAAACCGATTTCAGGAGCAATGCTCCCAATCCGGTTTCGTTGAAAACACTGACAAATCAGCAATTCGACAGTGACCAGATTTTAAATGAAATCTTATCAGGTATAGACTTATACTATTACTTGCTTCGTGGTGGCGAAGAAGAACGCATCGACCGGGAATTCATTTCTGTTTTATACCGGGTGGATGAAAAACATTGGTTTCGCGCGGAGGAAGAGGTGTTTGAAGGTGAAATATTTGGGGTGAACGAGATTGGGCAATTGCTGATTAGAAAGAACGATGGAGAAATTGTTGATTTTCATTTTAAAGAAGTTGAGTTTCTGCACATGTAATACGAATCCGTACCAAACAATTGGGCTTAACTGAAGATGAACTGGCTTTCTACGATTTGTTATCATCGAATGAGAGACTTATAAATGAAAAGGGACCTATACAGGATTTGGTGCATCAAGTGGTTGCTTCAGTAAAAAAGAACCTACAACTTGACTGGGCAAAGAAAGAAGATGCGCTTGCTACCATTCGTTTAGCAGTTAAAAAAGAATTGAGTGGTAAAGTGCCTTTCTCCCAATTAAATAATCTATTAAAAGAAGTGTTAGAACAAGCTGAAGGACAGGTTCTGCATTTTCACATTAACGTGACTCAAAAGGTAAATACTGAAGAATGTACAGATATTATTAAGAAACCAAAGCAAAACCAACCATATACAGCCTGGGAAGTTAATAGTCCGGGGAGTTGCTAAATTTTTAAGATATGGAACCAATTAACGTCAACTTTCAGATTAAGGGTATTGAATTGTAGGAGTTCAATTTGAAACACCCACAAATTCCATTAGAACTGGAAAGAACTTATAATTTTAACATCAATATTGAGCAACGTATCAACAATGAAGAAAAATTGGTCATTGTTGTTACTTCGGTTGATTTAATTCATGAAGGAGACCAGCAATGTCATGCCTCAATCAAGACCAGTTGTATTTTCTTAATTGAGAATTTTCAGGACTTTGTTGTTGCCGATACATATCAGGTTAATTTACCCGATCAATTTGTTGTTACATTAAATTCCATATCCCTTTCAACAACCAGGGAAATCATGTTCTCTGGTTTCAAAGGAACATTTATGCATAATTTATATATGCCAATCGTTAATCCATCAACTCTTGTAATTAAAAAGCAAAATGAATAATAGTTAATAAGAACACATTTTCTCTATATTAAAAAGAAAGAACTCCTGATAATCATCTCGTTTTAGGGGTTTTTCCATTTTAAAGCATTGCCTTTCAGATCATAGAAGGTACTACTCTCACTCAATTATTCACCAAAGTTATCTCCACATCCCGTAAAAGTCAGGGAGCTTTTTCCGCTTCCTGAATGGAAATGATAAGCTTGCTTCGCATTCGGTCACTTTTTTGCCCCATGCCCCGTACCTCAAGCAAAAAACTGACATTCGCCCTGTGACAAGAATCCGGTCTGCACAATGTGCAATTGGCTCAAAATTAATTGGAGCGCCAGCCATAAAAAAACCTCAGGGCAGAGGTGACTTAAAATGCAAAATAATTTTATTTACTCCGGTGCCAATGTACAATTCAACTTTGGCAGAAATCGAAATCAGTTACAAACCCAAATACAAAGCATCAGAACTGCCCAAGGTGGTTCCTTCGGGTGACGCTTACGAATGCCAAAGTTTGTTTTTCCCCGCCTGAATTACCGTGAATACTTCAACATACTTTGCCTGAAGCGGAACAACAAAGTGCTGGGCTACTGCCAGATTTCAGCAGGAGGATTGAACGGAACTGTTGTAGATGTCCGGATTATTATGCAGACAGCCTTGAAATCAAATGCTTGCAGTGTAATTCTAAGTCACTGCCACTCCTCAGTGCACCTTTTACCCAGCGATGCAGATAAAGAGTTGACCAAAAAGATCAAAGAAGCAGGAAAGTTACTCGACATTGCGGTGCTGGATCATCTGATTCTGACTTCTGAAAAATATTTTTCATTTGCCGATGAAGGATTGATGTAGAAAAAGGCTTCGGCCTTTTTTTATTCGCTTCCAAGCTATGTGACACTAAACAAAAGAACCTTTTTTTGAAACATACGTTATTCAACTATTCATAAATCATTTGCTATGTGTTACAACGTCAAAGCATTACTCGAATCGCAGTTGAAACGTGCCCGTAAACAAGGCCACTATCAGGATGCACAGGATATACAGCTCAAATTGTTTGATATGGGTGTGACAAATCTTTATCAGTCATCCGGGTTCACGCACCCTAAAATGCTGATATATATAGATCAGGACTCTGAACCACTTGTTGGAATATGGGGATTGATTCCACACTGGGTAAAAGACAATGCACAAAAGGTAAAACTTTGGAATACTACATTAAACGCCCGTGGAGAATCCATTTTCGAAAAACCTTCGTTCCGTGATGCTGCAAAATCAAAACGATGTTTGATCTATTTGGATGGTTTTTACGAACATCATCATTTAGGCGGAAAGACTTACCCGTTCTTCATCCGGAAGCAAGATTCAGAGCCTTTTGCAGTGGCAGGCTTGTGGTCGGAGTGGATGGATCGTGAAAATAAATCCAAGCTGATTACTTTCAGTATTGTGACCACAATCGGCAATCCGATGATGGCCAAAATACACAACAATCCCAAACTGGAAGGTCCAAGAATGCCGGTAATCCTTCCTGAAGAATTGGCAGATCATTGGATAGATCCGGGTAAAAGCCAGAAAGAGCTGAATGAATTATTGCTTCCTTTTCCGGAGGAGTTACTAACCGCCCATACCGTTTATCACATTGCCGGAAAAGATTCAAAAGGCAATGTTCCGGCAGCTGAAGAAGAATTTATTTATCCGGAGTTTAAACTTAATTAAGTTTTCTATTGACTTTCAGGATTTATTATCGTAACTTGTGCTTGGGTTAAATGTCAAAGTGAAAATTTTAGTGGTTTTTTGGTGGATTTTTAAAACCCTTGCATTTGCAGGGGTTTTACTTTAAAACCACCCTGAAATTGAAATTCTCCCTTCCAGATTTTTCTCCAACGGATCGTCCAATCCTTTGAAAAAATCAATCCCGGTCTGCTGCTCAATAAAATCTACCGTTACCACAAATTCATCGAGGTTCTTTGACGATGACGCATGTGGCAAAATTAGTCCGATCATCTTGTCTTTTCCATCGAATACTATTTTGTAATAATAGCCGGGTATGGTAACTACGTTTGCACCGATAGTACCAATGTTGTCTTTGAATATTGGGCCGGTTACCACATATAATTTTTCGTATTCCAACCCCCATTTCCTGACCTGACTTTCTGCAACACTCCATATTCCACGGTTAAAACCAGCAGTTTGTGGTGACATGTTCGACAGAAAAAAAGATTCTGACATTGCTGTTTTATTCTGGGTCATATCGGCTGCAGGGCATAGATGGCCACGGTCGTAACCAGATCCTTTGTAATCGTTTAAGGAGGCCGATCCTGTAGAAACAGCCGGATCGGCGCGAAAATCATCAGTCCTGCTTTGAGTACCATTGATATTCTCCAAATTCAACTGGTAAAATACCCAGCTGGGCTGTTCGTTTTCTTCGGAATAAGCCAATGAGTAATATGCCTGGCGAACAATCTGACCGGTAGAAACTGGTTCGAAGTTTATTTCTAATGTTGGTTCAATCGGATTGTCCTTCCCGCACGACATTGTCACTATCACCAGGACAATCAATAAAATCTTCTTCATGAAAAATCTTTAGGCCACAAAGATATTCACCCAAACCAAATTCTGAAGTACAAAAATTAAGTATTCAGCATATTTCTGATTGCTCAAATTCCAGAAACACCATATTCCATGGTGATTTTTACTTCGGTGCATACCAAAGGCGTTAACGGTTATATTGAAATGGCCCGACATCAGTATAGATTTCTTGAGGTTGAATCGGCCCGAAGCGAAATAGGGAATACAGTATTTTATTGGCGTTACCATGAATCCATCAGAAAATGGAAAAATAAATGGAGCATTCAATTGCCCGGGACCGAGGCCAAAAAGTGTGGTACCATTCCTTCAAAGTACGCATCGTCAAAGTTGAGTGGGATTATGAATTTGAGCGGGAATAGAAAAATGAACAGGAATAAAAAATTAGAAAGTATAATAATTAACTTTATTAATTGCAGTATTCATTTTAACATTCTTTAAATCAATGATGTAGGTTTCAGTATTCTTTAGTGAGATGGTCTTCATTATAGTTTTTCCACCTTTGGCATCTTCGGTTGTCATTTCCATTACAAACCCACCCACTGAAAGTGTATTGTGCAGCGCGGCCATTTTTGCAGCGCGAAAAATTCCATGATCATTCGTTGTAGTTATCTGGTCGGTTATCCAAACTTCACCAAAAATCTTTTTGTAGGTATAGGTATATTTTTTGCACGCATAACCCAAAATATCTTTCGTTTCCGACGTTGGCAAAATTTCCAGTTTTTTCAAGTTCTCCTCTTCCGGAAATTTATAAGCACCGGCATTGTAATATGGAACGACACCACCGCCCGAACCAAAAATCTGGATGGCGACTTCATTTTTTTTGTCGAGAATGGTTTCCATACCGCTTCCTTTAGTTTCTGTAACCAATTTTATCACAAAGTTGTTGCCGTCTGATTGATAATGAGTTTTGAAATGAATGGTGCGCATTAACTCGTTATTCTTAGCATAAGCCTCTACCCGAAATACATTGCATTGATCAAAACCATAGCTTTCGTCCCAATTAACTCCGGGGGCTTTCAACTGTAATTGTCCATGTGATGTAAGAACTGCCAAAAAGGCTACAAACAGGATCATCGATTTTTTCATGTTTACTTAATAATTAGGTTTGTAGTTAAATATCGGACAATTAGTTGTTAAAAGTACAAAATTGTTTGGCTGGTTGATGAAAACTAATATGCAATAAACTTTAAGCTTGAATTTCATCAGGTATTCCAGCAATGTCAGCTCTGTGATTATATGGGAGACAAGCTCCGGCCAGCAGTTTATGCAGGTTCTCCGGATGGATTTGGCACCGGAAAGGAAACGGCTGCCAGAAAAGGTATTTCGATGGAATTCACCTACAAGACTGCAAACTTATACATCTATCCCGGAAGCATTCCTCTCACTGAATGCAAAGAACTTTTTGAGAAGGGTTTTCCATATCTTGAATTGACGGAGTTGGGGAAAAAGGAGTTTTATGGCATTATTACTGAAACTCCTTTGTCAAAGCAAGAAACATCAAAAAGGAAGAAGCGCTGAGCAATCAGCGCTTTTCTCACTTAAAATTGGCTTAGCCTTAAAATTTTATTTGCTAGAATGAGTAGTATAATACAAATAAAGTACGTAATATTGTACGATATAATGTATAAAACCATGAAAGCAGTAAATTATTCTGAATTAAGACAAAATTTAAAAGCTAACCTTGACGCAGTTACCGACAACTCCGAATTATTGGTTGTTCACCGCTCAAAGGGAAAAAGCATTGTTGTGATGTCATTAGATGAGTATAACGCAACCATAGAAACCCAATACCTCCTGCAAAGCAAAAACAACAGGGAAAGGCTGGAAAAAGCTGTTGAGAATATCAGGACTAAAAGTAATCTGATCAAAAGTAATCTCATAGAACAGTAGCTATGGATATTTACTGGGATAAAACTGCCTGGGATGATTATTTGTACTGGATTGAAGCAGATCGAAAAATCATGCATAAAATTAATTCACTGATCAAGGAATGCCAACGAACTCCTTATACTGGTTCTGGAAATCCGGAACAATTAAAGCAAAACTTAAATGGTTTTTGGTCAAGGCGGATTAATTCAGAGCACCGTATGGTTTACCGAATTGACGAAAATGTATTGTATATTGCTCAATGCAGGTATCACTACTAAACTTATATAATCCAAGATCATAAATCGATACATTTTATTAGCCCTGTTCATGCCCTGATCAGGGCTTTTTTGTATCAAAATCTTCAAAATAATGGATTATGTAATATGAGTAGTACAATTATTTTGTCCGAAAAGTTGTCCGAATAAAACGAAAAAACCTCTGTAAATGCTTTATTTACAGAGGTTTAATTTTTGCAGTGCGTGACCCAGCTGGGATTCGAACCCAGGACCCCATCCTTAAAAGGGATGTGCTCTACCTGCTGAGCTACTGAGTCATCCTTGAATGTGCTTTTGTTTTTCAAAAGCGGATGCAAAAATAGATATTTATTTCAAAAAGTCAAACGTTGATCGGATTATTTTCTGATTAAACATTTTTATATTTGAACCGGTATTAACAATACAATCAAACGGCGTATATTTCGTTTTCCGTAATAAATAAACACATGAACATACAAATGGTTGACCTGCTGGGTCAGTACGATAAAATAAAAGATGAAATTACTGCCAGGATTGATGAGGTGATTGGTTCTTCTGTTTTTGTAAAAGGTGGAAAAGTGATCGAATTTGAGGAAAATCTGAAGAATTATCTGGAGGTTGGCCATGTTGTTTCATGTGGAAATGGAACCGATGCACTTCAAATTGCACTTATGGCTTTGGATTTGAAAGAAGGTGATGAAGTAATTACCACTCCTTTTACCTTTGTTTCAACGCTGGAGGTGCTGGCGCTAATGAAGCTGAAACCTGTATTGGTTGACGTTGATTCAAATAACTTCAATATCAGGCCTGAGTTGGTAAATCGTCACATCGACCATAATACAAAAGCCATTGTGCCGGTTCATCTTTACGGGCAATGCGCTGATATGGAATCGCTGAATGAAATTGCCCGCGAGAATAACCTTTTTGTTATCGAAGATGCTTGTCAGGCTTTGGGTACTGAATATCATTTCAGGAATGGAATGACCGCAAAAGCCGGAACTATTGGTGTTATTGCATCCAATTCATTTTTCCCAACTAAAAATCTCGGAGCATTTGGCGATGGGGGAGCGTTGTTTACAAACAACAACGATCTGGCGCAAATCATGCGATCAATAGCCAATCATGGAATGAGTAAACGCTATTATTATCAGCAAATTGGCATGAATTCGAGGTTGGATGCTATTCAGGCTGCCATTCTTGATGTAAAACTAAAGTACCTCGATCAATATGTGGAAGCCAGACAGACTGCTGCCGCTTTTTATGACCACGAATTAGCGGGTATTCCTGAGATATCAATTCCAGCAAGGGTTTCCTATAGCACGCACAGTTTTCATCAGTACACCATAAAAGTTCCAGGGAAACGTGATGAGCTTCAGCAGTTTCTCGGTTCTAAGAATATCCCGAGCATGATTTATTACCCGCTACCGTTGCACCTTCAGGAAGCTTATCGTTACCTAGGCTATAAAAAAGGTGATTTCCCGGTAGCCGAAGAACTTTCGGAACAAGTATTATCTTTGCCGATGCACACCGAATTAACCACCGAACAGCTGGTTTTTATCACATCGGCTATTCGCGAATTTTTTAGTTAATGGAAACATCCTTTTTTGCACACGAAACAGCTGTAATCGATCCGGATTGCTCAATTGGCGAAGGAACCAAAATCTGGCATTTTTCGCACATCATGTCCAATTGCTATATTGGTGAACAATGTTCAATTGGTCAGAATGTAGTTATTTCTCCTGAAGTCAGGATTGGGAATAATGTAAAAATACAGAACAATGTTTCTGTTTATACAGGCGTGATTTGCGAGGACGATGTGTTTCTGGGTCCATCTGCGGTGTTTACAAATGTGATAAATCCGCGCAGCGCCATTGCCCGCAAAAATGAATACAAACCAACATTGGTTCAAAAAGGCGCAACAATAGGAGCGAATGCTACCATCGTTTGTGGTGTAACCATCGGCAGATTTGCATTTATTGGAGCCGGAGCTGTTGTTACAAAAAATATTCCTGATTATGCTTTGGTCGTTGGAAATCCTGCCCGTCAAACCGGTTGGATGAGTGAATTCGGTCAAAAATTGAAATTCAATGCTGAAGGAATTGCTGTTTGTCCCGAAAGCCGGGAAAAGTATTGTTTGGAAAACGGGAAAGTTTTAAAACTCGATGACCAATTGTACGCCAAAACGAAACCATAAGAAATCGAGAAAATAAGAATGTGAGAACTGACCACAACCACAACAATATTCTATATAAAGAACAGTCTTCCATCGCAGAATACCCTTAAACGTTGAACATTAAACTTAAAACTTCTATGTCATCATCAAAAAAAATACGCTTTGCAGTTGTCGGACAAGGACATATTGGTAAGCGCCATGCAGAAATGATTCTTCAAAATTCACAGTCGGAATTGGCTGCAGTCTGCGACATACGTTCTGCAGAGGATTGTAAAACTTCATATCAGGGAGTTCCATTCTATGCTTCGATCGATGAGTTGCTTGAGAAAGAAACGAATCTGGATGTTATTAATATATGCACGCCCAACGGATTGCATGCTGAAATGGCATTGAAATCGCTTGAAAAAGGCTTGCATGTGGTGGTCGAAAAACCGATGGCATTAACCAGAGCCGATGCCGAACGTGTAGTTTATAAATCGCTCGAAAGGCACCGAAATGTTTTTTGTGTGATGCAAAACCGATATTCGCCACCATCAGTTTGGCTGAAGGAAGTGATTGATCAAAAACTACTTGGGCGCTTGTTTCAGGTGCAAATTAACTGTTACTGGAACCGCGATGAACGCTATTATACACGCAAAAACTGGCATGGCGACGCACAACTCGATGGTGGAACTTTGTTTACGCAGTTCTCACATTTTATCGATATTATGTATTGGTTGTTTGGCGATATAAAAAACATTAGTGGTCAGTTTCAGGATTTTAACCATAAGACTTTGACCGATTTTGAGGATACAGGAGTTGTTAATTTTCAGTTTGTGAACGGAGGAATTGGTACAATGAATTATTCTACAGCTATTTATCATGAGAACCTGGAGAGTAGCCTAACAATTATTGGTGAAAAGGGAACCATTAAAGTGGCCGGGCAATATATGAATGAAGTGGTGTACTGCAATATAAAAGATTATGAGATGCCCGAATTGGAGGCCAGTGCTCCGCCCAACGATTATGGGCTTTATAAAGGATCTGCTCAAAATCATCATTTCGTGATACAAAATGTAGTCGATACACTGAACGGAAACTCACCTATCAGTACGAATGCCCTTGAAGGGATGAAAGTGGTTGACATCATTGAGCGTATTTATGGTGTAAGAGATAAGGTATGGAAAAAATAATTCAGGTACACCCATATTTATGGCATGCTGTTTACGTAAAATCGCGGTCCGAAAAGAAAGCTCAATTCGAACTTCAGGCCAAAGAAATTGAGACATTTCTTCCACTTCAACGCAAATTAAGACAATGGAGCGACCGCAAAAAATGGGTTGAAACGCCCTTGATTTCAGGTTATTTATTCGTGAAGGCCAGCCGTAAAGAATACGATTTGGTTCTGCAATCGAATTATGTGGTTAGTTATGTCAGGTTCGAAGGAAAAGCTGCTATTGTTCCTGATTATCAAATCGATTACCTTAAATTGATGTTGAAACAGGACAATTCGGACATCGAAATTACAAGGGAAAAACTGAAGCCCGGTCAAATGATAGAAGTGGTCGCCGGACCTTTCATCGGACTTAAGGGGAAACTTCAGAAAATGAAAGGGAAAAGCAAAGTCGCCATTGAACTTATACAGTTGGGATGTTCGGCTTTGGTCGAAATTCAGTATGAAGATATAATAAGTATAAAAGCCTAAAACCGTCTAAGTATTCTTCCTTACTTTTGAAGTTGGCTGTTTTTAACTAAACATCCTGCTGAAAAAGAAATATGGGAACAAACCAACTTATTGATAAAGCTATAAATGCCGCCTTGCTGGCCGGAGGAAAAATCATGGAAGTTTACGCCTCCAATGATTTTGAAATCGTCGAAAAGGATGATTTCAGTCCATTAACCAAAGCCGACCGCGAAGCCCACCTGCAGATAGTTAATATTCTTGAACCCACTTTAATTCCTGTTTTAAGCGAAGAGGGTATTCACCTTGATTTTGCTGAAAGATCTTGCTGGGAAACATTCTGGTTGGTCGATCCGTTGGATGGAACCATAGAATTTGTCAGCAGAAATGGCGAATTTACAGTCAATATAGCTTTGATTTGCGGGAACCAACCAATTGCAGGAGTAATTTATATTCCGGTTTCAGGAGAGTTGTATGTTGGAATTGTTGGCGAAGGAGCATGGAGAATATTAAATCCTGAATTGACTATCACTTTTAGGCAGATTACTGAAAACGGAACAAAACTCCCAATTGCAAATACATCTGCCGGATATATCGTTGCAGCAAGCCGCAGTCATCTCAATGCTGAAACACTAGCATTTATTGAAAATCTGAAAAGAGATCATCCTGAACTTGAAATTATCAGGAAAGGAAGTTCAATGAAATTGTGCCAGCTTGCTGAAGGAGTGGTGGATATTTATCCCCGTTTCGGGCCATGTATGGAATGGGATACTGCCGCCGGACATGCCATTTTAAAAGCTGTTGGCAAGAATATTTTTCTTCCTGACTTAAAAACAGAATTGACCTACAATAAAGAAAACTTACAAAATCCACACTTTATAGCAATATGACAGCACAAGGTTTTTTTGTACTTGCCATTATCGTTCTGATGATCGCCGCGTTGGCCAAAGAGGTAATGCGCCCCGGACTGATATTATTTTCAGCACTGATTATTTTGTTGATTTTCGGGAGCGTTAATGCCAATGAAGTTCTGGCAGGTTTTTCGAACAAGGGGATGATTACAGTTGGGATACTATTTGTGGTGAGCGAAGGCATTACCCAATCGGGCGCCCTATCGAAACTTGCCAATGCTTTTCTACCAAGGCGCAGGGGAAATACCAGATCGTTGTTTTTTCGTATCATGTTCCCAATTTCGTTCCTTTCGGCCTTTTTAAATAATACTCCCATTGTTATCATCTTCGCTCCAATTATAAAAAAGTGGGCCGAAAACCTTAATCTCTCGGCACAAAAATTTCTCATTCCTCTATCGTACGCTACAATTCTGGGAGGGGTTTGCACGTTGATCGGAACATCTACCAATCTGGTTGTACATGGGTTGATGCTCGATAATGGTATGGCGGGTTTTTCGATGTTCGAACTTGGAATGGTGGGTGTTCCACTGGCATTTGCCGGCTATTTATACATGAGTTATATTGGCGTACACTTGCTTCCCGGTAATAAAAATTTTATCCGCAGGCCGCTTTCCGACCAAAAAGACTATTACTACGAACTTATTGTACCGTCTGACAGCGTGCTCGTTGGCCAGGTTTTAAAGAACGGTCGTACCAAAGACTTGAAAGGTTTCGATATCATTCAGGTTGAAAGGAACAATACCAAACTCGAAGGGAAAACTCCCGGATTGACTATCGAAGCCAATGACAATTTGCTTGTTGCAGGAAGATCAAACGGACTGGAAATTATCAAGGATTTAACATGTGTAGGAATTAAAGGCATGGATTTATTGAAAGGCCAGGTAAACATGAGCGAACTGAAACAATACGAAGCTGTACTTGCTCCTCGTTTCCCCGGAATCGGAAAAACCATTCAGGAATTTAACTTTTTTGATCATTACCAGGCGCTAATTGTGGCGGTTCATCGTAACGGCGAACGTATTACCTCGAACCTGCGCAGCCTGAAACTAAGCGAGGGCGATAATCTGGTATTGCTAACAACCGACAGGTTTATCAAAAACTGGGGAGATTCAAAAATATTTTATCTCACAACCTATATTCGCGATCACGAAGAGAACACAGCCAAATCAAAAAAATGGCTGGCACTTTCTATATTGCTGATGATGATTGCAGGGGCAACAGCTACCGATTATCTTCCAAAATTCGAACATGTTCAGGCCGACATGTTTCTTTTCTCGGCCATTGCTGCCATGCTTATGATTTGGTTGAAAATAGTGCCACACCAGAAATACACCAAAGCCATTAGTTGGGATATCCTGATTACAATTGCTTGTTCGTTTGGTATCAGCAAAGCAATGCAAAATTCCGGACTGGCTGACGGAATCGCGCAAACAGCCATAAATTTTGCCAGAAACTGGGGGCCGGTTGGTGTCTTGGCCTGCATATATTTAATTACTACCATTTTTACTGAAGTAATTACCAACAATGCAGCTGCTGCAATTTCATTTCCTATTGCACTGGCTGCAGCTAACCAAATGGGTGTTGACCCGAAACCATTTTTTGTAGCAATTTGTATTGCAGCATCTGCAAGTTTTGCCACGCCAATTGGTTATCAAACCAACCTCATTGTTCAGGGTATTGGAAATTACAAATTTATGGATTTCGTGAAAGTGGGGGTACCAATGAATATTGTGATGTTTATTATTTCCCTTTTATTGATCCCCTTATTCTGGAGTTTCTAATTCATTTATTAGTTAAGAATAACCTCATTCAGTATAAATACTAATAAATAAAGAGTATAAAGTATTAATTTAGCCCACGAAAAATTTGAAAAAAATATGACAGAATACAGTCTTTCGCACCTCAAAGAACTGGAAGCAGAAGCGATCCACATCATTCGCGAAGTGGCAGCCGAATTCGAAAATCCGGTAATGCTTTATTCCATCGGAAAAGATTCATCAGTAATGGTTCGTTTGGCCGAAAAAGCCTTTTATCCCGGCAAAGTACCATTTCCCCTGATGCACATCGATTCGAAATGGAAATTCAAGGAAATGGTTGAGTTCCGCGATAATTATGCCCGCGAAAATGGATGGAATTTGATAGTTCATTCAAACATGGCAGCCTTCGAAGCTGGTGTTGGCCCGTTTACCCACGGAAGCAAAGTGCATACCGATGTGATGAAAACACAGGCTTTGCTCGAAGGACTCAACAAATACAAGTTTGACGCCGCTTTTGGAGGCGCCCGACGCGACGAAGAGAAATCACGCGCTAAGGAACGTATCTTTTCGTTCCGCGATAAGTTTCATCAGTGGGATCCCAAGAATCAGCGACCTGAACTTTGGGATATTTACAATGCCCGTGTTCACAAAGGCGAATCGATTCGTGTATTCCCGATTTCGAACTGGACAGAACTCGACATCTGGCAATACATCCGTCTGGAAAAAATACCGATTGTTCCGCTTTATTTTGCCAAAGAACGTCCATGCGTAAATGTTGATGGCAACCTGATTATGGTTGACGACGAGCGTATGCCGAAAGATATAGCCGAAAAAGCTGAAATGAAAATGGTTCGTTTCCGCACACTGGGTTGTTATCCGCTGACCGGGGCTGTGGAATCGGAAGCCGATACGATCGAGAAGATTGTAGAGGAAATGATGACTGTTACGGTTTCGGAACGCACCACCCGTGTCATCGATTTCGATCAGGACGGCTCGATGGAACAGAAAAAGAGGGAAGGGTACTTTTAAATGTTGTCAGGGTTAGAAATGTTGTAATTGTTGTCTTTGTTATCATTAGTTTTCATTGTTAAAACACAATCCTTTTAAAACTGTGCGAAATGAAAAGTTATAAAGACCTTGAAATATATATGCAGGCATTTGATTTAGCCGTTCGAATATATTTCATGACGATTAAACTTCCCAATCCCGACAAATTTGAAACAGGTAGTCAAATTAGAAGATCCAGCCAATCGATAAAGGATAACATTGTTGAAGGCTATGGTAGAAGAAGATACAAAGCTGATTTTATTAAGTTTTTGGTTTATAGTCACGCTTCACTGTTGGAATCAACATCACAAGCTGAATTTATAAATGCGATTCACCCTGAAACCGGTTGGAAAGAAATTGTAGAGGAATTAAACAAACTTGGAGTTAAACTTTCGAATTTCATAATATACGTCGAAACCAACTGGAAAACCTGACAACAATTACAACAACGACAACGATTACAACCAATACAACAACGACAACACGATATCATGACAGAAAAAAATCAAAATACCTCAACTGATAATTCTCCGTTCGGAGAGGCTCGGGGAACGCTCGACATCAATACTTACCTCGATCAGGATGAAAAGAAAGACTTGCTTCGCCTATTGACAGCCGGTTCGGTGGACGATGGAAAATCGACCCTGATTGGCCGTTTGCTGTTCGACAGTAAGAAGATCTACGAAGATCAGCTTTCTGCATTGGAACGCGACAGCAAACGTGTGGGCCATGCCGGTGAGGAAATCGATTACGCGCTACTGCTCGACGGTTTGAAAGCCGAACGTGAGCAAGGAATCACCATCGACGTAGCTTACCGCTATTTCTCAACCAACAAGCGAAAGTTCATTATTGCCGACACGCCGGGACACACGCAATACACCCGGAACATGGTTACTGGTGCATCAACCGCCAATCTGGCCATTATCCTGATTGACGCCACCAAAGGGGTAATCACACAAACGCGTCGCCATACCTTCCTGGTTTCATTATTGGGAATAAAGCATGTGGTTTTAGCCGTCAACAAAATGGATTTGGTGAATTACGACCAGAAAGTGTTCGATGAAATTGTGGCCGAATACAAATCGTTCATCACCCAATTGGATGTTCCGGATGTGAACTTCATTCCGATTGCAGCATTGAAAGGTGAAAATGTGGTAGAACCAACCACCCTGATGCCCTGGTACCACGGCCCGAGTATGCTGGAATTCCTCGAATCAGTGCACATCAGCAGCGACCGCAATTTCGGAGACATGCGTTTTCCGGTTCAGTACGTGCTTCGTCCCGACCTCGATTTCCGCGGGTTCTCGGCTCGTGTAGCTTCAGGAATTATCCGGAAAGGCGAAGAAATTATGGTATTGCCATCGCGTAAAACTTCGAAGATAAAAGAGATTATTACTTATGACGGAAACCTTGACGAGGCTTTTCCGCCGCAATCGGTAACCATTACGCTGGAAGACGAAATTGATATTTCTCGCGGCGATATGATTGTTTATCCGGATAATCTGCCGCGTGTTGAGCGCCACTTCGAATCGATGTTGGTTTGGATGGACGAAAAGCCGATGGATCCGAATGTGCAGCTTTTCATCAAACATGCCAACAATACCACCCGTGTCAAATTCGATCAGATTAAATATAAAGTAGATGTCAACACGCTGCAAAAATCTTCGATCGATCATTTCGAGCTGAACGAAATTGGGCGTGTGGTGATGACCACCAACAAAGCCATTTTCTTCGATCCGTATAAGAAAAACCGCAGCACCGGTTCGTTTATCCTGATCGACCCGATATCGCACAATACGGTGGCTGTGGGGATGATCATCGATAAGCTGAATGCCGAAGACCTTCCGTCGAAAATTGTGGACGAAAAAACACTGGAAGCCAACAAAAGCCGCATCCACCGGGGCGAATGCCTGGTTTCGGATGCACAGCGCGAAAAACGGTACAACCAGAAAGGCACGACGCTTTGGATTACCGGACTGCACGGTTCAGGCAAAAATGAACTGGCCTTTACGCTCGAAAAAGAGATGTTCGATGCCGGTGCAACCGTAGTTTTACTCGACGGAAGTTCGATCCGTTCAGGATTATCGAACGAGCTGGACTTTTCGCCTGCCGACCGCGCCGAACATTTGCGCCGCGTGGCCCACATTAGCAAACTGTTGAACGACCAGGGAATCATTACCATTTGCTCGTTTATTTCTCCTGATGAAAACATCCGCAAACAGGTAGTTCAGATTATCGGCGAGGATCGGTTTAAGATGATTCACATGGACGCAACGATGGA
Organism: Bacteroidota bacterium; assembly: GCA_023251435.1. Classification (GTDB taxonomy): domain Bacteria; phylum Bacteroidota; class Bacteroidia; order Bacteroidales; family Prolixibacteraceae; genus Aquipluma. The sequence goes on from JAHEYU010000003.1 coordinate 43,754, forward strand.
ATTCTGCAAAAAGAATAAACCTGAATTGTACGAAAAGTTCGAAGAGGGATTAATCGCCAACCTTCCCGGAGCCGACCTGCAATTTACTACTCCGGAAAATCCGACTTTGGTTTTGAAACCCGAAAACCGGGCCACAAATACCAAGACCATTCTGGAATATCTGGCCGACCATAAGATTTTCCCGATAATTTAGTGAAGAATTTTAGATATTAGATGATAAGCAAAAGACTCAGCGATGGGTCTTTTGTTGTTTTATACCAAATGTAATTCTGGTATAATGCCGATGAATAGAAATGTTAAGGCCAATCGAGTGAGCGAAGATTTAACTGTTATATTTCTTCAATCGGTATTAGCGATACCGGATTAACCTTTGCCAATAATCTTCAAGGCTTCCTTCACATGCTTTTCAGGAGATAGCTGTGATTTATATTCCTTTATCAACTGGCCTTCAGGATCGAAAACGTAGGTAACACGGCCTGGAAGCAGACCAAATAAATCGGATGGTACTCCAAGTAATTTACGTAACTCGCCAGAGGTGTCAGATAACAATGAAAAGGGAAGGTGATATTTGGCTTTGAATTTTGCATGGGTATTGGGCCGGTCGCTGCTTACACCATAAACTACTGCTCCGGCATCGACCATATCCTTAAACGAATCGCGAAAACTGCACGCTTCTTTTATGCAGCCGGGCGTATCGTCTTTGGGATAAAAATAGATGATCAGGTACTTTCCTTTTAATGATGAGATATCAATCGGTTGGTGGTTTTCGTCATTCAGGATAAAATGAGGCAAACGATCCCCAATTTGAAGTTTATGTTCTGCCATTTTTTGATAAGTTCAGATAGATGAGTGATTACAAAATCTCTTTCAGCGCAATCGAAATATCATTTACATGCTGTACGCCAATTCCGCTCCATTGTATTTTGCCATCCTGAAACAACACAATGGCCGGAATGTTTTGAATTTTGCAAACAGAGGCTATATCGGGGTGATGGTCAACATTTACCTTTAAAATACGCACATGATCTTTAAACTGCTCCTTTACTTCGTCTAAAATCGGAGGCATCAAACGGCAAGGCACGCACCAGTCGGCATAAAAATCGACCAATACCGGTCTTGCAGATTTTACGATATGGTAGAATCGGCTACTCATTTTTCGGTGCTTGTTTCCAGATAATACTTCCGGCCAGATCGCCTACCAGATAGCCCATTGCCATTCCCCACATCGTCGAAAAATACCAGACTGATTGTATGGGGCAAGTACCACTTGTACACCCAATTAGTTTCCAGTAAAGAAAGCCGCCAATTGCGCCTGTGATAGTGAAAATGGTTTTAAACCATAGAATTTTGTTCTTAGCCATGTTTTTAATTTGGAGTATAAACAATGGCTTGCCCGATTAGTTCTGGAAATTGAGATAGAAAAAAGAGATTCGCAATAGAAAATGTTTATTGCCTGATAAATAAGTTTCATTTTCTCATGCCCGTTTCATCTGATAAAACATTATTTTTGTTTCAGAAGCTAATAAATATCAGTATTAATTCAACTTTAACACTTGAAAGATCAACCTTTTTTACCCTGAATCCCTTAAAGGGAAAAGGATGATTTTTCAGCTTTCTCCCTATAGGGTCGGGGTGAAAAAGCTGAAAAATCATCCTCCGAATAGAATCTGTTAAAGTAGAATTACTGTTACTGAAAATTGAAACAAATTAGGGCACATCCATGATGAATTGCATGAAAAACATGGAATGACTTTCTTTAATTGTGAATTTTTAAAAATGACTGAAGCGATGATCGCCGAAAGTCAGATATTTAGATTTTTACCCACAACGTATAGCCATTATAATAAACAATAAACATCAGAATAGATGAGACTGATTCTCGAAAATATAAAAGAACTTGTTCAGGTTGATCCCAAAAACAGACTTTGGGTGGCCGGAAAATCGATGGCTGAAGTACAAACTGTCAGGGACGCATTCGTACTTATTAAAGGTGAACAGATTGTAGATTTTGGGCCGATGGATATACTTAGACTGTCTGATTTCGAAGCAGATGACCTGATTATGGAAATTGATTGTTCAGGGAAAATGGTATTTCCTAGTTACTGCGATTCGCATACTCACCTGGTTTTTGCTGCTACACGCGAACAGGAGTTTGTTGGTCGTATAAAAGGACTGACTTACGAGGAAATTGCCCAGCAAGGTGGTGGGATCCTGAATTCGGCCAAACGGTTACAGGAAATGTCGGAAGATGATTTGTTTCATCAGGCGATGGAACGGCTCGAAGAAATTATGCTGACGGGAACCGGTGCTGTTGAAATTAAAAGCGGTTATGGGTTGACAACAGAATCGGAACTTAAAATGCTAAGGGTGATTCGACGGATGAAGCAACATTCGCCTCTGATGATAAAATCAACCTTTCTGGCTCATGCTTTCCCGATGGAATATAGAAGCAAACGCAAAGAATACATGAATTTGCTGATTAACGAGATGCTCCCGGTGATCGCCTCTGACGAGCTGGCCGATTATGTGGATGTTTTTTGCGACCGCGGCTTTTTTACAATGGAAGAAACTGACCGGATACTGATGGCGGGTATGAAGCATGGTTTGAAAGGGAAAGTTCATGCCAACGAATTGGCCAATTCGGGCGGAGTTCAGGTAGGCGTAAAATACAATGCTTTGTCGGTCGATCATCTTGAATTTGTTGATGATGACGAAATTGCCGCTTTAATGGACAGCGAGACAATGCCAACAGTTTTGCCCGGAGCTGCATTTTTTCTGAATCTGAAACAAGCGCCCGTCCGGAAAATGATTGATGCCGGATTGCCGGTAGCGATGGCTTCAGATTACAATCCCGGAACATCGCCTTCAGGAAATATGAATTTTATACAGTCGCTGGGCTGCCTGAAATACGGAATGACGCCGGAAGAAACTATTCACGCAACTACCATCAATTCGGCTTATGCCATGGGTGTCAGTGAAAGTTACGGCAGCATTGCCAAAGGGAAAGTCGCCAATTTGTTTATCACCAAAGAGATTTCGAGTTATGCGGTAATTCCGTATTCGTTTGGCTCCCATCACATCGAAACGGTGATCCTGAACGGGGAAATACAATAGTGTTTCAAGTTTCAGGTTCAAAGTTTCACGTTTGTGCCACTTGGAACCTGGAATCTGGAACTAATCTTTGTCTAAAATCTAACATCTATATTCTACTTGAATGAAACAACTAATCGAATGTGTTCCGAATTTTTCGGAAGGAAGAGATGAAAAAATAATCCGTCAGATTACCAATGCAATTCAGTCGGTTGACGGAATCAAATTACTGAATGTTGATCCGGGTAAAGATACCAACCGCACAGTTGTAACTTTTGTGGGTGAACCGGAACAGGTGATTGAAGCCGCGTTTCGAGGTGCGAAAATGGCTGCCCAGCTCATCGACATGAGTAAACACAAAGGTGAGCATCCGCGTTTCGGGGCAATGGATGTTTGTCCGCTGGTTCCGATTGCCAATATCACCATGGAAGAAACTGTGGTTTATGCGCGTAGATTGGCCAAAAGAGTGGGAGAGGAGCTCGGAATTTCAGTTTATTGCTACGAATTTGCAGCCTTTAGTAATGATCGCCAAAGTCTGGCCAACTGCCGTGCTGGCGAATATGAAGGACTGAAGGAAAAACTTCAGAAACCTGAGTGGAAACCCGATTTTGGGCCGGTTGTTTTGAATGAACGTTCTGGCGCAACGGCCGTTGGAGCGCGTAATTTTCTGATTGCCTACAATGTCAACCTGAATACGACTTCGGTGCGTCGGGCCAATTCAATCGCGTTCGATGTGCGCGAAGCCGGTCGTGTGGTTCGCGAAGGCGATCCGGTGACCGGAAAAATTGTGAACGACGAAAACGGTGAGCCGATGCGTATTCAGGGAACGTTGAAAAAAGTTCGCGCCATTGGCTGGTTTATCAAAGAATACGGTGTGGCACAAATCTCCATGAACCTGACAGACATTTCTGTAACCTCGATGCACCAGGCATTTGACGAGGTGGTTGAACGCGCCCGTGAACGTGGAATCCGGGTGACCGGCTCGGAACTGATTGGTGTTATTCCTTTACATGCAATGCTCGATGCCGGTAAATATTTTCTCCGGAAACAGCAACGTTCTGTCGGAATTCCGGAGGCGGAAATCATCAAAATTGCTGTTAAATCACTTGGATTGGATGAACTGTCGCCATTCGATCCGAAGAAGCGAATCATAGAATACCTGATTGAAGATCAGCAAAACAAGCTGGTTGACATGACTTTATCCGGATTTTCAAATGAAACTTTGTCGGAATCGCCTGCTCCGGGTGGGGGATCTGTAGCAGCTTATGTTGGTTCTTTGGGAGCTGCATTGGGTTCGATGGTGGCCAACCTTTCGGCTCATAAACGCGGCTGGGACGACCGGTGGGAAGAGTTCTCCAACTGGGCCGAAAAAGGGAAACAACATCACGACCGCTTGCTGAAACTGGTGGATGAAGATACGGCAGCTTTCAACGCAATTATGGATGCATTCGGCTTGCCAAAGAACAACGATCAGGAGAAAAAACACCGTTCGGCTGCTATTCAGACTGCAACCAAACATGCCATTGAAGTGCCTTTTGAAGTGATGCAAACCGCCTTTCAATCGCTGGAAGTTATTCAGGCGATGGCTGAAATTGGCAATCCTAATTCGCTGTCTGATGCCGGAGTTGGAGCATTGTGTGCCCGTGCTGCAGTTTACGGAGCTTATCTTAATGTCAGGATCAATTCAGGAGAACTGGCTGATAAAACTTATGTAGATGAAATACTTAACAAAGCTGTGAATCTTCTTCAGGAAACATTGGCAAAAGAAACCGAAATTCTGAATTTGGTTGAATCAAGAATCCAATAAAATTAACCCGGAGTTTATGGATCTGAAATCTAAACTTAATCCCAAACGATTTATCAACAGGAATAAGATTCCTGTTGAAGAACTTGAACCGGTGAAATGTCAAAATTGCGATTATGAGTTTAAAGGACATTTTTGCCCCAATTGTGGTCAGGAAGTAGCCGAATTCAACCGCCCGTTTGGTTTTGTTTTGTACGATTTTGCCGGAAATTTTTTTGCTTTTGATACCCGCTTTTTTCGCACTTTCAAGTACTTGCTGTTTCGTCCGGGATTTCTGACTGCCGAGTTTTTTCAGGGCCGAAGGATGCGCTATTCTCCACCATTCAGGATATTTGTATTTTTGAGTTTTATACTTTTTCTGTTGCTTCAAAGCCTGACAGAACGAACACTTGATGCTGTTCCGGAGTTAAAAGTATCCGATTCGTCGAAACAGAAAAAGTTGAAGAATGGGTTGGTTTTAAACGCAGATATTGTTTTGGAGAACGATTCGGTTGCAAGTATGAATCCCGATTCGCTGGCAATGTTTCCGATTGGAGCAAAGGATACTATTCAGCCCGATCCTGACGAATTGAACATCGACTTGTCTATTTTTGGAGATGAAAATACTCGTGAAAGTCTTCTGAAACTGGCTGATCAATTTCAAGGAAAGCTCGATAATACAGCCGACCCGGAGAAACGTAAACAATACAGTTCTTACATTGCCATGTTCCGGGCGCCCGAAATGGTAATTTCAAATGTGATGAAATACATGTCGTGGGCATTTTTTATTTTGCTACCGTTGTTTGCACTTGTGCTGAAACTGTTCTATATCCGGCGAGATCAGCTTTATATCAGGCATTTGCTGTTCTCCATTCATTTGCATTCCTACTTGTTTTTTATCCTGATTTTGGTTGTCATCCTGAAACTTTTCTTTGAAAGCGGTACCACAGTGATTAATCTTGCCCTTTTGTTATCGTTCCCTTTGTATTTTGTTTTGGCCATGCGTAAATTCTATGGACAAAGCTGGGGGAAAGTAGTTATGAAATTTATAGGGATTTCGTTCATTTATAACGTAATGTTGTGGGCAACAGTGATTTTTGTTTTTGCCAAATCTATCGGCTTAAGCTAATAATGTGCTGAATTATCAATGATTTTGTATTGCTAATGCAGATAAAAATTCTCAATTTTGCATGCCTACCAGTTCCTACCGGTAGGCATTATTTTTGCCAATATGCTAACTTAAATCAATTCTTATGAAGTATTTACTATTATTAGCTTTTGTTGCGACTTTTGCAACCAGTTCCTGCAAAAGCAAGTACAAAAATGTGCCATTCGAAGAAAAAACTCCACGCGACTGGGAAAATCCGGCTGTTTCCGAAATTAACCGTGAAGCTCCGCGTGCTTATTTTATTCCTTATGCCACAGCCGGGCAAGCTCTTCAAACCGACATCTGGCAATCGCCTTTCATTCAGTCGTTAAACGGAACATGGCAGTTTAACCTGTCGCACACTCCATACGTGCGTCCGTTCCACTTTTTTAAAGACGACTACGATACCAGCGACTGGACCACCATTAAAGTTCCGGGAAACTGGGAAATGCAGGGTTTTGACGTGCCAATTTACGTCAACGTTCAGTACCCGCATGAAGCAACGCCACCAACCATGCAAAAACATTACAATCCGGTTGGTTCCTACAAACGCAGCTTTACCATTCCTGAAAACTGGAAAGGACAAGACATTATCCTGCATCTTGGCGCAGTAAGTTCGGCTATGTATGTTTGGGTAAACGAGCAAATGGTTGGATACAGCGAAGACAGCAAAACTCCTGCTGAATTCAACATTACCAAATACCTGAAAAAAGGCAACAATTCACTGGCGGTTGAAGTGTACCGCTGGAGCGATGGGAGTTATCTGGAAGATCAGGATTTCTGGCGTATGAGTGGTATTACCCGCGACGTATTTCTGATGGCCCGCAACCCGCAACATATACGCGATTACCGCGTTTCGTCTCCATTGGTAAATAATTATCAGGATGGCGAATTTAAACTGGCTGTAGAAGTTGTCAACTCTGCTCAAACTACCCCTTCGGTAACACTGGAGGCTGTTTTGATGGATGGCGAAACCAAAGTGGCAGAAATGAGTCAGGCTTTACAAACTGCTGCTCAACCGGTTATTACCAACCTTACAGCCAATCTACCTTCAGCAAAACCATGGACTGCCGAAAATCCAAATTTATACCAACTCCTGATCACATTGAAAGACGAATCAGGTAAAATTATTGAAGTTCTTCGTCAGGATGTCGGTTTCCGCACTGTTGAAATTAAAGATGCCCAGTTACTTGTGAATGGTGTTGCTATCTATGTAAAAGGAGTAAATATTCACGAGCACAACGACACCACTGGTCATTATCAGGACGAGGCAACGATGCTGAGAGATATACTCCTGATGAAATCGCATAACATTAATGCTGTTCGTACTGCACACTACCCACAACCCGAGCGATGGTACGAACTGTGCAACCAATACGGAATTTTCCTGGTTGACGAAGCCAATGTTGAATCGCATGGTATGGGTTATGGCGCCAAATCACTTGCAAAAGATCCGGTTTGGAAAGATGCACACCTTTTCCGCACCCGCAACATGTTCGAACGCGATAAGAATCAACCTTCAATTATTATCTGGTCATTGGGTAACGAGGCCGGAAACGGTGTCAACTTCGAAGCTACATATACCTATCTGAAATCTGTTGATTCATCGCGTCCGGTTCAGTATGAGCAGGCACACGGAGGAGCAAATACTGATATTGTTTGCCCAATGTATGCCCGCATGAAAAACATGGAAGACTATGCCAAAGGCAAACCGACCAAACCATATATTCAGTGCGAATATGCACATGCAATGGGTAACAGCGTCGGAAACCTTCAGGATTACTGGGATTTGATCGAAAAATACCCGGTTCTGCAGGGCGGTTTCATTTGGGACTGGGTTGACCAGGGAATCCTGACTCAGGACTCAGCCGGAAATAAATTCTGGGCCTATGGTGGCGATTTGGGTGGCGACACACTTAAAACTGATGGGAACTTCTGTTGTAACGGAATTATCAATCCCGACCGCACCATCAAACCAACTTTGATTGAAGTAGGTAAAGTTTATCAGCACATCGGGTTCAAAGCTGTTAATCTAAACAATGGCGAAATCGAAATCAAAAACAAATATTCGTTCACGAACCTTTCTGAATTTACCTTTACATGGGAAGTGGTTGCTGATGGTCAGGTATTGAAATCAGGAGAAATTGCAGATTTGGACCTGGCTCCAAATACCAGCAAAAAAGTGCAGTTAGATGTGAAAGTTGATGCACAACCTGCCACCGAATATTTCCTGAATATTTCTGCTAAACTGAAAAATGCCAAAGGTATTTTAACCGCTGGTACTAAGTTGGCTTACGAACAATTCCAGTTACCTTTCAGCAAAAAAGCGTTGGCTGCTTCGAAAAAAGACCTGGCTGCTGTGACTTCCAAAGAAGAAGGAAACATGATTATTGTTGAAGGAACCGGGTTCAAAATGAATTTCAGTAAAGACGAAGCTACCCTGAAATCTTATCAGTTTGATGGCAAAGAAATGTTAATGGCCGGACCAGTACCAAATTTCTGGCGTGCACCAATCGACAACGACTTTGGAAACGGTCTGGATAAACGCAGCCGTGTTTGGAGAAAAGCCGGTGAACAAAAAACCTTAAAATCGGCCACTGTTAAGCAAGTGGGTAACGAAGTAGTTGTAAATTTCAACTTCGACCTCAATAACGATAAAAAACAGGTGATTGCCAATTACAATGCGAGCTACACCATTCTTGGAACAGGCGAAGTAGTTGTAAATAACAGTTTCAAAATGATGAAGGATTCTCTTCCTGAAATTGTTCGTTTTGGGGTAAATTTAGTGATGCCACGTGAATTCGATCAAATAAGCTGGCTGGGACGCGGACCTCACGAATCCTATCAGGACCGCTTCACCAGCGCCTTGGTTGGTTTATATTCCGGTGCTGTTGCCGATCAGTATTTCGCTTACATCCGCCCACAGGAGAACGGAAACAAAACTGACGTTCGCTGGATGAGCATTTCCAACAAGGATGGACTGGGACTTCAGTTTATTGGGTTGCCGTTACTTTCGGTTAGCGCTCACCACCAGATTATGGAAGATTTTGAATCGCCCGACCGTACTGATGGAAGAGGCAAATTGGGTCTGAAAATGATTCGCCGTCACATTAACGATGTAAAACCACGCGATCTGACTTCGATCAATATTGACTACAAACAACAAGGAGTTGGTGGCGACGACAGTTGGGGCGCATGGACACACGACGAATACCGGTTACGCGAAAAAGCTTACAACTATAGCTTCCGCATTTGCCCGTTAAGACCAGGCGAAAAACCGGTTAAAAAAGCGAAAGTGATATATCAGTAAAAAGACGGTTGTCCGAAGACGTAAGTCTGAAAATATATAATTATAAGCGGGAGGCTTCGAAAGAAGCTTCCCGTTTAATTTTAGAAGTCACCTTGATATTATTGTTGAAATAATAGTCTCAAATTTTGTGAATGTATTCAGCGCTTTCCTTAAATGTTTCGGGATTCATCTCCACAAAGTAGTTTTTTACCCCACATTTTTCGGCAGCAGTAAAAAGTTCTTTCCAATCAACAATTCCCTGTCCGATTGGCACTTGTTTTTCGGTGGTTGCCGACCAATCGGCTAAGTGCGCAGAAATGAAACGTCCGGGATATTTATTAAAATAGGTAGCCGCTTTATATCCTATACTGATTACAGCTACCTGAAACTGCATTTTCACAAGTTCGGGATCGAATTGTTTGAGCAGTTCATCATAAATCAGGACGCCGTCAATTTTTTCGAATTCCATGTGGTGGTTATGAAACCCGGTTTGAATACCGGCTTTTTTTGTTTTCGTACCAATCTCGTTCAATTCATCAGCAGCTTTTTTCCAGTCGCTCATGGTGGCATTTTTTGGAAGCCAAAAACTGGAAGCAATCATTTGTTTTTGTCCCGATTCCAGTGCAAAATCAATCCGTTCGTTAAGGTTTTCCCGCAATTCGCCCATACCATAATGAGTGCTTTCCAGAACAAGTCCGGCATCCTCTGCAATCTTCTTCATTTCTATTCCTTTCATGCTCACTAAGGGCCCAAATCCTGAACTGACATATCCGGGTGGAGAACACATTTCAACACTTTGGTAGCCCTGTGCAGCCATCATTTTTAGCGTTCCGGCAAAATCTTTTATCAGTTGGTCTTTTATAGTCCAAATCTGGAAGCCAAGAGGCTTTTTAAGTAATTTTGCTGTTGTTGCTGCTTCAAGATTTAAAGGCAAATTGGAGGCAAGTATGGCGGCTCCAATACCCATTGCGCTTTTACCGAAAAATTGACGTCTGTTCATAATTCAGGAGATTTTAGTTCTATTGCGAATGTAACTAAAAGGATTTAATAACAAATTTTACTCTTGCTTTAAATTTTCCAATTTGCAACATCCTAAAAGTTTGAGTTTTTGTTTTACAAACCGTCTAAAAAGTAGAAGGGAGCCGGGCGGCTCCCAATCAATCTACATTATTGCGATTCGTGAAAAAGGGTCTTGTTTTCTCTGACCTTGATACATTTCTGATGATTATTAATCAGGGTCATTTTTTCTGTTTCAGTAAGTACGTCGAAATATGCTAATCGTTCTTTTAAAGTCAATTGTCTGATGTGTATAAAAACACAATCTTTTTTCGCGTTAACCATTGGGCAATGGAATATAAGCCCGTAGTAATCTGAAATACAATTCCTCATAATCAACATATCATTCTCGGTTCGAACTGCCTACACTTTTAATTCCGAAAAACAGAAAAAGGTAACCCCCGAAATTGGAATATTTTTAAAATTTTTTGTTTGAAGAGCACTTTGCCATATTTTTATAATTTTGCAACAGTTTTATCAAAATGAAAACCGACTGAAACGATATGTTTGAAAATCTTAATGAAAAGCTGGAAAGATCCTTTAAACTCCTTAAAGGTCAGGGAAAAATTACCGAAATAAATATAGCGGAAACGCTTAAAGAAGTACGCAGGGCATTGCTCGACGCCGATGTTAACTTCAAGATAGCCAAGACATTTACTGAAAATGTCAGGAAAAAGGCGTTGGGAATGGACGTTCTCAATTCATTGAAACCTGGTCAGTTAATGGTGAAAATTGTTCACGATGAACTGGCTGAGTTGATGGGTGGAAAATTCGTTGACATCAATCTGAAAGGAAATCCTTCAGTTATTTTAATTGCCGGGCTTCAAGGGTCGGGTAAAACAACTTTCGCCGGAAAGTTGGCTAAAATGCTGAAGAGCAAAAAGGGAAAGCATCCACTGTTGGTTGCCTGCGATATTTACAGGCCAGCTGCCATCGAACAGCTAAAAGTTCTCGGAGCACAAATTAATGTTCCGGTTTATACTGAAGACGGCAATAGAAATCCTGTGAAGATCGCTTTGGATGCTATTCGTCAGGCAAAATTGCAGGGTAACGACGTTGTCATCATTGATACCGCTGGTCGTTTGGCCATCGATCAGGAAATGATGAACGAAATAAGTGCTGTTAAAGATGCTGTAAAGCCACACGAAATTTTGTTTGTGGTTGATGCAATGACCGGTCAGGATGCAGTAAACACAGCCAAAGAATTTAACGATCGCCTGGATTTCGACGGTGTTGTTTTAACAAAACTGGATGGTGATACCCGTGGTGGTGCGGCCATTTCAATTCGTTCGGTGGTTGATAAGCCTATTAAATTTGTAGGTACCGGCGAAAAATTGGAAGCGCTTGATAATTTTCACCCTGAACGTATGGCCGACCGTATTCTCGGGATGGGCGATATTGTTTCGCTGGTTGAAAAAGCACAGGAACAATTTGATGAAGTTGAAGCAAAAAAACTTCAGCAAAAACTGGCAAAAAATCAGTTCAGTTTTAGCGATTTTCTGAAACAGATTCAGCAAATAAAAAAGATGGGTAACCTTAAAGACCTGGCAGCAATGATTCCGGGAATGGGTAAGGCATTGAAAGATGTGCAAATTGAAGATGATGCGTTTAAGCATATTGAAGCAATTATTTATTCGATGACACCAGCGGAGAGGGAAGACCCGAGTCTGTTAAACGGATCGCGCCGCAAGCGTATTGCCGATGGTTCCGGAACCGACATTCAGGAAGTTAACCGGCTTATTAAACAATTTGCCGAAACACGCAAAATGATGAAGGTGGTGTCGCAAGGCAAAAATATGACAAAAATGATGGGCAAAACCGGTCAGAAACGATAATCCAATTAAATAGGTTAATATGATTTTAATTGACGGAAAAAAGACGGCTGACGATATTAAAAAGGAAATTGCCGAAGAAGTAAAGATGATTGTTGCCCAGGGTAAACGTGCTCCGCATTTGGCGGCCGTTCTGGTTGGACACGACGGAGGAAGTGAGACTTACGTGGCCTTTAAAATTAAAGATTGCGAGGAAGTCGGATTTCGGTCGTCGCTAATCCGGTTTGAGGACAATGTGACCGAAGCCGAATTGATAGCTAAAGTTCATGAATTAAATCAGGATACTGAATTAGATGGATTTATTGTGCAGTTACCTCTGCCAAAGCATATTTCAGAACAAAAAATAATTGAAGCAATTGATCCGCGAAAAGATGTGGATGGTTTCCATCCCGAAAATGTTGGAAGACTGGTTCTTGGAATGCCGGCATTTTTATCAGCAACTCCATTTGGCATCGTTGAATTGCTTAAAAGATACCAAATTCCAACATCAGGAAAGAATTGCGTAATTGTTGGCCGAAGCAATATTGTAGGGCGCCCGCTAAGCATTTTAATGTCGCAAAAAGGAGTAAATGCTACCGTTACCGTTGCTCATAGTCGAACCAAAGATCTCGAGAAAGTTTGCGCTGAAGCTGATATTCTTATAGCCGCATTGGGATCGCCTGAGTTTATTAAGGCAAACATGGTAAAAGAAGGTGCCGTTGTAATAGATGTTGGAACAACACGTGTTGCAGCTCCGGAAACTAAATCAGGATGGCGTTTGAAGGGAGATGTCAGGTTTGATGAAGTTGCACCGAAATGTAGCTATATTACACCTGTACCGGGCGGAGTTGGTCCAATGACAAGAGTGTCACTTCTGCTTAATACCATTATGGCAGCCAAAAAACGAGTTTAACGCAGTTACCAATTAAAAGACAATATACTTGTATATCAATTATCCTCCAAAAGAAAGCTCCCGGCAATTTAGTTTGTCGGGAGCTTTCTTTTGGATAGAATTTTTAATCTGAACACAATAAGGAAATTTTGTTTTTAGTGTTTCTTTTCCTACCTGTATGGCAATGCAGCCAGTGTGTCAGCCAATTTGTTAATACCTTCTTCCAGTTTCTTGTTTACCATCATTTTTATCATCATGCTCATGTCGGCATCAAGGGTGAGCCTCATTTTGGTCTGGTAAGCATCGACAGGAAGCAGTTGTATCCAAAACACAATACTTAATGGCAGACTTCCGGTGCTACTGATTTTGATGGTTTTTACAGGTTCACGATCGATGATCCTGATTTCGGCCAATCCCATTCCCCCAATTTGAAAGCGGCAAGAATCAGCATCGGATTCAAAATTAGAAATTTTGATTTGCGGAACCTGTTCTGTTATCTTCTCCAAAAGTCCGTCGTTAATGTATTTCGACAGGTTTTCGAAGTTTGACAGGTAATTGTATATTATTTCCTGATTGTTGTTGATGATTTTTATATCGCTGATATACTTACTGATACCCATAGTTTCCGATATTATCTATTTGCCCCAGCTTTCAGGTTGTTCGCGCCATTTATTGAGCTTTTCAACTTCCTCCGGTTTTACGTCGCCCGATTCTAGTGCAAGATCAATTAAAACCTGGTAACGGCTAAGAGCAGTCAGTTCAAGACCTGCTTCAGCAAAGTTTTTGCGGGCCAGCGGAAAATTATAAGTAAAAATAGCTAACATTCCCAACACATCGCCACCGAAATTGGTGATGGCATCAGCTGCTTTCAGGCTGCTTAACCCGGTCGAAATCAGGTCTTCAATAATTACAACTTTCTGTCCGGCTTTCATGTCGCCTTCAATCAGGTTTTCCAAACCATGATCTTTCGGTTTTGCCCTGACATAAATAAACGGTAATCCAAGTTCCTGAGCAACCAGCATTCCGTGCGCAATTGCGCCGGTAGCAACACCGGCAATCACTTCAGCCTGCGGATATTTGTCGCGGATAATTTTACAGAATTGCTCGCAGATAAAAGTTCTTTCAGCCGGATAAGACATTATCTTGCGATTGTCGCAATATATCGGGGCTTTCCAGCCCGATGCCCATGTAAAGGGATTGTTTGGCTGTACTTTTATCGTGTTTATTTGAAGGAGTTTCTTTGTAACTTCGAGTTGAATTTGTTCAATCATGATTGATTTGTTTTTTACTTAAATAATAATGGCAAATGTACAAAGTTTTTTTCAATGACTCTACTATACAGCTAAGTGCAGGGAGTAAAAAATCATCTAAAAATAACATAGATCAAGCGATTGATTGTGAGGATTCTGGCTTTGTCGCGAAGCTTATTTCTGAAATAGAATCCGGCACAAAAGCCATCGATTTTGTAATTCAGAATAAAGAAATTGACAAGCTTTGGGATTGTTTCAGAAGTCAGTTTGTTGAATTACCCGCCGCCGGTGGTTTGGTTCAAAATGGTGATGGTTCATTGTTGTTTATCAGGCGATTGGGTGTTTGGGATTTGCCAAAGGGTAAAATCGAAAAGGGTGAAACTCCTGAAAACGCAGCCATTCGTGAAGTGGAGGAGGAGTGTGGTGTATCCGGACTGAAAATTATCAGGCAACTTGATTCAACATTTCATATTTACCGCTCACCCTATCTTAAATCTCTGAATAATCTGGTACTTAAAGAAACGAAATGGTTTTTGATGAGTTGCAGCGAAGGGCAAACGCTTGTTCCGCAAATGGAGGAAAATATTGAAGAAGTTAAGTGGTTTGCTTTGAATGAAATTGAGGGAGCAATAGCAAATACATATTCGAGTTTACGCGAATTTCTGGCAAAAACCATCCCTGCTATCTGACATTCTGGCCGCCTTGCTTTTGTAATTCCTTGAAATGGTCGCTTTTTAGAATCTGCCCCAACTTGCGGTCAAGGCCATCAATTGGGTTGGGTGCAGGCGATAGTAACAGTTTTCCGTCTTTTCCGATAAGGAATGAATTTGGAACCGTTTTTACTTTGTAGGTTTCTTTAATATTGCTGCTGGTGGTTGTAAATATACCTGCCCATTCGGCTGTGTTCTTAAAGTTTGCCTGTTCAGGAATTACATTAATAACAATAATTTTCCCTTTGTAGCGGCCCGTAATGGTTTTTAACGCATCGAGGTGCTGACGGCAAACAGAATTTTTCGGATCGGTAAAATGCAGATAGATATATGTATTTTGAAAATCTGAAAAGCGCACAGTTTTCCCTGTCAAATCTTTAAGGCTGATCGATGGCGGAAGTGTTCCGCTGGTCAGATAAGTGAGTTTCTTCCTGATCAGCAGCGCTGTTTTTTGCTCGTAGCTGCTCCATCCGGCTTCTTTCGTCAGATCGAGCATTTTCAGAAGAGATGCCTTGTTGAAATTTCCGCTGTAATAAGCGTCTTTGATCGATTTTAGCAATACCCAATGCGCCAGTTCCTTGTTGAAGTTTAATTCCTTTTGAAAATATTCATCCAACAATTGCAGCTTTGCAGTGTTGATCATGTTTTTAATTGCGGTATGGTGAGTGGTGTTCTCCAGAAGACTGAAATAATTCAGGAAAACCTGATTAAACAAATTTGAATAAGCGCCCAGGTTGTAAACAGGCTTTGTTTTTCTGAAATATGATTCGGAAAAAGTGGTCGATTTCCCTTGATGGAGGGCAAATTCAAGGTTTGCTTTCCTGAATGATTTATGCGATTCGAGAAAAGAATTGTCGGTTTTAGGAAATTCACGGCCGAGTTTCTGCTTCACTGTATCGACCAGCGAACCCGATTGATTGACAAATATTTGGTCGAAATAATCGTTTTCGTATTTTGAATAAGCCATTTCAAATTGCTGAATCAAAACATTTAAGTCGTGGCTTGCAGGTTTCGATATTCCGAACCAAACAGGTTCAGGTTTTGTGAATGGATTTCTCTTCTGTGATTCGGTTAAATTTCTTTTTGGAGGAAACAATAACTGATACGACTTGCCTGGCTCAAGATAAATCATTCCATGATAACCGTCGAAGTCCGCAAAACAAAGGCTGGTTTCAGTCAGGTCAAATTCGAGTTCGAAAAATCCGTCAGTATTGAAAAGAATCTCGCCCAATCTGATGGTTTCCTCTGAAATAAAGTCGTGATAAATATTTAGCTCGATGGAGTTATTTGCATATTCAATGACTTTTCCTGAAATTTTTACAGGAGCGGTAAACGCTTTTCCGGCTACCGATAGGCAGATAATGAAAAATACAGTTTTCAGGTTATTAATGTTCACTCTTCTTCCTGTTTGAATTCCGACATATTTAGAGCCGCTGGTAAAAACATACTGGCATCGCCGCCGTGTAATATAATATCGCGAACAATGGTCGAATTGATGGGTGTATGTTCTGGAGTAGTCAGTAAGAAAACCGATTCGATTTTTGGGTGCATTTTCTTGTTCACCTGGGCAATTGCCCGTTCGAATTCAAAGTCGGCAGAAGTACGCAATCCACGAAGAATATAACCGGCATTTACTTTCCTGCAAAAATCAACAGTAAGTCCTTCATAACATTCAACGGTTACACTCGGGTCATTTTTGAAAACTTCATTAATCCACTTTTCTCTTTTCTCAACCGGGAAGAACGATCTCTTATTCGAATTGTATCCAATCATGACAATAATTTTGTCGAACAATGGAATCGCACGTTTTACAATACTTTCGTGACCAACTGTAAAAGGATCAAATGACCCAGGGAAAATGGCAATTCGCTCCATAGTGGTAATTTTTCTGAAATTTTAAAGTTGTAAATATAGTTGTAATTCAAAAGCAGCAAGTAAAACGCAGGTTTAATTCCCTTTGACTTTTCTCTGCTGGCTTAAAAGGAAAATGAGTGTTAATGAAATAATAGTAATCAAAGCGCTTATTAATAGTTGGTTGGATCTGCTGCTCTGAAAAAAAACAGTTTCTTTTAACTGATCCCAGTATTCAATACTAATAAGTACCAATCCATTGTTGATTGCGTGACCAATTATGCACAAATATATGCTGCGCGTGCGGAGCATGAGTATTCCGAGTACAAGTCCAAGAATAAAAGTTGCAGGAAATTGCCAGGGATTGAGGTGCCACAATGCAAACATCAGCGCCGAAATAAAAACGGCGGTAAATTTCGAATAGTTTCGCATCAACCCGTGCATAATTACTCCCCTGAAAATGAGCTCTTCAATAACCGGGGCCATAATCACTACCTTCAGGAAAGCTCCATACATTCCATAATCACTTTCAAAAATTTTATTGAATAGTTCCCAGAACCAGGCTGGAGGAGGTAGAACTTTGTTAAGCGCAATGTTTACTTCACCGATCAGATTTTGAGCGGCCCAAAGGAAAAACAGCACTGGAACCAGAATCAGGAAATTGAATGATTTCGCCGGGAAAAGTTCTTTTAGCGGTACTTTCGCCTTGCGAAATGCAAAGTAAAAGATGAAAACTGTTGATCCGACCCCAAGTATGATTTTTTTAACAGGATGGTACAAATAATCGGTTCCGTTGTAATAATCGAGCAGGGCAAGCGGAAAATCTATAATGGTCTGTATGAATATATAAAGCACAACCAGATGGATGGCTCCTAATATTGTTGGGTAATATTTGATTTGCTGTTTGCTCACTCTTATCCATATTTAGAAATAGCAAAAATAGCGTTGTTTTTGTAAATACAAACGTATATATATTACCCTCAATTTGATTTTATTAACGACTTGAAATTATTTTTCTTAACAGGTTCCGGTTCAGTGATAAATGGAATAGTGAAATAGAATGTGGAACCTTTACCTACCTCGCTCTCTACCCATATTTTACCGCCCAGTAGTTCTACATAAGCTTTGGCAATCGCTAAGCCCAATCCTGCTCCCTGACGCGCCATTTTGTCGGTAATATCGGCCTGAATAAATCGTTCAAATATGGCTTCCTGCCTGTCTTTTGGAATCCCAATTCCGGTATCTTTCACATAAAATTGCAGTAGAGACAAGGCATGCCTTCTCTCTACGATATACCCAATTTCAATTGAACCATTATTGGTATATTTAATGGCATTTTTAATGAGATTGGTAAGAATAGCATAGATTTTCTCCTGGTCTGTTTTAACAAAAGCTTTGTCTGTTGGTAAAGCGTTGAAATAGGAAAAGTGAATTTTCTTTCTTTCGGCTTCGGGTTTGAAGAAGGTATAAATGTATTGGACTTTCTCGTTTATATTGGTTTCCTTAATTTCAGCCTTCATCAGCCCGGCTTCTATTTTCGAAATATCAACAATATCGTTGATGATATTGAGCATACGGGCGCCGCTTTTCTCAATTACTTTAATATATTCTTGTTGCTCCTCACCTGAAAGATCAGGTTCTTTAAGCAGTTCGGCAAAGCCTAAAATGCCGTTCATTGGAGTCCTTATTTCATGGCTCATATTGGCAAGAAAAGCTGATTTTAGTTTGTCGCTTTGTTCAGCATGTTCTTTTGCAATAGTTAATTCTACAGCCCGTTTTTCTTTCTCATTGTTTTGATAGATAAGTTCTTTGTTGGCTAGTAATAATTCTTGTTCAGCCAGCTTACGCTGCGTTATGTCTTGAATAATTGGCAGAAAGTATAAAGGATTATTGTTCGAATCACTTACTAAACTAAAACTATTCATTCCCCAAACAATCGTGCCATCTTTCCGAACGTAGCGATTCTCAATTGTTAAAGATTCAATCTCCCTTTCCAGGATATGTTTCATCTCTATCAGACCAAGTTCAACATCTTCAGGATGTGTAATATCTGAAATTGTCTTTCCGATCAGTTCGTTCTCTGAGTAACCTATGAAATTACAGAAAGCTGAATTGCATCTGTTTAAACGTTTATCTAAACCGACAAGAACAGATCCTACCGGAGATTGGTCAAAAATACTACGGAATTTTTCTTCGCTTTCCCTTAGCTCGTCTTGTGCCTGCTTATGCGTAATCTTAAGTTTATGTTCGCGAATGGCTCTGTTAATTGCGGGGACCAACCGTTCAAGTTTGTTTTTTAGCACATAATCGGTTGCCCCGTTTAACATGGCATCAATAGCCCGGTCTTCGCCCATTGCTCCTGAAACGAACAGAAATGGTATATCTGAATATCTTTCTCTTGCAACCTTTAATGCATCGTTGCCATTGTAATCAGGCAGACTGTAATCAGACAATATGATGTCAATAGTTTCAGTTTCCAGAATATTTAAGAAATCCTTTTCATTGTCGGCTAAAAAATAATCATGTTCGATTTCTCCACTTTCAATCAATGAGTGAATTAGTTCAGAATCTCTGATCGAATCTTCAAGATGCAATATTTTTATATTTTTATCCATTAAAATAAGAGATTTCAATATCAGTTATTTTTTTTTGAAAAATTCATTTCACTTTAAAACCACAGTTGGTTGTTGATTGATTACAGCCCAATATTGTCCCAAAATTTTAATGGCATCAATAAACTGAACGATATCAACCGGTTTAACCACATACGAATTAGCCCCAAGTTTGTAACTCTCAACCAGATCTCTTTCTTCGCGCGATGAGGTTACCATGATTACCGGAATTAACATGAATTTAGGATCGGAACGAATGTGTTTGAGCACTTCTATTCCATTCATTCTGGGCATTTTAATATCTAATAAAATTACTGCAGGATTGCCTTTATCACGTTCGGCAAAATCACCACGTCTATACAGATAGTCTAATGCCTCAACTCCGTCCTCGGCAACATCGACTTTGTTTGCTAGATTTTTTTCACCAAGGGCGGCGATAACAAGTTCAACATCTTTAGGACTATCGTCCACAATAAGGATTCTTTTTACTTCTGCATTCATGATTTGTTAGTTTTATTAATCATTCGGTTTACTAAAGAAAAAAGTGGCTCCTTTGCCGACTTCACTTTCCGCCCAACATTTTCCACCATGCCGTGCTATTATTCTATTCACATTGGCAAGCCCAATTCCAATCCCTTCAAAATCCTTTGCTTTATGCAACCGTTGGAAAACGCCGAATAGTTTATCTGCATACTTCATATCAAATCCGGCACCGTTATCCCTGACATGAAATATTATCTGGTCATCTTCTATTTTACCACCAATATGAATGACTGATTTTTCCTTTTTTCGGGAATATTTCAACGCGTTTGAAATCAAATTGGCCCAAACCTGAGTGATCAAGGTTTCGTCGCCAATTGCATCCGGAAGATCAGATACATTAATTTCAACATTTCTGCCGTCTATTTCATCACTAAACGTTTTAATTACCCTGTTTACCAAGCTTTTTGAATTGATTTTTGTTACCTGCAATTCGGCCCTGCTAAATCTCGAAAAGGTCAATAATGCATCTATCAGGTTCCCCATCTCGCAATATGACTCTGAAATGATGTTCAAATATCGTAATCCTGATTCGTCGAGTTGTGATGAATTATTTTTAATCAGTAAATCAACAAAACCTCCAATATGTCGCAGTGGCGCCCGCAAATCGTGCGAGACGGAATAGCTGAATGCTTCGAGTTCTTTATTCGCCGCTTCCTGTTTTTCTTTCTCCTCATTTTGAAAGACAAGTTCTTTGTTGGCAATGACCAGTTCATCTGCCCGTTTTTCTTTTTCTTCGTTTTGAAAAACAAGTTCTTTATCAGCAATGATTAGTTCTTCCGCACGTTTTTCTTTCTCTTCGTTTTGAAAGACAAGCTCTTTGTTAGCAATGACAAGCTCATCGGCCCGTTTTTCTTTCTCCAGGTTTTGAAAGATAAGCTCTTTGTTGGCAATGATCAGCTCATCAGCCCGCTTTTCTTTTTCCCTGTTTTGAAAGGCAAGTTCCTTGTTGGCAATGATTAATTCCGCTGCACGTTTTTCTTTCTCCTCATTTTGGACAGCAAGATTTTTGTTGGCAATGATTAATTCGGCGGCTCGTTTTTCTTTCTCTTCATTTTGATAGGCTAATTCTTTATTGGAAATGTTTAACTCATCTGCCCGCTTTTCTTTTTCCCTGTTTTGAAAGGCAAGTTCTTTGTTGGCAATGATTAATTCGGCGGCCCGTTTTTCTTTCTCCTCGTTTTGAAAGGCAAGCTCTTTGTTGGCAATGATTAATTCTGCAGCCCGCTTTTCTTTTTCCCTGTTTTGAAAGGCAAGTTCATGATTAGAAATGCTTAATTCATCTGCCCGCTTTTCTTTCTCCTCGTTTTGAAAGGCAAGTTCCTTGTTGGCAATGCTTAACTCATCCGCCAGTTTTTCTTTCTCCCTGTTCTGAAAGGCAAGTTCTTTGTTGGCAATACTTAACTCATCTGCCCGTTTCCCTTTCTCTTTGTTTTGAAAGGCAAGTTTCTTATTCGCATTGATGAGCTCATCTGCCCGTTTTTCTTTCTCCTCGTTTTGAAAAGCAAGTTCTTTGTTAGCAATGATTAATTCATCTGCCCGTTTTTCTTTCTCTCTGTTTTGAAAAACAAGCTCTTTGTTGGCAACGATTAATTCGGCGGCCCGTTTTTCTTTCTCCTCGTTTTGAAAGGCAAGCTCTTTGTCAGCAATGATTAATTCCGCCGCCCGTTTTTCTTTCTCTTCGCTTTGAAATGCAAGTTCTTTGTCAGCAATAATCAATTCTGCGGCCCGTTTCTTCTTCTCTTCTTTTTGAAAAGCAAGCTCTTTGTCAGCAATAATCAATTCTGCGGCTCGTTTCTTCTTCTCTTCTTTTTGAAAAGCAAGCTCCTTGTCAGCGAT
Organism: Bacteroidota bacterium; assembly: GCA_023251435.1. Lineage (GTDB taxonomy): Bacteria > Bacteroidota > Bacteroidia > Bacteroidales > Prolixibacteraceae > Aquipluma. Next base: position 65,624 of record JAHEYU010000003.1, read on the forward strand.
GATCAACTCGGCAGCCCGTTTCTTTTTTTCTTCTTTTTGAAAAGCAAGCTCCTTGTCAGCGATAATAAGTTCTGCTGCAAGTTTCTCTTTCTCTTCGCTTTGAATGAGAAGTTCTTTGTTCGCAATGATTAACTCATCCGTTTTTTTACTTTTATCCATACACTTATATGACAACATTAAATGCTTATGTTTTCACCTTCGGTATTAGCTTACTTTCCCGATCAGAATTTCCTGATAATGATTTAAGATTGATTTTAAAACACCCTTCACAAAGAGGCTATTATGGGAATATCAGATTACGAAGTAAAGATGCGATCCTTGATGGGTTAAATCATTATATAATTTTGACAATAAATTGCATGATTCACACATTACATTTACTGTGCTGCTTTAATCTATATTTCCCCGATCATCGCATAGTTCATTCCTTAACTGCTCGGCCAACCATACAGAGAGTAATTCAGCACCTTTGTCGTTTAAGTGGCTGGCATCCATCCAGTTTGAGCGATCGTTAAAAATGAATGGTATGTGATGAGCCGATGAATGCCACATCGATGGGTGCTGCATTTTGGTTTATCCGGTCGTAAATCCATGATCCGTGGTTGTAGCAGTCGTTTTCAATGTAGTGGTAAGCAAATTTTTTTCTTCCAAGGAATAATGAAAAGTAACCGGATATTTTTGAACAATAACGAGTTGAAATTAAATTAAAAAACTTCTCAAACTATTTGTTTGTCTAAAGAAAATGTACTTATTTTGCGGACTGTTTGAAAAATGTGAGATTCAGATAAAAAAATAAGGCAATGTCAAGAGTTTGTCAAGTAACCGGAAAAAGTGTAATGGTGGGAAACAACGTTTCTCACTCTAAGCGTAGAACAAAACGGAAGTTTCTTCCTAATCTGTTCAAAAAGAAGTTCTATTTTCCCGAAGAAGATCGTTGGATCACATTGACTGTTTCGGCCAATGGTATCCGTACTATCAACAAAAACGGATTGAACGCTGCATTGAAAAGTGCAAAAGCAAAAGGGTTTATAACAACGATTTAATGCTTTAAGAAATGGCTAAGAAAGGTAATAGAATTCAGGTAATCATGGAATGTACCGAACAAAAAACCAGTGGAGTTCCCGGAACTTCAAGGTACATTACTACCAAAAACAGGAAAAATACTCCTGAACGTTTGGAAAAAAAGAAATACAACTCAAACTTAAAGCGAGTTACTGTACATCGCGAAATTAAATAACAAACAGTATGGCAAAGAAAGTAGTAGCATCATTGCAAAAAGGTGCCGGTAAAGGTTACAGCAAAGTAGTAAGAATGGTTAAATCTGAAAAAACTGGAGCTTATGTTTTTCAGGAAGAGATCGTTCCGAACGAAAATGTGAAAGATCATTTTAAGAAATAGACCAATTTTTCTCTATAGAAAAAAGCTTTCATCTCAAGTGAAGGCTTTTTTTATTGAATTACAGATATTACCAAATTGTTGATCGACAAACAGAGCGAATATGGGTCTTTTCGATATTTTTAGCAGCAAGAAAAAAGAAAGCCTCGAGCAGGGGCTGGCAAAAACCAAAGAAAGTGTTTTCTCGAAGATTAGCCGCGCCATTATTGGAAAAGCGAAGGTTGACGAGGAAGTATTGGATAATCTGGAAGAAATTCTGATTTCTTCGGACGTTGGTGTCGATACTACTCTGAAAATCATTGAGCGTATCGAAAAACGTGTTTCAGCTGATAAATATATCGGAACATCTGAATTAAATTCCCTGCTGAAGGAAGAAATTGCGGGTTTGCTCGAAGAAAACAATAGCACCGATTTCTCTGATTTTGATCTGCCCGAAAGCAATGAACCTTATGTAATTATGGTTGTTGGCGTAAATGGTGTCGGAAAAACAACTACAATCGGAAAACTTGCCTATCAGTTCAAAGGGGCAGGAAAGAAAGTCGTTTTGGGCGCTGCTGACACTTTTCGTGCAGCTGCCATCGATCAGCTTCAGATATGGGCCGATCGTGTTCAGGTACCTTTGGTAAAACAAGTAATGGGTTCAGATCCGGCGTCGGTGGCTTTTGATACGCTTTCATCAGCAAAAGCGCAAGGTGCTGATGTGGTGATTATTGATACTGCGGGTCGTTTGCATAACAAGATCAACCTGATGAACGAGTTAAGCAAGATTAAAACCGTTATGAAAAAGGTGGTTGCAGATGCTCCTCACGAAGTTTTGCTGGTATTGGATGGTTCGACCGGACAAAATGCATTTGAACAGGCCAAGCAATTTACCAAAGCAACCGAAGTAACCGCTTTGGCGCTGACAAAACTCGATGGAACCGCTAAAGGTGGTGTTGTAATTGGTATTTCCGATCAGTTTAAGATTCCTGTAAAGTATATTGGTATCGGCGAAAAAATGGAAGATTTACAGATTTTTAACCGCCGCGCTTTTGTCGATTCACTCTTCTCGTAGTTCCAGGTTTCAAGTTCCAGGTTTCAAATTTTCGATTGCGAAAGTTCTGGATATTGAATATTCGATATTGGTTATTGGAAATTTATTCCAAATTTTATCTAACGATAAATAACCACATAGGCACAAAGTTCACATAGAAAAAAACTATGTGGCCTATGTGCCTATGTGGTTTAAAAAAAACAAAAAATGAAGAAGCAAAAAATAAATGTGGTGACCCTGGGGTGTTCAAAAAATCTGGTCGATTCTGAAGTTTTACTGAATCAACTTTCGATGGACGGCTTTGAAGTAGTGCACGATTCGAACGATACCGACTCCGATATTGTTGTCATCAATACTTGCGGATTTATTCACGATGCCAAAGAAGAATCGGTTAATACCATTATGCAGTTTGTTGCTGCCAAAGGACGTGGCGACATCGAAAAACTATATGTAATGGGTTGTTTGTCTGAACGATATAAACTCGATCTGGAAAAAGAAGTTCCTGAAGTGGATCGCTTTTTTGGAAAGTTCGATATGAAAGCAGTGGTAAGCGAGCTAAAAGCAACTTATAGACCCGAATATATTTACGAGCGGAAAATCACTACTCCGTCGCATTTTGCATACCTCAAAATTTCTGAAGGTTGCAACCGCGTTTGCGCGTTTTGTGCTATTCCCGGTATGACCGGCAAGCACAACTCAAAATCGATGGAAGACTTGGTAAAAGAAGCCAAATACCTTGCTAAGAATGGTGTTCGCGAGATATTACTGATCGCGCAGGATTTGTCGTACTACGGAATTGATTTATATGGAAAAGGCATGTTGGCCGAACTAATTCAAAAGATTGCCGAAGTTGATGGCATCGAATGGATCCGTCTGCATTATCTGTATCCGACAAAATTTCCGATGGATATTTTACCGCTGTTTAAATCGGTTCCAAAACTTTGCCATTATATCGACATTCCGTTGCAGCATAGTTCGAACAATGTACTGAAACACATGCTTCGCCATGTTACCACCGAAGAAACGGAAGCGTTGCTGCAAAAAATTGAGGAAGAAGTTCCGGGAATTGCCATTCGCACTACCATGCTGATTGGTCATCCTGGCGAAACCGAAGCGGATTTTGAGCAGTTAAAAAGCTTTATTCAGAAACATAAATTCGATCGTTTGGGTGCATTTACCTACTCGCACGAAGAGGGAACCTACGGATACAAAAAGTATGAAGACAGTATTCCGGAGGACGTAAAGCAGTCCCGTCAGGAAGAATTGATGGGAATTCAGCAAATCATTTCATCGCAGCTAAATGCTGAAAAAGTGGGAAGAACCTTGAAGGTGATTATCGATCGCGAAGATGAAGAATTCTTCGTTGGACGCACCGAGTTTGATTCTCCTGAAGTTGATGGCGAAGTGCTTGTCAGTAAAGAAATTCATTTAAAAAAGGGACAGTTTTATCAGATCGAAATTACAGGTTCCGACGAGTTTGATTTGTACGGGAAAGTTGTTTAGCTTTGTTTTATTCTCAAACAAATTATAGAGTATATGAAAAAATGACAGAAATTACAGGCCGTATTGTTGCTTTGGAAAGGCTTTTCCGGAGAAAAATCTTTCTGTTGTTTTGTTTGGTGTTTCTTCTTACCGGATTGAAATCCAGCGGAATTGAGGTAGTAAACAATCTTAATTTTGACTTCTATTCGCAAGAACACGGACTTTCAAATAACCAGATTCATTGCATCCTTCAGGATAAAAAAGGTTGGATGTGGATTGGTACTTCGCAAGGTGTTTGCCGCTTTGATGGTTATAAATTTACAGTTTTTAAGAACGATCCCGAAGACCCGGCCAGCCTGAAAGGAAATTTGGTCAGGGCTATTTTTGAGGATAGCAAAGGTCAGCTATGGGTTGGTACCGAGAATGGTGGGCTGAACAAATTCAACCGCGAGAAAGAAAATTTTCATCATTTATTCTATAATGGCGATGCAGCTGTTTTGAAAGATGCATCGGTTACTTCAATTCACGAAGATGCTACCGGAATTCTTTGGGTGGGTACCGAGACAAAGTTGTACCGAATCGAAAATGAAAAAAGCATCACCGAAATAAAACCTGCAAATCTTTCCGCATTTTCCGAATATTTTCGGGTTCTGCGTTCCGATAAGTCGGGGCGTATCTGGATTGGAACAAACAATGGACTTTTTATTTACGATCCGAATACCAATTCTGCCACAAAGCTTGATTTGAATCCCAGTTTTTCGGCCAATCATGAAATATGGGAAATTGTGATCGAAGACGATCGTACCATCTGGGTTGGAACTTATGCCAACGGAATGTACACTATCGATCCGGTTTCGATGGTTACACGTCACCTTGTGATTGATAAGGAAAACGACCGAAGCAACACCGTAAGGGCAATTTCGAAAGACCGAAGTGGTAAATACTGGATTGGAACCAGGGGCGGATTATATACTTATGAGAAACAAAAAGGAGTTGTCGCATTTTATTACCACGATGTAAGGCAACCCAAAAGCCTGGTGAATAATTCTGTACAGTGCATTTTTCACGATGTGAAAGGCGATGTATGGATTGGCACCCGCGGAGGCATAAATTTTTTGATTGAAGAGAGGCAAAATATTCAGAGCTATAAAGCAATGCCCGACGATCCGCACTACCTTAACAGCAGCGAGATCTTTGCTTTTTGGGTCGATCCGAAAGGTGATATCTGGGTTGGAACCGAAAGCGGAGGCATTAATATTCTGGACCGAAAAACCGGTCGTTTCAGTTACCTCATGCCGCAAAAGGGAAATCCAAATTCCTTGTCGCGCAATTGTATAAAAGCATTGCTCGACGATGGAAAAAACAACCTCTGGATCGGCACTTTCCTTGGTGGAATTGATGTTTTAAATCTAAAAACCGGAACTTACACGCATTATAAAAACGATCCGGCTGATCCGGGAAGTCTTTCGGATAACCGTGTTTGGGCTTTGCTGCTCGATAGTAATAAGGATATTTGGGTGGGCACCGGTACCGGACTCGATAAGTTCGATCCGGCAACCGGAACTTTTATTCATTACCGGAATTTAGTTGATGGTCAGCAAGTAAGTTGGCTGGCTGAAGACAGCGACCGGTGTTTATGGATAGGCGCCGATGATGTTGTTATTTATAATCCTGAAAATAAAAATGTTACCAGAATTGACGAATCGACGCGTTACATGCTGGAGGATTCGAAAAAACGGCTTTGGCTGGCCACTTTTAATCGTGGAATTGCACTTTATTCCAAAGAAAAGGGTATTGTAAAAAATTATACCGAAAAGAATGGATTAGCTAATAACCAAACACTTGCTATTCTTCAGGACAACGATCAGTATTTATGGATCAGCACCACCAACGGACTGTCGAAATTTGATCCTGAAACCGAGCGTTTTCATAATTATTCGTTGAAAAACGGATTTCAGAACAACCAGTTTTCTTATGGGGCGGCCTATAAAACTAAAGAAGGAGAACTGATTTTCGGTGGAATTTCGGGTTTCAATTTTTTTAATCCGGCAAAAATTAAGTCGGGCGATTATTTTGCCCCCATCATTCTCACCGACCTGAAAATATTCAACAAATCGGTAAAAATTGGCGACCACAAAAAAGATGTTTTAACGAAATCTATTTCAGAAACTGAAGAAATAAAGCTTAAATACGACCAAAATTCAATTACCCTCGATTTTACATCGTTTGATTACGCGAATAGTCTCGGCATTCAATTCGCTTATTTTCTTGATGGCTTTGATAAGGATTGGAACGAACCATCTGTAAATCGTTCGGCCACTTACACCAATCTTGATCCGGGCGAATATTATTTCAGGGTAAAGACCGTTTCGATTGACCGAAAAGAAAGCAATGAAGGACCCGTACTTCGAATAATTGTTTTGCCACCCTATTGGAAAACATGGTGGTTCAGGAGTATCGCTTTTCTGTCAATTCTGGGTTTGCTTTACCTGCTGGTTACTTTTCTGCTGAACAGGGAAAAACTCAAAAACGACCTTGTTTTCGAAAAAATAAGGGCAAAAAAGCTGCACGAACTCGATATGATGAAATTGCGTTTTTATACCAATATTTCGCACGAGATTCGCACTCCGTTGACCCTCATTCTCGGTCCGCTCGAAAAAATGAAGACCAATTCGATTCCTGAATCGGAGATAAAAGGACATGTTGATGTGATGCACCGTAATGCCACACAGTTACATCAGCTAATCAATCAGTTACTCGATTTTAGGAAAATGGAAACCGGGAACCTGAAATTGGTTTTGTCGCGCGGTGATTTGGTTTCGTACATTTTAGGAATCGTTGAATCGTTCGGTAAATTCTCTGAAGAGAAAGGGATTGAGCTTAAATTCATCTCGCTAAAGAAGGAGATTATAACCAGTTTCGACTCCGACAAGGTGGCCAAAATAATGAACAACCTGCTTTCGAATGCCATTAAATTTACAGGAAATGGTGGTAAAATATCTGTAAACCTTTCGCTTGTTTTCGATTCTGACGAGAATGAAATGGCAGGTAGTTCTTCTGATAAACGAATAATTGAAATAACGGTGAAAGATACCGGAATAGGTATTTCAGAATCTAACCTTGAGAAGATATTTGCCCGGTTTTTTCAGGTTGGAGAAGATGCTACTCATACCGGAACCGGAATTGGACTGGCACTCACCAAAGAATTGGTGAAGCTGCACAACGGAAAAATATTTGTGGTGAGCAAACCCGGAAAAGGCTCTAAATTTACTGTTCAGCTTCCTTATGAGGAACTTGCCCACTCCGAATCGCCTGTAAATGTTGCTTCAGCAGAAAAGAATGAAAGCGAGCAAGTTATTTTGGTTAGCGAAGAGCAGCCGGGTGAACAATTGCTTTCGGGACAAAAAATCATGCTTTTGGTTGACGACAATGCTGATGTCCGCTATTTTATCAAGTCGCATTTTTTGTCTGGTTATCAGGTGCTTGAGGCAGGAAATGGACAGGAAGGCTGGAATCTGGCTTTGAAAACTATTCCTGATATAATAATCAGTGATGTGATGATGCCCGATATGGATGGTTTCGAGTTTTGCCGGAAAATACGAAAAGACGAACGTACTTCGCATATACCGGTTTTATTGCTCACCGCGCTCGGTTCGCGCGAGCACGAAATTGAAGGATTGAGCTACGGAGCCGACGACTACATTACCAAGCCGTTCGATCTGGTAATTCTTCAAACTAAAGTCGAAAATATACTGTCGGTGCGACAGTCGCTAAAACAAAAATATGCCGGCGAAATGCTGCTTCAGCCCAGGAATATACTACTTAGTTCGCCCGACGAACGATTCCTGCAAAAAGCCATCGATGTGGTAGAGAACAGCATTGCCGATCCGGATCTTGATATCGAAAGGTTTGCCTCCGAAATTGGGGTCAGCCGTATGCAGCTGTATCGCAAATTGAACGCACTTACCGAAATGACAGTCAAGGAATTCGTTCGGAATATCCGAATGAAACGTGCTGCCCAAATGCTGGTTCAGAAAAAACTGAACATTTCTGAAGTAGCTTATGCTGTCGGTTTCCGCGACTTGTCGCATTTCCGCAAATGTTTCAGGCAGGAATTTGGAATGAGCGCCTCTGAATATGTGGACAAACACGGGACGGAATAACACGTCTTATAGATAATACTGCAAAATTTTGTTTTAATAACCACAGGTTCTTTAAATCACAAAGCAATTTTGGGTTTTCCCCTTCTTCAGTTATTCTTTTAATTTTTAACATTCAGGTAACAATAGCAGATGTTGTTATTGGTATATAATGTGCACATAAATAGTATGTTGTGATTTTATGTCTATAATTTAACCTGAAAAATGCCCGCTTATTGGGAAATATAACCCGCTGTTGGTACGCCTGTCCACCTTTCCTGATATGATTTAGATCCCCGTTTAATTTTCCAATCCGTAATTTTGCGATGTCACTAAATCAAACTTTACTAATGGAAGAAATAATCAGAAAACTAAGAAAGGTTTCATGGGGTATAGTTATAACCACTATCATTCTGGCAGCCCTTTTTTCTTTCCTGATTATTACCTTTTTATAATGTTTGCCTGAAGTGGAGAATTTAAACGCGATTAGATAACAACCTTAATTTGACGAAATGAAATTCAATTGGATTCTATTACTTGGGCTTCTGGTCATAATACAGTCATGTGCTTCGAAGACTAAACGGGTAACAACAGACGGCCTTGAAATGGCTGTAAAAATGGCCGACTCCGAAATCAAACAGTTTCCCGATCCGTGGACAGTTGACTTCAATCCCAAACCTGTTTGGAATTACACTCAGGGCTTAATAGCCCATTCCATGATTAAATTGTGGCAACAAAACGGCAACGAAGCTTATTATATATATGCAAAAAAATATGCCGACAAGTTTATCGATTCTACTGGCTTCCTCACAGCCTATAAAATTGAAGATTATAATATTGATGCTGTCAACTCCGGAAAATTTTTATTCGATGTTTATGCAAATACCAAAGACGAACGCTATTTAAGCGCTATTAAGCAATTACGCGAGCAGTTGAAAACACATCCGCGTACTTCGGAAGGTGGCTTTTGGCATAAAAAACGATATCCGCACCAAATGTGGCTCGACGGTTTGTATATGGGTGCTCCCTTTTATGCCCAGTATGCGCTTTATTTTAACGAACCGGAGCTTTTTGACGATGTTGTCAAACAATTTCAACTGGTTCATAAATACACTTTTAATCCTGAAACTAGCTTGAATTATCATGGCTGGGACGAAAGCAATGAACAGGCGTGGGCTGATTCGATAACCGGTTGTTCGCCTCATTATTGGGGTCGTGCAATGGGATGGTATGCAATGGCTTTGGTCGATGTGCTCGACTTTATTCCGCAAGATCATTCAGGAAAGGCAGACATTCTGAAAATATTAAATCAAGTTGCAGAAGGAATCAAAAAATACCAGGACACAGATACTGGCTTGTGGTATCAGGTGATGGATCAGGGTAGCCGTGAAGGAAACTACCTCGAAGCAACCGCTACTTCAATGTTTGCTTATTCTCTGCTTAAAGCAGTGCGGAAAGGATATATCAGCAGCGATTACAAGATCGTTGCGACAAAAGCATACAACGGTATTCTTGAGAACCTTATTAAAGACAACGGTGATGGAACCATTAGTCTGACCAAATGCTGCTCGGTGGCCGGTTTGGGCGGAAATCCTTATCGTGATGGCTCTTTCGAATACTATATCAGCGAACCGGTACGCGACAACGACCCTAAAGGCGTTGGGCCATTCATCATGGCTTCTCTTGAAATGAACATGCAATAATTATTTTATTTTTCTAATAAACTTAACAATTATCTATGATGAAAATGAAGCAAAGTTTTCTTAAAAAGGTTTGTCTGCTGTCAATGATGGTAATTCTTGCGGGTGCACAGCTTTTTGCCCAAAAAGTTACCGGATTGGTGGTTGACGAGTCTAATTCGCCAATTCCAGGCGTAAACGTTGTTGTGAAAGGGACAACAAATGGGGTGATCACAAATAGTGATGGCAGTTATTCTATTGTTCCTGGCAATCCGGCGAATGATGTACTATCGTTCTCTTTTATCGGTCTCGAAACCAAAGAAGTTAAAATTAACGGACAAACGGTTATCAATGTACAATTAACAAGCAGCACTCTGGAATTGGAAGAGGTCGTTGCAGTTGGATACGGTGTCGTGAAGAAAAACGACCTGACCGGATCGGTTGGAACTGTTTCTGCCGAATTATTGGCTTCCAAAGGAACGACTTCGGTGATGAGTGCCTTACAGGGAACCATTCCGGGTGTAAATATCACTTCCAACTCGGTACGCCCGGGAGCAACTTCTACCATCCGTATTCGTGGTCAAAATTCCATCGAAGCAGGAAATCCGCTTTACGTGGTTGACGGTGTGGTTACCGGTGATATTGATTTTCTTAATCCTGCTGATATCGAGCGGATTGACATTCTGAAGGATGCCTCTTCAACAGCTATTTATGGATCCCGTGGTTCCAACGGTGTTATTCTGGTAAAAACAAAAAGTGCCAGCGAAACCAAGACTGTAAAAACTACGGTCAGCTACGATGGTTACACCGGCGTCCGCGAACTGACCAACATTCCTGAATTTATGGATGGCCGCCAGTGGGTCGATTTCCGTACTTCTGCTTTCTATACTTACGATACAACTACGAAAGCTTATGTGATCTCTCAGGCCAGCAAAGATGCTATTTTGCAGAAGAGTCCGCTTTTAGACAAACGCCTGTACAACGAAGATTACGAAGACTGGTTAGGTCTGGCTACCCAAACCGGGAAACAGCAAAACCATTACCTGAATATATCAGGTAGCTCGAAAGAAATGTCATATAACCTGGGAATGGGTTATCAGAACGAAGAAGGTAACTTCATTATGGAGGACCTCAACCGTTACAGTATGAAGGGAAGTTTGTACCACAAAGTATCCGATTTCTTTACTACCGGAGGTTCATTCAACCTTTCGCAATCAACCAATAACTCCGGAAGCCAGTTCGGTTACCGCGATGTATTGCGTATGCCTTCTATTCTCAGAGCTTATGACGATAACGGCGTTATGATTGAGCAACCGGGTATTGCCGCTTCCATTCAGGGAGCCGGTAACTTTACCAGTTCGCCAAATCCGCTGAAAGAAATTAACAGCGGTAACCAGGAAATCAGACGATATGATATTCTCGGAAACATCTTTGTTCAGCTTAACCCGCTTCCGGGATTGGAATTGAAATCAACACTGTCACCACGTTTAAACCGCACACGAACTGGTAGATATTACGGAATTGTAGCAGGTAACCGTACCAAAGACAACTCTTCACAGGTTAACACCGAAGCTTTTGAATATACTTGGGACAACCAGATTAGCTACGATAAAACCATTAACGACGCGCATCACATCAATGCATCGTTCATCAACAGCTTCTACAAAAGCCGTTACGAACTGTTCCAGGCAGCAACCGAAGGACTTCCCTACAATTCTGAATGGTACAATCTGTTTAGCGGAACGCTGGTTCCCGGCGACTCAAGATCAAATTATTCTGAAACTTCACTCTTGTCGTATGCCACGCGTATTAACTACGATTACATGGGCAAATATTTGTTTACCGGAACTTTGCGTTACGACGGAAGTTCGAAACTGGCCGACAAATGGGCTGCTTTTCCATCTTTGGCATTGGCATGGAGAATGTCGGAAGAAGGTTTTATGCAGGCCGATTTTCTCTCGAACCTGAAAACACGTTTCAGCTTTGGATATTCCGGAAACAACAACGGCATCAGTCCTTACGGTACACAATTGACTCCGCAGACCGGAGCAAACGTATATTACGACTACAACGGAACTGCTTTTTCAGGATTTGCTCCCGGGTTGCCAGTTAACCAATCAATCACCTGGGAAAAAACCCGTGAGTTTAACTTCGGTATCGACTATGGTTTCTTTGATAACCGCATTACGGGAACAATTGATTTGTACGATAAACTGTCGGATGGATTGTTGATGAGCCGCACCCTGTCAATTGAGTCAGGAGTTACCAGCATGAAAGACAACATTGGATCGGTGAGCAACAAAGGTATTGAGCTTGCACTGACTACTGTTAATGTGAAAACAAAAAACCTTGAATGGTCAACCACATTTACCTTTGCACACAACGTAAATGCCATTCAGACTTTGTACGGTAAAAAACAGGATGTGATGGGTGAAGCCCGTTTTATAGGCGAGCCAATCAACGTGATTTACGATTACCGGATCATTGGTGTTTGGAAATCTACTGAAGCTGACGAAGCTGCCAAATGGGGTCAGCAAGTTGGTCATGCCATTGCTGAAGATATTTCATTGGACGGAAAAATTACCGCCGACAAAGACCGCGTTATCCTCGGAAGCCCGGATCCAAGCTGGACTGGAAGTATGACTTCAGAACTTACTTTTAAAAACTGGGATTTTTCATTTAATATTTATACCCGTCAGGGATCGTTTGTAAACGATGAGTTTTTGGCTGAATTTGGTTCTACCAACAACCAGCGCGGACGTCCGAAAGTTGTTTCAGATTATTTTATCCCAACCGGAATTGCCCGGTACGACTGGAACGCTTTTGATACTTCAGTTGCAGATTCGCCCAAAGCTGTTTGGGGAGTTGCCCAAGGTAACGAGACTGCAAAATATCCGGCTCCGAACAATGCAGGTCCGTATTACGGTTCGAATGGCCGTTACACCGATGCCGATTTTATTCGTGTGAAAAACATCAGTCTCGGTTATACCGTTCCGAAAAGTATTCTGGCTAAAGTAAAAATGAGCCACCTGCGCGTTTATGCAAACGTTTTGAATCCCTTCATCTTTACCAAATACCAGGGTTGGGATCCGGAATACGCAACAACCTCATTGCAAAATGGAAATGGCCCGAGCAACGTGACTTATCAGTTTGGGGTAAATGTGAAATTTTAATCAAAAAAACAGATCAATATGAGAAAAATAATAAGTTCACTATTAGCAATTCTGTTTCTGGCAAGCTGTAGCGATTTCCTGACAGAAGACAATAAAAGTGGCATCACCAACGAAGAATTCTATACCACCGAAGTGGGTTTCACCACTTTGATGACTGCATCATACAATTCGCTGCGCACTGTATACGGCAGTACTCCATGGCTGCAGTGTGCCGGTACTGATATGTACCAGCGCGAACGCGGAACGGGGAATAAAGCAATCATGGAATACGAACAATTGTATGCAACCGATAGCTATGTAAAAACCTTTTACCAGAATGTGTACAGCGCTATTCAGGTAACCAATATGGCCCTTTATTACATCGACCTTCCTGCTGTAACCGACGTAAAACGTGCAACATGGAAAGCAGAACTGACTTTTTTACGCGCATACTATCATTTTATACTTGTCGAACAATTCGGCGGAATTGCAATCAGCAAGGAACCGACACTGGCGCCAAGAATGAACATGCCAAGAAGTACCTTGGCCGAATCTTATGCTTTCATCATCAGCGAAATGGAAGCTGCTTTGCCTAATCTCGCCACTGAAGTAGCCAAAGTAAATAAAACTGTTGCCAATCACTACCTGGCAAAAGTTTATCTGACCCGTGGATGGGACCTGAAACAGTCTGCCGACTTCGACAAGGCCAAAACCTATGCAACAGCTGCAATTGCAGGCAAAGGAATTACAATTCCTTTCGAAACGCTTTGGAGCCCGACCAACGAAAATAACGACGAAGTGATTTTTTCGGTTCAGTACGATGCAAAATCGGTTGCCAGCACTACCAGTGGAAACAACCAGCAATCGCTGTTTGGTCCGTATTTGGGTGGTTCGGAGTTGAAACATAAATACATGAGCACGCTGCTTTACCCTTCGTGGAACCTGCACAATTTCTATACTGAAAATGATGCACGCTACGATGCGACTTTCATGCTGACGATTTATGACCAATATTTCTATTATTACGACAGTACGAAAGACAAAAATAAAATGATCATTCGGGCTTACTATCCTCGTTTTTGGGGCAAAGAATTCACCAAAGCAGATGAAGATGCCTGGAAAGCTGCTCGTCCTGCACAGATTGCAACGAATACCAAAATCTATCCGTTTAAATACGATGAAGTTGCTTACCGTGCTGCTTACGAACTTGATTTCTGCACACCGGTAATCAAAAAGTTCGACAGTCCGGCTACTTCAGCCATTTTTGACCAGAATTGCAGCACCCGCGACATCGTTTTAGCCCGTCGTGCCGAAACTTACTTCCTGTTTGCTGAGGCTTGTATTGGATTGAATGACCTGGCAAATGCTGAATTGAATGTGCAAAAAGTACTTGATCGTCCGGGAAATGCCAAAGACGGAAAGAAGCTTACTCCAAATACGTCGATAGCTGCTGCCGGAAATCAGAGTGCCGCATTGAATGCCTACCTGATTGAAAGTGCCAAGGAATTTGCCGGTGAATATCTGAGATGGCCGGAATTACGCCGTACCGGAAAATTGAAGGAATTCTGCGGAAAATACAATTACGACATCAAAAAAATCGGTGTCGATGTGGCTTTCAAAGGCTTGGATGGTCAGGATAAAATTTATCGTCCGATTCCACAAGATGCCATTGATTTGAATGAAGCCAAAATAGAACAAAATCCTGGCTACGTAGCCAAATAAGTTTAGTTAGTTTATTATCCGGGAGGTGGTTTTCCGCTTCCCGGATTTTTTTTTGCCAGCCGCAACGTGACGAAATAAAAAGAATAAACCAATAATCATAAAGTCCTTTTGCTAATTTTAAGCCTGAACTATTTTTTGAAAGACCTAACCGAATGAAAATCGTATTCCTTTTTATCGCATTTCTGATTATCCAATTTTCTTTTGCCCAAACTGCCGAAGAAACCCACCGGAAACCTTTGAAAGTCATTCAAAACGCGTTCCCGCGCGATACCTCGTTCACTCCCTATCAGGCATGGATAAAAATCAAAAAGGAATTTCCACAGGCTCAAATAGTCAGGCCAATTTTGCCTGAAGGTGTATTAGCCGAAAACAATATTGTTTACGTCACTTTGCCAGAAACTGCTTATGGGAAACGCGATTTACAACTCGATTTGTTTAGTCCGGCAAAACCTGGAAAATACCCGGCATTACTACTGATTCATGGAGGTGGATGGCGTTCGGGAAACAAATCGATGCAGGTTCCGATGGCACAACAAATTGCAGCCAAAGGATATGTTACAGCATCGGTTGAATACCGTCTTTCGCCCGAAGCGCTTTATCCGGCAGCAGTTTACGACATTAAAGCCGCGATTCGTTTTTTGAGGGCAAATGCAAAAAAATACAATATTGATCCGGATAAAATTGCCATTACCGGAAGTTCGGCAGGCGGTCAGTTAGCTGCTTTAATCGGAGCAACCGCAGGTGTTGAAAAGTTCGAAGGGAATGAAGGGAATCCCGGTGTATCATCGGCAGTTCAAGCCATAATCGATATGGATGGAATTCTGGATTTTGACACACCTGACGAAAAAGGCAAAGATGAAGAGTCGGCCAAACGTTCGGCGGGCGCTTTGTGGTTCGGTACTACTTTCAACCAGAACTCTGAAAAATGGATTGAAGCTTCACCTATTCATTACGTGGGAGAAAATACGCCGCCTATGTTATTTATCAACAGCGCTTTGCCCCGGTTTCATTTTGGGCGCGACAGTGTGATTACGATTTTGGATAAGTACAAAATCTACTCCGAGGTTCATACCATTGAAAATACGCCGCACCCGTTTTGGTTATTCCATCCCTGGTTTGAACCAACGGTTGGTTATATGGTCAACTTTCTGGATAAAGTATTAAAATAGAATGACATGAAGAAACTAATTTATCTGATAATCTGCTTCACCCTTGTATTTGCAGGATGTAAGCAGTCTGTAAAAAAGGAAAACTTTCCGAAGCTTGAAGTTTCGGTTAATCATCGATTTCTGACTGCAGGTGGAGAACCATTCTTCTGGTTGGGCGATACCGGTTGGCTTTTGTTGAGCAAATTGAACAGTCCGGATGTTGAGAACTACCTTCAGGATAGAAAAGAAAAAGGTTTCAACGTGATTCAGGTGATGGTTTTGCACACTCTTTCCGCTGTTAACATTCAGGGAGATTCTGCGTTGATCGGGCAAAATGTGGCAACTCCAAATGTCGGATTATCAAAAAATGGCACTGGCTATTGGGAAAACCTGGATCATGTGATTGATTTGGCTGCCGAAAAGGGAATCTATATGGCATTGGTTCCAGTCTGGGGGTCGAATGTAAAAGCCGGTACGGTTACTTCGAAACAGGCTGAAATCTATGCGGAATTCCTTGCCAAACGATACAAAGACAAATCAAATGTAATCTGGTTAAATGGTGGCGATGTGCGGGGTAGTGATTCAATTCATGTTTGGCAAACAATTGGCTCGACCATTAAGAAGTTTTCTCCCAGTCAATTGGTTACCTTTCACCCTTTTGGAAGAACACAGTCTTCGAGGTGGTTTCATCAGGAACCGTGGCTCGATTTCAATATGTTTCAGTCGGGGCACCGGCGCTACGATCAGGATACCGCCCGAAATGAAACCCGCTATGGCGAGGATAACTGGCGCTACCTTGCCGACGATTATCAAAAGTCGCCAGTAAAACCTACGCTTGACGGAGAACCTTCTTATGAAGGAATTCCGCAGGGACTGCACGATACTTTACAACCTCGCTGGAAAGACAGCGATGTCCGCAGATATGCTTACTGGTCGGTTTTTTCAGGAGCCTGCGGTTTTACGTACGGACACAATTCGGTGATGCAGTTTTATACCTCATCACCGGCAGCCGGCGCTTATGGAGCCCGCGAACCATGGACTGTGGCGATCAACAGCCCCGGTGCTATTCAGATGAAGCACCTGAAAAACCTGATGCTGAAGTATCATTTTCAGGAAATGGTACCCGCGCAGGCGATAATCTCCAATCAGGGAGAGCGGTACAATTATCTGACAGCAATTCAGGGGAAAAACTGCATACTTGTTTATACCTGTAACGGACGACCAATAAATTTGGAAACCGAATATACAATTGGAAATGAATTAATAGCCAGGTGGTTTTCGCCACGTGACGGGAAAATTGTTGAGGCCGGCGAGGTTGACAAAAACGGTATTTCTGAATTTGATCCCCCCGGCGAAGAGGCTGATGGAAATGACTGGGTTTTGATAATTGAAAATATTTCACTGAAAAATTAATGTACATGATTCTCAATTTTGCAAAATTTAAAGGTTGGAATGGCGTCGGGAATAGAAGATTATTGCTCATTATTTGCATGGCTTTTTTCCTGATTTCTTCCAATCAATTTTTAATGGCCGCAAACTATGATTTTATAGTGGCTCCCGATGGCTCCGGGAATTTTACTTCCATACAAAAAGCCATCGATGCCTGCAAAGCATTTCCCGATTCCAGGGTCAGAATTTTCGTAAAAAACGGAATCTACAAGGAAAAGCTGGTGGTTCCATCATGCAATAGCCATTTGTCGATTGTTGGCGAAAGTGCCGATAAAACAATCATTTCGTATGACGATTATTTCGATAAAATCAACCGCGGACGAAACAGTACATTTTATACCGCTACCTTAAAAGTGGAAGCAAACGATTTCCACCTTGAAAATATTACTGTTGAAAATACAGCAGGCCCGGTCGGACAAGCAGTTGCGCTGCATGTTGAGGGTGATCGCTGTGTTTTCATCAATTGCAGGTTTTTGGGCAATCAGGATACGGTTTATGCCGCCGGAAGGTTTAGCCGTCAGTATTTTCACAATTGCCATGTTGAAGGTACTACCGATTTTATTTTTGGTGAGGCAACGGCTTTGTTCGAAAACTGTGTTATTCATGCCAAAGCCAATTCATTCCTCACCGCAGCCAGCACTCCTGAAGGAAAATCGTATGGTTTTGTTTTCCTGAATTGCAAATTGACAGCCGCTTCCGGAGTAAATAAAGTTTATCTCGGGCGTCCTTGGCGAAGTTTTGCCAGAGTGGCTTTCCTGAATTGTGAAATGGGTTCGTTCATTGTTCCTGAAGGCTGGGACAACTGGTCGAAAGCAGAGAACGAGAAAACAGCAGTTTTTGCTGAATACAGTAATTACGGGGTAGGGGCAAACCGCTCCAAACGGGTTTCATGGTCGTATGGGTTAAGCGCGGCTGAAGCGTCGATCTTCAGCAAAGAAAATATATTTGCTCCCCTGGGATGGGAAATTCCGCAGGAACAAAAATGGTATGATGTTGCTGGTAAATAGTTAGTGGCAACCTTATACAACAAAAAAGCAAAGAGAAGATGACAAGCATTGACATTAAAAAATTAACGCTATCCGACATTGTCCAATTACAAGAAATTGGCAGACAGACTTTTTCTGAAACATTTTCGGCGAGTAACACCGAAGAAAATATGAGAAAATATTTGGAAGAGGGATTTTCTGTTGAAAAATTGGCTGCCGAATTAAACGACAATAACGCTGAATTTTACTTTGCTGAACTAGGAAACAGAGCAATTGGTTACCTAAAAATAAACTTTGGACAATCGCAAACAGAGCTTCAAGACGACAAAGCGCTCGAAATTGAACGCATTTACGTTTTAAAAGAGTTTCACGGTAAAAAGGTTGGACAACTACTATACGACCATGCAATTAAAATAGCCAAACAGAAAAATACCGAATATGTTTGGTTGGGTGTTTGGGAAGAAAACCACAGAGCGCAAAAATTTTATAAGAAAAACGGTTTCGTGGAGTTTGACAAACACCTATTCAAATTGGGAAATGAGGAACAGACAGACATCATGATGAAACTAAAACTTAATACCAATATAGAATGAAACGATTATTTTTCATATTCCTAATTGCCTTTTGGCTGGTTTGTCCGAAATCCATTTCAGCGCAAACCCCGGATGCTGTTTCTAAAGTATGGGTGGCCGACAATGGCGACGGAACCTACACCAATCCGGTATTGTATGCCGATTATTCCGATCCGGATGCTGTTCGCGTTGGCGACGATTATTACTTGACCGCTTCGTCTTTCAACTGTATTCCCGGTTTGCCTATTCTGCACTCGCGCGATTTGGTCAACTGGAAACTGATCGGTCATGCTTTGCCAAAACAGCCTCCATTTGATGTGTTCAACAAAGTTCAGCATGGCGGCGGAGTTTGGGCTCCCTGCATTCGCTACAATAAAAACGAATATTACATTTATTATCCCGATCCCGATTTCGGTATTTACATGGTAAAAGCTACCAATCCGGCTGGTCCGTGGTCGGAGCCTTTGCTGGTTCAGGCCGGGAAAGGTTTAATCGATCCCTCGCCACTTTGGGACGATGACGGAAAAGCTTACCTGGTATATGCTTTTGCCGGAAGCCGCGCCGGTGTAAAAAGCGTTATACTGATCAACCGCATGGCTCCGGATGGAACTAAGTTGATCGGAAACAGCGTGATGCTCATCGACGGACATAAAAATCATCCGACGATTGAAGGTCCCAAAATATATAAGCGAAACGGTTACTACTACATATTTGCTCCGGCTGGCGGCGTACCTACAGGTTGGCAAATGGTAATGCGCAGCAAAAATGTTTTCGGTCCTTATGAAGATAAAATTGTGATGGCGCAAGGCAAAACCGACATCAACGGCCCGCATCAGGGCGCTTGGGTCGATACCAAAACCGGCGAACACTGGTTCCTGAATTTTCAGGATTTGGGAGCTTACGGAAGGGTGGTGCACCTGAATCCGATGAAGTGGGTAAACGACTGGCCGGTGATTGGCGTGGATGCTGATGGCGATGGTTGTGGCGATCCGGTTCGTACTTATAAAAAACCAACTATTGGTAAAACATACCCGAAAATGACTCCTCCTGAAAGCGATGAATTCAACGAAAGCGAACTGGGTTTTCAGTGGCAGTGGCATGCCAATTATCAGACTACGTGGGGATTTCCTTCCGGGAATTTGGGCTTTTTTAGGCTGAATTGTATTCCGCGTCCAGCCGAAGCGGTTAATCTTTGGAATGTTTCGAACATGCTTTTGCAGAAGTTTCCTGCTCCTGAATTTACAGCAATTGCCAAACTCACTTTCGATGCCCGCTTCGACGGCGAAGAAGTTGGTTTGATTGTGATGGGACTGGATTATGGCAGAATTTCATTCAAGCGCGAAAACGGGAAATTGACAGTTGAGTCGGCCACCTGCAAACAAGCTGATAAAGGCGGAAAAGAGGAATTGTCAACTGCTCAACCAATAGAAACAAATACGATTTATTTTCGGGTTCAGGTTCAGAAAGGCGCTGAATGCACCTTCAGTTACAGCACCGATGGACAAACATTTTCAACTATTGGCAACAGTTTCAAAGCCCGCGAAGGGAAATGGATTGGCGCCAAAGTTGGTTTTTATGCCTTGAGAAACGGAATTATCAACGATGCCGGTTCGGCAGATATTGATTGGTTTAGGATAGAAAAATAAATTCTCCATTTTGCCGATAAATAGAAGAAAAATAAATTTTTAAATGTAATTCTGATGAATTCAAACACCTTATTTTTTATCTGGCAATCTTAGTAGAAAGATATTGCCCCACATAATTTTAACCTTATTTCTTAATAAGGTAATAAGGTTACCTTAGCGTGATTGGAAGTTGTACTAAGGTTGCTTTGAGAAAAATAAGGTTAAAAAATTGATAATCAACATAGAAATGGCAATCTGAAAAACTTATGAAAAAACGACTTTTGAAATATCTTTTATTTGCTTTTTTTCTCACTTGTCTAGTGTCGGCATCGGCTGCCTTTGCCTCCGACTACCATTTCGTGGTTTCGACCGATGGAACCGGAGACTTTCGCACTGTTCAGGAAGCCATCAATGCCGTTCCCGATTTCAGGAAGAATGAAACGCGGATTTTTATTAAAAAAGGAACCTACAAGGAGAAACTGGTGCTGGCCGGAAGCAAAACCAATGTGGTTTTTGTGGGTGAAGTCCGCGACAAAACCATTCTGACTTACGACGATTTCGCCCAAAAGAAAAACCGCTTTGGCGAAGAAGTCGGCACAACCGGTTCAACTTCCTTTTTCGTGTTTGGCGACGGCTTTCGTGCCGAAAATATCACTTTCGAAAATTCATCAGGTTCGGTTGGTCAGGCCGTGGCGGTGCGCATTGATGGCGACATGGTGGCTTTTATCAACTGCCGTTTCTCCGGATTTCAGGATACGCTTTACCCGCATGGCGAAAAGAGTCACCAGTATTACCGCGATTGCGTGATTGAAGGAACCGTCGATTTTATTTTCGGCTGGTCAACCGCGGTGTTCGATCGCTGCACCATTGTTTGTAAAGATCATGGCTATATTACAGCGCCATCTACCAATGAGGAAACTGCTTTTGGCTTCGTTTTCCTCGATTGCAAGATTTCCGGAACTGCACCTGAAGCATCGTTTTATTTGGGTCGTCCGTGGAGACCATTCGGCAAATCAGCCTTTTTACGCTGTGAATTGGGAAGCATGATCAAGCCGGAAGGCTGGCACAACTGG
>JAHEYU010000003.1:87088-196664 GCA_023251435.1 Bacteroidota bacterium
AAAAACACAGGAGCAGGAGCTTCCGCAGAAAAAAGAGTGAGCTGGTCGCATCAGTTAAGCGATACAGAAGCAGCGGCCTATACTCTTGAAAATATTCTGGGAGAATGGGTCAAAAAATACAGTGTTCAGTGATCAGTCGCAACAAAAGTTGTTACGAGTTGCTGGTTCCGAGTTAAACCCGCATCTCGTAACCCGAAACTCGAAACAATTAAAAACTAAAAGATATGAACTTACTAAAATCAACATTCACGCTGTTTACAGCAATTCTGTTTTCAGCCTGTGCTATTTCGCAGCCTGCAGCCCTAAAACAACAAACTGAAGATTTGTACAAAGGAATAGAGTTTCAAATGCCCCGTGTTCAGGAACCGGTTATTCCGGCCAATTCGGTTTCAATTACCGATTTTGGTGCGCAAAGCGGTGGACAGGTGCATTGTACACAGGCATTTGCCGATGCAATTGCTGCCGTCTCGAAAAAAGGCGGTGGCCGGGTGATTATTCCCCGCGGTACATGGTTAACAGGGCCAATTACCCTGAAGAGTAACATCGAACTGTTCACCGAAACCGGCGCAGTGGTGGTATTCAGCACCAATAAAGATTTGTATCCGGTGGTTGAAACCAATTTTGAAGGATTCAACACTTTCCGCTGCACTTCGCCAATCAATGGCCGTAATCTTGAAAATATTGCTCTTACCGGAACAGGTATTTTTGACGGTTCAGGTGAAGTTTGGCGTGCTGTTAAAAAGGAAAAACTGACTGAATCGCAGTGGAAGAAACTGATTGCTTCGGGTGGTTTGGTGAGCGAAAACGGGAAAATCTGGTATCCTTCGGAGCAATTCAGGGCAGGTGAAAAAATCGCGGAAATGAATGTGGTACGTTCACTAAAAACAAAAGCGGAGTTCGAGCAGATTCGGGATTTTCTTCGTCCGGTGATGGTCAGCCTTATTTCGTGTAAAAAAGTGCTGATTGATGGACCGACATTTCAGAATTCTCCGGCCTGGAACATTCATCCGCTGATGTGCGAAGATTTCACCATGCGAAATACGACCGTTCGCAATCCGTGGTTTTCGCAGAATGGTGACGGAATTGACATCGAATCGTGCAAGAACAGCATTATTCACGATTGCAGTTTCGACGTGGGCGACGATGCGATTTGCATTAAATCGGGCAAAGACAAAGATGGACGCGACCGCAAAATGCCCAACGAAAACCTGATTGTAAAAAACTGCATTGTATATCATGGTCATGGTGGGGTAACTGTTGGCAGCGAAATGTCGAGTGGAGTGCGCAATTTACATGTTTCAAATTGTACGTTTATTGGGACCGATGTAGGTTTGCGCTTTAAAAGCAACCGCGGACGGGGTGGGGTAGTCGAGAATATTTTTATTTCAAATATAGAAATGATGAATATTCCAACCCAGGCCATTTCCTTCAATCTGTATTACAGCGGAAGGTCGGTTTCCGAAGATCTTGAAGCAGGAGAAAATGGTGACGCTCCCAAATTGTTGCCAGTTACCGAAGAAACTCCGCAGTTTAAAAATATTTTTATTCGCGATGTGAACTGCAAGGGTGCCATGACGGGAATATTCCTGCAAGGTTTGCCCGAAATGAAACTTGAAAATATTGAACTCACCAATATTCAGATGGAAGCCAACTATGGCCTTGTGTGCATAGACGCTGATCGGGTGAAAATCAAAAATCTGAAACTAAAAACCAAAAACTATCCGGTAATTGATCTTCAAAATAGTTCGAATGTTTCGGTTGACGGACTTGTTTCTTCGGAAGGATTACCGCTGATCAAAGTTTCAGGTTCGCAAACCGGTGCAACCCACCTGAAAAATGTTGGCATCACCCATCCTGAAACCCAATTGGTTGTAGGGAAAGAAGTTCCGAAGAATGTGGTTAAATTAGGAAAATAGGGCTTGATATTTCCACAATATTGTTGAAATAGAATATGTAGCTTCTTGGGGTGGTGTTTGATGTAGATTGGGGTTCAGCCCAGTATGGGCGAAATATTTATAGCCCAGGGCAAACGACGAAGAAGTGTCGCCCTGGGTTGAAAATGGAAAAACGAATACCGTCCGGGCAAAATGGAATTCAAGGCATTAATCAGTTTTCGGACGGAATGGAATCAACGCTAAAAATTTTAACAACATATATAGTGAATTGAGAATGAATCAGGTATATAAAACAATTATTTGCTGCATCATTATTTTGACAGGAATGGCCAATATTGGTATTGCACAAAATACATCCGAAAACCGCATCACCATTTTTACCATCGGCGACTCCACAATGGCCAATAAAAAAGCAGAGGTAGCTCCTGAAACCGGCTGGTGTCAGGTGTTTTCTGAATTTGTTAATTCATCGGTTGAAATTAAAAACCGGGCAATGAATGGCCGAAGCTCTAAAAGTTTTATTTCTGAAGGTCGCTGGAAAGCGGTGACTGATTCATTAAAAGCCGGCGATTACGTATTTATTCAGTTTGGGCACAACGACCAGAAAATTAAGGATTCGACACGCTATACCGAGCCTTTTACCACTTTCAGGAAAAACCTTGAGCGTTTTGTGCGCGAAACCCGCGAAAAAGGGGCCACTCCGATTTTGTTTACACCCATCGTTCGCCGGAAATTCGAAAATGGGTTTTTGACCGATACACATGGCAATTATCCGGTAGCTGTTCGGCAACTGGCTGCCGAAATGAATGTTCCTTTGGTTGATTTACAGATGCTGACTGCCGGGGCAGTGACTGCTTTGGGTGACGAAGCCACTAAAAACATCTACCTGTGGACTCCTCCAACCGGCAAGTTTCCTGAAGGTCGCAAAGACGACACCCACTTGTCGGTTGAAGGTGCAAAGCTGGTGGCCAAACTGGCAGCACAACAGTTGATGCTGCTGGATAATTCGCTGGGGAAACAAATTAAGAAGTAGGCAATTTAAACCGACCAGCCCATTCGGAAGAGAACAGTCTCCAGACCAATACCTATTGAAGATAAAATTGTAGAACCTTGAAATCAATCACGGAGAACCTTCCACAAAATGTAGAAGCCTAAACCCGAGTCAGTAGAACCTTCGGAAAAATGCGGAAGCTCCAACATGAGACCGGGGAACCGTTCGCAAAATGCGGAAGCCTCAGCCGAAGTCAGTAGAACCTTCTGCAAAATGCACAAGCTCCAACCGGAGTCAGGTGAACCTTCTACAAAATGCGAAAGCATCATGATACAAACATAAATACCTGAAAAGATAGAAAAAAGACAGTCAATAATTTTTATTTGTAAACATAACTCCCTACTTTTAAAACCTTAAAAATGAATGGCAATAGTGGGTTGAAAGAACCTGGAATACAAAAAAAGTACGGTAAACTCGCTGCAATTCGCTAGTTATGCACAAACTTAAAAAGACACAAAATATGACAGACTCGCCTAGCTTTTTCGGAGATCCAAAAGTGATCATTTCTCTTCTTGCTCTAATAATAGCTTCTATTAGCTTAATTTGGACATTTGCAAATCAATGGGAGCAGAATCGCAAATGGGACAATTTAAATGAAGGCAATCCAGAAATTAGGGAAATAAGACTTCTTAACTGGAAAGAATTATCAAAAGAGGAAGCTATGAATACTCCATGGGGTTATGATCCAACAATATATGGGAAAGGCGAAGCTTCTGATAGATTTGTTCTTCCTTATTATCTAACATTACGAGATGCTGCCACAAATCTTCTTGTCCCAAACACAAATCCAGTGTTTACATTCCCAGAGATTGAATATGAATTAAAGAGAATTGATTTTAAAGGTAAAGTTGTAGTTTGTAGACTCTTTAAACCAAAGTTTGAAATTGAAAATATGGGAAAAACAGAGATTAAAGAATTATTAATTAATGTAGATGCAAAACTCCCCAATCAAGAATGGAATAGAGCATTTTCTTCAAACGCCAAAATAAATCTCACTGGTTCACAGAAAAGTACTGTTACATTTAGTTTTGAAATACCTGTTGGAATAAGTTTACCCGAACAAATAAGTTTTAAGGTGCATTTTACATATATGAACTACAAAAGCAAGACCACTGAAAAAATCATAGGTGCAAAATGGACAACAAATGATAATTTCTGGTCTTATGAAACAATCAATGAATAACAAAAGTCTGTGCATAATATATAGGACTTTAAGCGGTACGCAGCACCCAGCGTGAAGTCCCGATTGAACTATTCATCCGCCACGGGAGGACATTCGCATGCAATGTCTATGGACTTATCAATGGGAGTTTGATCAGGGCAAAATTGAATTTGGACAAACTTCCAGACGTTGTAATCTATGATGCCAAAAGAAATTGGTTGTTTTTAGTTGAATCAGTTACTTCACACGGATCCGTTTCACCCAAAGCAATAAATTTAATGAAAGAGTATTATGAAAGCAGAAAATAACAGCAAAGACATTACGACCTGGTCTCAAATCAAGGATCAGGTTTACGGTGAAGAAGGGACAGAAAGACGTGACAATCTTGAGCGGGAAGCCGAATCTTTTAAAATTGGACTTCTGTTAAAAAAGGCAAGAGAATCTCGTCACATGACTCAAGAAGAATTAGGACAAATCATAGACAAGAAGAGAACTTATATTTCCCGCGTTGAGAATGATGGTAGTAATATAACATTGAGTACGCTTTTTGACATTGTTGAAAAAGGACTTGGAGGAAAAGTTCGTATTTCAATAGATGTCTAGCGTTGAGTGAATTACGCCCTGTAATACCAACTGCAATTTCAAATCAGTCTATATTTTTGGTCGATTATCTTTTCTTATAAAACGAATACCTTAAATTCAGAATCAGGGGAAATTCCTCGTATTTGTTTTTTACCTGCAATAGGTGATTCTGAACATTAAACTCTTTTACACCATATTGGTAGCCTAACTCAACAGCAAATCCTTTACGATTGATTCTTTTACTATACCATTCTTTCCCGATCAGTATTCCCGGAATGGGCAAGCTTGTTTTATCGGTTTCGCCGTAAACATTCACGAATTTCCATTTTCCAACCAATCCAAAATAAGTACGGTCGGTTCGGTTATACATGATGGCTTTTAAGTATTTAAACCCTATTTCCACATCGTTTGGTTTGAAATCACCCAATTCGGCGGCAATTCCACCAAAAACTTCGAATCCGGTAGTTTTCGAAATCCAAATCCGGGCAGTGGGCTTTACACTTAGCACCGAAAGTTCGCCTCCATAGCCAATCATTTTTTGTGCGAAAGAGCCTGTTCCTATTAAAAGCAGCAATATTAACAGAGATATTACACGCATAAGTTTTCTTTTAATTTTCGATTAAAACTATTGGTTAACCCATTTCTTCAACGCATCCAAATTCTTTTGGTTAACGATGTTTTTTGCTTCAGGAGTATAAAGAAACTCAAGTTCGTTACCGAAATATTCGGTAATTTTTCCACGAACCATTTTCATTGTCGAGTTGAGCAGGTGATTTTGTTCGGTAAATGCTTCAGGCAAAACTGCAATGGTGGTGGGCAACCAGCGTTCGGGAAACGAATCGGCAAATTTTCCTCCGGCTTTGTAAGCATCCACTTCATGCTGAATAATTTTCAGGGCTTGGGTCAAAGCTTCGTCGGTACCGGGTTTATGGCCATGCTTTTCGAGTTCGCGGTTAATGGCGGGCATGTTGGGCACAATCATTCCTGAAGTATAGGCATTCTGGTTATTGTAGAGCATACATTGGTCAAAATAAGGCGACTGATCAACCAGCGCTTCTTCAATTCCTTCGGGACTGAACTTTTCGCCGTCGCTACCAATCAGCAGACTTTTGAAACGCCCGAGCACATACAGAAAACCGTCTTTATCCATGTAACCCATGTCGCCGGTAAAGAGCCAACCGTCTTTGATGGTCTCGGCCGTAGCTTTCGGATTGTTCCAGTAACCTTTCATCACATTGTCGCCTTTTACCACAATTTCGCCCTTTTCTCCCACCGGAAGTTCAATCCCGTCGTTATCACAAATTTTCAGGTCCATGTATTTCACCAATCTTCCTGAAGATCCGAATTTGATGGCATGAAGCGCATTCGAGGAAATTACCGGCGAGGCTTCAGAAAGGCCATATCCCTGGCACATTGGCATCCCGATGGCAAAGAAAAAGCGTTGCAACTCGATGTCGAGCAGCGCACCTCCACCAATAAAAAGTTCAAGTTTGCCGCCAAATCCTTCTCTGATTTTCGAGAATAGGATTTTGTCATAGATTTTCAGGAGCGGTTTGTAGATGGCATTGGCGCCTTTGCCGCGGTCCCAGCCAAAACCATTGTATTTGTAGGCAATTTTGAGCGCATGGTTGAACATTTTTTCTACAACCGGGCCTTTCTGCCGTATGTTCGATTCAATTCCTTTCCTGAAATTTTTGGCCAGTGCCGGAACACTCATCATGATACTCGGCTGAATTTCCTTGATATTTTTGGGAATATTTTTCAGCGTTTCCATAGGAGTTTTCCCAATTTCGAGGGCTGCAATACTGGCTCCGTTGTACATGAGGCAATACAAACAGGCGGTGTGCGCAAAGGCGTGATCCCAGGGAAGCAATGCGAGCGTTTTCCAGTTTTCAGTAATGTCCATCAACGTATTCGATTGCACCACGTTGGCCGCATAATTCAGTTGCGACAGCATAATTCCTTTCGGATCGGCTGTAGTGCCCGATGTGTATGAGATGTTGGCAATGTCGTCGGGCTGAATGTTCTTGTAAATCGCTTCGAACTCTGCCCGGTTTGTTTTCAGGTATTCGTCGCCCATTGCTAAAACCTCGTTGTACGAAATGTCTTTTTCGCCCGGGTTTTCTTTCCCATCCATGTAAATTACTCTTTCAAGATCGGGAAGATCGTTTCTTATTTCCTCCACTTTCGAAGCATGTCCCTTCGAAACAACAATCATTTTACTTCCCGAATGCGCCAGCCTGAATTTCAGCTCGTTACCCGAATCGAGTTTCACCGACAGCGGGACGTTAATTCCACTGGCGTACAAAATACCGAGTTCCGAAATGATCCAGGCATTACGGCCTTCCGAAATAAGACCAACGCGTTCGCCTTTTTTGAGCCCAAGCGCTAAAAGCCCGGCACCAAACCGGAACACCAAATCGTGTGTTTGACTGTAAGTTGTTCCCTCATATTTGCCGTTTTGTTTCTCCCACAGGTAGATGTTGTTAGGGAATTTGGCCACGCTGGTCTCAAAAAGTTCGATGATCGTTTTCATACTGTAATAATTTGTTTTTCAATGGTAGTATGGAACTCACATGTTGATGGAATTATTATCATTCACTTGGGTGTTGCAACATGTTCGTTTCATAGTTTTTTGAAGTTTTGTTAGTCGATGAAATTCAAAAACTGTTTAAAGTATTGAATTGAAGCCCAAAATCAAAAAAAATTACCCCTGCCCTAAAGGGTGATTTTTTTAATTTTTCGGGCACCCTTTAGGGCAGGGGTAAGCCGAAAAATTAAAATGCACTAATTTAAACAGTTTCTCAAAAGTACAAATTTTATTTTTCAGGCTTTCACAAAAAAAAAGGGCCGAAGCCCTTTTCATTATTTTGTTCCGAATTTGTAGATCGTTTTTTCGAAGAATTTCTGTCCCGGAGCAAGCGTTACCGGCGCAAAATGAGGTTTGTTGATTGCATCCGGAAAATGCTGGGTTTCGAGTGCCACACCCGAGTAGCTGCCAAATTTTTTCTGTCCGTCAATTGTCAATTCAGGAATCCAGTAGCCGGTATAAAGCTGAATACCGGGTTGAGTAGTGTAAACTTCTACTTTCCTTCCTGAAGTTTCTTCGCTCAGGCAACCTGCATAAACCATTTTTCCTTCGTCATTGTCCAGAACAAAATTAAGGTCGTAACCATCTTCAAGTCCGGCAATGTCTTTACCGAGTTTTTTGCCCGTAAGGAAATCATTTACAGTTCCATCAACAGGAACAATTTCTCCGGTCGGAATACTTGCGATATTGGGTGTAAACGATTTTGCCGGCAATTGAAGTTCGTGATTTAAGATTTGTTCTTTTCCGCCTGTCAGGTTAAAATAGGTATGGTTGGTCAGATTTACAATTGTGGTCTGATCGGTTTCAGCACCGTACTCAATGGCAAGTTCGTTGTTGTTATTTAAAGTGTAGGTGCAGATCACCTTTATATTTCCGGGATAGCCTTCCTCCATATCAGGACTCAGGTAACTCAGTTTAACGCCAACAAATTCGGTTTCTTCAATTATTTCAGCAGAAAATAATCTGCGGTCGTATCCAACCAGTCCGCCATGCAAATGGTTGGGCCCGTTGTTAACTGCCAGCGAATAATTTTTTCCTTCAAGCGTGAATTTTCCATCAGCAATTCGGTTGCAAACACGACCGCATATACATCCAAAATAAGGATAGCTGCCTAAATATTCAGCACTTACGTAGTTTTCAAACTTTTCGAACCCACAGGCAATGCCGGCGATTTCTCCGTTTTTGTCCGGTGTTTCAATTGAGGTAATGATTGCTCCGTAGTTGGTGATTTTCACTGTCACCTGATTGTTGTTTGTCAGGGTAAATAATTCAACTTCAGATCCTTCGTTTGTTTTTCCGAAGAGTGATTTTGTGATTTTCATGTTTAGATATTTTAGTTTTATAATATGTTGCGCGATGCGGGTTACGAGCCGCGGGGTGCAGGCATAAACTCGTATTCCCGAAACCCGAAACCCGAAATGCTTTTTCAACCGGCTTACAAATTTAATTTTTCTATTCAGACTGGTAGGTACTGGTGTGTATTTTGTTGCAATTTATTTTTACTTTTGAAATCTCTTTATCCAACTTAAAATCAGAACGAGTGAAGAACATTCAGATTGATGATTCTTTAGGTGTGCCAAAGTACCGCCAAATAATTAACTCCATTTACTCGGCAATTTCGATAGGCGAACTAAAAATGGGGGATAAAATACCTTCGCTGAACCAAATTTGTGCTGAATTCGAGTTATCGCGTGATACGGTAATGGTGGCTTTTAACGAGCTGAAGGCCAAAGGGATTATTAATTCCATTCCCGGAAAAGGCTACTACATTAACAGTACCGAGATTAGCCTCGACCAGAAAATATTTGTGCTTTTTGACGAGCTCAACGCGTTTAAAGAAGATCTGTATACTTCGGTGCTGAATAGTCTGGATGCCAAATCGAGTGTCGATATCTACTTTCATCATTTTAATTATCAGGTATTTAAAGATCTTATTTCGGAAAGTGCCGGCAAATACACTTCGTATGTAATTATGCCCGCCACCTTTGATTATTCGGCTGATATTATCGGAAAACTACCCAAAGACAAAGTTTATATTCTTGACCGCAAGAAAGATGATCTTTCAGATTATCCGGTTGTTTACCAGGATTTTGAGCAGGATGTTTACGATGCGCTGAATGACGGTCTGGATTTGCTTCGGAAGTACAATAAGCTGATTATGATTTTCCCCGGAGGGAAAGAGCCTGAAGGACGAATGATTGGTTTTCAGCGGTTTTGCAAAGAGAAAGGCTTTCAATCTGAAATTATCAGGAACCTGGTAAATAAAGAAATGAAAAGCGGCGAGGCTTATTTTGTCCCTTCCGACCGCAATCTGGTTCGGCTGGTAAAGATGGCGGCTGAAAAAAATCTGCAACTGGGAGTCGATGCCGGGATTGTTTCGTTTAACGATACCATGCTGAAAGAAGTCGTTGCCGGTGGAATTACCACCATTTCAACCGATTTTAATTTAATGGGGCAGACTTTGGCGCGGATGATTCAGGATAGAAGCACCGGTAAAATCAGAAACCAATCATCGCTGATCAGGCGTAAATCGTTGTGACCAATGAATTGAAAGTGTTGTTGGTACACGTGGTTATTGGAAAATTTTATCATGAGTCTAAAAATCTCCGAAAATTTTTTATTTTTACCCACCGGTACCTACCAGTAAGAAGAGAAAAATTAATGTTTGTAACATTAACACTTGGGAAAAGGGAAATAAAGAGTGGTGAGTCGCAGTTTCAAGTCTGCCAACTCGAAACCCGCATCCCGCAACCAATTAACAACCAGAAGAACTAAATAAAATGAATAGTTTTAACATCGAAGATCATCCGCACAAGCGGTTAAATCCATTAACAGGCGACTGGATTTTAGTGTCGCCGCACAGGGCAAAGCGTCCCTGGCAAGGCCAGGTTGAGAAAACGGTTTCCGACGAACGTCCGAGCTACGACCCAACATGCTATTTATGCGCCGGAAACGAAAGGGCAGGAGGGAAGTACAATCCGCAGTACAAAGGAACTTTCGTATTTACGAACGATTTTAGCGCCTTATTAACAGATTCTCCGTTCGGAATTGTTGATGAGGGAAATCTTTTTCAGGCCAAAAGTGAAACCGGTATCTGTAAAGTAATTTGCTTCAGCGAAAACCACAGTTTAACCATTCCTGAAATGGAAGTGGCAGATATTCGGAAAGTGGTTGACGTTTGGTGTGATGAATTTGCCGAACTGGCCAGCAACCCGATGATAAACTATGTCCAGATTTTCGAAAACAAAGGAGCAATTATGGGCTGTTCAAACCCGCATCCGCACGGGCAAATCTGGTCATCGTCGTCGGTTCCTACTGAACCTGAAAAGGAATCGAAAACCCAAAAGGAGTACTTCGAAAAACATGGAACTACACTGTTGGGCGATTACCTGAAAGCTGAACTCGCGAAAAAAGACCGCATATTGGTTGAGAATGAGCATTTTGTTGCTTTGGTTCCTTATTGGGCGGTATGGCCGTTCGAAACCATGATCATCAGCAAACGTGCGGTTCAGAATATTACCTTGTTAACCGATGACGAAAGAACCACTTTGGCTGATATTTACAAGAAGCTGACCGTAAAATATGACAACCTTTTTGAGGTATCGTTTGCATATTCAGCCGGTCTTCACCAGGCGCCAACCGATGGAAAAGATTATCCGGAGTGGCATTTGCACATGCACTTTTACCCGCCATTACTGCGTTCTGCTTCAGTAAAGAAATTTATGGTGGGTTACGAAATGCTGGCAACCCCTCAGCGCGACATTACCGCCGAACAGGCAGCCCAGCGTTTGCGAGATCTGTCTGCGGTTCATTATAAATCGAATAGCAAATAACCAATATCCAATAATCAATATCGAATAATCAAAAAAAAACAACTTATGGCAAAAATTAGCTCTTTAATCGAAAAGATTGCCAATGGAAAAAATCCATTGTTTCAGGAATTATACGGTGTTAACGAAGTGGTTCTGAAAGAACAGGCCGACCGTTATGCCGCTTTGATGAATGAATTTCAACAAGTTTACGGAACCGATGATGTTTCCCTATTCAGTTCTCCGGGACGTACTGAAATTGGTGGAAACCACACCGATCACAACTACGGACGCGTACTGGCTGGCGCAGTAAACCTCGATAATATCGCGGTGGCCGCTTCAAACGGAACCAATGTTATTCGCATTCAGTCAGTTGGTTATCCTGAATTTCAGGTTGATCTTTCGGAGCTGGTAATCGATGAGAAACAATTCTATACCTCTTCGTCGCTGGTAAAAGGAATTTGTGCCCGGATGAAACAGTTGGGCTATGAAATTGGTGGTTTCGATGCTTGTATTGAAGGTCGCGTACCAAAAGGTTCAGGTTTAAGCTCTTCGGCATCATTCGAAGTGTTGATTGGCGCTATCATCAATCACCTGTTCAACGATGGCAAAATGAGCGCTGTCGAAAATGGAATCATCGGACAGTGGTCGGAAAACAATTACTTCGGAAAACCTTGTGGTTTAATGGACCAAACGGCTTGTTCTGTTGGTGGATTAATAACCATCGACTTCGAGGATCCATCAAAACCTATCGTGAAAGAAGTTGATTTCGACTTCGTTAAAACCGGATTTGCTTTGGTAATTACCGATGTCGGCGGCGGACACGACGATGCTGCATCGCAGGCTGAATACGCGTCACTTCCAACTGAAATGAAAGCTGTTGCTGCTGAACTGGGAGCTAAAGTTTTGAGAGAAGTAACTTTGGAGCAGATTGTAGATAAAATTCCTGAAATCCGTAAAGTTACCGGCGATCGTGCCATTCTTCGCGCCTACCATTTTCAGGGCGATAACCAACGTGTAGTTGAACAAGTCGCTGCCCTCGAAAACAACGATTTTCAGTCTTTCCTGAAAATGGTGGTTGAATCGGGATACAGCTCATACATGTACAATCAGAATATTTTTGATGTTGTGCATAAAGACGAGCAGGTGGTTTCGCTGGCTTTGGCTTTAAGCGAAATGATTTTGAAAGGAAAAGGTGCATGGCGCGTTCACGGAGGTGGATTTGGCGGAACCATTCAGGCATTTGTACCGCAGGATTTACTGGGCAGGTATGTGGAAACTCTTGAACATGTTTATGGTAAAGGAAGTTGCCACAAATTGTTTATCCGCGCCAAAGGATCGATAAAACTTGATTTGTAAATGCATTTTATTTTTCGCACTTTCGGGAGTTCAAACCAAAATGAACAACACAAACATTAACTAAATAATTTAACAATCTAATTACCTCAAATTATGACACAAAACAAAAAGAGTTATGCATTGCCTATTGCAATGATGTTTGCACTTTTCTTTATGATTGCCTTTGTAACCGGGCTTCCGGCTCCGTTTGGTGTTATCGTGAAGAATCAGTTCGGCGCATCCGACTTTATGTCGACACTTGGTTTTTTTGCCAATTTTATTGCTTATGCTTTCATGGGTATCCCAGCAGGGATGTTACTCGAACGCATTGGCTATAAGAAAACCGCCTTACTTGCTGTGGGAGTAGGTTTTACAGGAGTTGGAGTTCAATATTTGTCGGGCGTGGCCGGAAGTTTTAACGTTTATTTGGCCGGTGCCTTCATTTCTGGTTTTTCAATGTGTATGCTGAATACAGTTGTTAACCCGATGTTAAACACTCTTGGAGGTGGTGGAAAAAAAGGAAATCAGCTTATACAGACCGGAGGATCGTTAAACTCAGTTGCAGCTACCATCGTACCTGTTCTTGTAGGTTATCTGATGGGGGCAAATGCTCTTGAACGTACGATTGAAAAGGCAAATCCTGCGCTGTTTATTGCAATGGGTATTTTTGCAATCGTTTTTGTTGTTCTTTTCATCATGGATATCCCTGAACCACGTTTAATTGGTAAAGTGAAAATCAAATACGAACACAGCCCGCTTTCATTCCGTCACTTTATTTTCGGTGCGATTGCTATTTTTATGTATGTGGGTATCGAAATCGGAATTCCTCATTTCGCCAATCTTTTTATGACTTCAAGCGCTGAAAAAGGTGGCTTGGCAATTGATCCTACCATCGCAGGTTTTGTTGTCGGTACGTATTGGTTCCTGATGATGATCGGACGATTGTTTGGTGCTGGTTTGGGCGCAAAATTTTCTAGTAAGGCCATGTTGACTGTAGTTTCAGCAATGGGTTTGGTATTTGTTTTATTAGCTATTTTATTGCCTGTTACAACTACTGTGAGTATGCCGGTATTCCGCTCTGATATTTCGTTCGGATTAGCTGAAGTTCCAATTGGTATTATGTTCCTCATTTTCTGTGGATTGTGTACTTCAGTAATGTGGGGCGGTATCTTTAACCTTGCAGTTGAAGGACTTGGAAAATATACTGAAGCTGCTTCAGGTATCTTTATGGTAATGGTTTGTGGTGGTGGTATTCTCCCACTTATTCAGGGTCAGGTAGCCGATCTAACTTCGTACACTTCAAGTTACTGGGTTATTTTCCTTGCATTATCTTATATGATGTTTTATGCTTTAATTGGTAGCAAAAACGTAAATAAAGATATTCCGGTTGAAGTGACTGCTTAAATGATTTAATACAGCAGCTTAATTTTATAGCTATTTGTAATATTAATGGCAGAAGGGATTTCTCTTCTGCCATTTTTATTTGGATCAAATCATTCATTCACTTTTGTTATACCACGCAATTATAAATTATACCAATTGTATTTATATTTTAGTCCAAAGCCATACTGCTATAATGCCGATGAATAGAAAAGCAAAGGCTAATCGAGTGAGCGAAGATTGGACTAATACATTTCTTCAATCGGTATTAGCTTGAATTTTATCAAAAAGTGTTTTCCAGCAGAAAACTGTCTTTTGTACACTTTTACGTATAAAGGTACAATATACTTTTATACTTTAGCCGATATTATTTTCCCGATTACTATATGGAATTGTATAAAATACATCCGCAGCATTACGTTGCAGTCGATTGTGTGATACTAGGTTATCAGGATGAAGAAATTAAACTTTTGCTTTATCCGCGAAGCTTTGAGCCATACAAAGGCAAATGGTCGCTGTTGGGTGGTTTTGTTCAGGAAAATGAATCGGCAGATGAAGCGGCTGCCCGTATTTTGAAGCAAACAACCGGTCTGGAACAGATTTTTTTGGAGCAGGTTGCTTCATTTTCCGAACCCAATCGTGATCCTGAAGCCAGAGTAATTAGTCTGGCATATTATGCCTTAATCCGGATTGATTTGCACGATGAGGAAAAAGTGAAGGAAAATGGTGCGTACTGGGTATCTGTCAATAAATTACCGAATTTGATTTTCGACCATCAGCAAATGTTTGAAAAAGCACTGGTTAAACTTCAGCAAAAAGCCGGATACAGTCTTTGCGGAAGTGAGTTGTTGCCTGAAATGTTTACCCTGATACATTTACGAAAATTGTATGAGGCTATATTTCAAAGAGAGTTTGATCCGGGAAATTTCAGGAAAAAGATATTGTCGCTTGGGGTACTCGAAAAACTGAATGAGAAAGATGCTTCGGAATCAAGAAAGGGAGCATTTTATTACAAAGTCAAAAGCAATATTGGTGAAATAGATGCTAATCGGATTGTGAAATTTTAAATTATTATAAATCTAATCTATAAAACTATGAATTGGAACTCACATGAATTTATTTGGCTCGACTGGGCAATTATGACAGTCGGGATTTTGGCTATAGCCTGGGCTGTATGGCGTTCGGTACAAAAAGACAAACGTTTGCAGAAGGGTGCCGATAGTGAAGACTACCTGTTCGGTAAAGGGGAGCCCTGGTATATCATTGGTGCGGCTATATTTGCTGCAAACATCGGTTCGGAACACCTTGTAGGGCTTGCGGGCACAGGTGCAAAGGCTGGTGTTGGTATGGCACACTGGGAGATGCAAGGCTGGATGATACTCATTCTGGGTTGGCTTTTTGTGCCGTTCTATCAATTGATGAATATTAAGTTGGGGAAAATCATCACAATGCCCGACTTTCTCAAAAATCGCTACACACCCGCTACGGGTTCATGGCTGTCCATCATCACACTTATAGCTTATGTATTGACCAAAGTGAGCGTAACCGCGTTTACCGGTGGTATCTTCATGGAGAGCCTTCTTGGCTTGCCTTTCTGGTACGGGGCTATCGGTTTGATTGTCTTAACGGGTATCTTTACCGTTTTGGGTGGTATGAAAGGCGTGATGACACTGTCAGCCATTCAAACGCCTATACTTATCATTGGTTCATTCCTTGTTCTTTTCCTGGGATTGTCAGCGCTGGGAGATGGCAGTATTGCTAACGGTTGGACTGCAATGATTGACTATTCTAAAACGCTAAACGTAGGTGCAGACGGTGTTGCTTATGGTACAAATCACATGTTCCATCTGGAGACTGGCGACCCGTTTTATGACGAGTATCCTGGGTTCTGGGTATTTCTTGGCGCTTCCATTATTGGCTTTTGGTATTGGGCTACCGACCAACACATCGTTCAACGTGTGCTCGGACAACGAAAAGGCGAGTCGAGCGACGTAGTAATGATGCGTGCCCGCAGAGGTACTATAGCTGCAGGTTATTTCAAATTGTTGCCTGTATTTATGTTCCTGATACCCGGTATGGTAGCCGCTGCATTGGCAGCACGTCCTGAAAGCGGATTTACTTTGGACAACCCTGATACTGCCTTTGGCTCAATGGTTAAGTTTGTATTGCCCGCCGGTGTGAAAGGTATTGTTACCATTGGCTTTATATCCGCATTGGTTGCTTCTTTGGCGGCATTTTTCAACTCTTGCGCTACTCTTTATACCGAAGACTTTTATAAGCCAATGTTCAAAGGCAAAACCGAAGCCAGATACGTTTTGGTAGGTCGTATTGCAACAATTGTTGTAGTGGTTCTTGGAATTGTATGGATACCGGTTATGATGAGTCTTGGCAGCCTTTACAGCTATCTGCAAGGCATTCAATCGCTGCTCGCACCTGCAATGGTGGCCGTATTCGTAATGGGTATATTTTCCAAAAAAATTACGCCTAAAGCAGGTGAATTTGGATTAATTGTAGGCTTTCTTATTGGTATGGCACGCTTACTGACCAACATCTTTACAAATACAGGTAAAGACGTAATGACTGGCTGGTATTGGGAATCCACCACCTGGTTTTGGCATACCAACTGGCTTATCTTTGAGATATGGCTTCTAGCCTTTATCATGTTATTTATGGTTGCAGTATCATTCTTTACTAAAAAACCAACCGCTCAACAGATTGAGTTTATCACCTTCACCGGCGACTACAAAACCCTTATCAGGAATAGTTGGAACAAGTGGGATGTTATCGCTTCATTGGGTGTAGTTTTAGCTTGTGTTCTTTTCTATGTATACTTTTGGTAAGAACCAGAATAAGTTTCTGCCAGGCTTGAAACATATTTCATAAAAAATTCTTTAAATTGCCCGAATAAACCATTCGGGCAATTTTTTTATGTACGATATTATTGGTGATGTTCATGGTCATGCCGATCAGCTAAAAAGCCTGTTGAAAAATATGGGTTATAAGCTTACCGGTGATTTCTATTCGCATCAGAACCGCAAAGCTGTATTTGTTGGCGATTTCATTAATCGTGGTCCAAAAATCAGGGAAACTATTCTCATAATCCGAAAGATGGTTGAGAAGGGTTCGGCTTATGCCATATTGGGAAATCATGAAATGTACGCAGTTTTGTATTATCTGCGCGATATTGAAGGTAAATATTATAAAAAGCGAATACCAAAGTACCAGCTGCAGATAAATCAAACGCTCAGCGAATTTGTTCCACACAAAGAAGAATTAAAAAGTCACTTAAAATGGTTGCGAACCTTACCAATGTTTCTCGATTTTGGCGATATCAGGGTTATTCATGCTTGTTGGGATGATAAAAATATTAAACTTATCAAAGAGGCGATTACTGAACCAAAACTTTCTAAAACCATTTTGCGCGAAATTGCCCTGAACGAAACCAGATTTTCTGAAAGCTTTTGGGAATCCTGTAAAGGTGTCGATTTTCAGCTACCCAAAGACTTACTTGTTTTTGATGATGAAGGACGCCCACACCGTTCATTTCGGATGAAATGGTGGGCCAATCCGGAGGGAATGACTTTCAACGAAATTTCACTTGAGAGTCGGTTTGCACTTCCGGCCTATACCATACCCAATGAGATTATTCAAAAAAGGAATCCCTATCCCCCAAATGATCCGATTGTTTTCTTCGGACATTACTGCTTAAATCAGTGTTGCGGTATTTTGACTGAAAATCTTTGTTGCGTTGATTCATGCGTTACCCGTACCGGTAAATTACTGGCATACAGGTGGGATGGTGAAAAAAAATTGAAAAAAGATAATTTTATTCTTTCAGATTCTGCAGATTAAGTGTTTGATATTTAGTAGAATATGAGGTTTTTAAAATACACTTTTTAAACTTTAATTATTTTAATTTGACCTATTGCGGGGATAAAAAGAAAGGCTATATTTGCAAAGCCTTTTGAGAAACGGATTTCAGGAGGTTTGTTCTTTAAAAGTGCTGTAAATTTTGAAAAAACAACCTGATTTTTATTCGATCGGGTTAATTCGAAAATACTCTGGTGCGGTAGTTCAGTCGGTTAGAATATCGGCCTGTCACGCCG
Source organism: Bacteroidota bacterium (assembly GCA_023251435.1). Classification (GTDB taxonomy): domain Bacteria; phylum Bacteroidota; class Bacteroidia; order Bacteroidales; family Prolixibacteraceae; genus Aquipluma. Next base: position 105,002 of record JAHEYU010000003.1, read on the forward strand.
AGGGTCGCGGGTTCGAGTCCCGTCCGCACCGCCCTCTCAAAATTTACAATACTAGATCAAAAATACTGAAAATTGGTGCGGTAGTTCAGTCGGTTAGAATATCGGCCTGTCACGCCGAGGGTCGCGGGTTCGAGTCCCGTCCGCACCGCAAAAAGGGAGATTTATCTCCCTTTTTTCATTATGGAATACTTCGTTTATATTATTGAATCAGAGCAATCAGGTATTTTTTATAAAGGATACACTTCATATCCTTTATTGCGACTTGAAGAACATAACCGGGGACAGAGTCGGTACACCTCGGGCAAAGGTCCTTTGAATATGGTTTATCTCGAAAAAATGACAGATAAGAGAGCTGCCTTAATAAGGGAAAAACAATTAAAAAGAGTCAATGGCAATTATATCAGAAGGCTCATTATTTCGGATTTAAATATTATGGGTCAATTCATTTCTTCATAGAGTACCAATTTTAACTATTTTTTGCTGAACTCAGATTTGTCGGTTAGAATATCGGCCTGTCATCTCGCTTTGAGGCGAGACGGGTTCGAGTCCCGTCCGCACCGCCTTTAATAACTAAAGTCCTTGAAATTCAAGGACTTTTTTATTTGGTGTAAAACGTAGTGTAAAACCAAATGGGTTGTGGTGTAAAATATTTCCTATTCAACTACTTCGGAAATCCTGTTCCTTTTGAAATCTTCGGTGTTCAGTAAACCATGTTTGATTGACATTTTTTTTTGTCTTAATGATGGTTTTGTTTGAATAATCTACAATTTTACTAACGTCCCGTATCGTTAAAACCTTCTTCAAATTTTTGATAATCCTTTGTGTCAGGTCTTTGTTTAGAAAATCTTTTTCATTTTCGTTTGTACCTTCAGGTCTTCCTAATTTTCCACCCCTTTGAACATAGACCAAACGACCTGTCATGGTTAGTTCTTTAATGTTTTCCAACTCCATTTCGTACATTACAGACGGAAATGGTAGTTATTCGATTTCCAATTTTTCCTGAAAATTCGACATTGCTGTTTTCGTTTGTGGGGATGAAGGCACAGGAGATTTCTACAGGTGGAAAGACTACGATTGATGTTAGGCTTGTTGGAGATGCCATTGGAATTGATGAGGTCGTGGCAGTTGGTTATGGGACGCAACAGAAAGGGAATTTATCAGGAGCTGTGGCCTCTATTAGTGGTGATTTAATGGCAAAACGCCCTGTAACTAACCCTGCTGCCATGATTCAAGGTTTAGCTCCAGGGGTTCGTGTCGTTCAAGGATTAGGACAACCAGGTAATGAAGCAATCACCATTCGTGTTCGTGGACAATGCACTTTTTCATCTGCTGGTTCCGATCCGTTAATTCTGGTCAATGGAGATTCGGTGTTTGGTTCCTGACCATGTGAGGCAAAAAGCGACAACTGGGGATTTATCACCTGCAAAAAGCAGGGAGCGAATAAGAATCGGTTGTATTTCAACATTGTCAATTGGCCTGAAAACCTTGAGCTGGTAGTAAAAGGAATCGATCGGGTACCAGAGAAAGTCTATTTGCTTGAAACCGGACAACAACTTGATTTTATCCCTTATCCCGAAATGGAATGACCATCTGGTTACTGAACAATCCAATTGATCCAAATTTGACGCTGGCGGTCGTTGAATGATATGATTTTAAAATGATGATAGAATGAATTTCTTAACCCTCATTGCGGTTATTCATCCATAACAAGCTGACAGTGTGGTTTTATTCTTAAAAGTTTCGTCAGTATGCCACACGAATTATTTTCGGGGCATTGGGATTTGTCTATATTTTAATTTGGTGCAAATTATACCAAATGCAATTCTCAATAAATCAACTCCGGCATCCTCATCATCAATTCCGTTTCGTTGAAATTTTACATCAGAGGTTGCGAATCAATGTTTCCCATGTTGAAAATAAGTTTTAGGAGCGAATTCCCCGATTGATATTACAAGGAGTAAAAAGTACAAAAGTTGTTGAGAAAGATATTCAACTGGACAGTTTTTTTTATTCCGATAATTTTTCAGGAATATATTTTACTTTTAGACCAAATAAATTATCAAAACCAATGAAAACTATTCTTATTACCGTGCTTGTGTTTTTGGCAGTTTCTGGCTTTGCTCAAAAAAAACAATCGTTATTTAATGGCAAAAACCTGAAAGGCTGGACAATTTATGTGAATGATCCGAAAATAGCTCCTGAAAATTACTTCTACGTGAAAGATGGGGTGATTGAAACGATCGGTGTACCGGTGGGTTATATGCGTACGAAAAAGGAATATTCCAATTACCGCTTGCATGTAGAATGGCGTTATCCTGAAAATCCAACCAATAGTGGAATCATGGTACACACAAACGGCCCCGACAAGATTTGGGTAAGCCATTATCAGGCGCAATTGAAACATGAAAATGCCGGCGATTTTATTGTGCATGGAGTGGGAGAGAAAGCTACTATTCGCGATAGCGTTTATGTTTCGACGGATACAGTAAAACCAGTTGTTCCCAAATTACTCCCTTCGAACGAAAATCCTGCCGGAGAATGGAATAGCTACGATATTACCTGCAAAGGAACTACGGTTGAAGTAAAAGTAAACGGATTACTTCAAAATACCGCCACCAATTGCTCGTTGACTAAAGGTGGAATTAGCTTACAGGCTGAAGGTTCCAAAATCCAATTCCGAAATTTGTGGATCGAAAAGATAAAATAGAGCAGAGTTTAGTAGTTAATTTTTTGTGGAATAAATTGTTGTAGGTTAAATTGTTAGGTGCTATCCAATCATTCATACATCCACCAATTTAACCATTCAATATTTTTTAATATAATAATAAGTGCCATAAAAAATGCAAATTAAAGAGAAACGACCATTGCTATTAGGATATGCCCAAAAATTTGCAGTCGCTTTTAACCCCTAGTAATCGGGGCAATCATCACCTTATACCATGGGATTTATAATCTTAAACAACATAAATAGTTGATCGGAAATTTAGTTTTACCCCTTTACCTTTAAGGACAAGGGAGGCAGGGCCAACCCACATTTTGATCGTCAAGTATTTTCCGGCAATCAAATAGTTCATCTTCTCATTTTGCGGGTTTAATTTTTACAGCACCTTGCTCCTTAGGATATGCCCAAAAATTAGCAGTCGCTGGTGACGTTATAAATCGTCAATTTTTACCGGCAAGTGTACGGGCAGTTTCAATGGATTATATGCGACCAGTAAGGAAACCTGAAATTTTAATTCTTGAAGAATTAAACCCCAAGCGAGGCAAGTGAAATAACATTTATACCGTCAGCTCGTGTGTAACTTATTCCTGTACCTGTTATGATATTCAAAGATTGAGGTGCCTGTGTTTTTGTTGTATCAATTACAGCGGCAAATTTAGTTAGATTGGCGGCGGCGACGTCAATTTGCCCCGTTCCGAGTTTTATTTCAAAGGCAGCATATTCGCCGGAATATTTTTGTACGATTACATCTACTTCGAGACTTGAAGAATCGCGGTAGTGATACACTTTTGCATCATTTGCCTGCGCATACACGCGAAGCTCGTGTGTGGCAAGCGACTCAAAAAGAAAGCCAGTGAATTTCAGGTCGGAAAGTAATGATTTTTTATTTGCGCCGAGTGCAGCTACGGCAAGCGAAACATCTGTGAAATGACGTTTGGGAGCTTTTCTGAGCAGAGCAGAAGAACGTAAATGTGTATTCCATGCGGGCTGATTTTCAATAATCATAAGACGTTCGAGCGCATCGAGATAATCGTAGATCGTCGGGCGTGAAACGGTGACACTGTCTTTTTCAAAAATGTCGGTTTCTATCGAAACAGTTTCGACGGTTGTGGCGGTATTTCTTGCCAGCGACCGAAGCAAATTAAGTACTTTTGCATGGTTGCGTTTCACATTTGAAACACGGCTCATATCTGCTTCGGCAAGCAAATCAATATATGCACGGTTTATGTCAGTAGCCTGTGTAATACTTTTATTTATCAAACCGGGGAAACCACCGGTTATAATTTTCTCAATAATAAATTCCAAATCAGTTGCTTCATCGTAAATATCAACCCTACCACCTTCCAAAAGTGCTTTCAAACTGATTTTTCCTGACGAATGTCCTAATTCCTGCCAACTCATCGTGCGCATATCGAGTGTGGTAAACCTCCCTGCACCGGAGTGTTTCTTTGCGGTTTCGTCAGGATTTGCCGATCCGGTAAGAATGAATTGTGCAGGTAAAGCACGTTTGTCGACTTCATGGCGGATAAGATTCCAGAGTTTGGGCTGTTCCTGCCATTCGTCTATCAGGCGTGGCGGGTTACCAAGCAAAAGGCGGTTTGGTGAGGTGTCCATCAGCAGGGGTACCTGCGGGTCGGTATCAACCTCCAAAATACTTTTTGCAAATTGTTTTGCAGATTCTGTTTTTCCACATGCTTTGGCACCACGAATCAGCACAGCTCCTGCCGCCTGTAATTTGCGCTGAAGTTCTGTATCGGTTATTCGATTTACATATGCCATAATCAGTTAGTAATTAAGAAATGAAATCAACTTTTCTGCAAAGATAAAGAATTCATATTACAAATAGATAGGATATAAATTTACAGATTATGTGATACATATTTTACAGATTATTAATTCTTTGTTTTATTAAATTGCAACAATACCGAAAGTCGGGTTGGTTTTCTGCACTGTCAAAAAGGTGTCGTGTTTAGAACGGGGGATATACTTTCTTCTTTTGCGGCAATAACAAGTTACCTTGCATGTCTGTTAATGGCTCCTAAATAAAACCAGAATTTGGCAAATAGCTTAATTCTGCAATGAATCAACTGATTTGTTCAATTCTAAATAGATTAGATTGAATACTTTAGTAAACGAAAAATTGGGTTTATCTGTTTTTTTTTTAGAATATAAAGTGATAAAAAATAAACCAATATAGAAATGAATATCAGAAGATTAACGATAGTGTTTGTGCTGATCGCGGCAAATGTTTTTAATGGTTTTTCGCAAACGAAACCGATGAACGAAATGTGGGGAGAAACATCAGTTTCAGTCGATGCCTTAAAAGCTGGTCGCGGAAAACTGTTTGATGAAGGAAATTTTGGCATGTTCATCCATTGGGGATTGTTTTCGAATTTGGGGGGTAAATGGCAGGGAAAAACGTACTACGGAATCGGTGAATGGATCATGAACAAAAATATGGCCGGTATTCCGGTGAATGCCTATAAAGAGGTCGCCAAAGAATTCAACCCCTCAAAGTTTGATGCCAAAGCCATTGCACAACTGGCCAAAGATGCCGGTATGAAATACATCATTATCACGAGCAAGCATCACGAAGGATTTGCCATGTTTCATTCCAAAGCTGATTCGTTCAACATCGTCGATGCGACTCCTTATGCCCGCGACCCGATGAAAGAATTGTCGGCAACATGCCGCGAACTGGGTGATCCGGAAACCTCCAGTCTTGAATCCATTCACATTTATCCGATCAATTAAAGCATCTTTAGAGGAGAATATAATAGCTGATTTTGCATATTTAGTTGAATTTATATCGTTTTTATATGCAAAAATAGCTACATTTGGGGAGTAATTGTGAATTATGGCAGAACAACAAAGAACATATAGTAATATTCCGATGGAAATTTCGGTGCTTAGGGAAGGCGTTGCCGATTACCGCGCACAAAATAACAGAATAAGCAATATGGAACGTTCCGGCGAACTGATTCGCATACGAAGAGGATTGTATGTAGCCGACCCACGATTAAGCAACCAGGAGATTTCGCGCGAATTAATTGCCAATAATTTGTATGGGCCATCGTATGTGTCTTTTGAGAGTGCACTCTCTTACCACGGGCTTATTCCCGAGAGGGTAAATGCTGTAAGTTCGGCCACAATCAGAAGGGCTAAAAGCTACACTACTCCTTTGGGTTTATTCGAATTTGTTACTGTTCCCCGCGATTATTTTCATATAGGAATAGAGCAGATCATTGTTGAAAATCAATACGCATTCCTGATAGCCTCGCCCGAAAAGGCGATTTGTGATTTAATTATAACTACTTCAGGATTAAGGTTCCAATCGGTGAAGGCTGCACGTGAATACCTGCTTTACGACATGAGAATAAGCATAGACGAACATGAAAACTGGGATGACGAAATATTTGCACAATGCTCGGAACACAGCAGAAAGAGGCGGGAAATTAATTTTTTAAGAAAGGTTATCCAAAATGGCTGATATTTTCAATCAAATGTTGTTGAGGTACAACATAAAAACAAATGAAGACAGGCAAAATGCGGTACACGAGGTAATGCAGCAAATTTGTCTGGCAGGATTAAACAGGGCGGGTTTTTTCGACAAGGCTGCTTTTTATGGTGGCACTTGTTTACGTATATTTTATGGCCTGCGCCGTTTTTCGGAAGACATGGACTTTTCGCTGACAGAAATCGATGACAAATTCAATTTGGAGAACTATTTCGATGCCATCACAAATGAATTTACTTTACTGGGACGCGAGGTTCAGATTCGGAAAAAGGAGAAAAGTCAGGACACGCAAATAGAATCTGCATTTTTGAAAGACAATACAGATATTGTAAATATCCGGTTTCAAACCGACCCTTCTGTGAAAATTAAAATTGAAGTGGACAAAGTTCCTCCCTTAAAATTCAACACCGAGCATAAACTTCTGCTTTTGCCTTTTTCGTTTATGACCCGATGTTTTACCTTGCCCGGTCTTTTTGCAGGAAAAATACATGCTTTAATGTTCCGCAAATGGCGCAACCGCGTAAAGGGTCGCGACTGGTACGATTTTGAGTGGTATATACGAAACAATGTACAACTGGATTTTAACCATTTTAAAGAAAGGGCTATCCAAAGCGAAGGAATTGAATTTGAGGATTTAACACCCGAACGATTCAAACAATTATTGAAAGAAAAAATCAATTCCACTAATATTGAAATGGTAAAAGCCGATGTTCGTAGGTTTGTTATAAACCCTCATGAGCTGGATATTTGGTCCGCAAACTATTTCCTGCAAATCACTGATATGATGAGGATTGAGTCTCAATAATCTATAATTTAACAACATGAATACCCATACTTCTTTTTTTATTTTACTTTTTTGCATTGCACTGTTTTCAAATTTTGGCTGTAAACAGCAGGAATCATTATCTTCAAATAATCTCGAATCCCGTTTTCTGAATCCGCCAGCTTCGGTTAAACCTTACGTGTGGTGGCATTGGATGGGTTCCAACTTTTCGAAGGAAGGAATTACCAAAGATTTGGAGGCCATGAAAGCTCAAGGGATTGGCGGCGCAACCATTTTCAATTTGAGTTCAGCAGTTCAGGAGTCACACGCCCCAACGCTGAATAATCCCTGGCCGGAGCAGACTTATCGCAGTCCGGCATACTGGGAAGCCATTCGGTTTGCAGCTTCAGAGGCGCAACGGCTGGGCCTTGAAATTGGGTTGCACAACACGGTTGGCTATTCAACAACCGGTGGCCCGTGGATTGACGAGGAGCACAGCATGCAGCGTCTGGTTTGGAGTGACACGATAATTTCAGGAGGAGCAGAACTTAGCCTGAAGTTAAAAGCTCCAAAGTTGATTGCTGACGAAGGCTGGGGAAAAACCGGAAGAACAATTTCATTTTATAAGGACATCGTTGTGCTGGCAGTTCCTGCTGAAAAAAAGCAGATTGCGACCGCTGAAGTGCTGAATCTGACCTCGTACTATGATGCCGGGAACGGATTGAAATGGAGTGTCCCTTCCGGAAACTGGATCATTTACCGTATTGGTCATGCCTCCACCGGAAGGCCGCCACATCCGGTTCCCGATGATGTTTTGGGAAAAGTGCTGGAAGCTGATAAAATGAGCACCGAGCAAAGTGCATTTCATTGGAAATCGGTGCTCGATCCGTTCAAGGAGTATTTGGGCGAATACATGGGCACGTCGTTTAAACACATGTTGATAGATAGTTACGAAGCTGGAAATCAGAACTGGACGCCGGAATTTCGTGAAGAATTTATCAAACGCAAAGGATACGATCCGATTCCCTGGTTGGCAACTTTTTGTCTGACCACAGGAACAGAAAAAGACAACAAAGACCGACGGATCGTTGGAAACGAAGATCAGACGGCACGTTTCGACTGGGATTACCGCGATGTGATCGATCAGTTATTTTACGAAAATGGCTGGAACATTGGCAAGAAAATGCTGAAGGATGCCCAGCTCGATCTTCAGTTTGAACCTTATGGAGGACCGTTCAATACGCCGCAGGGAGTGGCCCTGGCCGATCTTCCGATGGCCGAATTCTGGACTGCCGGAAGCGGTGGAATTGATGCAGTTGTTCCGGCTGCAGCAAGGGCTTCAGGAAAAACGGTGGTTGGCGCCGAAGCGTTTACCGGACGTCCCGAAGTGAGCCAGTTTACCGAAGATCCGGCGTTCCTGAAATCATCAGCCGACAGAGTTTTTGCGCAGGGAATCAACCGCATGATTTTGCACCACTGGGTTCACCAACCTTTTGACGATCGTTATCAACCCGGAATGGGAATGGGCTGGTGGGGAACACATTTTGGCCGTAACCAAACGTGGTTCGAGCCGGGAAAAGCATTTTTTACTTACATGGCGCGCTGCCAGGCTATGCTTCAGTATGGCGAACAACCAGCCGATTATTTGTGCGTGGATAAATTACAGGGATTTGCTGATTTGATCTCATCAACCGATTTTGTCAGGCAAAATATTACGGTTGAAAATGGGAAACTTCGAATGCCATCAGGAAGAATCTATCCTTTTATCGTTTTCAGCGACAGCATCATGCAGCCCGAAACAGCCAATAAAATCAAAGAACTGGTTGCTGCCGGAGCCATGGTTGTTTCACCAAAACCTGTCAAATCACCCAGTCTGAAAAATTATCCTGAATGTGATTCAGAACTAAATAAAATTGCTGATGAAGTCTGGGGAAACGGCTCTTTGAACAGATATAAAAAGGGATTCGTTTTCACCAAATTGGAAGATGCTGTTCAGAAATCGGGTATAACTGCTGATTTTCAGGTAGAAAAAGCGATCACTCCCAACGATATAAAATTAGCTCACCGTACTTCTCCGGAAGCCGATATTTATTTTGTGTCTAATCAGTCGGAAAAAGCGCAGGCGATTGCGGTTTCATTCCGGATTTCAGGAAAGCAACCCGAATTGTGGCAGGCCGAAAGCGGCAGCATTTCCAATGCACCGGTTTGGAACGACAAAGATGGCAGAACAACGGTCAGCCTGAATCTGAAAGGCATTCAATCGGTATTTGTGGTTTTCCGAAAAGTTGCTTCAAAGGCCGATCATCTGGTCTCTGTTACTGCAAAAGATTCGGATACCAACTGGAATATTCTCACGAATAAAAATAGATCGCCCGTTTTGAGGGCTTCCGAAGCCGTTTCTGTCGCGCTTGTTTACGCTTCAGGAAAACAAAAAACGATGGAGGTCAAACCGAATGCTCCGGTTGAATTGTCCGGCTCGTGGAAAGTGGCCTTTGCTCCAAAAACCGATCAGCAATTTGAACTGGAATTCCCGGAATTGATTGATTTCAGCCAGCACAGCAATAAGTCGGTTAATTATTTCGCCGGAACAGCGACTTACCGCAAAAAAATAGCAATGGATGCAGCTTCTATAAAAGAGCGAACGATTCTCGATTTGGGTGAAATGAACGACATTGCTGAAGTTCATGTAAACGGGAAAAGTGCAGGTGTACTTTGGTATCCTCCCTATCGGGCAGACATTACCGAACTGCTTGTTGCAGGCGAAAATAATCTGGAAATTCTCGTCACAACCAACTGGGCCAACCGCCTGATTGGCGATGAACAGGAACCTGCCGATTTCGAGTGGGGCAAAGACCGAGGCGAAAAAATGGGTCGCGCCATGCTGGCTTATCCGGAATGGTTTGTCAAAAACCAGCCTCGTCCTTCGCAGGGCCGAAAAACCTTCTCCATTTGGTATTATTACCGAAATGATAGTCCGCTAAAACCTGCAGGTTTGGTGGGGCCTGTGCGATTGGTAACGGAGTCGGAAGCTGAATTGTAGTTACATTTTACCCCCTTTGTTTCCGGTATTTTTCAGGAGTATAAGTGGTGATTTTTTTGAAGATGCGCGAAAAGTAGGAAGCGCTCCGGAATCCGGTTTCCTCAATGATTTCCTTTTGTCCCATTTCGGTTGTAAGGAGCAGAAATTGGGCTCTTTCAATCCGTTTTCGGATAATGTAATCGCAGGGAGCCATCCCGGTAATTGATTTAAATACCCTCGAAAAATGGTCTTTCGAGAAGCAGGCCATGTCGGCAAGTTCGTTAACGCAAATGTCGCGCCCCAAATTATTTTGGATGTGGAGCAGGATTGGCTGAATGTTGTATTTTAATATACTTGTCATAACCTGACTTTTACAAGGCTCCAGAAAACGGGAAAACAACTGTTTTATGATTCCAGTCGTTTCAAGATAATGACCGGCAGATGTGTAAACTACCTTTTTATTCAGCCACAATTTAGTTTGATATACATTTGGATGATGATGAGGAAGTTGTAGGTCAGGATTGATTTGAACCAGTCGTTGAAACAATTTGCTGTCGAGCTCATTCGCATCAACTTTATTCATGATAGAATAGAGACTGTATGGGCTCAAGCCATTGGGCTGGTCGATACTGAGATGGATGTAGTAGTGAGTTAATCCGGCTCCAAAATTATAGGTGCATGATGTAAAACTTGGAATCAAATAGAGATTCCCAGCTTCAAGAGGTATTTTTTGATTTCCAATAATCAGCGAACCATTTCCTTCCGTAATCAGGTATATCCGGGTAAAAGGACTGATGATATCCTGATAATCTGAATCGGAGTTAAAGCTCAAAAATGCAGTATTTCGGAGATGAAAGGTTAGCGATTCGCTGATTTGTTCAGAATACATGGGCTTTTAAATGAATAGTATAACTCTAAAATTCTCAAATGTAGGAAAAAAGCAGACAGGTTCAAATCTCGTAATAGTGCAATAATTTGCCTGAAATGTTCAAGTTATAGTTATTCCGATTAGGTAAGTTTGTATGAGTATTCTAATCAATTTTACCGGAATACAAAAATAAGACTAAAAAAACCTATCATCTAAACCAGTAAGCTTATGAATGCAAGTGTTTTGCTTGGCATTTTGATTATCGCCATTGGCGCGTTTTCCTCGGGCAGTTTCAGCATTCCGTTTGATAAAGTAACCAAATGGAAATGGGAAAATTCGTGGCTAACTTTTAGCTTTTTTGCCTATCTCGTTGTACCATTGATTATTTGCCTGATTGTTGCCCCCAATTTTATAGCCATATACCAAACAATTCCATCGGGTAACTTGTGGCTTATTTTTATTCTGGGCGCGGTTTATGGCCTGGCGAACCTAACATTTGGATTATCGTTGCGTTACTTAGGTGTTGCTCTGGGCTTCTGCATTTCCCTGGGTTTAATGATGGTCATCGGAACCCTTTTGCCACCCATGATCGATGGTCGGATGAGCAGGATGTTTGAAGGAAACGGCGGTATTTTGCTTATTTCCGGACTTGTAATCTCGTGTATCGGTATTGGTATCACTGCTTATGCAGGTATTTTAAAAAGCCGCAAGCTCGAAAGCCTGAAAGGAGTGAAAGCCAACGCCGATTTCAATTTGCGCAAAGGACTTTTCGCTGCATTGTTTGTAGGCGTTACCGGTTCGTCGATGTCGCTTGGTTTTGAACAGGGCCGAATGATTGCCGAAGAGACTGTAAAAGCAGGCACCCCCGAACTGTTTGCCAAATGTCCTGTGTTTGTGCTCTTTTTTGCTGGGTCGCTGCTTTCGACCCTGATCTGGTGTATCTACCTGGGTATCAAAAACAACTCGTTGGGCGATTATTACAGAGGCGAATCAAAAACACTGATAACCAATTATTCCATGTGTGCTCTTGCCAGCTTTTTGTGGTTTATCAACTATATTTTCTACGGAATGGGAACCAGCAAACTGGGCGAATTTTCTTTTGTAGCGTGGGGAATTTTGATGTCGCTTACCATTGTCTGCGCAACAGTATGGGGATTTTTCCGCGGCGAATGGAAAGGGATTGAATTTAAAATCAAACGACTGGTATGGTTAGGATTGGCGGTGCTGATTACAGCATCGTTTCTGATTGGCATTAGCGGATAGGAATAAATGGGTTACGTGTTCCGGGTTTCGTGTTTGTTTTAAACCCGTAACCCGCATCCCGCAACAATTTTAATCTGAAACTTTAAACTAATTTATATGACTTCAAGAGAACGAATTTTGATGGCCATCAATCACAAGGAACCAGACCGTGTTCCAATTGATTTAAGCGCTACTCCAAGTTCAGGAATTTCGGCTATTGCCTATGGCAATTTGGTGAAACACATTGGCCGGCCCGAATTGTCGGTTCAGATTTACGATGTGGTTCAGCAATTGGCTCAACCCGATATGTCGGTGTTGGATTTGTTTGGTGTCGATGTGCTGGATATTGGTCGCACGTTTAACGATCAGCCTTCGGATTGGAGTCCGGTGACGATGGCCAACGGGGGCGCCGCCTTTTACCCCAAATGGTTTCAGCCAACCCGAATGTCTGATGGGTCTTATCAAACTTACGACAGCGATGGCAAACGCATGCTTTCCCGAATGCCAATCGGAGCAACTTTCTTCGATCAGACTTATTTTCCATACGTAGATGGTTTCCCTGATTCGTACGAAAATCTGGATGCTGAAATGGGTCGGATCATGTGGGCACGCGATGCACACAGCCCCTGGGATCATGCCGGAGAATCAGATTTCTGGCAAAAACTTCGCGAAAATACACTAAAGTTAAGGCAAACCACAGACAAGGCGCTACTGGTGGTTTGTGGCTGCAACCTGTTTGAATGGGGAACTTTTCTTCGCCGGATGGACAATTTCCTGATGGACCTGATGTGCGATCCTGACAATGTGGAGAAACTGCTCGATCAATTGATGATCCGCCACTTGGCTACGCTCGAAAAGGTGTGTAATGCCGTGGGCGATATTGTCGATATTATCCGTTTTGGCGACGATCTGGGCATGAGTTCCGGCCCTTTTATGGATGTGGATACCTACAAAACCTTGTTTAAACCGCGACATAAAATGCTGTGCGACTATGTGAAATCACACAGTAAAATGCACACGTATATCCATTCATGTGGCTCCATTTCGTTGCTCATGCCCGATTTGATTGAGGCTGGTATCGAGATATTTAACCCAGTGCAGACCAATTCCTGGAACATGGCTCCCGACTTCCTGAAAAAGGAATTTGGGCAGGATTGTACCTTCTGGGGAGGAGGAATCGAGACAGTTGGAACCTTGAATGTGGGTACACCTCAGCAGATTCGCGATCAGGTTTTCGAACGTTTGGAGATTTTCTCTAAGGGTGGCGGATTTGTATTCAATACAGTGCACAACATTCTGCCCGATGTTCCTCCGGAAAATATTGTTGCGATGTACGATGCGGTAAAGGAATTCAATAAAAGATAGAATAGAATGAAACGAGCCATCCCAATTAATCGGGACACAAGAGACTGATTATTGGCGAGTTCCATGTGGCAAATAAAAAACAAATTATAAACACATGAAAAAAATAATTTCACTTTTGCTTTTTCTTTTCATCATTTCAGGTGTTTCAGGCCAAAACAGGCAAACAAATACTGACTATCTGAAATGGTGGCAGGATGCCCGCTTCGGTATGTTCATCCACTGGGGGCCGGTTACCCGTTTTGGCGGCGAAATCAGCTGGACTCGCGAAGGTTATGGAAAAGCCAAATACGATTCGCTCTACAAAGGTTTCAATCCTGTAAAATTTAATCCTGAAGAATGGGTGGCTTTGGCTCAAAAAGCCGGAATGAAATACATTGTTTTTACCGCCAAACACCACGATGGTTTTTGCGAATGGAATACCAAAACAACCAGTTACAACATCATGAAAACGCCTTTTGGACGTGATGTTTGCAAAGAACTGGCCGATGCTGCCCATAAAGCGGAAATGCCCATTTGCTGGTATTTTTCGCCTGCCGACTGGAAAGATCCGGATTGCCGTAACCCAAAAACCAATGATGTATTTGCCAAACGCGTACTGGAGCAAGTTCGTGAATTGTTGACTAATTATGGAAAAATCGGCATACTATGGATTGATTATGAAGGTTCGCCAAGCCCGGTAAAACCTAAGGAAATATATGAACTGGCAAAGAAACTGCAGCCCGGAATCATTGTAAACAACCGGCTGGATGTTTTTCATACCGACGAATCTCATGCTTTTGTTGGTCCATACGGTGATTATGCTACTCCTGAAGGTTTTGTGGCCGGTTATGGTGCAATTCCATGGGAAACCTGCACCAATCTGGGGCATCAGTGGGCGTGGAGACCCAAAGATACACCGCGTCCAATAAGCGAAGCGGCCACCACTTTGTTGCGTTGCGTAGGTGGCAATGGCAATTTACTGCTGAATGTTGGTCCCGATAGTTTAGGCCAGATTCCGGCAGTCTTTCAGGAACGGTTAATGGAGTTGGGCGGATGGCTGAAACTGCATGGAAAATCTGTTTACAATACCAAAGGTGGTCCTTATACTCCAACCAACGATTACCTGTGTACTTTCTCCGGAAAAACCATGTACCTGAATATTCTGGCCATGAAAGGCGATACTTTGACATTGCCGGCATTGCCTGCAAAAATTCAAAAAGCCAATCTGGTCAGCGGGAAAGATGTTCGATTTATTCAGAATAAGGAGAGCTTAAAGCTGATTATTCCACAAGCTGATCGGGAAAAAATCTCCACATTAATCACGATAACGACCAACAAGTCATTGAAAGAACTGGCTTTGATTTATCCGTTTTCTACTTCAGGATCATTGGCATACAATTGCAAGTCAAGTGCATCCGGTTCTATTGGTCAGTTTTTACACGATCCAAAAGCAGCATTCGACGATAATCCAAAAACTCACTGGAAACCCGGAAGAAAAGCGGATGCCGATTTTGATTTGTGGTATGGGAAATTGTTGAATTACCGGAGCGAAGAAGTCAAGGCTCTTTTCGAAAATACTGGCTGGCTGGAAGCTGATATGGGCAAACCTCAAACCGTTAAAAGTATTTCAGTAAGCGAACATATTTTCCTGAATTCAGAAATTAAAGGTTTTGAAATTCAGGCTGAAAAAGGTGGTAAATGGCTCACCATTGCCAGCGGGACAAAAATGGGAGAGTGGAAACAAAATATTACTCCTGTAACTGCACGGAAATTCAGGATTGTCATTCTGGATAAACAAGGTTTTTCCGGGATAAAGGAATTCCAATTGTTTGCCAATAATCTAAACTAAATCAGTAATAACCTAAACAAAAAACGAGATGAAGAAGAATATAAGTATCGTTGTGTTGATTTTCCTTTTGCTGTCAGGTTGGTCAACAAAATCATTTTCGCAAAAGGCTGTTGCAGAAAAGAAACCGATTGGCAACGAAAAGAAGATTGAAGAGTGGAAAGACGCCCGATTCGGGATGTTTATTCATTGGGGACCGGTAACGCTAAAAGGTACAGAAATAGGCTGGTCGCGTGGCCGGGAAATTCCGGTGGAGGAATACGACAATTTGTATAAACAGTTCGATGCCAAAAATTTTAATGCCGATGATTGGGTAAGCGTAGCCAAAGCTGCCGGTATGAAATACATTATCCTGACGACCAAGCACCATGATGGTTTTTGTCTCTGGAATACCCGCCAGACTGAATACAACATCATGAACTCTCCACTCAAACGCGATGTGGTGAAAGAGTTGGCCGAAACTTGTAAAAAGCAGGGCATTCAATTCGGCACCTATTATTCAACCTGTGATTGGCATCATCCCGATTTTCCGCTGACAAGTCCGGGTGGCAGTGTAACCCGCGAAAAAAGCGATCTGGAAGCCTATACAACCTACCTGAAAAAGCAGGTCGCTGAACTTCTGCTTAACTACGGGCCGCTTTACGTCCTTTGGTTTGATGTTCCCCAGAAATTTGATGCCGTCCGCGGACAAGGAGTAATTGACTTTGCGCATCAGATTCAGCCAGATATAATCATCAACAACAGAACCGGTGCGAAAGGTGATTTTGATACTCCGGAACAGCGTGTTGGCGGATTTCAGAACACCCATCCGTGGGAAACCTGCATGACCATTGCCGACCAGTGGGCATGGAAGCCCAATGACAAAGTGAAATCACTGGAGCAGTGTTTACAGACTTTGGTACGCTCAGCCGGAGGCGATGGCAACCTGTTGTTTAATGTTGGTCCCATGGCTGACGGACGAATTGAACCGCTTCAGATTGAAAGACTGAAAGAGATGGGGCAATGGCTTCAGAAGTATGGATACACCATTTACGAAACCCGTGGTGGCCCGTTCAAACCTGCTGACTGGGGTGTAAGCACCCGGAAAGATAATTCTATTTATCTGCATATCCTGAAATGGATTGGAACAACTCCAAAAATTACAATTCCTGATCTGGGAATGGAAATCAATAGTTGCAGACTGGCTCATGGTGGAAAAGTAAAGTTGACGAAGCTGGATAAAGCTTACACCATCGAATTTTCCGGAGAGGAATTGCAGCCCGTCAATACCATCATCGAACTTGAATTTTCAGGCAACGTGATGAACATTGAGCCACTTGAAATAAGTTCAAATTCACTTTCCTATATGAAGCCACTGACTGCTTCTTCGAATCTTAAAGGTCACTGGGGAAATCATCAGTGGGTTGAATTAAGTGCAGTTACCAATGGCGATTGGTCTGGTTCATTCTGGGAACCGGAAGCAAAAGATTTAAAGCCTTGGGTTGAAATTGATTTACTTAAACCTGAAAAAATATCTCAGGCAATTCTTTACGAAAGAGGAATGGCTGTTAAAGCTTTTGAAATTCAGGCCCTGGTTGGCAACAAATGGAAAACCCTGGCGAAAGGTAAAACCATAGGGAGCAAAGCGGTTATTAAACTTCCGAAAACCACTGCTCAAAAGGTACGTCTTGTACTGAAAGAATTCAGCCAGACTCCCGGTATTTATGAGGTAGTGTTGTTGTAGTAACTGATGATATGATTGAATAGTAAATAGTAAATCAGTAAATTGTAAATTTAGCAAGATGAAACGATTCGGACAAATCATAGGAGTTGATCCACAGAATTTCGAGAAGTATAAAGCTTATCATGCAGCAGTCTGGCCTGAAATTTTAGAAATGATTACAGCCTGTAATATCTCCAACTATTCGATCTTTCACAGAGATAGTCTGTTGTTTGCCTACTTCGAATATACCGGTGACGATTTTACAGGCGATATGGCGAAAATGGCTGCCGACCCCAAAACCCAGGAATGGTGGGATATTATGATGCCGATGCAGCGACCTGTTGATAATCGCTCAGAAGGAGAGTGGTGGGCCAATATGGAAGAAGTTTTTCATCTCGATTAAAATAACCTACTTTTATGGAAACGTTTCCGAAAATGAAATCATTTCCGAAAACGTTTCCGGTAATTAATCGTTTGAATTGGAATTCAAACAGATATTTCTAACACTATATTTACCCAAAGACTAAAACTAAACCAATGAAAAAACTACTTCTGATTTGCCTTGCCGCCTTATTTGTTACAGCAGCAATGGCGCAAAACGGCGATGGCTCGGCCGCTTCAAAGCAAAATGATCCGAAAATGCAATGGTGGAAAGATGCCAAATTCGGCATGTTTATCCACTGGGGAATTTACTCCGTACCTTCCGGAAAATGGGGCGACAAAACCACGTATGGCGAATGGATCATGCACACAGCAAAAATTCCAAGGGCTGAATATTCGGCCTTGGCACAAAAGTTTAATCCAACTCAGTTTAATGCTGACGAATGGGTGAAACTGGCCAAAGATGCCGGTCAAAAATACATTGTAATCACCTCGAAACACCATGACGGTTTTGCTATGTTTGGGTCAAAAGCCGATCCTTACAACATTGTGGATGCCACTCCTTTCAAGCGCGACATTCTGAAAGAATTGGCTGATGCCTGCCGTAAACAGGGCATGAAACTCGGTTTCTATTATTCGCAGGCGCAGGACTGGTATCATCCGGGTGGAGCTGTTTCCGGTAATGTGGAATGGGACGAAACACACAAAGGTGATATGAATAAGTACATCGATGAAATTGCAGTTCCGCAGGTAAAGGAAATTCTATCCAATTATGGCGATGTGGCTGTGCTTTGGTGGGATACCCCAACCAACATGACCAAAGAAATGACCATTAAATTGGCTAACCTGACCAAAGCTTATCCCAATCTGATTACAAACAATCGTTTGGGTGCCGATATGGGTGGTGATTTGGAAACTCCGGAACAGTTTGTCCCGGCAACCGGATTCCCTGGCCGCAACTGGGAAGTTTGCATGACCATGAACGGTCATTGGGGCTACAATGCCTACGACGACCGTTGGAAAAGCACCACCGATTTGCTGCAAAAGCTGATTGACATTGTAAGTAAAGGCGGAAACTTTCTGCTGAACGTAGGCCCGAATCAATATGGAATTATTCCTGAAGTGTGTCAGCAAAACCTGCGTGAAATGGGCGACTGGCTGAAACTGAACGGCGAAGCCATTTATGGAACACAGGCCAGTCCTTTCCCATATCTTTCGTGGGGGCGTGCAACCCGGAAAGGCCAGAAATTGTATTTGCACGTGTTCGATTGGCCCAAAGACGGCAAACTGGCCGTGCCTTTTTCCAATACAATTACCAAAGCTTATTTGCTGGCCGATGCCAAAACCAATCTGAAAGTCACATCCGGAAAAGAAAACTCAACGATTCAACTTCCTTCTTATGCGCCCGATAAAATTGCATCGGTTGTTGCCGTTGAGTTCGAAGGAAAACCAACCGTTCAAGCTATTCCTTCGCAGGGCGCAAAAGTGAGTGCAAGTTCAACAGGCGAAGGCAGCCAGACTGGCTTTGCAACCGATGGCGATCCAAAAAACAAATGGCAGGCTGCCAAAGGCGAAAAATCGGGTACACTCGAAATTGATCTGGGAAACCCTGCAGCTATTCAATGTTTGTCGGTGGTTGAACCCTGGCATCCGTGGAGCGGAATTCGTCAAAAACATGAATTGTTCTACCAGAAAGGCAACGAATGGAAATCTGTTTTAACTACTGAAACCGATGGAACAGGGCTGACCAAAAGCTTCGCACCGATAACAGCTCAAAAGTTCAAACTGGTGATTGGAAATGAAAAAGAAGCTCCGGCGGTGAATGAGTTGATTTTGTTCCGCGCCGAATAATATATTAGCTAACTGAACCATGAAACAACCCAACCTGATTGGCATTTACGACCAACGCAGCTTGAAACTATCGCACAATTCGAAAGAAGTGGTAACTTTCGCCATTGAGGTGGAACCAATTGGACACGGCCCGTGGATGATTTACCAAACATTTACCGTTAAACCTGGTGATAATTTTGACTATTTCTTCCCCGAAAGCTTCCAATCGCGCTGGATACGGTTCGCGACTGATAAAGATTGTGGGGCAACAGCCTGGCTGAAATACGAATAACTCATGACCTGTTTCTAAACCAACACTTGCCGTTAGATGAAGTACATTTTTTTGATTTTATTTGGGTTCGCCGCTGGGTTCAGCTTTTCTCAGACACCTTCTGAAATTCAGGATGCGAACGTGATCGGGATTAATAAGCTTCCGGCGCGGACAGCGTTCTGGCCTTCGCCCAGTTTGGACGAAGCCAAAAAATCGGATTACGATCATTCCGTCTGGGTAAAATCGCTCAACGGAGAATGGAATTTTCACTGGTCTCCCGACCCACAGTCGCGACCGGTGGAGTTTTACAGACCTGAATATGTTCGTCAGGGCTGGGCGACTATCGATGTACCTTCAACCATCGAACGGCAGGGATTTGGTACTCCGCTCTATACCAATTCAACCTATCCGTTCAAAGTCAATCCGCCTTTTGTAATGGACGAACCTGATCCGAAGTACACCACTTTTGCACAGCGCAATCCGGTTGGTTCGTATTGCCGGAATTTTACCGTTCCCGAAAACTGGAAAGGCAAACGGATCATCCTTCATCTGGCAGGTTCCAGCTCCGGAACTTTCGTGTGGGTGAACGGAAAAAAAGTGGGATATTCGCAGGATTCGCGCCTTCCGGCAGAATTTAACCTGACAGATTTTTTGGTGCCCGGAGAGAATTTTCTGGCCATCGAAACCTATAAATATTGCGATGGTTCTTATCTTGAAGATCAGGACTACTGGCGCTTCAGTGGCATTTTTCGCGATGTTTTTATCCGGGCAGTTCCCCAGGCAACGCTTTGGGATGTTTATGCCCAGCCACTTCTGAATCTGGAAAAGAAGCAGGGAAGCATTGCTTTGCATTATACTTCGGCCAATTTCTCCGGAAAAGCTGAATCGGGATTTTCGATGGAGGTTTCTTTAACTGCCCCTTCCGGCGAAAAAGTGGGAAGAAAAAAAATATTTCCGATCGAAACTTTTGCTCCCGGATTTGGCGGAGAAATCACTCTTCCGGAGATGGATTTGGGCCAGGTGCATTTGTGGTACGACGAAAAACCGCTTCAATACACCGTTTTGGTGGAACTGAAGCAGAAAAGCAGGGTGGTGGAAGCTTATAAATTACCGGTAGCTTTCCGCAAAATAGAAGTTGTCGGGAATACGATGCTGCTGAATGGCCAAAAATTCAAAGTCAGGGGTGTCAACCGGCACGAGTTTTCGCCCGATCAGGGTTGGACTGTTTCGCGCGAAGAAATGATCCGCGATCTGGAACTGATGAAGCAGGCCAATGTCAATTTTGTACGAAATGCGCATTATCCAACTGATCCGAGGTGGTACGAACTGTGCGACCAATACGGCATGATGGTGATGGACGAAGCCAATGTGGAATCGCACGGACTGAGCTACCACAAGCGGGTGCTTCCGGGTGATCAGCCTGAATGGACTGCTGCCTGTGTTGACCGCATGAAACGGATGGTTATCCGCGACAGGCAATTCCCTTGTGTGCTGATGTGGTCGCTCGGGAACGAAGCCGGATATGGAAATGCGTTCCTCGAAATGCGCAAGGCAACCCATGCCAGTGATCCGGAAACGCGTCTGATTCAATATGCTGATATGAATGCGGCTGCTGACATGGATAGCCAAACCTATCCAACGATCGAATGGATTAAACAACATTTACAAGGCAAAGCGACGCGGAAAGGTGAACGCGGTGAATCGACCAACGAGGAACAACACGGCAAATACCCCTCGGGGAAGCCATTTCTGCTGAACGAATATTGCCATTCGATGGGAAACAGTCTCGGGAATTTCAACGATTACTGGGACCTTTTTTACCAGAACGACATACTTGCCGGTGGTTTCACCTGGGACTGGGTGGATCAGTCGCTTTATAAAAATCAGAAAAATCCGTCAGATGGTTTTGTGTATGGTGGTGATTTTGGCGAATTCCCCAACGATAAAAACTTTTCAATCAACGGATTGATTGGGTCTGACCGAATTCCCCATCCGCATTATTATGAGATGCAAAAGGTACATCAGCCGGTTTCATTCAAGCTCATCAGCAAAAATCCAATCGTGATTGAGCTTACCAACCGGCAAATGGTTACCAACCTGAATGAATACGATTTGAGTTACAAACTCATTGCTGACGGGCATCCGGTTTCGTCCGGATTCCTGAATGCAGCAGACATTGCTCCGCTCAGCCAAAATCAAATTACTTTGCCTGAAAATATAGCTTTCGATTCGTCGAAAGAATGTTTTTTAACCCTTGCCCTTTCGTTGAAAGAAGATCGCATCTGGGCAAAGAAAGGTCATGTATTTGCCTGGGAACAGTTCCGGCTGACTGACACACCCAAGAATGATGCTGAGCTTTCAAATCAGTCGTTTCCCAGACCTGAGAAAATTGAAACTACTGATTTTATCCTGATCAAAGGGAGAAATTTCGCTCTTAAAATCGACAAATCGACCGGATTGATTTCGGAATATCTGTTCGATGGAAAACCCGTTATTCAGAATAAAGTGCGGTTTAATTTCTGGCGGGCAATGACCGACAATGACATCGGCTGGAAAGTGAATCAAAAAATGAAAGCCTGGGAAAACGAAGCCAGTCAATATCAGTTGAAAGCCTTGACGGTGGAGGCTGATAGCGAAAATGAGATCGTTTTGAAAAGCAGTTATGTTTTTGCAAATACAAATTCGACAGCCGAAATCCTGCAAACGATTTACCCAGATGGGAGCATCCGGATCGGTTTTAAAATGGATATTCCGGAGAAAGCACCTCGTGTACCTCGCGTCGGGCTTCAGTTCGAACTGAACAGAAACCTTCAGCAAATTGATTGGTATGGACGAGGGCCACATGAAAACTACCTCGACCGCAAAACGGGCGCTGCGGTTGGAATTTACCAGTCAACTGTTGAGAAGTTTGCAACACCATACATCCGACCGCAGGAAAATGCCAACCGTTGCGATGTCCGCTGGATTCGGTTTAGCAATGATAAGATGCAACAGGTTCAGTTTACTGCTGAAAAAGGTAGTTCCTTCTCTGCGAGTGCCTGGCCTTATACACAACAAACGTTGAAATCGGCTACACACGATTTTGAATTGACGTCCGGACTAAATACCTTTGTAAACATCGACTGTGCCCAGATGGGTGTGGGTGGCGATAATTCGTGGGGACTGCCCGTACTGGAACAATATCAGCTTAAACCAGGGAAATACCAATATACTTTTTTAATTCAGGCTAAATAAATCAAGTATGCCAACCAAATTTTGCCAAAGACTGGAAAATTGATAATTAAATAAACCATGAAACAAACCAACCTGATTATTTGCATCCTGACGGTATTGGTAATTTTAAATTCAGCTCAAAACTTCGCACAAAATCCTGAAGTTCCGGAAAATCAAATTTTCAAAACTATCTCCGGGGCGATAAAAGTTTTACCTTTTTCTCCATCGGAGGTCGTGTTGAATCCATCATGGATCAAACAGCGTGAAGCTTTAAACACAAACTACCTGCATCAGCTTGATCCGGAGCGTTTGTTGCATAATTTCAGGGTGAATGCCGGGTTGCCGTCTTCAGCAAAACCACTGGAAGGGTGGGAGAGTCCGGAATGCGGTTTGCGTGGCCATTTTGTAGGGCATTACCTTTCGGCTTGCGCCACACTGATTGCGAAAGACGGAGACGCTTTATTGAGCAAAAACATCAGTTATATGATTGATGAATTGGCCGTGTGCCAGCAAAAAATGGGAGGCAAGTATTTAAGCGCATTTCCTGAATCGGAGTTCGAAACATTGGAGAAAAAGTATGGTGGAGTATGGGCGCCTTACTACACTTTTCACAAGATTATGCAGGGTTTGCTCGATGTTTACACGCTCACCGGAAACAAAAATGCGTATCGGATTTTGCTGAACATGACTGATTATGTGGAGGGCCGCATGTCAAAACTTCCGGAGGCCGAAATTGAAAAAATTCTGTATTCGGCAGAAGCCAATCCGACCAATGAAGCCGGTGGAATGAACGAAGTTTTGCACAACCTGTTTGCGGTTTCCAAAGATACGAAACACCTGAAGCTGGCCACTGTTTTCGACCGGAAATGGTTCAGCCAGCCGCTTGCAGATGGAAAAAATATTTTATCGGGATTGCATTCGAACACCCATATTGTGTTGGTGCATGGTTATGCCCGACGATTTGAAAATACGCATGAAACGGATTACCGGAAGGCCACCGAAAACTTTTGGGACATGCTTGTCCATCATCATGCTTATGTGAACGGTTCGAGCAGTGGCCCACGAC
Source organism: Bacteroidota bacterium (assembly GCA_023251435.1). GTDB lineage: Bacteria > Bacteroidota > Bacteroidia > Bacteroidales > Prolixibacteraceae > Aquipluma. The sequence continues at coordinate 128,786 of JAHEYU010000003.1, forward strand.
CAATTTCAACTACGCCAACCTCACGCATTGCCGAGCATTGGGGACATGCAGACCATTTAAGTGCCACACTCTCTGGCGAAATTGCAGAATCGTGTGTAACGCACAATACCCAGAAATTAACGGCCAACCTTTTTTGCTGGACAGCTGACCCTGAATATGCCGATGCTTATCTGAACACCTTTTACAATGCGGTGCTGCCAATACAAAACAAGGAAAATGGAGCAGTGGTTTATCACCTTCCATTGGGTTCGCCACGGACAAAAAACTACCTGAAAGAAAATGATTATAAATGCTGCAACGGTTCCGGCATCGAGGCTTTTGCCCACCTGAATTCGAACATTTATTTTCACAATCAGAATAACTTATGGGTCAATCTGTTCATTCCTTCAGAAGTAAACTGGAAAGAGAAAGGGATTAAGCTCGAACAAACTACTGATTTTCCTGAAGAGCCCAAAACCCAAATTAAAATTTCAGCCGAAAAGCCAACGCCATTTGCATTGAAGCTTCTAATTCCATCCTGGGCGAATGCACAAACGCTGGTTTTAGTGAACGGGCAACCAATGAAAACCAAAATCAAACCGGCTTCATTTGTAACCATCGACCGGATTTGGAAAGAGGGCGACACGGTTGAGCTTCAGTTCGACTACCAATTTCACCTGAAATCCATGCCCGACAATGAAAATGTAATTGTCTTGTTTTACGGTCCTGTTTTACTGGCTTTTGAAACCGACAAGGAGTTGATTTTGAAAGGAAATTCCGAAGAAATTCTGCACTCAATTAGTAAACAGCCAAACGAATTTTCTTTTAACCTGAAAAACAACGGAACAGACTACAAGCTTGTTCCATTTTACCAAATAACCAAAACTTCTTATGGGGTTTATGCCACCATTCGGAATGAATATTGATATCCTATGAAGAACCCGATTTATTACCTGATTATTTTATCCTGCCTGTTGTATATTCCATTCCTGACCAATGCTCAAAGTTTCGGCTATGTGACCATTGGCGGCGGAGGGTACGTAACTTCGGTTGTTGGATGTCCGGCTGAGAAAGATCTTTTTTACGCCAAAACCGATGTGGGCGGAATCTTTCGCTGGCAGGAAGCCTCATCGAGCTGGAAACCTTTGTTTGGCTGGGTGGCCAACAACCAGACCTCGTATTTGGGAGCCGAAGCATTGGCCATTGATCCGCAATCGCCCAACAAAGTTTATGTGCTGGCCGGAACTTCCTATTGGGATGGCGGTAAGTCTGCCATTTTGCGTTCCGACGATTATGGCGAAACCTGGAAAGTTACCGATGTAACCAATCAGTTTAAAGCTCATGGAAATGGCCCCGACCGGCAGAAAGGTGAATCTCTCGCCGTTGATCCCAATCTAGGAAATATTCTTTTTTGCGGCACCCGTTACAACAATGGCTTATTTAAAAGTACCGATTCGGGTGTCAGTTGGCAAAAAGTTAGCGCCTTAAATGTTACCGATGCCAGCATCAGTTTTGTCGTTTTCGATCCGTCTACAGGAACCAAAGGAAATGCCTCACAAACCATTTATGTCGGTGTATTTCGCGAGGGTGCGAATAATTTGTACGTCAGTAAAGACGGCGGATTAACCTGGAATCCAATTGGTGGCCATTCTGCCGGAAAGCCACAGCGCTGCGTCATTTCAGCCGACCGGTATTTGTATGTAACTTATGCAGGAACTGCCGGAGCTGTTAAGAAGTATCTGATTGATGATGGAACCTGGACTGATTGCACGCCTGGAATGGTTACAAACCGCGGGTATAGTGGCATTGATGTGGATAAAAATTCTCCGGCAAAAATTGTGGCGTCAACATATAGTTGGTGGAATAACGAACAGCAGTGGGGTTGGGGCGATGCCATTTTTTACAGCGAAGATGGCGGTAAAACCTGGAAAGAGAAAGTGCATAAAAACAATGGAACAATGAATAGCAATGGTAATTCATGGATTCGTGGTGCTGTACACTGGGCTGGCTGTGTAACTTTTAATCCTCAGAAACCGGGCTGGGTTTTCGTGGTATCGGGCAATGGTGTTTTTGCAACCGAAAATATTGCAGCCACAAAACCAGTTTGGAATTTTATGTCTAAAGGTTTGGAAGAAACGGTGTTGCTCGACCTGATCAGTATTCCGGGTGGACCTCTGATTTCGGCAGTCGGCGATCAGGGCGGCTTTGTGCATACCGACATAAATCAGGCTCCCCAGTCTCAAATCAATCAATCGTCTGGGTTTGCATTTGCCGGCTTGAAACCAACCACCATTGCCCGCGTTGCTACCGATTTGTATTTAAGCGAGAACAACGCTGTTACATGGACTAAGCTGCCTGCTACTCCGGATGCCATGACCAAAGGGAAAGTGGCAGTTTCTGCTGATGGAAAAACCATCATCTGGAAATCGACTTTGAACAGTCTGGAAAAATGCTGGTACACCAATAACAAAGGCGTAAACTGGACGGCTTGTACCGGAGTTAATTTTAGTTTTATCCCGATGGCTGATCCTGTAAATCCACTGAAATTTTACGCTTATAACCGATCTGAAGGCTACTTGTATGTGAGTGATGACGGAGGAATCAGTTTCCTGAAGGCTGGTTTTGCCGGGACAAACGGAAATGCCCGGATTGCTACCTGGCATGGAAAAGAAGGACACATCTGGATTGCAATGGGAGGTGGTGGAATCAAATATTCTTCCGATTCAGGAAAATCGTTTCAAACTGTTTCGGTGAATTTGGCTGAAGTTGTTACTGTTGGCAAGGAAATGCCGGGCACCGATGTTCCAACTATTTTCATTTATGGCCGGTCGAAAAGCACGGATGTGATTGGAGTTTACCGGTCAACAGACTGGGGCAAGACCTGGGTTCGGGCTGACGATAATCAGCACCAACATGGGGCACTGGCCAATGCCGGAATGATTGAGGCCGACCGCAATATTTACGGTCGGGTTTACAGAAGCACTGCCGGAATGGGTATTCCATACATGGATGCACCCATTCCAACTGCCATTCAAACACACATTCAAAGCGCCGAAGTGGTATTGTTCCCTAATCCGTTCACATCTGCAATTACGTTGCAGGCGGGCAAATCAAAGATCGAATTGGTTCAGGTATATAATCTCAACGGTTCACTTCTGAATAACATTTTGCCCGATCAGCAAACGATTCGGTTTGGCGATGATTTGAAAACGGGTATGTATCTGGTTAAAGTTTCAGGAGAGAATGCTATTGGAGTGCATAAGATATTGAAACAGTAATACCATTCGAGTCTGGAATGATTAAATGATATTGTCTGAACTGTTTTTCCACGTCAACCGTCAGTTTATTATCCGGAAAAGATATGTGAAAAATGCAGAACTCTATTTTAACAACCAATTGGTTGTGCATCTGACTATAAAAACTCCTGAAAAAATAGTGATCAGCAGGGAGAAGGCTAGTGCTTTTATATATTGGTTGATTGGACGATAAAATTGATTTTTTTTTCAGAATGTATATGAAACTATTGAAATTTAGTCTTGTCTTGCTGTTTCTAGTTGTTCATATTTCGATGAGCGGCCAGCCAGTAGAAGTAAACTTAAAAGCGATACCTTTTTCTTTGCATGATGTTCGCTTAACGGATGGACCATTAAAAAAAGCTCAACAGTTAAACGAAAAGTGGCTTCAGGAAATAGATCCTGACCGTTTACTAAATGGCTACAGGACTGAAGCCGGATTAAAACCCAAAGGTCCTAAATACGGGGGGTGGGAATCCGGAGGATTATCGGGGCATTCGCTTGGCCATTACCTTTCGGCCCTTTCGTTGATGTACGCTTCGACAGAAAATAAGCTTTACAAAGAACGGGTAATCTATATTTGTTCAGAGTTGTCGATGTGTCAGAAAGCCAATGGGAATGGATTTACAGCTGGATTTCCGAATGCCAATCAGATTATGGAACAGATTGCCAAGGGTGAAATCAAATCCTCCGGGTTTGACCTGAATGGTTCGTGGGTTCCTTATTACAATTTGCATAAACTATTTGCCGGACTGATTGATGCAACCAACTTGACTCAAACTGAAGAAGCAAAATCGGTTTTGTTGGATTTGGCCGAATGGTTTTACAAATTGCATAGACCATTGACCGACGAACAAATTCAGCAGATTTTACTTTGTGAACACGGCGGAATGAATGAAGTTCTGGCTGATGTTTATGCGATTACCGGGGATCAAAAATTCCTCGAACTTTCATTCCGCTTCAATCATAAAGTGATATTAGATCCATTGGCTGAGGGACGGGATGAATTGGTTGGGAAACATGCCAATACGCAAATTCCGAAGGTGGTGGGGACAGCCAAACAATACTTGCTGACCGGAAATGACAAAAGCTTCAGAACTGCTTCCTACTTTTTTGATCAGGTTACTCATCAGCACACCTACTGTATCGGGGGCAACAGTTCTGACGAATATTTTGGTGAACCAGGGCATCTTGAAAACCGCATCACAGCCAGCACTTGTGAAACTTGTAATAGCTATAACATGTTGAAGCTTGATAAAATGCTGTTTATGAATAATCCATCGGTTGAGCTGGCTGACTTTTATGAAACCACGCTATTCAATCACATTTACGCTTCGCAAAACCCTGAAACCGGCATGGTGCTTTACTTTTCGCCTTTAATGACCAAATCAAAAAAGAGTGACAACAAAGGATTTAGCTCAAAGTTTGATTCGTTTTGGTGTTGTGTGGGTAGTGGATTAGAAAATCATAGTAAATATGGAGAGGCCGTATATTTTAAAACTTCAGATAACGATTTGATTATAAATCTTTTTATCGGTAGTGAACTAAACTGGGCTGAAAGAAATCTAAAATTAACCCAAACTACTTCGTTTCCTGAAGAGGGTAAAACAAGTTTTATCCTGAAGTTGGATAAACCACAGAAATTTGCAATTCGTCTTCGGGTACCGACCTGGACATCATCCGATTATTTGGTTTCACTGAATGGGAAAGCTATGCAATACGACGTTAAACCCGGAAATTATCTGGTAATCGATCATAAATGGAAAAACGGTGATCGCATTGATTATTCGTTTTCAATGCCCATTACAACCAAAGAAATTCCGGGCAACAGCAAACTTAAAGCCTTTCTGTATGGACCTATTGTTTTGTCGGCCAGCCTGAAGACAGGCGATCGTGAAGTGTTGGTCAGTAATGGTGAACCAGGTAAACAGGTTGTTCAGATTTCAAAAAATCCACTGCGGTTTCAATTGAATAATAGTGGTGATGCCGGAGTTTTGGAGTTGATGCCTTACTTTGAGAATCAGGGTGTGCAAGCTGTTTATTTCGAATCGTTTACACCTGATGAATGGAAAAGTTCAAAGGATGATTGGTTACTAAAAAAAGACAAGGATCAATATCTGGCTAAAAGTACAATCGACCACATGCGATTTGGCGAAATGCAGCCTGAAAGAGATCATCAGTTTGACGGAGAAAAAGCAATAATCGGAGAGCGACTGGGTAAAAAAATCAGGGAGACAAGTGCAAACGGATGGATTGAATTTAATATGTCAGTCAAACCCGACGAAGGTCAATTGTTAATGGCATCGTTCTATGGCAATGTTGGTTCACGTTCTTTCTCAATTTATGTAGACGGAAAATACCTGACTACTGAAATAATACACTGGATGGGCAACCGCTTTGTGGATAAAAGCTATCCAATTCCGGTTGATATGACCAAGGGAAAAGAGGTTGTTAGAATTCGGTTTCAGGCAAAAGATGACGGCATGGTTCCACCTGTTACAGAGGTAAGGATAATGAGAGAATAAATTAAAACACAATATGGCAAAGAACCTTAAATAGATAACTAAATACACCAACGTATGAAAAAACTCATTATCCTTTTGTTACTCCTCGTTACAGAAATAATTTCTTCGGAAGCACAGACCCCAAAAATGATGTTCGGCGATACTTCCCGCAAAGGCGTTCCTTTTTCCAAAGATCCCCATGTGATCCGTTTTAAAGGCCGTTTCCTGATGTATTATTCGGTTCCGGGTTACACCGATCAGGCGGGAGTCGTGCATGGCTGGGGAGTTGGAATTGCCGAAAGCAAAGACCTCGTGAACTGGACCCGGATGGGCGAAGTGAATGCCGATGCCCAGGCTACTTATGAAGCCAAAGGTTTTTGTGCGCCATGTGCGCTTGTGGTAAAAAATAAGGTGCACCTGTTTTACCAAACCTACGGAAATGGAACCAAGGATGCTATTTGCCATGCCTGGTCAAGCGACGGTATCAGCTTTACCCGAAACAAAACCAACCCGATTTTTAGTCCCGACGGCGATTGGAATTGTGGCCGTGCAATTGATGCAGAAGTTATTCCCTTTAAAGGCAAGTACTATCTTTATTACGCCACGCGCGATCCGAACTATAAAATACAATTGCAGGGAGTTGCCGTTGCTTCGGGAAAAACCAATTTCGATAAGCAAGACTGGACGAACCTCTCGAAAGATGCACCCATGCTAAAACCTGAATTACCGTGGGAACGCGATTGCATTGAAGGCGCATCCATCATCAATAAAAATGGAGAACTTATCATGTTTTATGCCGGAGCCTATAACAATGCTCCGCAACAAATTGGTGTCGCTAAAAGTTCCGACGGAGTCAATTGGACGCGACTGTTTGACCAGCCTTTTCTAGCCAATGGAAAGCCCGGCGAATGGAATTCAAGTGAGTCGGGCCATCCACACATTTTTGCCAATCCCAAAGGTGACGATTACTTGTTCTTTCAGGGAAATAACGACAACGGGAAAACCTGGTTTCTCTCGAATGTGAAAATCAGTTGGAAAAATGGGAAACCTGAAGCGAACATGCCGCTGAATTAATTTCAATGGAGGCAGCAAAAAAAGAAGATGAAAATCATCCCGATAAATCGAAACAGGCTATGTGGTAAATAAAAAACAGATTATAAACAGATTAAAAATAACCACATAGACACATAGAAAATAAAAACTATGTTTTCTATGTGCCTATGTGGTTTAAAATTCAAATAGATGAAAATATTGTTCGAATTGAGAACTTCATTGCATGTGAGTTCCATCCGAATGCTCAAATAATCAACAAATTAATACCCATATATTCGGATGAAATTCCAACCTATTTCCCTTTCGTTAAATTGAGCGAATTTGTTGTGATGCCCAATCATGATGTTCAACTTGGGCGTCTATACCAGATACCGGTTCTGTGTGAATTTGAATGCCGTATGTTTTTCCTTGTTTCTCCGAATATGTCTTAATTTTGCAGGGCTAACGCTGATTTGTAATCACCGTTTTATTAACTGTGGATTTTAAAATTCACCAAAACACATCAAAATAAAAAGCAAGTCCGTGGGCGATCAGGAGGCGTCCCCAGACTAAAAAAGACACTACAAATGAGTAGCATACTGATTACTGGAGCAACAGGAAATTTAGGATTAGAAGTGATTCGATTTCTAGACAAGGTAGACTCTTCAAATAGGATATTTGCTGGTGTTCGAAATTTAGAGAAAGCAAAAAATGCTTTTAAAGACTATCCAAAACTGGATTACGTTCATTTCGATTTTGAGGATTTTGATACGTTTGATAATGCATTGGCCGGTATTGACCGTATTTTTCTGTTGCGACCTCCACATATTTCTGACATAGACAGGTATTTTAGACCTTTATTTACAACGATCAAAAAGAATAACATAAATGAGATTGTTTTTTTATCGGTTCAAGGCGCTGAAAAGAGCAAAGTGATACCCCACAATAAGATTGAGCGTTTGATTATTGAATCAGGATTTGACTCTGTTTTCATCAGACCAAGTTATTTCATGCAAAATTTAACAACTACTTTAATCGGTGATATAAAAACAAAGCGAGAGATTATTTTACCATCAGGAAAAGCAAAATTCAACTGGATTGACATTGAAAATATTGGAGAGGTAGCAGCAATTTTACTTGACAGATTCGATGAATTTAAAAATCAAGCATTCGAAATAACCGGGTTGGAAAATGAAAATTTTGAAAAAGTAGTTTCATTGATAAACAATTCAATAGAAAATCCGATTAGATACATGAATGTGAATCCGTTCAAATTCTTTTGGATTAAAAAACAGGAAGGAATGGTAAATGGAATGATTGTTATAATGATTTTGCTCCACTTTTTACCAAGGTTTCAGAAAGAACCACGGATTTCCGATTTTTACGAACGATTAACCGGGAAAAAACCAACAGACTTAAAAGCATTTATTGAAAGAGAAAGCACTAAATTTGAGTAGAAATAATTACTAAACAAATCAGAATAACACTTTATGACGATGGAAAATAGAAAAGATTTGTTAGCCGGACAAGGTGAAGAACTACTCAAAATTTTAAAAGTCCGATTTGAAAAAAACATGAGCCGCCATAAAGATATTGATTGGACCAATGTACAAGCCAGGCTGAACTCCGAGACCTCGGGTGATAAACTTTGGTCGCTCAATGAGATGGAGCAAACCGGCGGCGAACCGGATGTGGTTGGGTATGACGACAAGACATGCGAATACATTTTTTATGATTGTTCGGCTGAAAGTCCCAAAGACCGGAGAAGTATTTGCTACGATTTGGAAGCACTGGAATCGAGGAAAGAACATAAACCGAAAAGCAGCGCTGTTGGTATGGCTTTCGAAATGGGCATTGAGTTATTAACCGAGGAACAATACCGGGATTTGCAGCAACTTGGAAATTTCGATACGAAAACATCGAGCTGGGTGAAAACACCTAAGGAGATCAGAAAACTAGGCGGCGCTCTCTTTTGCGATCGGCGTTACAACCAGGTTTTTGTATATCACAATGGCGCTGAATCGTACTATTCAGCAAGGGCATTTCGCGGCTCGCTAAGAGTGTGAGTTACGGATAAGATGATTCCATAAAATTAACTCTGCGTTCTACTCTCAAAGAATTCCTGAAAATTCAGTAAAATATAGGAGAAAGAATTATGAATGACAAATCAAATGTTTGGAAAATAATTAGTTGGGTGTTTGGTATAGTTGCTTTTGCAATCGGCGTAGTGAATACATTCTGGGGCAACGACTCAGTTTTCGGAATTTTTATAATTCTACTTTCTTTCGCTTATTTTCTTCCGGTGAATGTCATTATCAAGAAAATAACCGGTTTTTCAATTCCGGGAATGGGAATATTAAAAATCATTCTGGGAGTTTTTATCATCTGGGCGGCATTAGGCGTAGGTGAATTGTTCTATAAAATAGAACTGATGATGTTGGATTTTTAAATTTTGAAGCTTCACGAAGTTTTTACGGTGATCTGGACTTTTCAGGAAAATATTGTGTATCACAATTTGTTGTAACGGTTGAAAGAACATTTAGAAACCAACCGATAAGTTAATTGAACTGAAAGGGCAGGGGTAAATTTTTAGATTTTGGGCGTCAATTTAAAATTTAAACAGTTCATAAATTTTTGTTATTTCTGTGTGACAGCATCCCCAAAAGCAAAAGCTTTCTCATTTTATAGTATAATTTAGGCCGACCAGAAATCGAACCCAAAATTTATAATAAAATTGATGCAAAGCCGAATATTATTCCTCTTGCTCATATTCGTAATCTTCCTGTTTCAATCCGTTGTTGCGAAGAACACTAAGCTCGACAGCCTCGAAAATTGTTTGAAAATCTACCAATCCAATGATACACTAAAAGAAAATTTACTTCGTGAAATTGAGCAGGAACAGCAAAACAAGGATACAATGCAGCGCTCGATTTTATTTTTACTGATTGCTGGTATTGTTTTGGTATCAATTTTTACGGTTTATATATTCGGGTCGTCCCAGATTAAACACAGAACCAACCTTATTCTCGCAAAGCAGAAAAAGGAGATTGAAGAATTAAATGAAGAATATCTGGCTATTAATGAAGAATTGATGACTACAAATGAAGCTTTGGCGGAAGCGAAAAAGAAAGTGGAAGAGAGTGAAGAGAGATTAAAGCTTTTGATCAAAAACTCCAATGACATCCTGGTTTTGGTGAATGAAAAGGGAGAACAGTTTTTCATCAGCGATGCGGCTAAAAATCTGTCAGGTTTTAGCGTAGAGGAATTATTGGGTTCTGTTGAAGATGTAATTTTCCCGGATGACTTGGAGATTGTGCAACGTCATTGGGAACGGGTATTGGCCAATAAAGATGTTGCAGATTGTATTCAGTACCGGCACAAACACAAGGAAAAGGGCTATGTTTGGTTTGAGGCAGTAGCCCAGAATTTTCTTGATCATCCGGCAATAAAATCGGTTGTAGCCAATATTCGGGATATTACCGAACGTAAAAATGTAGAACTTGCACTTCAGGAAAGCGAAGCAGTAAAAGCAAAATTGCTGACCAACGAAATTGATCGGATAAACCGCAAGCTTGAAACAAATCAGAGATCGATGACGGCAGCCACCTTAAAACTGATTCAAAATTCGGAGCGAGATGCCCAAACCATCGATCGTTTATTGGAAATTGAGGAATATACCTCTCCTGAAGGGAAACAAAAAATAAAAGCGCTGATCTTTGATAACAAACGAATTTCGTATGATTCGAACTGGGAGGAGTTTGAAATTTTATTCGAAAAAGTACACCGTTCTTTCTACGAAAAACTGAACACACAATTTCCGACTCTTACCGCCAACGAAAGAAAACTTTGTGCTTTCCTGAAACTGAACATGAGCAATAAAGACATTGCGAAAATTACGTTTCAATCGGACGATGCCTTGAAAAAAGCCCGTTTGCGCCTGCGCCAAAAACTTGAACTGAACAGGGAAACTAATTTGACAGCCTTTTTGCAGAATATTTAGTGTTGTTGTTATTTTGTTGAATTTCTGTATTTTATGATCTTGTGAGGAATTTCTTTTTCTAATTGTCCACTTTTTGTCTCCCTGTAATTTTACCCCTTTTCCCGTAAGGCGTTTAGCTTTGCGGCATCAAATTCTGATTCATCTGCTAAGAGGTTAGGTCATAGAAAATAGCATTACGAATTAGATTTCAAACCCAAAAAATCAAAACAAAAGATGAGAAAATTAGCTTTAATTATTGCTGCTGTTGCATGTTTTTCGGTGAGTTCAAATGCTCAGGATATGTTCGTAAAAGGAACTCAGTTATTCAAACTGGGTGTTGGCGTTAACAGTAACGGAACACCATTGGACATTTCGTATGAAAAGGGTATTCAGGATGATTTCCTGGGAGTTGACGGCCTTGTTTTAGGTCTTGGCGGAAATCTGGGTTATTATGGCTACAAAGAGGATTTTACAAATCTGGCAGGTAGTTTTTCCTGGAAATATACCAATATCATAGTAGGAGCACGTGCTTTGGTTCATTATCCGCTCATCGATAAATTGGATACCTATACAGGTGTAATGCTGGGCTACAATGTTGCCAGTGCAAAGTATGAAGGACCCAATGCCGGTTCTATTGCTTCACCATCGGTTGGTGGTATTGTGTTTGGCGGATTAGTTGGCGCTCGCTATGAGTTTAGCCAATCATTGGGTGCATATATCGAAGCTGGTTTTGGTATCTCAAACGTAAGCCTTGGTATCGCATATAAATTTTAATCCATCCCCATTCTATAATTAAATGCAATGCAATTCATGCAGTGGGCGCAAATGCTTGCTGCATTTTTTTAATACAAAAGCCGGAAGCAAATGAATGTTTCCGGCTTTTTGTATGTTATGTGTTTGATTGATTTTAATTTTCAGCCTCCAGAACCGCATTTACGGATCCGTGCAACAGTAGCAACCGTTTGGCTTTTATTTCGTTGTATCCTAGTTCTGCCATAATCATGCGGGTTCCGCGGTTAATCAGCTTTTGGTTGGTCAATTGCATGTTCACCATTTTGTTGCCTTTTACACGACCCAGTTTAATCATCAGCGAAGTGGTAATCATGTTCAGGATTAACTTTTGCGAAGTGCCCGATTTCATGCGTGTGCTTCCAGTCAGAAATTCCGGGCCAACAATGGCTTCAATCGGAATTTCCACGCTTTGCGCCAGGATACTGCCATTGTTGTTCACGATGCAGCCGGTCAGGAGTCCTTCGGTACGGGCTTTCTTAACTGCGCCAATCACGTAAGGCGTTCTTCCCGAAGCGGCAATTCCAACAATGGTATCCAGTTTGTTAACCTGGTATTTTTCGAGGTCTTTCCAACCCTGTTCTTCGTCGTCTTCGGCCATTTCCACCGCTTTGCGAATGGCACGGTCGCCACCGGCAATCAGACCAATCACCAAATCATGGCCAACACCAAAGGTGGGAGGGATTTCCGAAGCGTCCAATATTCCGAGTCGTCCGCTGGTTCCGGCGCCCATGTAGAATAGCCGTCCGCCCTTTTTCATGCGCTGATAAATCTGTTCTACCAGTTTTTCAATCTGGGGGATTGCTTCGTGTACTGCCGGCAATACTTTTTTGTCTTCTTCGTGAATGCTTAATAAAAGCTCTTTTACCGATTTTTTTTCCAGATCATTGTATAATGAATCGGATTCGGTGGTACTTTCTGTTGTCATACTGTTTGTGTTTTTGTATCAACGTTTCGGGTTGCGTGTTACAGGTTTCGGGGATTTTTGTGTCCCGAAACCCCATATCCCGAAACTCGCAATATTTTATATTTCCACTTTGTAATATCTTTCCAATCCGTCAATCGGATCTTTAATAATCGTTGTTTTGTCGAACCCATAATAACTGGCTGTGTTGTTCAGAATCTGGCTGAAATAATAAGCCACCGAACCAATAAACCCAATCGGGTAACTGGTATAATTCGGAATATGACTGACATTCCGCTCAAAGAATTCCATGAAATTGTGCTGAACAAATTCCTGACAATAAGAAGAATTTCTGTGTTCCGACAAAAATGGGATAAACTGCGCCAGAAACTGATTGGGTTTTTCGCTGCGATAGACACGGTTTAAAGCCTCTTCACGCGTCAGATTATAGCGTTTGGCAAAATCCTCACGTAAATGCAGCGGCATTACTTCTTTAAAATAGTCGCCCAATAGTTTGCGTCCCATTACTGCGCCACTACCTTCGTCGCCCAAAATAAATCCAAGTGGCGAAACTCCGCCGGTAATTTCCTTTCCGTCGTACAGGCAAACGTTCGATCCGGTGCCTAAAATACAGGCAATTCCAGGTTTGCTACCGAACAAAGCACGGGCTGCTCCCAAAACATCGCTGTAAGTTTCGATATAAGCATTTGGGTACATTCTGTTTAAAGCCCTTTTTATGATGTCGCCTTTTTCAGCATTGATAATGCCGGTTCCATAAAAATATATTTCCTGAATGTTTGTGCCGGTTTCAGGTAATAACGAGCTTGTCAGTTCCTGAAATATTTCTTCTTCAGTGCGAAAAAATGGGTTTAATCCGTGAGTTTTGATGTCTTTTGTTTTTCCCGGAGCTTCAATCAGTTTCCAGGCTGTTTTGGTCGATCCGCTATCTGCAATTAATTTCATTGAGGGTCTGATTTCTAATTTAACGGTGTAAATATAAGGAATTAGATTCTAAAATAAATGTATCATATAACATGTATTACCAATATTTGTAAAATTCATTTAATACACTATTTTTGGTTCGTGTTTTGAATGACGCCTGAAGGTAAATATTTCTGTTTCGGAAGTATCTCTGATCAATTGATTTATATCTTTATTGGACGTAACTTTATTTTCTGATTTTCTGAATCTAAACCTGAAAAACTGATATCGCGATGAAAAAACTTTTCCTGATTGGTATGATTTGTCTGATTTCTTTGGGGATTTCCGCTTCGGGAGTTATCCGGATCAATCAACTCGGTTATTTGCCAAATTCAGTGAAGGTTGCAGTTTTTATTTCTGATCAGAACGACGAACCTGCAAGCTTTCAGTTGATTGAAACACTTTCAGGAAAGATGGTTTTTGAAGGTAAAACGGAAGCTGCTGATGCGTCTGTTTGGGGACAAAAAAGTGCTTTCAGGCTGAATTTTAGCGCCTTCAGTAAGTCGGGCGGATATTTTCTGAAAGCCGAAAATGCAGTTTCACCTTCTTTTCGGATTGATGCTGATGTATATAAAGGTACAGCCGATTTTATCCTGAATTACATGCGCCAGCAGCGTTGCGGTTTCAATCCATACCTGAATGATTCCTGTCACCTCCACGACGGAATTATAGTCGATCATCCGACCCGCACCGGAGAGCGTATTGATGTGACAGGTGGCTGGCACGACGCATCTGATTATCTGCAATATACTACCACTTCAGCCAATGCAACTTACCAGTTGTTGTTTGCTTATCAGGAGAATCCAACCGCTTTTGGCGATCAATTTCAGGCCAACGGAAAGCCCGGAAGTAACGGAATTCCCGATATTCTTGACGAAGCCCGCTGGGGACTGGAATGGCTGATGAAAATGAATCCGGCAAAGAATGAAATGTACAACCAGATTGCCGACGATCGCGACCATGTTGGACTCCGTCTGCCAAATAAAGACAAAGCACAGTATGGATTGGGGCCACTGTTTCGTCCGGTATATTTTGTAACCGGAAAATCGCAGGGATTGGGCAAGCACAAAAACCGCTCTACCGGAGTTTCGTCAACTGCCGCCAAATTCTCTTCTTCTTTTGCATTGGGAGCATCCATTTTCAAAAATGTTGATCCGAAATTTGCCGCTCAAATGCTCGAAAAGTCGCACGAAGCCTGGGATTTTGCAAAATCAGATTTGGGAAATTTCCAGACAGCCTGCATGGTTTCTCCCTATTTTTATGAAGAAGATAACTACGTGGATGATATGGAACTGGCGGCTGCAACGATGATTCCGCTCGACAAACAGACTGATTTTCAGAAAGAAGCCAAATATTGGGGCGAACTGGAACCTGTAACTCCCTGGATGGAACTGAACCGTGGTCGTCATTACCAGTTTTATCCGTTTGTGAATCTGGGACATGCATTGCTGGCACGATCCAATGAACCTGCAATCGCCAAACAATTTGCCGGATTGATGAAACAAGGGCTCGACCAATTGAAGAAATATGCGGGAAATGATCCTTTCCTGATTGGCGTTCCGTTTATCTGGTGCTCTAATAATCTGGTAGTTGCCGCCGCAACGCAGGCGAAATTATACCGCAAAATAACCAGAGACAACAGTTACGAAGAAATGGAAGCTGCGCTCACCGACTGGCTTTTGGGCTGCAATCCGTGGGGAACTTCGATGATTTGCGGACTTCCGGCTGGCGGCGATTATCCTGCAATACCACATTCGTCGCTCACTTATATCCTGAAAGAAACCACCACAGGCGGACTGGTCGATGGTCCGGTTTATTCGCATATTTACAAAAGCCTGATCGGTATTACTTTGCACGAAGCCGACGAATATGCTGAATTTCAAAACGGAAGGGCAGTCTATCACGACGACATGGGCGACTATTCGACCAACGAACCAACGATGGATGGAACGGCCAGTTTGAGTTATTTGCTTTCGTCGCTCGAAGCAGAGGCAGATAAGCCAGTTGTTATTGATAATCAGGGTGTTGTGGTCAGAATGAATCCGGAAGAGAAGAAAGTTTACCTTATTTTTTCGGCACACGAATATGCCGAAGGTGGAAAAGTGATTGCTCAAACGCTGAAAAAGAACAAGGCAAAAGCTTCATTTTTCTTTACCGGAACTTTTTATAACCATCCTGAAAATAAATCACTTATTCAGGATTTGATTGCCAGTGGACATTATTTAGGAGCGCATTCCGACGCCCATTTGTTGTATGCCGACTGGACGAAACGCGATTCCACACTGGTTACTCAGCAACAGTTTGCGGACGACCTTAAAGCCAACTATCAAAAGATGACCGGTTTCGGAATTTCTCCTGAAAAGGCTTCCGTATTTTTGCCTCCGTACGAATGGTACAATGCCGAAAGTGTGGATTGGAGCCGCCAGATGGGATTAAAAGTGATTAATTTTACTCCCGGAATCCGCTCTAATGCCGATTACACAACGCCGGACATGAAAAATTACCGTCCGTCGGAAACCATCATGAATGACATCAAAGATTTTGAGAAGAAAGATCCGAACGGGCTGAATGGCTGCATCATGCTGATTCATTTGGGAACAGCCCCTGAACGTACCGATAAGTTTTACAACCGTCTGAACGACTTGCTGACTTTTTTAAAACGGAAGGGTTATGTGACAGAACGATTTTAGAAGGTGAGTGCTTTGTGTTCAGCCCAGTATGGGCGATCCGCCAATTGGCGGATGGAAGCATGAACTGGGAAAAGATGTTTTTGAAAGATAAAGATTTGAGACAAAAGAGTGTTTAAAACCTTATTTTTTTAAGGTAACCTTAGTAGAAAGTAATGAAATATGTAGTCAAACCTTATTACCTAATTTAATGAAAGTTGAGTATAATAACTTGTACACACATTTTGTGTTCACCACATTGCACCGATTGCCTTTGATTGCGGCGCAACATCGTGAAAGGATTGAGAAATACATGACAGGAATTGTAAAAAACAATGATAGTCATCTGTATGCGATTTATGCAAATCCTGAACATGTACATTTTCTTGTCTCAAGATCACAAAAAATTTCGGAAGAAAGTTTGGCCACTTTGGTTGCTGACAGTTCAGAACGATTTATTAATGAGAATAAACTGTGTCAGGGAAAATTTAAATGGCAGGAAACGTGTTCCGCATTTTCAGTATCAAAAGGAGATGTGGATAAAGTTTGTAATTACATTCTGAACCAGCCGGAACATCATAAAAAAGTCACATTTATGGAAGAGTACGAGATTTTTTTGAAATTTTATCAAAAGACGATTCGGCCTCAATAAGTTAATAAGGTTAGAAAACCTGGAAAGCTGACTTTCTACTAAGGTGGCCAAATAGAAAATAAGGTAAAAAAATACAAATGGTGATTGACCTTAGTTACGAATTAAGAGAATATTGAGAAGAAAATAATTGATTGAATCTATACCATTTATGATCACATTGAATCGATATTTTTTGTCATACCAATTTGTAAAAGCGATCAGATTATTGCTTTTTGGAGGTATTTATCTTTTGCTTTTGGGGTCCTGCAAAACTCCTCCGGAAAAGCCGTTCGATTTTTCAGGAATTGAAAAACTGGTGTATTCCGGTGAACTGAAAAAGGCAGAATTGCTGGTAGATTCAATCAAGGCAACAGGCACTTTGAGCGAGACCAATTTGTATAAACTCGATTCGATGGTTGATATTGGTAATCGCATCAGAATCGATTTTGTGCGGACAGAAGCAGAAGTAAAAATACAACTCTCAAAATATTTTCCGGATTTGGATTCTGGCCTTTTAAATAAATGGGAAACTAAGCAAAAATTGGAAATGCGCCAGATCGACGGAGAGAAACGCTATTTCAAAAATGCAGTCGCCAACTTATTTCGACTTGATGATGAAGCCCGAAAATACAAAGAGAAGGTAGATGGCTTTCAGGTCGATTCGCTCGATCTGTTTCTGTTGGAACACACGCAAAAAATCATTTCTGAAACCAAGGTTTCAGGTGAAACAGTACTGCCGGTGCGAATGAAATTGACTTATTTAATTGATGTTGATGCAAATGCTGTTCCCGATGGGAAAATGATCCGCTGCTGGATGCCCTTTCCGAGGGAAAGAAATGCACGGCAGAATAATATCCGTCTGATTGGTTCTGACCCTGAAGAAGTGAAAATTGCCGGCAATGAGCATCTTCAACGATCGGTATATATGGAAAAACGTGCTCAAAAAGATATGCCAACCATATTCAGGATTGAATTTGAAGTAGAAACTTCGGCCCAGTATTTTGATTTGAATCCGTCAGATATTAAACCGTACGATATTGAAAGTTCAAT
This sequence comes from Bacteroidota bacterium, assembly GCA_023251435.1. Lineage (GTDB taxonomy): Bacteria > Bacteroidota > Bacteroidia > Bacteroidales > Prolixibacteraceae > Aquipluma. The sequence continues at coordinate 146,594 of JAHEYU010000003.1, forward strand.
TTATAAAGAATATACAATTGAGCGGGCTCCGCAGATTGTTTTTGCCCCGAAAATAGAAAATCTGGCCAATCAGATTCTTGCTGGCGAAACCAATCCGCTAAACAAGGTTCAGAAAATATACAATTGGATCAGCGATTCTGTGCGCTGGGCCAGTGCGCTCGAATACAGCATCATGCCCGATATTCCCGGTTATGTGATGGAAACCCGTCATGGCGATTGCGGCATGCAGACCCTGCTTTTTATGACTTTGGTGCGCTCAAAGGGCATTCCGGCGAAATGGCAAAGCGGTTGGATGTTGCATCCGGGTGAAGTAAATTTACACGACTGGTGCGAAGTGTATTTCGAAGGCGTCGGCTGGGTTCCGGTCGATCAGTCGTTTGGTTTGCAGGATAGCCCGGATGAGAAAATCCGAAATTTCTATCGTTCAGGAATAGATTCGTACCGCCTGATTGTGAACGATGATTATGGATGGAAATTATTTCCGGAGAAAAAATATCCGCGAAGCGAACCGTACGATTTTCAGCGCGGCGAACTGGAGTGGGAGGGAGGAAACCTCTATTTTGACAAGTGGAGCTGGGACATGGAAGTGGAATACAAATGAGTTCCAGGTTTCAGGTTCAAAGTTCCAGGTTGAAAAAGAGCTTTGAATGAAGGATTCTGGTGAAAAGAGCTGCATCCTTTGCAGTTCCGCTTCAGCGAACGGATTTTGTTTAAAATTGAAAAAGAAAAATTTGTATGCGACAAGAGTTCATTAAATAGAAAACATAAATTAAAAATCGAAAAGGCTTTCGACAACGGGCAAACTTGAAACTTGGAACCTGAAACTTTGAACTAATATAGAGATGAGCATAACCATTGTATTTTTTGTCATTCTGACTTTTTTCGGCATGTTGATGGCGGTTTCATATTTCACCTCGAAAAATGTGACCAGCGAGACTTTTTTTACCGGAAACCGTACCTCTCCCTGGTACCTGGTGGCTTTTGCCATGATCGGGACAACCATTTCAGGAGTAACATTTATTTCGGTTCCGGGCGAAGTTGGTAATTCCGGCTGGACTTATCTTCAGTTTTTACTTGGGAATTTCGTTGGTTACTGGATTGTTGCTCTGGTACTTGTTCCGCTTTATTATAAATTGCAGTTGGTTTCCATTTATACATACCTCGATCAGCGTTTTGGCGTTCGATCCTATAAAACCGGTTCGTTCTTTTTCCTGGTTTCGCAAACCATCGGAGCTTCGTTTCGCATGTATCTGGTTGCCGGTGTGCTGCAAATCGCTTTCTTCGACGCTGTTGGAATCCCTTTCTGGGCAACGGTCATGTTCACCATTTTTATGATTTGGGTTTATACCTTTCGCGCCGGAATTAAAACCGTGGTATGGACCGATTCGCTGCAAACATTGTTTATACTTGGTTCAGTCGGACTGACGATTGTGATTATTTCATCGCAATTGAACATGAGCATGGGTGAGATGGTGAAATCCATTGAGCAGCATCCGTACAGCGACATGTTCGACTGGGACTGGCGTTCGAAAACCAACTTTTTTAAGCAGTTTTTTGCCGGACTTGGAATCGTAATTGTGATGAATGGCTTGGACCAAAATATGATGCAGAAAAGTTTGACCTGCAAAAACAGGAAGGACGCGCAGAAAAATATTTACTGGTTTAGTTTTGCCTTCATCATTGCCAACCTGCTTTTCCTTTGCCTGGGAGTGATGCTTTATATTTTTGCACAACAGAAAGGCATTGCCCTTCCAACCAAAACCGACGATTTGTTTCCGATGCTTGCTTTGCAGCATTTTGGCCTGATCACCGGAATACTGTTTTTGCTGGGCATTGTTTCTGCTGCCTATTCGAGTGCTGACTCGGCGCTGACTGCCCTGACCACAGCTTTTTGCATCGACTTCCTGAATGTCGATCCGAAAAATCCGGACAGCAAACCGAAACGCTTCAAAGTGCACATTGCCTTTTCTATACTCATGTTTTTGGTGATACTTCTATTCTGGTTTATCAACAACGACAGTGTGGTCACAGCAGTTTTTAAAGTGGCAGGATACACGTACGGGCCGCTGCTGGGACTTTTTGCTTTCGGAATCCTGACAAAAAAGCAGATTCACGACCGGTACGTTCCCATCCTAGGATTGCTTTCACCTGTAATTACTTATATCATCAATATTAATTCAGAAGCATGGTTCGGTGGCTACAAATTCGGTTTCGAATTGTTGCTCCTGAACGGCTTAATCATGTTCACCGGACTACTCATTTTAACCAAAAAATCAAACCATGATAAAAACAACACAACGTTACCTCGCGCTTGACGTATTGCGCGGCATGACCGTCGCCCTGATGATTTTAGTGAACACTCCCGGAAGTTGGGCACATATTTATGCCCCGCTGAAACACGCGGCCTGGCACGGATGCACACCAACCGATCTGGTTTTTCCGTTCTTTCTTTTTGTGGTCGGGGTTTCCATGTTTTTCTCGTTTTCAAAATACAACAACTCATTAAATACCGAATCGCTCCTGAAAATCGGCAAACGAACTCTGCTCATTTTTGCCATTGGTTTATTCCTGAACTCGTTTCCGCAGTGGGCAACCGATTATTCCAAACTGCGCATTCTGGGCGTGTTGCAGCGGATCGCACTTGCCTACGGTATTGGCGCTGTGATTGTGTTGGCTTCTCCCCGGAAATATCTTCCATACATCGGAGGCACCATTCTTTTGTTTTACTGGGGACTGATGTACTATTTCGGAGGTGCAGAGCAGTTTTCGCTTGAAGGAAATGCCACCATTCCATTCGATACAGCTGTTTTGGGTGCGGATCATCTTTACAAAGGCTTCGGAATTCCATTCGATCCGGAAGGATTGTTGAGCACCATTCCGGCGATTGTAACCGTAATTATTGGCTATTTGATTGGTTCTGTGGTAAAAGACACCGAAAAGAAATCGGTACCGAAAAAACTGGTTCTGTTTGGCGCTGCAGCCATCGTTGCAGGTTTGATCTGGGGATTGGTTTTCCCGATCAACAAACCCATCTGGACCAGTTCGTATGTGCTTTACACCGCTGGTTGGGCTTGTTTGGTTTTATCATTGCTCATCTGGGTAATCGACCTGAAAGGCTATTCGAAATGGACCTCGTTTTTTGTCGTTTTCGGCATGAACCCGCTGTTCATTTTTGCCCTCTCCGGATTGTGGGCTAAAATCTTTGGGCGATTGATTCATTTTACCGATCCTGATGGAAAAGTAATAAGTGGATCAGCCAAACTGTACCGCGATGTTTTTCTGCCAATGGCTGGCGAATTGAATGGTTCGTTGTTGTTTGCCATTTCGCATGTGCTGGTTTTCTGGCTGATCGGCTATGTGTTGTACAAAAAGAAGATTTTTATAAAAGTATAAAAGCCCCCTTCTTATTATTTCTGGTTCGACTAGCTCACCAACCGGAGAAAGATTGGGCGTCGGTATTTGAACGACATCAAAAATAGTCAAAGTGCCTTTAGGCACGCAATATTTATAGAAACACATCGACAAGACAATTAACAGCGTGCCTTTAGGTATGCGATACAAAATAAGATAATGCAATTAACTATTGAAAATCAATATCTGTTTGCCCAGTCTCGATAAGAGTTCGGCGAAAAGGCAGGTTTTGTCCCTAAAGGGACAACCGATTCTTTTTCTTGTCCTTTTTCCATAAATATTTCATCCCTAAAGGGATCGCTGGAAATTTTCGCCCAGAAAGGGCATAATATAATAGCCCGGGGGTAGTGACGAAGGAACGCCGCCCCGGGTTCAGGAAGCGACATCGAAGCCGTTCGCGGTAAAAATTAATATGAGTAAAAGCCTTACTCCGGACGGAACAGAAACATAAATGTTCAGAAACAAAAAACAATTATAATATTGAAAACGAATCAAATAAATAGAAATCCATTGAGCTTTTGGGACCCAATAAAATCCAAAATGCTCATTCTGATTGTCATTCTTGGAATGGCTTCACAATCATGCCTTGTTCAATCCAAACGCCTTGTAAAAAAAGCCAACAAAGCCTCCATCGAATTTGCCCAAAAGGCTTCGGAAGGTTCGGTCTATAAATTTAGATTGGATACCGTTGTCGTTGATCAGCAGGCGAAAAAGGTAAACCTGAAAATGAAAGAAGGGTTTTCCTATTTTCCTTTTCGGCCCGAAAATACAAGCGAATATTACAACTGGTACAAAGAATCACTCGGACGAAAATTCCGGACTTATTCCATTTCAATTGAGTCGATGGGAAAGGAAATCAGCGAGTTGATCCCAAATTATTACCGCGATCAAACGGTTGCTGTCGATGTTTCGCGTTTAAGCAAGCCTAATAAACCGAAATTGCCCATTGTGCGCAATATTTCAGGAGGGACGAATTTTACCGAAGGTTTGAGCAACCGCAACATCGCTTTGTGGCACAGTCACGGCTGGTATTACGAAAATACCCTCGACCGCTGGGAATGGCAGCGTGCGCGGGTTTTCCTCACGGTTGAAGATATCTGGACGATGGATTTTGTGGTTCCGTACATTACGCCGATGCTCGAAAATGCAGGTGCAAATGTGTTTCTTCCCCGTGAGCGCGACACCCAAAAACATGAACTCATTATTGACGCAGATGGCTCAACAAAAGGATGTGTTTATCAGGAAACCGGCGAAACCATTCAGCTCGGAAAAGAAAAGGGCTTTGGCCTGAAAGTGCCGTTTCTGGTTGAAGGCGAAAGCCCTTTTCAAATGGGCGAAACACGCCAGATGCAAGCGAAAAAATCGCCAGATTCGCAGATAAATTATCTGCCTGAAATTCCGGAAACGGGCGAATATGCGGTGTATGTTTCGTATTCGCAGAACGATGAAAATGTAACCGATGCGCATTATACGGTTTATCATTCAGGAGGAAAAACCGAATTTCTGATGAACCAAACGATGGGTGGCGGAACCTGGATTTACCTGGGAACTTTCAGGTTTGAGAAAGGTGCAGTTCGCGAAAATGCCCGTGTTGAACTGACCAATGAATCGAACGAAACCGGTAAATGGATTACTGCCGATGCGGTGAAACTGGGCGGCGGAATGGGAAATGTGGTTCGCGGGCAGGCGGCGCAACTCGAAAAAATCCGCCAAATCCGCGATGAAAAAGGATTTGCGATGGATTCATCGCTGTGGTTGCCGTTTGCAAGTCAGCGTCCGCGTTTTCAGGAGGCCTCGCGCTACTATCTGCAAACTGCCGGAATGCCCGATACGCTTGTTTATCTGCTGAATAAAATCAAATCGGATTATTCAAACCGTGGCCAGGATGCCGCGCTTTACGCCAAACGCGAAAGCGGGAAGGACGATTACAAAGATGATTATCAGTCGCGCGGCGAGTGGGTGAATTACCTGATGGGCGTGCCAAACGGGCCAAAGGCAAATCCTGATGCAAAAGGACTGGGCATTCCGATGGACATGGCGCTGGCTTTTCATACCGATGCCGGAACCACACCCGACAGCTCGATTATTGGCAGCCTGATGATTTACGATACGACCTACGGGCCGGACACTTTTGCCAATGGGCAGTCGCGGTGGGCAAGCCGCGATTTGACTGATATCCTGCAAACACAGATTGTTGGCGACCTTCAGAAACTCTATTTTCCGCAGTGGACGCGCCGCCCGATGTGGAACAAACAATATGCTGAAGCTGCACGGCCCAAAGTGCCAGTCGTTTTGTCGGAATTACTTTCGCATCAGAACTTTGCCGACATGGTTCATGCATACGATCCACGATTTAAATTTGATGTCAGTCGTGCTTATTACAAAGGAATCCTGAAGTTTCTGGCATTTCAGAACGGGCAGAAATATGTCGTTCAGCCTTTGCCGGTCGATCATTTTCAGATGAGTCTCGAAGGAAAAACCATCCGTTTGTCGTGGAGTCCGGTGTCTGACGAACTGGAGCCAACAGCAATTGCCAAATCCTATAAAGTTTATACCCGTATTGAAAACGGAGGCTTCGACAATGGCCGGAAAGTAAACGAGCCAACCCTGATTTTGAATGATTTAAAACCGGGAGTCATATACAGTTTCAAGGTTACAGCTTTGAACGAGGGTGGCGAGAGTTTTCCTTCGGAAATACTCGCTTGCAGCCTGCCAATCGACGACAGAAAGCCTGTTTTAATTGTGAACGCTTTCGACCGGATTTGTGGACCGGCAGCTTTCGACAACGGCAAAGAAGCCGGTTTTCGTATGAGTGAAGACGAAGGTGTGGCCTACAAACGTGATTTGGGATACATTGGCGAACAATACGATTTCAACCGAAAATCGCTCTGGATCGATGATGATAATTCGGGTTTTGGTTCCAGTCATGCCGATCAGGAAACGCGCATCGTTCAGGGAAATTCGTTCGATTATCCGATGATCCACGGGCAGGCCTTCCGCAACAATGGATTTGGTTTTATTTCGATGAGTGACGAAAGTTTCGAACAGAAAAACTGGGACAAAAATACGTTTTCAGCACTAGACATCATTTTTGGCGAAGAGAAAACCACCAGCCGGCTCTATGGATTTAAGAAGAAGGATTTTACGCTTTTCACTCCTCAAATGCGGCAGGCCATCGCGGAATATTCTTCTGGTGAAAAGGCCAGACTTTTCCTGTCGGGGGCATACATTGGAACCGATCTCGAACTTTGCGGCGATACGCTGGCCAAGAAGTTTGCAGGCGATGTGCTGCATTTTACGCCAATGACCAACCATGCCAGCAAAAGCGGTTGTATTTATCCGGTGAATGCGGTGAAAGATCAATTTTCAGGAGAATTCAAATTTGTTCAGGAATACGATCCGGCCATTTACAAGGTTGAATCGCCAGATGCCATTGAGCCCAAAGGCAATGATGCCAAAGTTTTGTTCCGCTATAAAGGTGACAACAAAACCGCTGGTGTTTGTTACGATGGAGATTACAAATCAGTAGTTCTTGGATTTCCGTTCGAAACCATCACCACCGAAAAGCAACGCGATGAGCTGATAAGACAGGTTTTGAAATATTGGGAAATGAAGAAGTGATCAGTGTTCAGTCGCAGTTGGCAGAAAAGGTTGTCAGGTTGTAATTGTTGTAGTGGTTAAAAAGGCATAAAGAACAAGAGTAAAAAAACGTCCGCAAGGAAAAGATAGTAAAAGAGATAATCGCATTATGAATGGAACAGAAATTACGAACAACGAAACGAATATCCTTTGCCGTTCTGCTTTAGCGAACGGACATGAATGATAATTTTTTAATCCCATGTCCGTTGCCTGAAGGCAAACGGCAAAGGATAGTGCTTCTTTTAAAAGGAAATGAGAAATTATAATATTGAAAATCAATTGAAAATGAAAAAAATTACATGTTTTATCCCCTACAGTTCGCAGGAAGAAACGCTTGCAACTGTTCGTGAATTAAGAAATTCGGACTTGGTTTCGCAGGTCTATGTGCTTTGCAATGCCGAGCAAAACTGCCTGATTGATGGCGCTGAAATGCTGAAATCGGAACCGATGACCAGCGGAAAAACCATCCGTCGGATAGCTGCTTTGGCAAATACCCGTTACACGTTGATTTATACCCGTCAGAGTTCGTTGCAAATGGGACAAAAGGCGCTCGAACGCTTTGCGCAGGTGGCAGATGATACCCAGAGCGGCATGGTTTATTCGAACTATCTGGCGGTAAAAAATGGCAAAGTGGAAAATAACCCGGTCATCGATTGTCAGGAAGGTAGCTTGCGCGACGATTTCAACTTCGGTTCTGTGTTGTTTTTCCGTACCGAAATCATGAAAAAAGCTGCCGGACAGGTTTCCGAAGATTTTGATTTCGCCGGATTGTATTCACTTCGTCTGGGCGTTTCGCAGTATGCCGAATTGTTCCGTATTCCGGAGAATTTATACACTGAATATGAATCGGATTTGCGTAAATCGGGCGAAAAAATCTTCGATTACGTTGATCCGAAAAATCGCGCAGTGCAAATTGAGATGGAAAAAGCCTGCACCCAGCACCTGAAAAATGTTGGCGCTTTTCTGGAACCTGTTTTTACGCCCGTGAAATTTGACGAACAGGAGTTTGCCATGGAAGCTTCGGTGATTATTCCGGTGAAAAACAGGGTACGCACCATCGAAGATGCCATCAAATCGGTTCTTGCTCAAAAAGCAACTTTCAAATTTAACCTGATCATTGTTGACAATTATTCAACTGATGGTACCACAGAACTGATTCAGAAATATGCAGCCGCTGATTCAAGGCTGGTTCACATTGTTCCTGAACGTCAAGACCTCGGAATTGGCGGTTGCTGGAACGAAGCAGCGAACAGTCCACTCTGCGGAAAGTTTGCTATTCAACTCGATAGCGACGACATGTACTACGATGAAACCACGGTTCAGCAGGTGGTTGACGCATTTTATGCCCAGAATTGCGCCATGGTGGTAGGGACTTACCAAATGGTAAATTTTGCATTGGAAGAAATTCCTCCGGGAATCATAGATCACAAGGAATGGACACCTGAAAATGGCCGCAACAATGCGCTTCGCATCAATGGATTGGGTGCACCACGGGCATTTTATACGCCGGTACTGCGTCGTATTCCGGTTCCAAATGTCAATTATGGCGAAGATTACGCGCTCGGATTGGCTATTTCGCGCCACTACCAGATTGGCCGCATTTACAACCCGATTTACCTGTGCCGCCGCTGGGACGAAAATTCGGATGCTTCGTTGAGCATCGAAGTAATGAACGCGCACAATTTGTACAAAGACCGCATTCGCACGATTGAGTTGAAAGCGCGGAAAAGGTTGTAATGACGCTGTCAGGTCTGGCGACGCTGACAGGTCAAAATAAGGTTGCAATAAAAAAAAACTGTCAGCATTTCAATATGAAACTGTTTTAAAAACATTGACAGGTCAAAAGAAGATCACAAATTAACCTGTCAGCGTTTGAAAAACCTGACAGCGTTAAACGAAAAAAAGAATAAGAAAATTATGCAGCAATTTCTCGAGATAATAAAAGAAACCAATCAACCCGCATCCCAGATTCTCCGTGAATTTGTGGAAAGCGAAAAACTCCTCTGGCCTTTGGCTGAAGCAAATTACAATGGGTTGAAGTCGGTGGAGGAAAAGCAGTTTCAGTTCGATGGGTTTCAGATAAAAGTTCAGTTTAATCCTGAAAGGATGCGTTCGTCGGCAGCCAAAGTCGATAAGCAGTCGATTGCCGCGCGCAAATGTTTTTTGTGCAACGAAAACCGTCCAAAGGAACAGGATGCCATCGCTTATGGCGAACAGTTTCTGATTTTGGTGAATCCGTTCCCGATTTTCAAAACGCACTTTACGATATCGTGCAATTCGCACATCGATCAGCGGTTTTTACCAAATGTTCATTCTTTATTTGAATTGGCGAAGGTAATGGAAGGTTTTACGGTATTTTACAATGGCCCCGAATGCGGCGCTTCAGCTCCTGATCACCTGCATTTTCAGGCCGGAGAAAATGGGTTTATGCCTATTGGCGATGAGTTTGACCGATTAAAGTCGTCTGCACGAATACTTTTCGCGGGGCCAACAGCCAATGTTTGGGCGTTCGACAATTATCTCCGGAAAATGATTTCGGTGGAAACCAGTTCGATGGAAGAAGCCTTGAAGATTATTGGTGTATATTACACATATTTTCAGACGATGCAACCCGAAAAGATGGAGCCTATGATGAATGCGCTGTGCTCATTTTCTGAAGGAAAATGGACAATTCATATTTTTCCACGGCAGCTTCATCGTCCACTCCAGTTTTTTGCTGAAGGGAATGACCAACTGTTGATTTCGCCTGCATCGGTTGATTTTGGAGGCGTTTTTATCACTCCCAGAAAAGAAGATTTTGATAAAATTACGAAAGAAGATATTGAAGATATTTTTAAACAGGTCAGTTTGAATCCGGTCGATTTTCAGGAATTGACAAATAAAATAAGGATGGCCATAAACAAAAAATAAAATGTCGATTCACTATAAGCTTGGTAAAACTTTTGGACCCGTCGGCTCTGTTGTCGGAATCGTTCTTTTTTTATCGGGTTTAATTTTAGTTTGGTTTTCCTTGTCTGCACTCATTAAAATTTTTCTGGGGTCATTTCTTGGTTTCACCTTTTCAAGCACAGAAATTGATTTCGAACAGAAAAAAGTAAGGCATTCTGATGTATTATTCGGCATGTTTAAAACGGGTAAATGGATTGATATTAAGCCCGAAATGAAAATCGGAATTTTGAAATCAAGAAAAACATGGAGAACGTTTAGCGCGGGTAACCGGGAACACAAAACTCCTGTGGAAGATCATCGGTTGGTACTTTTTACCGGTGCGGGGAATAATCGGATTCCGCTTAAAAAGATTGGTTCAACCGAAGAAGCCAGAATTGAACAGGATGAATGGTGCAGACGATTGAACATTAAAAAGTTGTGAATATGAAGATAAGCAAGTCGGGTTTTCTTTTTAAAATAGTGTTGGTCGTTTTGTGTTGGTCGTTTTTGCCAGCCTTGGGGGTTGCATTGGTTTCGTGCCGAACAGTCATCGATCAGGAAGCAGAACTTAAAAAGCGGCAGCAAATTGAAGCCTCAATAACTTTGCTTGAAAACAAAAATAACCTGATTCCGCTTGTACGATTAGATACGCTCCGGATTGCTGCACTTTCAGTTGGCTCGGAAAGTGTGACGGAATTTCAGCATATACTGACAAATTATATGAAAGTGGATTTTTTTAATCTACCTGCGGTTTTTACTCCATCCGATTTGGTCGTAATGCAAGCGAAACTAAATGATTTTAATCTGGTTATCGCCGGAATTCATCAGGTTTCTGATACTCCTATATTTGCAGAACTAATCAATTTTCTGAACCGTAAAACTTCGGTCATTAGCTATTTCTGCAAACCTGAAATTTTAGACAGCCTGAAAATTTCAGGAAAACCACCCGGACTAATTATGGCATTCGATAACGACAGTTTGACTCAATCGTTATCGGCACAATTGATTTTTGGAGGCATTGGCGCAAATGGAAAACTGCCGAAAGATTTTGGCGAAACTTATCCAAAAGGCGCTGGAATTGTCATTGAAAAAAACATCCGCCTGAAATATGCGTTGCCTGAAGAAGTTGGAATTTTATCGGCTAATCTGAATGGCGCTATCGATTCGATTGTAAATAACGCCCTGAATAAGAAAGCTTTTCCGGGATGCAATGTGCTGGTAGCGAAAGACGGAAAAATCATTTTCAGGAAAGCCTACGGTTACCATACGTTTGAAAAATTGCATGCAACGCAGCTCACCGATTTGTACGATTTGGCGTCGGTAACCAAAGTTAGCGGCGGGGCGCCGGGAATCCTGAAATTATACGACGAAGGAAAAATTGGTCTGGATGAGCCTGTTGCCGATTATTTGCCCGACTGGAAAAACCGGCTTTTTCACCGCTCCGACAAATCAGATGTGACTGTTCGCGAGTTGTATGCTCATCAATCCGGATTGGTTCCGTACATCGGGTTTTACAAGCAAACGATGGAAAGCGGCCAGCCTTCGCCGAAATGGTATTCTTCTGCGCCAGACAAAAAACACACGTTGTGCGTCGCTCCTGGTATGTTTCTCGACAAAAAATTCCTGAAAATTGTGAATCGCAAAATTCGCAAAACGCCCTTGAAGACCCGTGGGAAATACGTTTACAGCGATCTGCCACTGGTGATTACGCCACAAATTGTGGAGCGGATTTCGGGGAAATCATTTGTTGATTTTCTTGATACTGAATTTTATAAGCCGCTCGGCGCTTCTGCGCTAACTTACAATCCACTTGATCGTTTCCCGAAAGATCAGATTGTGCCCACCGAACTCGACAATTATTACCGTTTTCAGCTCATTCAGGGAACAGTTCACGATGAGTCGGCGGCGGTATTGGGCGGAATTTCGGGCAATGCGGGCTTGTTTGCTTCGGCCGACGACCTGGCCAAACTGATGCAGATGTACCTGCAAATGGGCACTTATGGCGGAAAGCAATACGTGAGCGAAGCCACGATGAAGGAATTCACGCGGGTTCAGTTTCCGCAAAGCAACAACCGCCGCGGCCTGATTTTCGACAAACCATCGCTGAACCTTGATTCGCTGAAACCTGCTGAAGCCTATCCCTGCAAGGAAGCAAGTCAGGAAAGTTTCGGGCATTCCGGATTCACCGGTACATTCGTATGGATGGACCCCAAATGCGGTTTGCTTTACATTTTCCTGTCGAACCGTGTTTGTCCGACCCGCAACAATAACCTGATCAGCGATCTGAATGTGCGAACCGAGATTTTGTCTGCAATTTATAAGCAGATTGATGGATTGAAGCAGATTGAAGATTGAATGGTGAAGCTGAATTGAAACACAAATATCCTTTGCTGTCTCACTTTAGCGGACAGACATGAGAAAAACTATAACAATGAAAAAATTTAAAAAATGAAAACAAAAACTATCCTGATCACACTTTTTTCGTTCCTGATTTTGAATGCCTTTGCCGCGCAACGTGTAAAAACCGGCATTGAAGTTTTGCGCGAGAGCAATTTCAAAATCCTTCAGGGAAAACGTGTTGGATTGATTACCAATCCGACCGGTGTAGATTCGCAACTGAAATCCACAGTTGATATTCTGAACGAGGCTCCGGGAGTAAAACTGGTAGCGCTGTACGGGCCCGAACACGGCGTTCGTGGTGATGTTTATGCAGGCGACAAAGTGGAAACTACTGTAGATAAGCAAACCGGGATACCGGTATTTTCGCTCTATGGCAAAACACGGAAAGCGAATGCCGAAATGCTGAAAGGCGTTGATGTTCTGGTTTACGACATTCAAGATATTGGTTGCCGTTCGTACACCTACATCAGCACAATGGGGTTGGCTATGGAAGCTGCCGCCGAAAACAACATCGAAATGGTGGTGCTCGATCGCCCAAATCCGGTTGGCGGATTGAAAGTGGAAGGCAATCTGGCTGAAGACCAATTTATTTCGTTCGTCAGCCAATTCAAGATTCCATATCTGTATGGACTAACCTGCGGCGAATTAGCTAAACTGCTGAATGACGAAAAAATGTTGGGAACTCAATGCAAATTAACCGTAGTTCCAATGAAAGGCTGGAAACGAAGCCAGACTTTCGATCAAACCGGCCTGCCCTGGGTGCTGACTTCGCCGCATGTTCCGCACGCCACTTCGTCGTTTTACTATGCGGCCTCCGGTATTTTGGGCGAGTTTAGTTTTATGTCGATTGGTGTGGGTTACACCTTGCCTTTTCAGTTGTTTGCCAAAGATTCGATTGACGCATCAGCGTTGGTCAAACGTTTGAATGATCTGCAATTGCCGGGAGTTTTGTTCCGTCCGATTTACCTGAAGCCATTTTATGCCGTAGGACAGGGCAAAAACTATTCAGGAGTACAGTTTTACCTGACAGATTACAAAAATGCGAGGCTGACCGAAATTCAGTTTTACGTGATGCAGGTGATGGACGAGCTTTATCCCGATAAAAAATGTTTTGGCCCAGATACCGAAAAGCGTTACGACATGTTCGACAAAGTTTGCGGATCTGATCAGATTCGTTTACTGATGTCGAAAAATATGAAGGTGGCTGATATGTTGCCCTATTGGCGAAAAGATGAAGTGGCTTTTCAACAGCTGTCGAAGAAATATTATTTGTACCGATGATTTCTCCTAGAAAATATCCCGCCGATTTTGGCCAACTGGAGAAAGTCTTGCGCCGTCAGCAACCTGACCGGCAAGTACTTTTCGAATATTTTGTCAACGGAGATTTGATTTCGTTTGTCAATGGCGAATCATTTGCTGCGCGGGAAACAAAAGAAGATCAGATTCGTGCAATCATCCGGTTTTTTCATCGTGCAGGATACGATTATGCCACCATTCCTTCCCGCTATTTCAATGCTTTTTCGTTCGAAAACACCGAACACGAAAAGATAGCAACCGTTTCGCTCAACGAAGGTTCAGCAATAACTGACCGAAAATCATTTGATTCGTACAACTGGCCAAATCCGGAGCAGGGCAACTTTGAATTGTTACAAGATTTGTCATTGGAACTCCCTTCAGGAATGAAATTTATCGTTTCAGCTCCCGGAGGAGTGCTCGAAAATGTGATTGATCTGGTTGGTTTTGAACGGCTTTGTTTCATGATATACGAAGATGAGGAATTGACCAAATCTATTTTTAATGAGGTTGGTTCTCGCTTACTTCGGTTTTATGAAATTTGCAGTTTAATAAAACCCGTTGGCGCATTGATCGTAAACGACGACTGGGGTTTCAAGACGCAAACAGTACTTTCTCCTGATATGCTTCTGCAGTTTGTTTTTCCTTGGCACAAAAAGATAGTGCAAACAATACATCAGAATGGGAAATACGCTATTTTGCATTCCTGCGGAAATCTTACCGAAATAATGGATATTATCGTTGACGAACTAAAATACGATGCCAAACATTCGTTTGAGGATAATATTATTCCGGTAGAGCAAGCATGGAAATTGTGGAATGAAAGGATTGCCATTCTTGGCGGCATCGATATGGATTTTTTGGTTCGCCGCAAGCCTGAAGAGATAAAAGCACGCTGCCTGAAAATGCTGGAATTAACCAGTTCAAAAGCTTATGCACTGGGTTCGGGTAATAGCATACCAACTTATGTGCCCATTGGAAACTATCTGGCTATGATTGAAACAATTAACGAATAACCAACTATGAAAACAATCAATTCATCTGTATTTACCCTGATTTTTGTGTTTGCTTTTCTGGTCTCCTGCGGAAGTCCTGTTACGAATAATTCAACTTCCGGAGCTATTAAAACCGGGGCAGAGCAAACCGAAAAGTACCTCCCGTTACTGAAGGGCAAACGGGTGGCCATTGTGGCCAATCAAACCTCCATTATTGGCAACACTTCGCTGGTCGATAGTTTAAAATCATTGCAGGTAAACATTGTAAAAATATTTGGCCCTGAACACGGTTTTCGCGGAACGGCCAGTGCTGGCGCTGTGGTTGCTGACAGTGTGGACGCCAAAACCGGGATTCCGGAGATTTCTCTTTATGGCAAAAAAAGCAAACCATCGAAAGAAGATTTGGTTGATGTGGATGTCGTGATTTTTGATATTCAGGATGTGGGCGCCCGTTTTTATACCTACATTAATTTGCTTGCCAAAATTATGGAATCGTGTGCCGCGAATCAGAAGGAACTGATCATTCTGGATCGTCCCAATCCAAACGGATTTACAGTTGACGGGCCGATTCTGGACATGAAACTGAAATCTGGAATCGGGATGTTTCCAATACCTATAACTCACGGAATGACCATTGGCGAACTGGCCCAACTATACAATGGCGAAGGCTGGCTTGAGAACAAAGTGAAATGCACGGTGACCATTATCCCGGTTGCCAACTATTCGCATGGTATGGAATATGTATTACCGGTTGCCCCATCTCCCAACTTAAATACCCAGCAATCTATTCTTTTATATCCATCGTTGTGTTTGTTCGAAGGAACAATAATCAGTCAGGGCAGGGGAACTTATTTTCCATTTTCGGTACTCGGAAACCCCGACCTGAAAGGTAAATATGATTATTCATTTACCCCGGTCAGCATTAAAGGTATGGCTGAAACACCGCTGCACCAGGATGTAGCCTGTTATGGTTTTGATTTAAGGAAATACGATACTTCTGAATTCCACAAAACCGGCCAGATTAATCTGAAATGGCTGATAGAGATGTATCAGGCTTATCCGTACAAAGAAAAATTCTTCGATTTCAGGCAAAGCAAACAGATGGGCAACTTCGATAAACTTGCCGGCACCACTCAGCTAAAAGAGCAAATTATTGCCGGAAAATCGGAAAAAGTGATTCGCGAATCGTGGGAACCTGGCTTATCTGAATTTAAAAAGCTGCGAACAAAGTACTTATTATACCAGTAAAAATGTAGGATTCTCACTTTTTAACATGTTGTAGAAAATAATACCATTGTTTTTTATTTGTAATACGCTGATTGCCAATTGTTAAAAAATGATAAAATTTCAAAAAAAATAAATTGGTATTACATGTTACAAAAACACAGATTTTTAGAAAATAAATTTTTAATTTAGTCCCACGTTTAAGTGTTAATCATTTGATCCCTGTTTGGTTCGTGCTGCTGATCCGGTCATTTCTTTTCAACACTTTTTTCATTTTGTATGACAAATAATTTTTGTTTATGGCGACTTATAAATTTGACTAAATATTTCATCTATTTCAAAATGTAATTTTAACCTGTTTGTTATGAAAAAAACGGTAGCATTAATCTTTATTTTGTGCCTGATGGTTCAATTGACCATGGCACAAAAGCGGTCGATATCCGGAGTAATTCGGGATAAAGCGACCAATGAATCACTTCCGGGCGTTTCCGTTGTTGAAAAAGGAACGAAGAACGGAGTAGTTACCAATGTTGACGGACGCTACGAACTTTCGGTAAACGAAGGTGCCACGCTGGTAGTCAGTTATATCGGTATGAAAACCACTGAAGTGAAAGTTGGAACTTCTTCAACTGTCGATGTAATTATTGAACCTTCGGTTGAGCTAGTTGACGAAGTGGTAATTGTAGGTTACGGTCAGCAAAAGAAAGCCAACCTAACCGGAGCAGTTGCCTCAGTCGATACCAAAGTTTTGGAAGCCCGTCCTATTGCCGACGTTGGTCGTGGTCTTCAGGGTATAACTCCAGGACTCAGTGTAGTTATTCCAAGTGGTGAAATTGGTTCGGACCCGATTATGAAAATTCGTGGTCAGTTTGGATCAATGCGCGGAGGTTCAGCTCCGTTAATCTTGTTGGATAACGTTGAAATTCCTTCCATCCAGATGATTAATCCGGATGACATTGAATCGATATCTATTCTGAAGGATGCTGCTTCATCTTCAATTTACGGAGCAAAAGCAGCCTTTGGTGTAATTCTTATTACATCAAAAAAAGGAGCTAAAACAGAAAGTGTTAATTTATCCTATTCAGGAAACCTTTCTTTCCAGAATATATCAAAGAAAATGGAAATGGGTGGACTTGATGCTTTAGAATACTCCGTCAGTGCTTTTGAACGTGTTGGTGGTACTGTGGCTGGTGCTTTCTGGCAGGTAACCCGCGAAGGATACGAAAAAGCCAAAGTATGGCAGGATAAATGGGGTAGTGTAGTAAAACCTAACGACCCAATGCTTTATGGACGTGATTGGTATGTTGATGCCAATGGTCGAAAGATTGGTTTAAGAACCTATGATCCGTATGATTATATGGTAAAAGAATGGACTCCAACCCAAACGCATAATTTATCAATGAATGGTAAGAGTGGAAAAACCGACTACAACATCGGAATTGGTTATTTAGATCAAACTGGTTTGATCAAACCTGCCAAAGTTGATGATTTCAGACGTTACAACGGATCTGTTCGTGTCGGAACAGATGTTACCGATTGGTTAAGGGTAAGTGCAGGTGCTATGTATTCGAAACGGAACAAAAGATATGCTTATTCAACCAATTCGACCACA
Source organism: Bacteroidota bacterium (assembly GCA_023251435.1). Lineage (GTDB taxonomy): Bacteria > Bacteroidota > Bacteroidia > Bacteroidales > Prolixibacteraceae > Aquipluma. The sequence goes on from JAHEYU010000003.1 coordinate 164,096, forward strand.
GCCGATCCATGGTTATACGTTTACCGTTGGTCAACAATCTATCCGATGACTACCGAAGATGGTGATCCTCTTCGGAGCCCGGCTTCTGAAATGGCTGCAGCAAATACTGCATTTCAGGAAACGAATTACAACAGTCTGAACGGTGCGGTAACAATCAAGCCACTTAAAGGCTGGACTATCAATTTTGATTATACCCATGCCAATCAGGAGTATATTACCAAAAGACCCGGAACTCGTTATACTGCCCGTGATACCTGGTCATCAGCAATTGTAAAAAACGATGCGGGTGGAACTCGGATATATGTGAATGATGCCGGAGAAGTGGTGCCTTCAACAACAGCCGGAGCATTGCCTGCCTATCAGTTGGCCATGTCGACCTATACCGGACTTGGAGCTAATCCTGATCATGTTTATCGCTATGCAAAAAACGATCAGTGGAACACAACCAATATTAATACAACCTATGATTTAAAGGTTGCCGATGATAATCTTTTCAAATTTATGCTTGGTATGAATAAAGTTAGTTGGGTAAATGCATACAATTGGTCGCAAATTCCCAACCTTGTTGATTATTCTAATCCTCAGTTTGATCTCGCATGGGGAACTCAGGCAGCTAGTGGTGGTGAATACTGGGAATCGCAATTGGGTTTCTTTGGCCGCCTGAATTACAGTTACAAGGAAAAATATTTACTGGAAGCCAACCTTCGGTATGATGGCACCTCCAAATTTCCAACAGAATTACAATGGCGTTACTTTCCTTCATTTTCAGGAGGTTGGCGAGTAAATGAAGAAACCTGGATGGAATGGACCAAACCAATCTTAAGTGCTTTGAAATTTCGCGGATCATGGGGTACTATTGGCGACCAATCGGTTCCAAGTTCTCTATATGTGCCAACAATGGGTGGTTCATCGGGTACATGGATGGTTGCCAATCAACGGCTATATCAATTCGGTACTCCCGGAGCTGTTTCAACAACTGTAACCTGGCAGGACATTACCACGCTTGATTTCGGAGTAGATGCCCGTTTCTTCAACAGCGAACTGGGTGTATCTGCCGACTGGTATGAACGTGATACTGAAAATATGATTGTTCCTCTTGAAGGAATTCCTGCAACTTTTGGTACCGGTGCTCCTCAAAGCAACTACGGTTCTTTAAAAACAAATGGGATTGAAATTCAGGTTGATTATACACACCGTTTCAAGAATGGTCTGGGAATTAATCTGGTTGCAACTTTGGCCGATGCCAGCACTACCATTACCAAATATGGTACAACCAATAGTATTGATAGCTGGTATGTAGGCAAGAACTATGGTGAAATCTGGGGTTATGAAACCGATCGTTTGTATCAGAAGGAAGATTTTGAATACGATACGGCTGGGAAATTTGTTAAAGTAACTACAAAAGACGGATTTAGTGTCAACAAGTTAGTTGATGCAACAGCTGCCACTCAGGGCAGACAACAAGCCGGTAACTTTGTTTTTGGACCTGGCGATGTTAAGTTTAAAGATTTAAACGGTGATGGAATCATTACTCCCGGAAACCGGTTGTTGAAGAATGCCGCAGGAGAACCTGATTACGGTGATCTCAAAATTATCGGTAACTCAACTCCACGTTACGAATACAGTATGCGTGCCGGAATGGATTACAAAGGATTTGATGCCTCTGTATTCATACAGGGTGTAGGACAACGTGATGTTTGGGGAGATGGATTCCTTGCAATACCTGGCTACAACTCTTCTGATGGTGCAATACCACAAGCTATTGCCGGCGATTTCTGGAGAGCAGACCGCACAGACGCTTTTTATCCAGCTCCATACAATCAAGCTGGAAGTAGCACTTCATTAAATATGCAGGTTCAATCGAGGTATTTACTCAACATGGCCTATTTCCGCATCAAGAACATAACTGTTGGTTACAGTTTGCCATCTACGGTGTTGAATAGAATCCATGTCAGCAAATTCCGTGTGTATGCTGCTCTGGAAAATTTCTTCACCTTCGACCATCTGGGAACACTTCCTATTGATGCAGAGGAAATTGCCGGTTATTCTATGTGGAATACAGATAACTACAACCTTGGTCGTACAGGTGTTGGTGTTCCAACTTTTAAGAGCGCGTCAGTAGGTTTACAATTGAACTTCTAAAATTCAGAAATTATGAAAAAGTACATCTTAATATTATTTGCTGCAGTTACGCTGGTCGTTAGCAGTTGTGACGATTATCTGGACAGGCCAGCTTTAACAACCATGGACGATGGTAAATACTGGACCTCCGAAAATAACCTTCGTTTGTTTGCGAACGGTTTTTATAACAACTATTTTGTTGGGTATAATACATCTTTTGGACTTGATTATGCACCACTTCGCGGTTATAATTTTGCCGATGATTTTGCCTCTTCCGGAAAACAAGGCGGCTTTGAAACCCAGGCTCCAACTTCACGTGCATCAACAAGTGAAGCTGCTGCATGGTTATCAACCTATGTTGGGCCTACCTGGAATTTTGCCTGGGTTCGCAAATCAAATTTGTTTCTCGAGCGTATTGAGAAAATGAATACCACTGCGGTGATTACTCCCGCTGTTTATCAGCACTGGAGTTCAGTAGCGCGTTTCTTCAGAGGATTTGAATATAGCCGGTTGGTGAGTGTTTTTGGTGATGTTCCTTATTTCGACAAGATTATTCTTGACACAGAATTTGATCTGATGTACAAAGACCGTGACAGCAGAACGCTCGTGATGGATAAGGTATATGACGATTTCTCTTATGTGTTGGATAATATGCGGTTGAGCGACGGTAATGCCCAGTATTTGAATAAATACATTGCAGCTGGTTTTATTTCACGCTTTATGTTGTTCGAAGGTACATGGCAAAAATATCACCTGAATAATCCAGAGAAGGCCAAAAAATATCTGGAATTGGCTGTAAAGGCGGCTGATTTGGTGATGAAATCAGGTAAATACACATTTGGAAGCGATTTTCGTGCATTGTTTGGATCTCAGGATTTGGCTGCAAATAAGGAAGTTATTTTGTACCGTCATTACGATGCAGCTGTAACTCCTGCTGTAACTCATGCCATTGCTTCCTATTCAAACTTATACGAAAGTCAGACTCCTGCTCCAAACCTTAAACTGGCCAAAGCATTCGTTTGTACTGATGGTAAACCCTATAAATTATCAACTGTTGTCAATGCCGATAAACTCGACATCAAAAACATGGTTGCAACACGCGATCCACGTTTTGAAGCTACCTTCTGGGGAGCACCTATGAAGGAATCTGCAACCTTGTTGTATGCTTGTAAATTTATCGACCGTGAAGGTGTAAAACAATATCCCGGACCATACACTCCGATGTACGGATCGAGTACTAATACCAACGACGCCCCTGTATTGCGTTTGGCCGAAGTTGTTTTGAACTGGGTTGAAGCAAAAGCCGAATTGGCTACAATGGGCGGTGCTGCCGTTTCGCAGGCAGATTTGGATGCCTCTGTCAATGCTATCCGCAATCGTCCTTTAGATGCTACAGCTATTGCAAAAGGTATTAAAAAAACAGCTCCTTTAACATTGGCAGGTCTTCCTGATGATCCCGATCGCGACTCTGATGTTCCTGCAATTATTTGGGAAATCCGCCGCGAACGCCGCATGGAATTTGTTTTTGAACACACCCGTCTGATGGACATTAAACGCTGGAAAAAACTTAGCTACATGGCAAACACTGACCCTGATAACCTTCTTGGTTTATGGATTGACTTTCAGGCAGAATTTCCTGAATGGTTGGTTACTGCAAAAGTAAACAAACTGAAAGTTAAAAAAGCCGATGGCACTATTGTAACCTATACCGGTACCAATAAGGCCGATATGGTAGGTTATTATATTCCTGAAAATGTATCTAACAGAGATGCCTTTACAGATAGGGTATATTTAGCACCATTGGGAAATACTCAAATCAGCGAGTATACAGATAAAGGTTATAAATTAACCCAAACTCCCGGATGGTAGTCGCAAGAAGTAAAGGTTTATTCAGCAGATGCCCCATAGTCACCTGCTGAATAACCAATAAACAAAATATTCCATTAATTTCCTCGTCGGATGGCCGCTGGTCATCCGATGAGTGTTTTTAGCAACCTGTTAATTTGAAATTTATGAAGCAATTGATTTTTTTATTTCTGTATTTTCTCCTGATCATTCAGGCGCAGGCACAAACATTCCGATTTGCGCATGTTACCGATACGCATGTTGGTGGAAGCACCGGAGCCGAAGATCTTTTGCGAACAGTTGCCGACATAAACCAACAAACCGACATCGAATTTGTGATTCTTTCAGGAGATGTTACTGAATTTGGCTCCGAAGAAGAACTCCTCGAAGCCAAATCCATTATCAGCAAGCTTGTCAAGCCTTGTTACGTTACTCCCGGAAATCACGATTCGAAATGGTCGGAAAGCGGTAACAACGATTTTGTAAGAATCTTTGGCGCCGAAGGTTATTCGTTCGAAAAGAACGGTTTTCTTTTTGTCGGAACGGCAAGTGGCCCGAATATGCGCATGGCTCCCGGACTGGTTCCGCGTGAGCAAATGGTATTCCTCGACTCTATTCTGACGAATATGAAAGACCCGGATCAGCCCATCATTTTTGTCAATCATTATCCGCTCGACGAATCACTCTCGAATTGGTACGAAGTGATCGATCTGCTGAAAACCCGAAATATTCAGGTTAGTTTGCTTGGGCACGGACACAGCAATAAACTGTTTAACTTCGAAGGAATTCACGGTGTAATGGGGCGTTCGAATCTTCGGGCAAAAAACGAAATTGGTGGTTACAATATTGTTACTGTTACCAGCGACACCATCTTTTATGCCGAACGTACTCCGGGGCTTCAAACAAAATCGGTATGGATTAAGGTTCCCATTGGATTGAAACAATTTAATCAGGAGGCCACGAAATGGCCTCGTCCCGATTTTTCTTTCAATGCCAGATATCCAAAAATCAAGGTAGAATGGCAGTTTCAGGATAAAAGCGACATTGGGACTGGAATTGCAATTTCTGGAAAAACAGCCGTTTATGCCAATGCCACCGGCGAAATTGTAGCTGCCGACAATAACACCGGAAAGACAATCTGGCGATTTCAAACTTCAGGAAAGATATACTCGACTCCCGATATTAGCGGCAAACTGGTTGTTTGTGCTTCAACCGACCAAAATATTTACTGTTTAAACCTGAAAACCGGACAGCAGGTATGGAAATTTTCGACCAAACGACCGATTGTCGCATCGCCAGTGATCGATAGTGAAACTGTTTACATTGGTTCATCCGAAGGTATTTTCAGGGCAATTGATTTGAAATCTGGCCAGTTAAAATGGCAATTCGATCAGGTGAAAAACTTTGTGGAATCGAAGTCCCTGATTTATGAAGGTGTTGTTTATTTTGGGTCGTGGGGAAACACGTTTTATGCGCTCGACCAGCAATCAGGCAAGCTGCTCTGGAAACGCGAAAAATATAGCAACCGGATGCTTTCGCCTGCAGCGGTTTGGCCGGTCGCTGCCGCCGGAAAAGTATTTATTGTGGCTCCCGATCAGCGAATGACGGCGCTCGATGCCAAAACCGGCACCGAAGTTTGGGACTCCGGAAAATATACTTGCCGCGAATCGATCGGCATTTCGATGGATGGAAAACTGGTGTATATCAAAAATATGAAGGAAGGAAATTTCCTTGCATTTTCAACTTCGGCAAACGAGCAAACCCTTGCCTGGGAATGCGAAGCCGGACTGGGCTACGAAATTGCTCCTTCGCCAATTACTGAAAACAAGAAGCTGATTTTTGTGCCTACTACCAGCGGAACAGTGGTGGCGATCGATAAAAAAACTCATCAGGTGGCATGGAAATACAAACTTTCGAACGCCCTGATCAATGCTATTCAGCCGGTTGGCGAAAATCGTGTATTAGTCACCGTTTTGGATGGGAGAGTGGCATGTCTGGAGTTTTGAAAAAAATCAGGTTCCGGGCAGTCCTGAAAGGACTGAATTTGAATAACCGTCCCGATTTACTATCGGGACGGAAGAATGAAATATGAAAACACAGCCCTTCAAGGGCTGAATATTAACGTACTAAAAGTTCAACCCTTTCAGGGTTCTAATGTTAATTTCGTTTTTTTCCACTGGTTGCACCGGTGGTTATTCAAATTGTATCCCTTCGGGATAATTGATCATCTTTTTTGGACGGGACTCAAATTTCAGGTTCCAAGATGTCCACGTCTAAGTTTATTATATGGTGTTTTCAATATTAATCATGATAAAATAAAAATGAACCCTAAAAAGCTACTTGTTATTCTCCTGCTCAGTTTTATTGTCTGGTCGTGTCAGAAAGACAATGAAGAAGTAGATGTCAACCGTACGTACGATGCTTCAAAAGACCAGATTACCTTTGAAAAAAGAGAAATGCGTGGAGTATGGATTGCAACTGTAAGTAATCTTGACTGGCCAACTACCAAAGGAAATGCCGAAGCTCAAAAATCGGAGCTGATAGTGATTCTTGATAAGTGTAAAGCGATGAATATGAATTCGGTGGTTTTGCAGGTACGACCGAATGCTGATACATTTTATCCTTCAGAGCTTGAACCCTGGTCGGCTTTTTTAACCGGGACACAAGGTTTAGATCCCGGGTATGACCCATTGAAATTTGCCGTTGATGAAGCACATAAGCGGGGTATGGAGCTTCATGCCTGGCTAAACCCTTACCGAATTGGAGCCACTTCGGTAACGCTTGCGCCAAATCATGTGGCTGTAAAAAACCCGTCATGGGTAGTCGTTTATAGTGGGGTCAGGTATTTTAATCCGGGAATTCCCGAGGTACGGGCACATTTAATTTCAGTAGTAAAAGACATTGTTACCCGCTATGCGGTAGATGCCATTCATTTCGATGACTATTTTTATCCTTATGGAGCCAAATCAACCAGCAATCCTTTTGGATTTGACGACAAAACTGCTTTCGATAAATATGGAGCAGGAAAAGATATTCACCTTTGGAGGGCTGACAATGTAAATACAATGGTCAACCAGGTAAGCGATGCTGTTAAGGCAGTCAACCCGAAGGTGTGTTTCGGCATTTCTCCTTCAGGTCGCAGAGAAAACAGTCTGGATCTTTATGCTGATCCATTGGTGTGGCTGAATGGAAAATGGGTAGATTACCTTGCCCCACAAATATACTGGGAATATGGCCATGCAACAGCCGACTTCGGCAAACAGGCAAAATACTGGAACGACAATGCTGTCGGAGTTCCTATGGTCATTGGAATTGCTGCCTATAAATTTAAAGATCCGGCTTATCCTGCGTTTGGTAATGTCGGTGAATTTGGCCGGCAGGTCGTCGAAACCCGCAACTTGCCCAACCTGAATGGATGTATCTGGTTTAGGGTAAAATTTCTGGATAATACTGAATTGAATACTTACCTTAAAACCAAATACGAGTATCTATCGCTGATGCCTCAAATGAGGCCCAAAAGCCTTCCTCTGCCTGTTACGCCTATACTAGCAAAATCTTCAAACAAAATTACCTGGAGCAAAATTTCTGGGGCAAACAAGTATGCGGTCTACCTGTTGGTTAAAGATGTTACAAAAACAAATACTTTTACGGCCAAACTTGCAGCAGTAGTTACTGATCTTCAGTTTACCGGTATTTCAGGGAAAAGCTATACTATTACTGCACTAAATGAGGATAATTCAGAATCTTTGTATTCGAATGTTGTTACACTTTAAAAGTCAGCTATTATGCTAAAACGCAGATTTTACATTGTTTTATCATTGCTCCTCTTTTGTTTTTCAGCTCATGCCGGTATTAATGATACCAAAACCGTCAAACGTGTAATTGAGTCGGTGGGCAGGCAATATGCACCTGATAAACGGACTGCCATATTTGATCTGGCAGTTGTCGAAAATTCAGGCCAATTTATACTGAAAGGAAATACGAATCTACCGGAAGCTAAACGGCTGGTGTTGGATTCACTTTCAATACTTGGAATCAGTTGCCGCGATTCGGTTGTTGTTTTTCCTGAACAATCGTTGGGCGAAAAGACCTGGGGAATTGTTACCCTTTCGTCAACCATTATGCGTTCCGAACCTGATTTTTCAGCTGAAATGGTTTCGGAAGCGTTGATGGGGACACCAGTAAAAGTGCTGAGAAAAAAGAATTGCTGGTATCTGATACAAACCCCTGATCAATATCTAGGTTGGATTGATTGTCGTGGTATCTCCCAAAAAACTGAAGCGGAAATGACTGATTGGAAGAAAAGCAATCGCTTCGTCTTTGTTAAATTAATTGGTTATGTTGTTGACGCTCCTAAAAAAAATGCGCTGCACATTTCAGATTTAGTAATGGACAACCTGTTTGAAATGATTTCTGATGCAAACAAGTACCTTCATATAAGGTTGCCAGATGGACGAACCGGATTTGTAAATAAGTCAGATTGTATTTCGTATCGGGAGTGGTCGGAGCGAAAACCAACTATCGGGAACATTATATCGGTTTCCAAACAGATGTTAGGAGTGCCTTATGTATGGGGTGGTACTACCTGCAAAGGAGTTGATTGTTCGGGCATGACAAAAACCGCATTTTTTTCGCAGGGAATCATCCTTGCACGCGATGCTTCGCAACAGGCAAGGTACGGTCAGCATCTTGACATTAATGATTTACAAAGCTTTGAGCCAGGTGACTTACTCTTTTTCGGCCGAAGTGTACAGCGAATTACTCATGTAGGTTTATACCTGGGAAATGACAGATATATTAATTCGGCAGGCTTAGTGTGCTATAACAATATCAATCCAAAATCATCACAGTTTAGAGCTTCCGACCGTAAAGATCTGGTTGCTGCCAGCCGTGTAATGAATTCATTGAATACCGAAGGAATTATGCTGGTGAAAGATCATCCGTGGTATAATGATAAATGAAAGGGAGATAAGAGCGAGCGGAAGAAGATGAGAAAATGAGAAGCAATAACTGATAACCTGAAAACCAATTATAAATAATAAATCATCATTCAGAAATATGAATACCCGACGCAATTTTATACGAACTACCGGATTAACTGCCATCGCCGGATTAACCGGAATAGAAACCCTTTTTGCCGCAATGAAAAAAAGAACACATAAAACATCGGGAAAAGGATTGGTATTGCAGTTTTTACCTTATGATTTGCAGTTGAGGCACACGTTTACAATTGCAAACAGTTCGCGCACAACAACGCCCGATGTGCTTACAAGTCTGGAGTTTGAAGGGATCACCGGTTATGGAGAAGCCTCCATGCCTCCCTATTTGGGCGAAAGTGTTGAAACGGCGACCAAATTCTTTTCATCGCTGAATTTAAGCCAGTTTAACGACCCGTTTCAGATCGACGATATTCTCACTTATGTAGATTCTGTGATGCCCGGAAATTGCGCAGCAAAAGCTGCTGTTGATATTGCTTTGCACGATTTGGTGGGTAAAATAATGGGGCAGCCATGGTATAAAATCTGGGGCTTCGATCCGGCCGATACACCAAATACTTCGTTTACAATCGGTATCGATACTCCTGAAGTTGTCAGGCAAAAAGTGGCTGAAGCAACACCTTATAAAGTTCTGAAAGTAAAACTTGGACAGAAAACAGATCGGGAAATGATTGAAACGATCCGTTCTTCAACCAATGTTCCGCTTTGTGTAGATGTGAATCAGGGCTGGACTGACAAACAGATGGCGCTCGATATGATTCACTGGTTGAAGGAAAAAGGCGTGGTTTTCGTTGAGCAACCAATGCCAAAAACTGCGATCGACGATATGGCCTGGCTGACCGAACATAGTCCGTTGCCTACTATTGCCGATGAATCTTTGCAAAGACTTCCTGATGTTATAAAAGCCAGAGGGGTTTACTCCGGAATCAACATTAAACTGATGAAATGCACCGGAATGCGTGAAGCTCACCAGATGCTTACCCTTGCCGAATCGCTGAACATGAAAGTGATGATTGGCTGTATGACTGAAACTTCGTGCGCTGTTTCAGCAGCTGCGCAATTGTCGCCAAAATGCGAATGGGCCGATCTGGATGGCAACCTGTTGATTTCAAACGATCCATACAAAGGTGTTCAGGTGATTGATGGGAAAATAGTTTTAATTGATAAACCCGGAATTGGGATTAGTGCGTTGGATTCTAAATGGAAGATTAGATGAACCGGGATTCCATCTCTTTTGAGAACTGGAATTCATTTAATTCAAGTTGAAAATATACCAGATATATTGATAATTTTATGCAGCGTAGCTGCAAAATATATGAATTTATGAATTGGAATGTTTTACATTAGCTAAAATCATTTGCAAAAACCAAATACCATGAAAAGAATAATTTTAGGCATAATTGCTCTAACTGTTTGTCATTTTGTACTTAAAGCTCAGGAAAATATGACTTACCAAAAACCTTCAGGCGAGATTTTAAAATTGGTTGATTACGAGAGGGCTCCGTCGGTTATGATCGATGAGAAGAAAGAGTACATGGTTTTTTCGTACCAGAATACTTACAAAACGCTCGAAGACCTGAATCAGGAGGAATTGCAGTTGGGTGGTCTGCGCATCAATCCGGTAACCAACATTTCCAGTTCAGTAACCTATTCAATCAATTTAAAGGTTCGCAAATTAATCGATCAAAATCTGGTGCAGGTGAAGGGATTACCCAAAAATCCGCGTATTACCAATCTAACATGGTCGCCCGATCAAACGAAAATGGCTTTTACCAATACCACCGAAAACGCCGTTGAACTTTGGGTCTTGGATATCGCATCGGCAACCGCAGCGCGCCTTTCCGAAAAACCACTCAATGCCAATATGGGCAGGCCTTTCAGTTGGTACAGCGATAATCAGAATTTATTGGTGCGTGTTATTCCTGAAAACCGGGCCAAACTGATAGACTTCAAAAAAAGCCTTCCCGCCGGACCGATTATCTCTAACAGCGACGGAGTGAAAGCGCCCAACCGAACTTTTCAGGATTTGCTGAAAAATAAAACCGATGAAGCCAATTTTGAGACGCTGGTTACTTCAGAATTATACAAAATAAACCTGAATGGTCAAACCGGATTGTTCATGGGAAAAGCAATGTACGCAGGCGAAAGTTTCTCTCCTGATGGTAATTACCTGATGGTGTCCACCATTCAGAAACCATTTTCGTACATGGTTCCGCTCAACCGATTCCCGTCAAAAAGTGTGGTGTACGAATTATCAGGAAAAGAAATTAAGGTGGTAAACGAAGTTCCGCTTACAGAGGTGTTGCCCAAAGGTTTTATGTCGGTTCGTACAGGCAAGCGTAATATGAACTGGCGCAACGACCAGCCTTCGACTCTTTATTACGCCGAAGCGCTTGATGAAGGCAATCCGGAAAATAAGGTTGAATACCGCGATGCTGTTTATCAGTGGAAAGCTCCGTTTGATTCGGAAGCTGTTTTGATGGCAAAAACAATTGATCGCTTTGGCGGCATCAGCTGGGGAAATGAGACTACTGCTGTATTATACGACGACTGGTACGATACGCGCAATACCCGCACATATTTATTCAATCCTTCCAATCCGGAACTCACTCCGCTGGTAATTTCGAACCGTAATTCGCAGGATGTTTATTCCGATCCGGGCCAGTTCGAAACCGTGAAAAACCAATACGGACGCGATGTATTGTTGCTCGAAAAAGACAACGCCTACCTGATTGGCGATGGTTTTACAAAAAATGGACAGTTCCCGTTTATCGATCAGTTCAATGTAAAAACCAATAAAACAAGCAGGATTTATCAATCGGCTTTTACCGACAAAATTGAGCGAATCAGTTCGATAATGGATATTAAAAAGGGTGAAGTGTTGGTTCAGATTCAGTCGAAAACCGAATATCCCAATTATTATTTACGCAATCTGAAAAAGAAGATCGCACTAATTCCATTAACCCAATTCCCGAATCCGTTCGAAAGCATTGCCAATGTAGAAAAATCGCTAATCAAATATAAACGCAAAGATGGAGTAGAACTTTCAGGAACCCTTTATTTACCAGTCGGTTACGATAAGGCGAAAAAAGAAAAGATGCCATTGCTTATCTGGGCATATCCAACCGAATACAAGGATAAAAACAGCGCCGGACAAAGTACTTCCAATCCGAATGAGTTTACTTTTCCATACTACGGATCGTTTGTTTATTGGGTCTCCAAAGGTTATGTGGTGCTGGACGATGCTGCTTTCCCGATTATTGGCGAAGGAAAAACAGAGCCCAACGATAGTTTTATTAGTCAGCTGGTAGATAATGCTGAAGCTGCAATTAACGCGGTAGATTCGCTGGGATATATCGATCGCAAAAAAGTGGCTGTTGGCGGACATTCTTATGGTGCGTTTATGACTGCCAATCTTTTGACTCACAGTAATTTGTTTGCCTGTGGAATTGCACGCAGCGGAGCCTACAACCGCACTTTAACCCCATTCGGATTTCAGCGCGAACAGCGAAACTACTGGGAAACTCCTGAAGTTTACAATACCATGTCGCCATTTATGAATGCTGATAAAATGAAAACTCCGCTATTGCTGGTTCATGGCGAGGCCGACAACAATCCTGGAACATTTACTCTTCAAACCGAGCGATATTTTCAGGCATTAAAAGGGCTGGGCGCTCCGGTTCGTATGGTTTTGCTGCCAAAAGAAGCACATAGCTATGTTGCCAAAGAAAATATCCTTCATTTACTATGGGAACAGGATCGGTTTTTTGAGAAATATTTGAAGAACTAAAAAGTGTATGTTGTTTGATAGATAACTTATTGCTAGTTTAAAATTTTTAGGATTCCATCTCAAACATAGGGATGGAATCCTTTTGTTTTATATCCGTTCCTTAAAATATCGGATGCTTCGATGGTTTTCCTTTCAAAAAACATTTTCTTTGGGTAACCAAATTTCAAACCTAAGATCATGAAGAATCAATTTTTATTTCTGACTTTCATTCTGTTATTACTTGGTTCCGGTTTTTGCCAGGCACAATCATCCAACACTTTGTGGTACAAGCAACCTGCCCAATATTTTGAAGAAACGCTGGTGTTAGGCAACGGAAAAATGGGAGCTTCGGTTTTTGGCGGAGTGCAGTCAGACCAGATTTTCCTGAACGACATTACGCTGTGGTCGGGCGAACCAGTGAATGCCAACATGAACCCCGAGGCTTACAAGCATATTCCGGCCATCCGCGAAGCGCTGAAGAACGAAGATTACAAGCTGGCCGATCAGCTTCAGCGAAAAGTGCAGGGAAGTTTTTCGCAGTCGTATGCACCGCTTGGAACGCTCTTCATGAATTTTAGGAACGAAGGTGAAGCAAAAAACTACCGCCGCGAACTCAATCTCTCGAATGCCGTTTCGACAGTTACCTACGAAGTTGACAGAGTGAAATTTACCCGCGAATATTTTATTTCCTATCCCGATCAAATTATGACCATCCGGCTGACAAGCTCCAAACCCGGTTCTTTATCGTTTGGGGTGAACTTCGAAAGTCAGTTAAAAAATACGGTTTCAGTGGCCGGACAGGTACTTAAAGCCAAAGGTTATGCCCCTGTAAAAGCCGAACCAAGTTACCGCGGAAATATGCCCAATGCCATTGTGTTCGATGAGAACCGGGGAACTCGCTTTTCAACGCAAATCAGGATAAAAACCAAGGATGGACAACTTACCACAACCGAAAATTCGATCGGAGTTTCAGGAGCAACCGAAGCAATCGTTTACATTGCCATTGCCACCAGTTTTAATGGCTTCGACAAAAATCCGGCAACCGAAGGCTTAAATGCTGAACTGTTGGCTGCTAATCAGTTAAAATCGGCTTCAGCAAAGTCGTTCGATAAACTTAAAAAGTCGCATTTGGCCGATTATCAAACGTATTTCAATCGCGTCAGCCTGAATCTGGGTAAGTCTGATGCCCCCGATTTGCCTACCGACGAACGTTTGCGTCGATATGCCGAAGGAAAAGAGGACAAAAACCTCGAAATTTTGTATTTCCAGTTTGGCAGGTATTTGCTCATCAGCAGTTCGCGTACCATCGGCGTACCTGCTAATTTACAGGGATTGTGGAATCCGCATATCCGTCCGCCGTGGAGCAGCAATTATACCACCAACATCAATGCCGAAGAAAACTATTGGCTGGCCGAAAACACCAACCTTTCTGAAATGCATCGTCCACTGCTGACGTTCATTAAAAATCTGAAAAAAACTGGAACCATCACTGCCAAAACATTTTATGGTGTAAACGGCTGGACCGTATGCCACAATTCCGACATCTGGGCCATGACCAACCCTGTTGGTGACTTCGGACAAGGCGATCCGGGGTGGGCCAACTGGAACATGGGCGGGGCCTGGATGAGCACTCATTTATGGGAACACTACATTTTCACCGGCGATAAAAAATTCCTTAGAGAAGAAGGCTATCCGTTGATGAAAGGCGCAGCCCAATTTTGTCTGGAATGGATGGTGGAAGACAAAAACGGCAAGCTGATCACCTCGCCTTCCACTTCGCCCGAAAATTTGTATAAAACTCCGGAAGGATTCGTTGGCGCAACTTTGTACGGGGCAACTGCCGATCTGGCCATGATCCGCGAACTGTTTCAGCAAACCATCAAAGCTGCCAAAGTGCTGAATCAGGATGCCGAATTCAGGACTAAACTTGAAACAGCTTTGGCAAAAATGTACCCTTATCAAATCGGCAAAAAGGGGAACCTTCAGGAATGGTACCACGATTGGGAAGATCAGGATCCTAAACACCGCCATCAGTCTCATTTATTTGGGCTTCATCCGGGCACCCATATTACACCTGAATTGACGCCCGATTTGGCGAACGCCTGCCGCACAACCCTCGAAATAAAAGGCGACGAAACAACAGGCTGGTCGAAAGGCTGGCGCATCAATCTTTGGGCAAGGTTGTGGGACGGAAACCGCGCTTACAAAATGTACCGCGAATTGTTGAAATATGTTGAGCCCGATGGCGTAAAAGTCGATTATGCGCGTGGCGGCGGAACCTATCCCAACTTGTTCGATGCCCATCCGCCGTTCCAGATCGACGGTAATTTTGGCGGCGCAGCGGCAGTGGCCGAAATGCTGGTTCAGTCAACCGAACATGAAATACGTTTGTTGCCGGCACTTCCCGACGCTTGGAGCGAAGGTTCTGTAAAAGGAATCTGTGCCCGTGGCGGCTTCGAAATTGCAATGGATTGGAGCAATAAAACCGTGAAAAGGCTAAGCATTTACGCGAAGAATACAGGAAAAACTACCCTTTATTACGGCAACGAGAAAAAAGAAATTTCACTCAAGAAAGGACAAACGATGGAGTTGAGCTGGTAGTTTCATAAATATTCTTTGCGAATTGAAACTGAAATGTTTCGTACCTACGGCACTCCTGACTTTGTGGCTAGTCATTGTTCAACAAATATTTCGTGTCTCTGGCACTTACTTGTTTTAATTGGATTAAACATCTAATTGGTTCTTGCTCCATAGGATCAAAATATTTATAGAAAGGTGATATAAATGTAGACAGTCGTCCGCGAAATATCCTGGAACAAGGCTTTGCCTATTTTCGGACGAAACAGCATTCGTCATCAAAAAAGTATTTCCATTTGTGAAATAGATTCGATGATCTTACGCCAAAAAGTCTTCTGATTTTGAGCTTTTTCTGAAATAAATTCCGTATAACAACCTGATTTCGGTCAATTTGTCTTTTGTTTGAATACCTTTACTCATCTGGCAAATCATTTGACCGATCTGGCTTGTAAATACATTCAGGAAACAATTAAATCAGAAAAAAGTATGAACTTCAATAATTTCACTATTAAGTCGCAAGAGGCTATTCAACATGCTTTTGTGGTGGCACAAGGTAAGCAACAACAGGCGATTGAAACCGGACACATTTTAAAAGGACTTTTCCATGAAGCCGAAAATGTAGTTGGCTTTTTGCTGAAAAAAGTGGGAGCCAATCCGGTAATTATTCAGCAGACATTGGATCGCATAGTCGAATCGTACCCAAAAGTGACTGGCGGAGAACCCTATTTGTCGTCGGATGCCAATAAAGCCATGCAGAAGTCAATTGCAATTATGCAGGAAATGAACGATCAGTTTGTTTCGGTTGAGCATATTATGATGGGTTTGCTCGAAACCGGCGACCAGATCAGCCGTATGCTGAAAGACGCTGGCGTTTCCAGAAAAGACCTTGAAATTGCGGTGAAAGAATTGCGGAAAGGTGCGAAAGTTGACAGCCAGAGCGCCGAAGATAAATTCGATTCGCTCAACCGGTTTGCGGTAAATCTTAATCAGCGGGCCCGCGACGGAAAGCTCGATCCGGTGATTGGCCGCGATGACGAAATCCGTCGGATTCTTCAGATTTTATCGCGCCGTACAAAAAATAACCCGATTTTAATTGGCGAACCCGGAACCGGAAAAACCGCCATTGCCGAAGGTTTGGCGCAGCGCATTGTTCGGGGCGATGTGCCCGAAAACCTGAAGTCGAAACAACTTTTCTCACTCGATATGGGGGCGCTGATTGCGGGCGCAAAATACAAAGGTGAATTCGAAGAACGACTGAAAGCGGTGGTAAACGAGGTAATTGCCGCCGATGGCGAGATCGTTCTTTTCATCGACGAAATTCATACTTTGGTTGGCGCCGGAAAAAGCGATGGCGCAATGGATGCCGCCAACATCCTGAAACCAGCTCTGGCCCGCGGAGAACTTCGCGCGATTGGAGCTACAACACTAAACGAATACCAGAAATATTTTGAGAAAGACAAAGCGCTGGAACGTCGTTTCCAGATTGTGAATGTGGACGAACCCGATACACTGAGTGCCATTTCAATTCTCCGCGGATTGAAAGAACGGTACGAAAATCATCACAAAGTTCGGATTAAAGATGAGGCGATTATTGCATCGGTGGAATTGTCGCAACGCTACATTACCGAACGCTTTTTGCCCGATAAGGCCATCGACCTGATGGACGAAGCGGCTGCACGGTTGCGTTTGGAAATGGACTCAGTTCCGCAGGAACTGGATGAAATCGACCGCAAAATTATGCAGTTGGAAATCGAACGCGAAGCCATCAAGCGCGAGAAAGATGAAAGGAAACTTTCGGTGTTAAATGAAGATATTGCCAACCTGAAACAGGAACAGTCTAAATTCAGGGCGCAATGGCAAATGGAAAAATCGCTGATCGATGGCATTCAGCAAAACAAGCAGAATATCGAATCGCTGAAACTGGAAGCCGAACAGGCTGAACGAGCCGGTGATTTTGGGCGCGTAGCCGAAATTCGCTACGGAAAAATTCAGGAAGCCGAAAAAGAGATACAACGGCTTAAAGATGAGTTGAACAGCCGTTCTGCCGAACATCTGATCAAGGAAGAAGTGGATGCCGAAGATATTTCGCAAATCGTCTCGCGGTGGACGGGCATTCCGGTTTCGAGGATGTTGCAGAGTGAGCGTGAAAAATTACTGCACCTCGAAGACGAATTGCACAACAGGGTCGTTGGCCAGTATGAAGCGATTCATGCAGTTGCCGATGCAGTGCGACGCAGCAGGGCAGGGCTTCAGGATGAAAAACGACCGATAGGTTCATTCATTTTTTTAGGATCGACCGGTGTTGGAAAAACCGAGTTGGCAAAGGCCTTGGCCGAATTTCTTTTCGACGACGAAAACATGTTGACCCGCATCGACATGTCTGAATATCAGGAGAAATTTTCGGTGACGCGATTGATCGGCTCGCCTCCGGGATACGTTGGCTACGACGAAGGTGGCCAGTTAACCGAAGCTGTTCGCCGGAAACCTTATTCGGTGGTTTTGTTTGACGAAATTGAAAAGGCGCATCCAGATGTTTTCAACGTTCTGCTGCAAGTACTTGACGACGGTCGTTTGACCGATAACAAAGGCCGTGTAGCCAATTTCAAGAATACAATCATCATCATGACATCGAATATCGGTTCTTATTTGATTCAGGATAGGTTTGAAGAAATGAACGAGCGAAATCATGCGCAAATTGAAGAGCAAACCCGTACTGATTTGTTCGATCTGCTTCGGAAAACCATTTCTCCTGAATTTCTGAACCGCATCGACGAAGTGATCATGTTTACGCCACTGACACGAAAAGATGTGCGTGAAATTGTGAAATTACAGTTTAACCTGATTCTGAAACGGATTCCGGAAGCGAGATTCACCATCAATATTTCTGAAGAAGCCATCGACTGGCTGGCAGCCAT
This sequence comes from Bacteroidota bacterium, assembly GCA_023251435.1. Classification (GTDB taxonomy): domain Bacteria; phylum Bacteroidota; class Bacteroidia; order Bacteroidales; family Prolixibacteraceae; genus Aquipluma. The sequence continues at coordinate 182,320 of JAHEYU010000003.1, forward strand.
TGGTTACGACCCGGCACACGGTGCCCGACCAGTGAAACGAATGCTTCAGAAATATGTATTGAATGAACTTTCGCGCGAAATATTGGCTGGAAAAATGGAAAACAGAAATAAGGTTCTAATTGAAGTGGAGAACGATGAAATTGTATTTAAATACGAGTAATTTCAGATTCAGTTATTGATGAATTTTTCAACTAAAATATGATTCATTGTTTACTAATAACTTGTATAGTTATTAGTAAACAATGAAATCAGTAAACAGCTTTTATCCAGTCAATTATTAGGCTAAAACTTCCGGCTTGTTTCTCTGAAATCAAAAATCCAATCTGCCTGATTTGGGTTTCATTCAAGGGAGTAGTATTCTGCAAAATACTTCCTCTGAATGTTGGAGTAAAATCTGTGGGTGAGAATTCATGTTCAGTCCATTCGTCTCTTTTTGTGGTGAAGTTGCAAGCATAAGCAACGCCGTCAAAGTTGGCATCTGTTCGTATTCTGAAACTATACGTTTTACCATCGCCTTTAACGCGAAGTACAATTTTTCCGAAGTTTCCTGAAGCCGGTTCATTGAGCAATGCTCTCACAGAAGCAAAACCACCATTGTTTTCGAGCGAAACATTGCCCCAAAAGTCAGCAGTTTGATCGGGATTGATTTTGAACCGGCCTTCCGACAATCCGCCCATGACGCCATCGTTGATAATTTGCCATTCCAGCTTTTTATCAGAACTGAAATCTTCTAATACGAATTCCTTAGTTATCAACATATTCGTCTGTTTGTTTTGTGCAGTAATGCTCAAAATTACAACTGTAAAAAGTAAGATTTGTTTCACCCTTAGATTCTAATTATTCTTTAATGGATAACCAGCAGCCAGATGAATAGTTCACTTGTCACAAAGTTAAGTCTTGGAATATGGCTTTGAGTTGATGAAACCACTTTTAGCTTTCTCTTGAAGTCGAATAATTTTTACCTTTGAAAAGAACTTAAACTCAGACCAAACAAAACAATGCTTCGAAAAGCTAATTTTCTGATTATTACAATTTGTCATTCTCTCTCTCTTGATAAAGACGATGTTTGTGAATTTTGTGACTTTGCGTTAATTCCAGACTTACCATGAAGAATTTGCTTTTAACAACAGCCTGCCTGACCACATTGGGTTCATTTGCTCAATCTCAAAAACAGCCTGCTGCAGCAAAAACCAACATCGTCCTCCTCCTGGCCGATGATATGGGTTGGGGCGACATCAATGCCAACGGTAATCCGTTGATTGAGACGCCGATTCTGAACCATTTGGCCACACAAAGCATGAGCTTTAACCGGTTTTATGCCTGTCCGCTTTGTGCGCCAACCCGCTCCGAAATTCTGACAGGCCGTTATTTTTTGCGTACCGGGGTTTCTTCAGTTTCACAGGGCTATGAAAACATGCGGCCAAATGAAACCACCATTGCCGAAATTCTGAAAGCAAACGGCTATTCAACCGGATGTTTTGGCAAATGGCACAACGGAGCTTATTTTCAGCAGCACCCCAACCAGAAGGGATTCGACGAATTTACAGGCTTTTTAATGGGGCACCTCGGCTACTATTACGATGCCATTTATCAGCACAATGATCAGGATGTAAAGTCGAAAGGCTATGCAACCGATTATTTTACCGATCAGGCACTTGGGTTTATCCAGCAAAATAAAGACAAGCCTTTCTTCTGTTATGTCCCCTATAATGTGCCACATTCGCCGTTTCAGGTTCCTGAGAAATACTTCAGGAAATACAAAGCGAAAGGGCTCGACAACGAATTGGCCTGTATTTACGGAATGGTCGAAAACATGGATGAAAACATCGGACGAATTTTAACCCGTTTGGAAGAATTGAAATTGGAAGAGAATACCATTGTGATCTTTTTGTCTGATAATGGCCCGAACACCTTTCGTTACAACGGTGAGATGAAAGGGAAAAAAGGCTCGGTGGATGAAGGTGGCGTGCGGGTGCCTTTCTATATTTCGTGGCCGGGCAAAATCAAGCCTGGGGAGACCGAACAACTGGCACAGAATATTGATCTGCTGCCAACACTGCTTGGCCTGTGTAAAATTAATTTCAAGCCTGAACTCCCGGTTGACGGGAAAAATCTTTCGTCTGTCATCCTGAAAAATATAAAGCCCTTTGACCGTTTAATATTTTCTAGACAAGGTTTTTATCCGTTAAACCGGAGTGCCGGTTCGGTCAGGAACAACCGATTCCGAATGGTTGCATCCGCAAAAGATACCTTGTTGTTCGATCTTCAGAAAGATCCGTCTCAAAAGGTGGATGTGGCCAAAACCCAATCCAATATCAGGAAAGAGCTGGTTGCTGCGTACTTAAAGTGGGAGCGCGAACTGGTTGCCAACTATCAGCCGGAAACAACCATCGAAGCAGGATTTGCCGACGAAAAGAGCATAACCCTGCCGGTTCAGGATGCCATTTTATCCGGAAAAGTGAAGTATTCGAGCATTCATCCCAACCAATCGCACACCGAAAACTGGGTGCAGAACGGCGATTCGATTTACTGGAAACTGAACATGAAAAATGCAGGAAATTATCGGATAGAAATTCAATATGGCTGTCCGGTTTCAGAAATCGGCAGCGAGTTTCAGGTTCGGATGAATTCCATTACCTTGCCATTTACAATGAGTAAACCATTCGACTCCGAAATTTTACCCGACCGCGACTATGTCCTCCGTGCCGAATCGGTCGAGCGCACCTGGTCGTGGATGAACGTTGCAACAGGGCGGGTTGATTCGGGTGAGTTAATGCTGGGTATAAAACTTCTTGAAAAGCAAAATCAAAACGCCGGAATGATAAAGGCTATTCGGTTGATAAAACTCTAAACCCAATTAAATAAACAACCTAATGACTACCAAACAAATAATTCTATTGGTTTATCTGGGGTTCTTTGCCTTTAATACTGCCCTGGCGAAAATATCTCCGGAAAAATTGACCTGCGAATACCTGCAAAATCCTTCGGTGGTCGATGTCACTCAACCTCGTTTGGCATGGATTAATATTGCCGAAAAAGGTGAACGTGGACAAATGCAAACGGCCTGGCAAATCAGGGTGGCCACTTCCGAGAAGAAGCTGAAAGAAGCTGATTTGTGGGATAGCCAAAAACAATCAGGCGCGGAAAATAATCGGGTGACTTACGCTGGAAAATCGTTGAAATCGCGCACCGAATGCTGGTGGCAGGTGCGTGTTTGGGACAAAAACGGAAATGTTTCCGACTGGAGCGAACCAGCCTTTTGGCGTATGGGAATCCTTTCTGCTTCGGAATGGAAAGCCAAATGGATCGGCGCACCCTGGGAAGGCGAAGAGCATTTTCAGAGCCCCAATTTCCCTGGTCAGAAATTCGACGATTTTGGCCCTGCCGCGCCCATGCTCCGGAAGTCGTTCAGGATTGAAAAACAGGTTAAAAGTGCTGTGGCTTTTGTAACCGGCCTGGGGTATTTCGAATTTTACGTGAATGGGAAAAAAGCTGGCGACGATGTGTTGGTGCCCAATATTACCAATTACGACAAACGTCCTCTACTGGGGAAAATGTCTATTAATGTGGAAGATAATTTCAAAGAATATAAAGTAATGTACCTGGCTTACGATATAACTTCGCTGCTTTCGAAAGGCGAAAATGCAATCGGCGCCATTCTGGGAAACGGGTTTTACAATCCACGCATGTATTGGTGCGAAGGTTACGGAACGCCCCGCTTTATTGGTCAGCTGCACATTACTTACACCGATGGTTCGGAAGACGTGGTTGCCAGCGACGAAAATTGGAAAGTGGCTAAAAGTCCGATCCTGAAAAACATGGTTTATTATGGCGAAACCTACGATGCCCGATTGGAACAGCCCGATTGGTGCAATCCAATTTTCAATTCCGAAGCCTGGGAAAATGCAGCGGTTAAAAAAGCGCCTTTTGGCAAGCTGGTGGCACAAACTTCTCCTTCCGACAAAGTGATGGAGCAACTTCAGCCTGTAAAAATTGAAAAACTGGCCAACGGCAATTACAAAGTCGATTTTGGCAAGGAAATTTCGGGCTGGGTGCGATTAAAAAATGTTACTGCACCGGCAGGACATCGTATTGATATTGCATTTAACAGCAACCTGTACTCGGGCGACAATACCTACATTTTTAGTGGCAACGGGCTCGAAAATTATGCGCCCCGTTTCAATTGGTTTGTTTTTAGCGGAGTAGAAATCAAAAATTGGTATGGCGAACTAAAACCTGAAAATATTGTGGCCGAGTCGGTTTATACTGAAGTTCCTATCTCCTCTGTTTTCGAAACCTCAAACCCGCTATTCAACCGAATCAACGAAATATGGCGTACCAGTCAGCAGGACAATATGCACGGCGCTTTGGCCAGCGACTGTCCGCACCGCGAGCGCAACGGCTATACCGGCGACGGACAGGTAGCTTGTGTTACTGTGATGCATAATTTCGATGCAAAAGCCTTTTATCAGAAATGGATTGCTGATATGCTGGGAGCGCAGGATAAAACAACTGGTTATGTGCCCAACGGCGCTCCCTGGCAACCCGGATGTGGTGGTGGCGTGGCATGGGGATCGGCCATTTGTATTATGCCGTGGGAGTTTTACCTGCACACTGGTTCGTTCGACATGTTGACAGACAACTACGCAGGGATGAAAGAATACATCCGCTATATGCAAACCTGGGTTGATCGGGATGGAATCATGTTTTCGAAACGTACCGGGAACGATGGCAAAATCCTGAAATGGTACAACCTGGGCGAATGGGTTACTCCGGGCGATTTACCAGCCGACGAAATGGTGCACACTTTCTACTTCTGGCGCTGTGCCAACCTTACAGCTCAAACTGCTAAAATTTTGGGTAAGACTGATGAAGCAAAAAAATATACCAACCTGGCAGAACAAACACGGAAAGCGTTCTGGAAAAGATTTTACGACGATAAAAATGGCACCTACGGAAAATCTGGTGGAAATATTTTTGCCCTGAAAATGGGCGTACCAACCGACCAGTACAACAGGGTTGTAAGTGCACTGAAAGCCGACATTAAAGCCAATAAAGGACATTTGGATACAGGAATTTTCGGAACACAGTTCTTTTTTGAAGTGCTTTCGGAGAACGGTATGCACGATTTGGCTTACGAAGCCATGAATAAAAAAGATGAGCCGGGATATGGCCGTTGGCTCGATTTGGGTTCAACTACTTCGCGTGAACAATGGAGTGAAGAAGGTTCGCACAATCACCCCATGTTTGGCGGCGGACTGGTTTGGTATTACCGCAAACTGGCCGGAATGAATGCCGATCCGGATCAAGCCGGCTACAAGCACATTATTTTCCGTCCGCAACCAGTTGATGACCTATCGTTTGTGAAGTATTACAATCAAACGGTTTATGGCGAGGCCGGAATTTATTGGAAAAATGAAAATCAGCAATTTTCCATGCAGGTAACGGTTCCGGTTGGAAGCGAGGCAACAGTTTATGCACCCATCATGAAAGGGAAATATATAACCGAAAGCGGTCGCTCAATTTCTGATTCAAAAGATGTAAAATTTCAGAAGGAAGAAGACGGTTATCAGGTATTTGCAGTGAAAAGCGGAAAGTATGAATTTGTGTCAAAATAGTGAAAATTGAAATGGATATCCGTAAATTTATCTCTATTTAAATTAGCTGACTATGAAAACAATCACACTTGAATTTTCGAAACTTCAGATTCTAAAAGAAAAGGAACGCTGGAAACTCTATTTTGTAATTGTTACCGAACATCCAACCGATAACGATAAGATGGTCGTTTCGACCTTCCCGGAACCGTATATCCGTTTAAAAACCAACCTCGACAACCTTATTAGTTTTGAGCCGGAAGGAAGTGGCGAAACCGATGGCTTATTCGTGATTGAGAGACAATTACCCGATGACAATCGAATCAAGGTTCGGGTTTATCTTAGGCAATGCCGACAAAACATCCGAAGCCTGGGTGAATCGTTGCAAGACCTGAAAAAGTCGCTGGGAGGAGATGCTTTCGAAATTGTGGATGATTTATTGGGTACGACTGTTCCTTGGCTGGTGGTGGCGAAAAAAGCTGTGCCGATGATGGGAAAGGTTTTAAGCAAAATAAAGGATAAAGACATGGGTTTTGTCAGCATGGACGAATCGCTTAAAAAAGAAGAAGTTGAACAGAATTGTGTGCTTCACCGTACGAATAACTTTTCGACCGGCGAAGCCAAAATCTGGTGGAAATGGAAGGTGACTGAATAGTGGTGGAATATGGTCGCTGATAAAAGTAAAAAACCGTCCCGGATTTTGATCCGGGACGGTTTTTCTATCACATTTACTTCGGTTTTATTTCACGAATTCAGCATTTTGCAGGAATTCGAGCGATTTTTGAACGCTTTCGATGGGTGTGAAATTGTATTCTTCCACTTCAACGATAATTTTTTTCATGCCCGAAGTTGCAGCATTTTCGAAAATTGGTTTGAAATCCATTGGACCAGCACCAACTTCAGCTTTGTCTTTTACATGCCATAACTCGAAACGGCCTGGATAAGCATTGAAATAGTCAACTGCATTTTTGCCTCCTTTGGTTATCCAAAATAAATCGAGCTGGAACATCACTTTTGCAGGATCGGTATTCTGAAGCATAAAATCGTAAATTACCTGACCTTCCAATTCTTTGAATTCTGCATCGTGGTTGTGGTAGCCAAAACGGATTCCGGCAGCATTACATTTTTCGCCAACAGCATTGAAATAGTCGCAATATTGTTTCAAACCAGCAAGGCTGGTGTAACCTTCTTCACCCATCCACGGTTGTACAATGTAGCTAACTCCGGCAGTTTTATGGGCAGCAATACAAGTATCCCACCATGCCATCGTTTCTGCCCATTTGGTCGAATCAGGCAAACCTTGTCCGGTATGCGAAGCAAAGAATTTCATTCCATTGGCTTCAACCAAAGCTTTAAAATCGGCTGGTTCCATATCGTAGAATTTTCCGTCGCCATAACCGGCAGCTTCCACAAACGAATAACCCATAGCGCCAACTTTTTCGATGGTACCTTTGGCGTCGGTTTTCATGTCGTCTTTAACCGACCATAATTGCAGCCCAATTTCCTTTGCAGGTTGTTTCGGGGTGCACGAAGTAATTCCGCCGGCAACAAAAACGGCCAGCGCAATGAAAGTCAATGATTTTTTAACACTTAAATTTAAACTCATGATAAATGATTTAGTTGATAATGTAATTATTTGTGTGTTGAAAATTCAGGTTTCAACAAAAATAGGTTCAAAAAAGCAAATCTGAAACAGATTGTCGAATTTAAAATTCCTTATCGCTGTAATTCCAGCCGGTAACGCTCGAAATAACCGGCAGTACATGCGCAGCCATTTTGCGTTGCCCAATATAGTTGGGATGCGTGTCGGAGCCCAAATCTTTTTCAGGATCCATTAAATAAGTCGGAATACCCACAAAATACACATTCTTTTTCTGGTAAACCGATCTGAAATCTTCCACCATTTCTTTTACGTACGAATAGCAGGGTTCATCTGTCATTGGGCCAACCACGCAGAAGATGGGTAAATCGCCGTACTGTTTGCGCACTTCGTTGATCAGTTTCTCGTATCCGGCTTTAAAAACTACTTTGTCGGGGTAGGGTTGTGTGCTGAAATCGTTCGTTCCCAGATTGATAACCACAACATCTGGTTTCCATTGTTTGAAATTCCAGAGTGGTTGTTCCTTTTCGTCGAAAACGCGGTTAAAGCGGTCGGGCATGGCATTGGGCGAAACTTTCTCTTTGTAGCCGTAATTTCTAACCACACCCATTCCTGAATGTGCTACGATGTGATAATCGGCTTTAAATGCACGCGCCATAATCGCGGCATAACTCTGGTAATTATTTTCAGTCGAAGGTTTCCACCGCTCACTTTTCGATAATCCTTCAGTTCCGTATCCGCAGGTAATAGAGTTGCCTATAAATTCAATCTTGCGAGTCGGAATATCTTTCCACGCAAGCATTTCACCATTTTCAGAAATAAGAATTCCCTTAAAGATGCCGGTTCCCTGGCTTCCTTCGGTACGTTTATAAATCTGAACACGATGAATATGAGTACCCAGATTTTTGCCAATAACAAGTGTCGTATCACTTTTTACTTCAATGGTTTTCGAGGGCTGATCGTCGATAAACACATTGTAATAGTTGTGCCCGGAATCACTCATGCGCAACGCAAGTTCGGTTCCCCTGAAATTGAACTGAATATAAACGCCCGACCAATCGTAACGAACTTCCTGCGGGTTAGAAAAATCGAACCGCCCGACATACCGGATAGCGTCATGATTGGCAGGAATCAGTTTGGTTTGTGAAAATCCTGAAACACAAATCTGAAGGAAAACAATGGCTAAAAAAAGTGTCTTCATAGTTTGATAATTGATAGTTTGATGGATTGATTTGTTGATGATTATTCGTGATCTCATAACCCGTATTGCGTAACTCGTAACAATTAAGTTCTGAATGTGACTGATCACTGATCACTTTTTAGGTTTCAAAAAAAGCATCCACACCCGGATAGTTATATTTTTCGCGGGCATCGGTTTCTGACAACAGGAAAAAACGCAGTTCGGCTTCAGCACACGTAATTCCTGAATTGTTGATCAGTCGTGACTGAATGGTAGCCATCCGTTTATTTTGATCTGTCAGCTTTGCACGAATGGTAATTTCACCCTGATCAATCATTAGCGGTTGTTTAAACCTGACTTTCATTTCGGCAGTTACGCCAACAGTACCGCATTTGACGTACACAACCCAGCCTGCAATTTCGTCGAGCAAAGTCGATTGTATTCCTCCATGAACAACTTTCGGGTAGCTTTGCAGGATTGGCCGGGGATTCCAGTACGAAACCACTTCATCGCCGTCTTCCCAAAATTCGAGATGCAATCCGAAATCATTGTAAGGCGAACATCCGAAGCATTGATAAACTTCAGGATCGTCGTTCAAATGTATATTTTTGATTTTTCTCATGATGAACAAAAATAGTCCAAAAATATTGCCTTTTAACTACCTTTTGCCTAGTTTAGAACCTTTCAAAATATACTTAAACATGATCAGATCATCAGAACTCATAATAAATACCGACGGTAGTATTTTCCATTTACACTTAAAACCCGAACAAATTGCCGATAACATCATTCTTGTCGGGGATCCCGGACGTGTTGATTTAATAGGGAAGTTGCTGACAGACATTGAATTTCGGGCACAAAACCGCGAATTTGTTTCAATAACCGGAAAATATAATAACCAGCGTATTACCATTGTTTCAACCGGAATTGGTACCGACAACATTGATATTGTGGTAAACGAGCTCGATGCTTTGGCCAATATTGACCTCAAAACCCGCGAAATAAAACCGGTTCACCGAACATTGAATTTTGTCAGAATTGGAACTTCGGGCGGACTTCAGGATTATTTACCAGTCGATTCGTTTGTTATTTCAAAAAAAGCCATTGGGTTTGACGGATTACTGAATTTTTACGCGAACCGTGATTCTGTCTCCGATTTGCCTTTCGAGGAAGCTTTCAGGCAACATACCGGTTGGGGAAAACAACTTACTGCGCCATATATTGTCGATTGTTCAGATAAGTTATTTTCAAAAATCCATCAATCCGATACCATTTCAGGAGTAACAATTTCGGCTCCCGGATTTTATGGTCCGCAGGGGAGGGTACTTCGTTTGCCACTTGCCGATCCGCTTTTGAACGATAAAATTGAATCGTTTTCGTTTGATAATCACAAAATAACCAACTTCGAGATGGAGTGTTCGGCTATTTACGGACTATCGAAACTGCTCGGACACGAGGCACTTACAGTTTGCCTGATAATAGCCAATCGCGTTAAAAAAGAAGCATCGGCCAATTATCATGAAACGATGGAAAAACTGATTAAACTGGTTCTTGAACGGCTAACAAGTTAACTGAATGTGAGATATGAATGTGAACAAGCTGGACTCTCTGATTGCGCTTTTGGATGACCCGGATGATTCGGTCTTTCATGTTGTTCTTGAGGAACTTTTGAAAGAAGATATTGCCGTTGTTGATCATCTGGAACATATTTGGGAAACCAGCATGGACGATTTGGTTCAGAAACGGATTGAGGGGATAATTCAGAAAATACAGTTGAAAGACACCAAGCAACGAATTGAGCGATGGGCTGACCAAAAAACAATTGATCTTTTCGAGGGTTTTTTCCTGATTTCGCGTTACCAGTTTCCTGAATTAAAACTCAAATCGGTACAAATGCAGCTCGATAAAATCAGGAAAGATGTTTGGATTGAATTCAGGAACTCGCTTACCTCAATCGAAAAAATTACAATCCTGAATCATATTTTTTACGATCAGTATAAATTCAAGGTCGATCATTTTAATCCAGATACTCCGAACAACTGTTACATTAACCGGATACTCGAAACAAAAACGGGCAATGCAGTTTCTATTGCGATTTTGTATATGCTGGTGGCCCGCTCTCTAAATCTTCCGGCTTATTATATCGATTTTCAGAAGAATCCGCTGATCGGCTATTTCGATAAGGAAATGGCAATTTTAGTTCATGGCGACAATATAGATCATTCATTGCTTTTTTATATTAATCCCTCGAATAATGGTGCTATTATCGGTCCGAAGGAAGTGGATTACATTCAGCACACCAGCAACCTGACTGACCGGAGAATACTTACAGAACCTTGTCCCGACCGGATTATCATTAAACGATTGATTGAAAAACTTGTACAATCGTACACATTACTCGGTAAACTCGAAAAGGTAAACTATCTGAACGATATTGCTGCGATTTTGTAAAAATTAAAAGCGTAAGAATTATGATTTTATCAATTATCCTTGTCCTGTTTTATTTACTGATGCCTGTTCTGCTCATTTATCTGGTTCATATTTCGAAAACGATCAATAAAATTGGTGCAGTTGTGATGGCATACATCATTGGGCTGGTAGTAGGCAATATCGGAATTTTTCCACATGCAAGTGATTCATTAAAAGCTGTTTTGGCAGGGAAGTCGTTTTTGCCGCACGATCAGTTAACCAATTATCTGGCCGAAGGGAAGATTTTGCATAGCGATGTGATGGTGAATCAAATCGCATCCACTCAGGATATGATTATGTCGGTGGCAATTCCGATTGCATTGCCGCTGCTGCTTTTTTCTCTCGATATAAAACGATGGCTTAAGTTGGCAAAAGAGGGCTTACTTTCTTTAATACTCGGAGTATCGTCGCTTATTATTGTAGTTGTTGCCGGGTACTTTTTGTTCGAAAGTTATATTGATGAATCTTGGAAAGTGGCCGGAATGTTGGTAGGTGTTTATACAGGCGGAACCCCAAACCTGGCGGCTATTGGTACAGCTTTAGATGTGGCTCCCAATATTTTTGTACTAACCAATACCTATGATATGGTGATTGGTTCCTTGTGCCTGTTTTTCCTTCTAACAATTGCTCAAAGGGCTTTTAATCTGATCCTTCCGCATTTTAGGGAAAGCCATGAAAAGGTAAAACTGAAAAAGATAATTGAAGAAAGCAGTGGCATAGACAATTATCTGGGGATGCTGACAAAAAATGGGATTCTCCAACTTTCAAAAGCCTTGGGATTGTCGTTGCTTATCTTGGTTACTTCTTATGGAATCAGCTTGTTAATGCCAAAATCTGCACAAACTGCGGTCGTCATACTTTTGATTACTACACTTGGATTATTGCTTGGCACCATTAAAAGTATCAGTAAAATCGAAAAAACGTTTCAGCTCGGAATGTACTTTATCATTGTATTCTCAATGGTTGTAGCTTCAATGGCCGATTTGCGGAGTATGTTTCAGATCGATTTCCTACATTTGTTTATGTACATCACTTTTGTTGTTTTTGGCTCAATCATCGTGCATGTATTTCTGTCGTATTTGTTCAAAATCGATTCCGATACTACCATCATTACCATTACTGCGCTCACTTTTTCTCCGCCGTTTGTACCGGTAGTGGCAGCAGCACTGAAAAATAAGGAAATCATTATCACCGGAATCACAACTGGAATACTGGGATATGCATTTGGTAATTATCTGGGCGTTGGCCTGGCCTATTTCCTGAAAGCATTTTAGTACCATCATACATTTCTCAATGAAACTATTTCAAAGAATATTCAGGTTTTACCGCGAAGGTTTTACCAATATGCCTAAATGGGGGAAACAGGTTTGGCTGATCATCCTAATCAAACTTTTCATCATGTTCGTGATCCTGAAAATCTTCTTCTTCCCCAATTTCCTGAAGACGAACTTTAAAAACGATGCTGAACGAAGCGATCACGTACTTGAAAATTTAACCAATATCAACAAATAAAACAACATCTATGATTGAAGGAATCGACTTATCTCTGGTAAACTGGTCGCGCGGGCAATTTGCACTAACGGCCATGTATCACTGGATTTTTGTGCCTTTAACATTGGGATTGGCCATCATTATTGCCATTATGGAAACCCTGTATGTTAAGACCGGAAACCCGGAGTGGAAACGGATCACCAAATTCTGGATGACCCTTTTTGGGATCAACTTTGCCATTGGTGTGGCAACCGGTATTATTCTCGAATTCGAGTTCGGCACCAACTGGTCAAATTATTCCTGGTTCGTGGGCGATATTTTTGGCGCACCGCTGGCCATCGAAGGAATTCTCGCCTTCTTCATGGAATCGACATTTATTGCCATCATGTTTTTTGGATGGAATAAAGTGAGCAAAGGCTTTCACCTCACAGCTACCTGGCTTACCGCCATCGGGGCCAATCTTTCGGCGTTATGGATTCTTGTAGCCAACGGATGGATGCAAAAACCTGTTGGAATGGTTTTTAATCCTGAATCGGCTCGTATGGAAATGGTAAGTTTTTGGGAAGTCCTGTTTTCTCCGATGGCTGTCCATAAATTCCTGCACACCACTTCATCCAGCTTTGTGCTGGCATCAATCTTCGTAATTGGCGTTTCTGCCTGGTTTATCCTGAAAGGCCGCGAAATTGCTTTTGCACGCAAGAGCATTGTTGTTGCTGCTATTTTCGGATTTATGTCATCGATATATACCGTATTATCAGGCGATAGTTCGGCACGCGAAATAGCCCATCACCAACCAATGAAATTTGCCGCATTCGAAGGTTTATACAATGGCAGCGAAGGTGCAGGACTGGTGGCACTTGGACTTATCTCGACATCCGAAACCGATCCGTCGAACGAAAATCTCAAGGACTTTACCATGAAAATCGAAATCCCAAATATTTTGTCGTACATGGCATTTATGGACTGGAATGCATTTGTTCCGGGCATAAACGATTTGATAAGGGGAAACGAGAAATATGGCGTAATGTCGGCAAACGAAAAAATTGTAAGGGGTAAAATGGCCATTGAAAAGCTAACTGCCTTTAAAGAAGCCAAAAAATCAGGCCAGACTGCTGTTGCAGACTCCTTGAAAACAGAAATTATGAGTCCGGATTTTCAGAAAAACTACTTTAATTATTTCGGATATGGTTATATCACAGATACGCATAGTTTGGTGCCCAGTGTGCCACTGGCTTTTTACAGTTTTCATTTAATGGTGGTGCTGGGCATGTATTTTATCTTATTTTTCCTGATGGCCTTATTTTTTACACTGAAGGGTAAAATTCACAAACACAGGTTGTTTCTCCGTGCGGCAATGTGGACCATTCCGCTGGCCTATATTGCCAGTCAGTCTGGTTGGGTTCTTGCCGAAGTAGGCCGCCAGCCCTGGGTAATACAGGATTTGATGCCAACCATGGCCGCTGTAACCAAAATTAGTGTTGGTGCAGTTCAGGTTACTTTCTGGCTTTTTGCCATCATTTTTACCACACTGCTGATTGCTGAAATAAAAATCATGATGCGACAAATTAAAATCGGACCTAAATCTGAAGGAGGAACCAGCCATGTTTGAAACTTTTTCATTGATCACATTGCAGCAATACTGGTGGCTGATCGTTTCGCTGCTGGGTGCCTTGTTTGTATTTTTAACCTTTGTGCAGGGTGGTGGTACACTGTTATTTACCATTGCTAAAAACGAAACAGAGAAAACACTGCTGGTGAACACGCTTGGCCGGAAATGGGAATTTACTTTCACCACGCTGGTAACTTTTGGCGGGGCATTTTTTGCCTCTTTCCCTTTATTTTATGCTACTTCATTCGGAGGTGCTTACTGGGTTTGGTTTGCAATCCTGTTTTCGTTCGTAATTCAGGCAGTATCTTATGAATTCCGTAAAAAACCGGCGAACTTTCTGGGTGCAAGAACTTACGAAATATTCCTTTTCATTAATGGCCTGCTTGGGCCGCTTTTGGTCGG
>JAHEYU010000003.1:196674-254069 GCA_023251435.1 Bacteroidota bacterium
TGGCGCCATGTTTTCGCTCGACGATATGAACCGGGTTACCTGGGGCACTCCTTTCCGCGGTTTGGAAGCTGTACTGACGTTTCACAATGTTGCCCTCGGACTGGCAGTGCTATTTCTGGCGCGTGTTCTTGGTTTGCTGTATTTTATGAATTCAATTGACAATGCTGCCATTTACGAACGGTCGAAAAAGCATCTTTTCTACAATACCATTCCGTTTCTGGTTTTCTTTCTGTATTTCCTGATTGCCCTGCTATTTATGGATGGTTTTGCATACAATCCTGAAACTGGCCTAGTCTCGGTTGAATCCTATAAATACCTGCACAATCTGCTGGCCATGCCAATCAATACCATTATGCTTTTAATAGGTGTTATTCTGGTGTTGTATGGAATTGGTTCTACGCTTCTGAAGGGTGGAACCAAAGGAATCTGGTGCGCAGGCATTGGTACCATTTTTACAGTTTGGGCTTTGTTTATTCTGGCCGGATTCAACAATACCAGTTTTTATCCGTCGCTATTCGATTTGCAGTCGTCACTGACCATCGAAAACGCCTCGTCAAGCCATTTTACCTTAACGGTTATGAGCTACGTTTCGTTGTTTGTTCCTTTCGTGCTGGGCTACATCTGGATTGCCTGGAAAGCGATGAACAACAAGCAAATGACTACCGAAGAACTCGAACAGGAACATCATACCTATTAATAAAGTAAATTGTAAATATTTAAATTGTAAATAAATCAATTATGTACTGGAATTCAATACTTTGGTTTTTAAGTTTACCGGTTATGGTCTATATTTCGTACCTGCTGGTAAAATTTACAATACGCAAATACGAACCCATTCTCGAAAAGCCTTTAAAAAAGGCGAATCCTGAGAAGTAATTGGGGTGCTGCGATTTGTAATCGCAGTTTTTAGAACGGAAGTTGAAAACTTCTGCACCCATAAATATCAGACAAGATAAATGCCGTCACAAATATAGTGGTGGCATTTGCTTTCAAATTGTATCTTTAACGAGTTTTATCACAGCGACCGTTAAACTTGGAAAGAACTGCACCCTGTTGTGATTTGCTTTCAAATTGTATCTTTAATGCGTTCTATCACAGCACTGAAAACTTGGTTCCAAACTCAACAAAGTTGTGATTTGCTTTCAAATTGTATCTTTAATGCGTTCTATCACAGCTACCGTGCGTTTGGCTCCGTTCAAATCGGTGTTGTGATTTGCTTTCAAATTGTATCTTTAATGCGTTCTATCACAGCCGAAGAATTTGAAAATTACATGGCAATCCGGTTGTGATTTGCTTTCAAATTGTATCTTTAATGCGTTCTATCACAGCTCACCGTATAAAGCTTCAAATTGATCAATCGTTGTGATTTGCTTTCAAATTGTATCTTTAATGCGTTCTATCACAGCTCTTACTGCAAAAATTGAATATGGAGTCCGTTGTGATTTGCTTTCAAATTGTATCTTTAATGCGTTCTATCACAGCACCAAGAAAATTAAACGTCATTCCTGAATGAGTTGTGATTTGCTTTCAAATTGTATCTTTAATGCGTTCTATCACAGCATGATCTTGTAGGCTTAATTTCTTTTAGCTGTTGTGATTTGCTTTCAAATTGTATCTTTAATGCGTTCTATCACAGCCGGAACAAGAGGTATTACAGCTTACGGAGGGTTGTGATTTGCTTTCAAATTGTATCTTTAATGCGTTCTATCACAGCTTGTCCCCTTCAAAGGTGGGCGTTTAGGACGTTGTGATTTGCTTTCAAATTGTATCTTTAATGCGTTCTATCACAGCTTGGTGAGATTCCTATTATTTCTCCGGTTCGTTGTGATTTGCTTTCAAATTGTATCTTTAATGCGTTCTATCACAGCCCTGGCTTTCGAGTGCGGTGAACTCGTCGAGTTGTGATTTGCTTTCAAATTGTATCTTTAATGCGTTCTATCACAGCCGGTTACCGGCCATTTACGTTCGGTGCTGTGTTGTGATTTGCTTTCAAATTGTATCTTTAATGCGTTCTATCACAGCTCATTCCTTGATTCTTCGCTATATATTGAGTTGTGATTTGCTTTCAAATTGTATCTTTAATGCGTTCTATCACAGCTTAAAAGTTGTTGGCTGGTTGCAGCCCCGGTTGTGATTTGCTTTCAAATTGTATCTTTAATGCGTTCTATCACAGCGGGAGACGCCCACATATTGCATTTTAATTGGTTGTGATTTGCTTTCAAATTGTATCTTTAATGCGTTCTATCACAGCAGAAGCAACTTTCAAACAAATCGGGTTATTGTTGTGATTTGCTTTCAAATTGTATCTTTAATGCGTTCTATCACAGCTAATTCGGATACCCATATTTACATGAGTGAGTTGTGATTTGCTTTCAAATTGTATCTTTAATGCGTTCTATCACAGCTTAATGTGTTTTCTACTCCATGTAAAATGGGTTGTGATTTGCTTTCAAATTGTATCTTTAATGCGTTCTATCACAGCTCCTTCTTCGGGCAGTACTTCAGCGCCTCAGTTGTGATTTGCTTTCAAATTGTATCTTTAATGCGTTCTATCACAGCGCATCATAATGAAAGCCTATGTAAGTGCTGGTTGTGATTTGCTTTCAAATTGTATCTTTAATGCGTTCTATCACAGCACTCCATCAAAATCATGTCTTGACTGAATAGTTGTGATTTGCTTTCAAATTGTATCTTTAATGCGTTCTATCACAGCATCCGGCATACATTCTAGAATCAGCTTCGGGTTGTGATTTGCTTTCAAATTGTATCTTTAATGCGTTCTATCACAGCACTCGTAGGTTTTTCCGTTGTGGTGTTTTTGTTGTGATTTGCTTTCAAATTGTATCTTTAATGCGTTCTATCACAGCATTTTTCTATTTATGATGTCGCCGCCGCAAGTTGTGATTTGCTTTCAAATTGTATCTTTAATGCGTTCTATCACAGCTAACCAGATCGCTATCCGCACAAACATGCAGTTGTGATTTGCTTTCAAATTGTATCTTTAATGCGTTCTATCACAGCGTGTACCTTGTTTTGAGTTAAAAGTCAGCAAGTTGACGAACGTGACAGAAAACAAAAAAGCGGATTTTTCTCCGCTTTTTTGTTTTCTGTCACGTTGATTTTTTATTCCTAAAACAATTCCAGTTGTTGCGCAATTCCGGGTTTTTCGATGTTACGTTTGCTGAAAAACAGTTCCATCATCCCAAATTGTTTATCGGTTATTTTCAAAATGCCTATATGTCCGTATTCGGGTAGCATATTTTTGATGCGCTGGGTGTGCACTTCGGCGTTCTCGCGGCTGGGTGAGTTACGCATATAAATCGAAAATTGGAACATTGTAAATCCATCTTTGATCAGATCTTTTCGAAACTTTGCCGCAGCCTTTTGCTGTTTCTTGGTTTCAACCGGAATATCAAAAAATACCAGTACCCACATACAACGATATTGGTTTAAAGCATCAAACGACATCTGTTATAGTTTTTGTTTTTTCGAAGGCTAATTGTAAAACTCCGGATAAACAATTTTTCTCCGCGATCCTTCAAAACATTCAAACAGAGAATTGGTCGTGCGGCTTAGTGCAATCATTAACGGACTTTTTTTTCCATCAATCAGCACATCGCAGGTAGCGATACTTAATAGCTTCGCTTTTTGTTCGCGGGTAATGTTTTCGTTTTCAATCATTCCATCCGAGAAGAGTTGATAAACCAATTCGTCGCAAAACGGACGATAAGGTTCCATAATATCGTCGGCCAAACAATAGGCATTGTATTTATTGCGGTGATGAATGCCCAGTGTAGGCAACATTCCGCTACTAACCAGCGCACGGGCTACAATAGCGCGCAAAATGGCATAACAATAGTTTAAATGCGAGTTGGGTTCTATTCCATATCGGTTGCGGGTAAATCCATGCTCACCATACACCAACTTCCAGTAAACCGCGGCTGCACGACCTTCTGTATTTTCAGGATCTCCGGTTTTGATTTGCGGTATCAGGGCAAGTAATTGTTTATTTTCCATTCCAGCCCGTTTTAGCATAGCCGCCTGATTTTCGATTTTTGCCTTGATGGTTTGGGCCCACAGGTTCTTCAGCAAAGGTTCCGAGGCCGCAATCTGGATACGGAAACGTTCGGTCTGAACATGGTTGCCATCTAACGGAAGCATCAGTCCGGTGGGTAAATGCGTGCTGTCGCAACTAATCAACCCCACGTTACGTTCAATCAGGTCGGCCATCAGCGCGTGGGTAATTGTTATTTGTGGATGATCGAGCAGGACAATGGCAATGTCTTCTAATGGGATCGTTGCTTTTTCGGTTCGAGTTTCCGGTTCTGCTACTTTTAATTGCTGGTCTTTTTTGTGCAGATACGCAGGGTTGCCAAAATAAAGGGTTCGTTTAATCATCTTTTGGTTTAGGTATTTCGAGCTCGTAAATAGCTGTGAAGTCTTCGAGAGCAAACCGGTGTCGTTCGGTAAAAGATTCCAGTCCTCCGGCCATTTTCAGTAATTTGTTTGTTTCAGTCAAATCACAAACACCGTTAATAATATCGTTGTACGAACTATAATCCCAATCTTCATATTTTGAGCAAAAGCCATGATGAACGGGATTACGGTGGGTATAAACAACTACGTTAAGAAAGTGGGTTTTATCGCGTATCGGTTCGCGTTTAAAATTCTTGATAAACAACGATCCCATCCGGTTATATACCTTGTTGAACGACTGCGTATAGCAGCTAAACAGATTCGCGAATTGTTTCGATAAATATTTTTCGATTTCGCTATCGCTAATTATAATTTCCTCAACTTTTCCAAAGTTTACAGTCTTTGTTATATTGAATTGATTTTGAGATAGATTAACGTTTTTAACTTTTCCAAAGTTTACAGTTTTTGTTATATTGAATTGATTTTCAGGTATATTATAGCTCTGTTCAAGGTTTGAAACTTTGGAAAAGTTATTTTTCGTTTTATTTTTATTTCGAATCAGCTCTTCTATTACCGCGCGTTTACGAATCCTGACCACCAAATGAAAATGATTGGGCATCAGGCAATACGCGTAGGTCTCGGCAATAGGGGAGATGTATAGCCGATACTTTTCCAGAAAGAAGTAGAAATTCTCTTCTTTCCTGAATACATTTTCGAACCCATTGGCGTGGTTGAAAATATGGTAGCTGGTATCGGGTTGAAGGGGTTGCATCTAGCTTATTCTTGAGATATTCCCTAATCTATCAACTTTCAATTTCCAACAAACAGATTTTATCTGAACACCATCAAAAGAATTTTGATTCTTAGATTGAGGGCTACCTACCCCTAATTCATTTTGAATAAATAAATTGAGTCCGATCTTTTCTTGTTCCTTCTTGGACATATTGAACAACAAGTTAGCAACATTTACAGGAATAAAATTCATAGTTGTTCCACTGCCATCAGTAAAACGATAAACTCTATTTAGCTGATCTATGGATATATTATTTAGATTGACAGTCTCATAATTTTCAAATTCTGATGCTTCTGGAACATATACTAAATCATTTGGATTGAGTTTGAAAATCAATTTATAATCAGGATATTCAGGATGAGTTTGTGGACAAGGATCAAAACCTTCTTTCAAATTGACAAGTGACTCCCTTAATGTCGGAATATAATACTTTCTCTCATTCCCTTTTTGATAAACACCACAAAAAGCATTGCTTCCACCAGCTGTTGCAACATATTTTGAAGATTTAAGACCATCCTCTGATACTGGAAATTTAGTCCCCATAGCATCAGCCATCCTTACTTTATAAATTGGTTGATGGGATTTACCATTGTTTAATGATCTAATGTTCTGATTTAATTCCTTTATTCCTTCAGGGGAAAAAGCCAAAGTCTGCGGAGCAATTTCCTTTCCTTCATCATCTATTTTTCCTTTATAATTTTCAAGATGATTTAAAAGTATTTTCTGAATCCCGCTATCAGTAATTGATTCTAATGCTTTACGAATCTTATCCGATGAAGCCAAAGAGGTTAGTTCATTTCCAAATCTTGAAGCAACAAATTTTGCATAAACTCTAACTTTGGGATATTCACTGCTTAATAAACTGATAATTTCGCTATTGGATAGTTTTTGAACACGAAGAATTCTTATTCTATCAATAATATCTGTTTCAAAAAAATCATAGTTTTCTTCAATCGCAGTTCTAAAATCTACTTCGATTACATTTGTGTTGGTTTTTTCATTATTTTGAAGCTTGACTTTACCGTAAAAAGTATCTAAATGCAATGCCTGTCGTACGTTGTATTTCTTTTTTAATTCCAGATTTTCTTCTTTGTGAATTTCAATCTTTTCGATTTCATTATACTTGAGATACTTATTCCAGCGTTGACGGATAATCCGGTTTTTTTGTTTGAAACTTGCAACAGTATTATCAAGTGCTTCTTTGGCAATATCTTTGAATACTTTGCTTTTAGTCTCTTTATATTGATATTCAAATTCATAAATTCCTTCAGCTGATTTTGTTTGCGCAGGTGGTAAAAAGTACCATTCTTTTTCGTCATTAAAACCTCTACGGGAATTAGTCAGTATATACTTCAAGCCTTTTCTGGATTTCAATTTCTGTTCATCATTTTCCTCTTGTGAAGAAATATTATTAAGATATTGTACATGTTCTTCTGTAGTCAAAGCAATTACTAATGCATCCATTGCATGGTGACGATGGTCAATTCTTTTGGGATCAAAGTCTTTCTTAATCGCTTCTGGAACGTCATTCACAAACACATCATGCCCGTTGATTTTTCGATAATCACCAAATAGATTCGAGTTCGTTAATTCGTTCAGCCTTTTGAATCTTGGAGAAGTCAATTCATTCCATGCTTCGTTTAATTTCCAATGTCTTTTCAGTTCTGAAGTTATTGTTCCATTTGTTGCTACAACGTTTTTTGAACGATAAGTATCTTCATCCTTTTCCCTGACGATATTACTCAACAGTTTCATAGCCATTTTAGAAATATATTGCATATTAACCTTCTGGCTATTAGTAAAATCACCGGGAATATCTTTGCTTAATAGAATTTCTCTTTTTTTATCAATGAAATTTTGATTGACTAGTTGCTCATAACCTTCCACACTAAGAATTCTAACTTTAGCATCATGTGCTGCACAGTATATTTCTTTTTCATTCGCACTCAAAATGAAACCATATCCTGTATTTGATTTCTTTTCCTTATTAATCTCAGTTTCACAGATGACTTTATTTGACAAAGCATTTAAGGTAATTCTTTCTTGCGGGAAGATATGCTCTATTTCATATTTTTTCCTGTCGAATAAGTCTGACAATTTAATGATCTGACCAGTATATGGAGATTGGTATCTTTGATCTAGCCAAAGTTTGTAACGTTCAAAATCGCTCCTGCTAACTTTCGTAATCTCTTTTGTAGTTATTTCTTTTATTTGCTTTTTTGTAATTTTTCCTTCTGGCAGATTATACTCTGTAGTATCCTTGTCGAACTCAATAGCAGATAGTAATCCTTCCTCTAAAATGCGGAGCTTTTCTTGTTGGAACGGTGATTTAACTTCAAGTGAAGTATTTTCTTTTTTCAGTTCTTTTAGAATTTCAATAATACGTTCGTTAGTTTTTCGGTTTTCTTTGTTTTGTTTGTCATCTTTCTCTTTTTGTTTGTTGTTTTTCTTCATCTCACGACCAAGTTCAATATGAATCTTATCAAATAATTTGGCATAAACAGGATTTCCCTTTTCGTCTTCACCTAACTTTTCACCAAAGTATTTCCATACATCTTTTACCAAGTGAAGGGTCTCAACAAGCACTTTCTCGACAATGGGATTGTTCAATGAGTGCTGTTTGAATTCATTCTTTAAATACTTTTCAATATCATAAGGTGAATTCCAAAATTCAACTTCCCCAACTTCTGAATACCTACCATATACTAAATAACAAGCACTTGATATCCAAAATCCCTGAAAATCATTTATTTCTCCATTTATACTTTCTTTATCTATTGCCTTTTTAATTATTTCATCTGGTAGGTCTTTTTTGAGATTGTTCTCAATTTCTTTTGCATTCCAATATTTTCCTAAACGTAAGAATGGGAGTAGTTTTTTTATAGCTTTTTCAGAATAAGTTCCATAATCATTTGGATATCCTCCAAAAGAGCTGAAGTTTCTCACTAATTCGGGCAGATAATCGTTCGATAGTCCTGATTTCTCCAATAATTGACTGAATAAACTATTTAATCCTTTGTAAAATTCTTCTTTTCTTTTTACCGAATAGAAGAAGTGCCATAGTTTATACTCTGTTTCACTAGACAGGAATAACTTATAATCAAAGCCATTAACACGTTTAGTTCTTAATATGAACTCATGTCTTGTGGTATTACAGGGTTCTTTCTCTGAAGTAAAATTCCATTTGTAGTTTTCGGACTTAATTGTTTTATCATTGTAAGTTTTGCTCAAAAAATCAAGAATATTTTTCTCTGTAACAAAGTCCTTATCATTGAGATAGTCAAACAGTTTTTCTCTGATTTCTAATGAATTAAGATATTGGGATGTTACATCAATGTTTAATTTTGTCTCATTGTTAACAACGTCTTGTTTCTTCATTATTTTGAGTCGTTTAACAAACTGCCAAAGTCTGAACTCCTGAAATAATGGATTGAATTTATGGATTGCTTTAATTGGAACATCTACACTTTTATGAGTTTCTCCATCTCTGTACTTTCTTGTTTCATATACACAGTCGGCAATCAAAGATTTTTTGGATTTCAAATCACGTTGATGCATTAAAATGTCTTCTTTAATTAGATAATTAAAATCTAACTCTTTGATTGTCTTTTGATGATTAATATTGTTTGGATACAATAGTTTTATTGCCTGTTCATACAATATTCTGTTTTTTAATTCCGGATGAAACCTTTCTTGATTTACAAATATTCTATCCAATTCTTCTCGGTAATAATCACGTTCAATGACTGTTACTAAATCACCTTTGATTCTCTGTTTCGGATTTTGCAATAGATTGTAATAGACAAAAGAAGCTATTCCTACCGTATTGTTCTTTGTGTTGAAATTGGTTATCGAAGTTTCTGTTTTTAGCTTCATCAATGTCCAATCCTCTTCTTTAGGTATCCCAATATTTCGCCCTTTGTCTACACCTTTTAATATTCGCTCCCCATTTTCATTATACTTTGTCTTTATAATGAAATCTCTCTTTGTGTCTTTCCACTTAGGAGTGAATCGACTCTGCTGTTCCTTAATCCAGCCAGTTTCTAGTTCTATCTCAAAAACAAAGTTCTCTTTTCTCTTTTGCCAAGTATTTTGGACGTTGGTAATGCGTAATTCTCTAATCTCGTTGACGACGTATTCTGTTTTAGAGTTATCGATCTCTCCAGCATCATTAAATTTCGAAACCCTTTCAATTTCTTTCAAATCACCGATCTCCGTGATGGGAATTGTGGATTCTTCTTTATAGCGAAATAATTCAAGTGCCTCATTATTAATATCCGAAAGTACTATTTCATAGATGTCTTTCTCTTCAAGTTTTTGAACACTTTTTACTTTGCCAATAAAAGTATCTGATCTTTCTCCCTCTTTTTGCACTTTCTCATCCTGTCCAATAACTTTTTCATAACCTCTTTTCTGGTTGAAACTTAATGTTATCCAAGCCAATTGTTCTTTTGTTAATTCAAAACTTGGGTCAGTTACAGCCTTATGCCTTAAATAATACAGTGTCCAATCATGTGGCAATTTTGTTACGTTGCCATTTCTCTTTTGATAGAATAGTTCGGGGTGACGTAATTTGAAGTCAGCTTCCATTTTTTCATAGGCATCCATAAAAAGGAACTGATCTTTCCCATTCTCGCCTTTATAATAGGCTAATTTTACTTCTGCTCCTTTTTTTAACTTACCACTTCGTTTTCCTTTTTCGTTTTCAAACTCAATTGAAAGTTGATAATGCGAAGGCAAAGTATTTAATAGATTTAGAATACAATGAAGTCGGTCTCTTCTTAAAAGGTATCGTTCGTTTAATTTTCGAGGCGTACGCCTCTCTGTCCTTTGTGCAGCAGCACTTGAAAGTTTTGCTCCGCTTTCAAATTTTGCAATCTCAGCGGCATCCATATTTAGTATCCGAGAACCAAGCCCTAAGATTCTTACTATTCTTTTATGATGTTCAATTTCTACCAGAGCCCAACCTATCGAGTTGGTTCCTAAATCCAGTCCTAAAATTTTTTTCATGGTTAAGTTGATTTATGTTATTAGTTTAATATCTTTGACTCACAATTTGAAAGCAAATCACAATAAGGATTATTCCGTTGTGAAAACATTTAAGTCACCCTCGTCTTACAATACGGGGGTATTTTTTTTGATAAATTTTTCGAAAATATTCATTGCAAAATTTTATTAAGTGATCAATGCGTCTAAAGCGGCCTTAACGGGTCGCTTTTTCGTTTTTAAATTTACAATAATTATTTGCAATATTTTATGGTTTAATTGGGAAGATCGATAATTTTCAAAAAAAATATTATATGCCAGCAAAATGATAGATAAGCAGCCGGAGTAAACAGATTCGGCTGCTTTGTAATAATCAGGTTAACAAATACTTCGTTACAATTATTGCATGCGGATGACATGCAGAGGAATCTGTTTCATTAATCAAGTTGGAAACTTCCGCACCCATAAAAACTAAGAGGCTGTCTCAAAAGAGTTCAGCCTCTTTTTAGTATGTAGGGCATGGTATTAAGCTAACAGGATGCAAGTTCCTGTATGTGATGAGTTGACAGGAAACATTAGCGATTGGCAAGGGTGTTGCGGGTGACTGCAAATCTGAAAGAAGCCATCAGCAAAACTGAAGTTCTGACGAACAGAAACCAGATATAAGGCTCACTATAGAAGGCAAATGAGCTATGGATTGGGAATGCCCCAAAGTCAACCGTAACTCAAGCGAGTAAATCAGGCAGAACGTGCATAAAACACCGCAAACAGCGATCGGCAGATGTAGAGGCAACCTTTGGAAACATCAAACAAAACAAAGGTTTTAGAAGATTTATGTCTTGTCAAAACAAAAAGCCAACTCAAAAAAACGGGAGAAAGTGTAAAAAGAAAAACCGTCCCAAATTTTGTTTTGAGACGGCCTCTTTTTATTTATATTTTAGATGTCAGCCCCTTGGGATGCATTTAATTTTATGATGTTTTTGTCTTATGCATAATCTAAATCGTCGTCGTCAGAATTATAATCAAGTTCGCCAGGATTTTCATCTGAAAAATCGTCGTAAATCGACAATCTTTTTTTAGAGCTCTTGTCCTTCTGTAATTTAGGTCCTTTAATCGTATCACCATCTGCTTTTAAAGAGAGAACACCTTTCTTAGTAATTTTCAGATTCTTGTTTGTTTTCATTTTAGAAAAATCTAAAAGTTTGATAATTAAGATTTTAAAAGTTTATAAATAGTTTTATTATTTGATTGTTAAACTATGAAAAAATAAATAAATATTACAATCTTTTTTTTGAAAAAATAATTTGCATTTTTTTGAGTTACTGATAATGTGTTTATTATGGTCGATATGGAAATTTGATAAAATAAAATACGACAAAAAGGATTAAAAGTTTCCTGATAAAATTCTAACCAGTGAAATAATTATAAATTCGTTCCAGCAATTAGATTAATATGAAAATCAGCCTCATTACTATACTTGTCTTTCTTACCGTTTTTTCTTTCGGACAAAGCTATTCTACGAATGACAAAAAAGCGATCAGGCTTTTTGAGCAGGCAAAACAAGCATCCGGAAATTATCTTTATGGCAAATCGCTGGTAATGTTGAATGATGCGCTTGCTTTGGATCCTGATTTTCTTGAAGCATACCTGATGAAGTCGGACATTTATCAGGAAATGGACTCTGTTTCTTTACAAATAAAATCTCTTGAATCAGCTATCCTAATTAACCCTACCAAGTTTCCGAAAGTGTATTATTCGCTCGGAAATGCTTGTTATCGTTCGGGTTATTATCAAAAAGCAGTTGAGTCCTTCAGAAAATATCTCAGTTATGCAGGTGAGAAAGGAACATTTGCTGAAAAAGCAAAGCAAAATATTGAAAAATGCATGGGAGCCGACATTTTATTGAAAGAACCTGTCCCTTTCGAATCTGTAAATCTTGGGCCAAACATCAATTCGGCTGACGACGATTACTGGCCAAGTATAACTGTTGATGGAAAGACGATGATTTTTACAAGGTTATCAGACAAGTATAATCCAACCGGACAAGGGCAACTGATAGAACAGGAAGATTTTTACACATCAAAGCTGATAAATGATGAATGGCAGCCAAGTGAACCTCTTGCTTCTATAAATACTATATACAATGAGGGTGCGCAATCAATCTCGACCGATGGCAATTTGTTGTTTTATACGGCTTGCAACAGAAAAGATGGTATTGGCAGTTGTGATATCTATTTTTCGAGAAACGATTGCGGTGTTTGGTCGCTACCACAAAATACCGGAGAACCTGTAAATTCGACTGCCTGGGAATCGCAGCCATCGATTTCGGCCAATGGTGAATCGCTTTATTTTGTAAGCAGCCGTCGCGGTGGAAAAGGCGGTATGGATATCTGGAAATGTAAATTGCTTGCATTCACAAACGAGGGATTGCCTGTATGGAGTAATGCTGTAAATCTTGGTGATTCGATCAACACTCCCGGAAACGAGATGTCGCCGTTTATTCATTCTGATGGGAAAACCCTGTATTTTGCTTCCGATTACTGGCCCGGAATGGGCGGTTTCGATATGTTTTACAGCCGTTTGATAAATGATTCTGTCTGGGCAAAACCTCACAATATAGGTTACCCGATTAACTCCTTCAAAGACGAACAGGGTCTGATAGTGGACGCATCAGGCAAAAATGCGTATTATTCATCTGATCGGCCAGGTTCGCAGCGCATGGATATTTATTCGTTTGAATTGCATAAAAAAGCCCGGCCAACTTCGGTTTCGTACATTAAGGGAAGGGTGAGGGACGCTGTTTCGGGGAAGCCGCTCAATGCTAAAGTTGAGTTGATTGATCTGGCTAATTCAACTTCGGTAATAAAAGCAGAATCGTGCGACGAAAACGGCGAATTTTTGATGTGTCTTCCGTTAGGAAAAGAGTATGCTTTTAATGTTTCGAAGGAAGGGTATTTGTTCTATTCACAAAACTTTCAGATGAAAGAACGGATGGAAATAATTGATCCTTATATACTTGAAATCAAGCTAAACGAGATAGAAGTTGGTGGATCGGTAGTTCTTCGAAATGTGTTTTTCAATACCGGATCGTATCAATTATTGCCTGAATCGAAGATTGAACTTCAACGATTGATCGATTTTCTGATTTTGAACAAAACCTTGTATATTGAATTGGAAGGTCACACCGATAATGTGGGCGGCGAAGATATGAACCGGAAGCTTTCTGAATCGAGAGCAGAAGAAGTTTACAAATACCTTGTCAATCAAGGAATTGAAAAATACAGAATGACTTTCAGGGGATTTTGGTATTCACAGCCTATAAGTACGAACGAAACAATCGAAGGACGTGCTTTAAACCGTAGAACAGAGTTTAAGATTACCAGAAAGTAGTTTACCTGAGCCCATTCTTATAAAAACATTCCCGGTATTTCATATCCTCTACCAAAATATGGTGTGTAATCCAGGTTTTCAGAAAGTTGATTAATTCGAAAGAAGAAGTTAGTTTTCCCAATTTGGCATCTGACTTTATCGAAGCAATTTTTTCAATAAATCCCTGATGCTCTTTTATATGCTCTTCAGTTTCGGCATAGTTGAACTGCTTAAAGAAAAATTGCTCTTTATGAAAATGCATCACTGCATATTTCTCTAATTCAGCAATAATCTGAATGGTAGCGGGAACAGCCTGCCCGGCATTGAGCGCATCAAACAACTTATTTAGCAGCCTGAAAATTTCTTTGTGCTGATCGTCGATAGACTGGAATCCAACGCTATATTTTTGTTCCCATTGGTAGCCTTGCATATTCTTTAAATTAAAAACTCAAAGCAAATTATTTTTACCGAAATTCCATTGTTTTTTATGCTTTTTACCAGTATTAAATCTGAAAATCGAGATTGAAGCGCAATGGCTCATCTAAATTATATGGAGTTGCCTGGTATACGTAATAGTTTAACCAATTAGAAATTAATAGATTGGAATGACCTCTCCAACGCATTACAGGTTCCTGGGTCGGGTCGTTTTCAGGATAATAATTTGCCGGAATATTTATCGGAAGGTTTTTCTTTAAATCGCGTTTGTACTCTGTGTCCAGGGTAAATCTTGAATATTCGGAATGACCTGTAATAAAGAACTGGCGGCCATCGTGAGTCATCACCATGTTTACTCCTGATTTGTCTGATTTTGAGGCGATCTTCAATGCCTTAATCTTTTTAATATCAGCTTCCCGAACTTCGGAATGGCGCGAATGAGGCACAAAATACTCGTCATCAAATCCCCTGAAAATAGGCAATGTATTGTTCACATTCTTGTGCCTGAAAACTCCAAACATTTTATCGGGAAGTATATATTTTGGAACGCCGTAAAAATGGTACAACCCGGCCTGCGCTGCCCAGCAAATAAACATCGAAGAAGTAACATGTTGTTTCGACCATTCGAATATATCTGTCAGCTCCTTCCAATAGGTAACTTCCTCAAAAGGAAGCATTTCAACTGGTGCACCGGTGAAAATAATTCCATCGTAATTATGAGATTTCAGCTGGTCGAAAGTCTTGTAAAAAGCTTTCATGTGAACATCTGAAGTATTTTTTGATTGATGTCCTTTCATACGAAGGAATTCAATTTCGATCTGTAGCGGAGTATTGGAAAGAAGCCGGATTAAATCGGTTTCTGTCGTTATTTTAACCGGCATCAGGTTGACAATGATTATTTTTAATGGGCGAATATCCTGATGTGCCGCACGCGATTCGTCCATAATAAATATATTCTCTTTCTCGAGCAATTCAACAGCGGGTAATTGATTTGGAATATTAATTGGCATAATATCAATAGTTTAATTTGTAATACCGGAATCTCTGGTTGAAGCAGAGATTCCGGTAAAAAGTGATGTGAAATTAACCAATTTGGTTCAGAGCCTGATCAAAATCGGCAATAATATCGTCGATGTGTTCGAGGCCTACTGAAACACGCAATGAGGAAGGATGAACTCCAGCCGCAATTTGCGCATCTTCAGATAGTTGTGAGTGAGTTGTTGCTGATGGCTGAATAATCAGCGTTTTAGCATCGCCCACATTTGCCAAATGACTGACCATTTTCAGGCTGTCAACCAGTTTTATAGCACTTTGCTTGTCGCCTTTCACATCAAAAGACAGAACGCCGCCGGCACCATTTGTTAAGTATTTCTTTGCCAATTCGTATGATTGATTTCCTTCCAGTCCCGGATAATTTACACTGGCCACTTTTGGATGGTTTTGGAGCCATTTTGCTAAGGCAAGAGTATTCTGAATGTGGCGTTCCATGCGCAGCGACAACGTTTCAAGACCCTGAAGCAACAGAAATGAATTAAACGGGCTTTGAGAAGGACCAATATCGCGTAACCCTTCGACCCGTGCTTTGATGATAAATGCAATATTGCCGAATGGACCGCCGAAATTAAAGATATCCCAGTATTTCAATCCATGATAACCTTCTGAAGGTTCGGTGAAACCTGGGAATTTACCATTGCCCCAGTTGAAATTTCCACCATCAACGATTACACCGCCAAGAGTAGTTCCGTGTCCGCCAATCCATTTTGTAGCTGATTCTACTACAATGTTTGCCCCATGCTCAATCGGACGGAACAAATAGCCAGCAGCCCCAAATGTATTGTCAACAATGAATGGAATGTCATATTTTTTTGCCAATGCGCCGAAAGCATCAAAGTCGGGAACTACAAAACCAGGGTTTCCAATGGTCTCCAGATAGATGGCCTTTGTATTTTCATCAATCAGCTTCTCAAATGCTTCAACCGTAAGGTTTTCGGCCAAACGAGCTTCAATACCGAGCTTTTTAAAGGTAACTGTAAACTGATTGTATGATCCGCCATACAGAAATGGAGAACTCACAAAATTATCGCCAATACCCATGATATTTGTAAAGGTTAAAAACTGCGCAGAATGGCCTGAAGCCACACCCAGTGCAGCAACTCCACCTTCAAGTGCTGCTATTCGCTGCTCAAAAACATCGGTCGTCGGATTCATGATGCGGGTATAAATGTTTCCGAATTCTTTCAGGGCAAAAAGATTGGAAGCATGTTCGGCATTGTTGAATGAATACGACGATGTTTGGTAAATTGGAACTGCCCGCGAATTGGTTGTCGGGTCAACCTGTTGTCCTGCATGTAATTGCAGCGTTTCGAAATGTAATTTTTTTTCAGACATAACTATTTGTTTTAAGGGTTAAAAATCTAATTAAAAAATATTTGATGAATTTCTTTAATGGCTTTTTGTGTGTCTTTCTGATCGACAATTAAATAGCTTACAAGATCGGAAGCTCCTGAACCACTTAGTAATACATTTATTTTGTGTTGTGCCACAGCGGTGAATAATTTAGCAGAAACGCCATGGTGCTGCTGCATTCCGTGACCAACCACTGCAATAAGTGAAACCTGATCTTCAATGATTATTTCACTTACTGAACTTAGCAGAAGTTCTTTGCAAATTTTTCGGGCTCTGGCAATTTCATTCTTGTTCAGGATAATGTTAATGCTTACTTGTGAAGTAATTACAGAGCGAATATTTATTCCGGAGTTATGAAATGCCGTTGTTACTTTTGCCAGAATTCCAGGTTTAAAACCAACGCCAGGGCCATTCAGTTTTAAAACCGCAATTTCGTCGGTATGCACCACACTTTTTACCACATTGGGCGTAACGAACGATTCAGAATTAATGACCGTGGTCAATTCTTTGCCTTTGTTTACCAGTCTGAAAACCTGAATGGGAATGTGTTTGCTGATCAATGGCTCAACGATGCGGGGATGAATCGAAAGTTCGCTGAAATAAGACAATTCAGAGGCTTCGGAATAGGTAAGTCGTGGAATTAGTTTTGCATTTGTAACTGTTTCTGAATCACAGGTCTTAAATTCTTTGTCGAGTTCCCAAAGCTGAAGCGAATCAGCCTCTGTCAGTCTGGTAATTCCGGCTGCGGTATAATCAGCCGAACGTTTGCCCAACCTTGCAATTTTGCCACTTAGTGTAATTCCGTATGATCCGGGAATTAAAACTATTCCTTTTGATAATGAGTTCTTAATGTTGAGAGACTCTTTGTATAAAAAGGTTGCATTCCCAAATTCTTCGGTAACGATAAGTCCCAAATTTTCAGGATAAATAATGCGTGCATCGAGTTGGTTTTTCGATAAAAACAATAGCAGAACTGCCGTGGTAATCCTCTCCGAAAAACTAATGACCTGATCTTTAAGCGATAGGGAGAAATCACCTGTAAATTCAATTCCCTTAAGCAAATTTTGCAGGGAATTCAGTTCATTTTTCAGAAGTTCACTTAATTCGGTTTCATTAAATACACAAATTTTCTGCACAACAGAATCGCTGATCTGCTGCATGATATGAGACGTGGTATCGGCATTGCTTACCAACAGTTCAATGCCTTGTTCTATACTTTGTTGTATTTCTGGTATAGCGGAAACGATCACAGTTGTGTTTTTGCCCGATGCGCCCAATTGATTGGCAAATGCTTCAAGTACTGGGAATTTTGACAAGCTGTTTCCGCCAAATCGTACGACACAATTTGACATGTTCAGAATTTAAAAATGAAAAAAGGATGAATTTTTTGGTTGGATAAAAGCCTTCAAACAATATGCATAATCACACCGCCTGAAGGCTAGCGCATTATCATAGGCATCGAAGACATCATAGAATCATTGCAACCCATGAACTGGGAAATGCCGGAAACGCTATTTTTTGCTGAATGATTCATTTTTGATAACCTTGTTTTGATGAGTGCAAACATAGACTCTTTTTGCAAATAGACAAAACTTATTGGAAAATGTTCCGGAAAATTGTCGTTAAATAATTGTTAACCGCATTTATGCTTTGAAAAGTCGCTCGAAATTTTCAAGAATTATTCCTGATAGGGTCTCGTTGTCAATTTTTAAAACCGTCGATGCGAGCGAGTAAATTTCACTTATGGAAGTTTCCCTATCGTCCGTTTCCAGAAAAAGCCGGTCTGCAGGAAGCAATGTCAAAATATGATTTTTTAGACGGTTGGAAAGAAGAGTTTCTCCAACCGAAAAGTAAAAATTGTGCCTGATCAGCTGCATTGCTGTTTGTCGATTACCCTGAAATCCATGTATAATCCAGGGAACCGAAGATTTCGATTCTTTTTTAAGTTTTATAAGGTCAGCATACGCACGTACACAATGAATAATCAAAGGCTTAGAGTACTTTTCGGCAATGTCGGTTTGTATTTTGAAATGATGCTCCTGTACTGCGAATGCCGTATTTATAATTCGATCGAGACCACATTCGCCAACTGCAAGCATGTTTTTTTTACTCATCGCAAACTCGATCGAATTTAAACACTCTTCTGTATTTACACTATCAATATGCCACGGATGTAATCCCGCTGAATAGAAAAAATTGTCTTCAGGAACAGGCAGATCCTGCGCAAAAGTATTCAGGATTTGAATAGATGAATCGCTTTTAAACCGATGTGTATGTAAGTCTATTTCGTTCATAAGTCAGCATTCAATGGTCAAATTTACACCGTTTTGACAGAATTTTATGCAATTGGACAACCATAAAGTTATTTATCTTATTTTTGAATTTCATAGAAATTAGAGAATGCATTTTTTAAAACCGATATCCACCATAGTTATTGCCCTTTTGTTTCTTCTGCCTGCGATGGTAAAAGGACAGATTTCGATTGGCGGAACGCCAGTAAAGATTGAAAAACTTAAGTCAGCTGCTCCAACAGATCTGATTGTTTTACCATCTGTTGACAACTTTATGCTTCGTCGTGCAAATGATATTGCCCCGGATCAACCAACGCTTAAACCGCTTCGTTTTGCTCATCCGTTTGATGTTAAACTAAACCTGAAAAACGCTGGGAAATGGTATTCTGATGATGATTTGAAAGTTTGGCAACTTCGGATCAGATCGGTTGGTGCTTATTCGCTTAACGTGATTTTCAATCAATTCAATTTGCCTGAAAATGCCCGGCTTTTTCTGATTGGTGTAAACAGCGGTGAAATTTTGGGAGCATATAGTTCAGCGAACAATACAGAAAGTCGCGTATTGGCTGTAGAACCTGTGGCCGGAGACGAATTGCTTATCCAATACGAAGAGCCGGTTGGGGTTGAATTTCCCGGAGAGTTTGAAATTTCAAGAGTTTCGCATGATTTTGTTGGGATTAAATCTTATGATCCTCGTCGTCCAATGAGCATATTATCAGGATCTTGCAATGTAAATGTTAATTGCGATCTGGCCAATGGAACTGAAAATCTCAGAGATGCTGTCTGTCGGATCATGATTGAAGGAACTGAACTTTGTACCGGAACACTTATTAATAATACTTCATTCGACAGAACACCCTATTTATTAACTGCTTACCATTGTATTGGTACCGTCAAAAAAGCAACATCGGCAGTATTTCTTTTTAACTTCGAATCGCCGTCCTGCGCATTTATTCCGGGCGATGTAAGTCGTTCTTTATCCGGAAGTACGATAAAAGCCTCGTTTGATAGCCTTGATTTTGCATTGCTTCAACTCAATAATGCAGTACCGTATAGTTACAGACCTCATTTTGCCGGCTGGAACAGGAGAAATGTTGCCCCGTCATCTTCAATGAGTATCCATCATCCTCAGGGCGATGTTAAAAAGATTTCGATTGATAAGGATGCCGCATTAACAGGCAAGTTCAGCAGCAGTTATCTGGCAAAGGGATTCTGGAATATTATTAGATGGGACAACGGTACGACAGAAAATGGTTCTTCAGGAGGACCTTTGTTTGACCAAAATAAACTCTTGATTGGCACCGAAACCGGTGGTGCTGCCACTTGTCAGTTGCCCACCAATGATTATTTTTCCAAATTTGCATTGGCCTGGAATTATAGAAGCGAAACTTCCAGGCAACTTAAACCATGGCTTGATCCGATTAACTCGAATGTGGAAAGTCTTAGTAGTTTATCGCCCGATCCCGGGAAAAACCTTTGTAAACCCGTTACCAACTTTAAAGATAACGATGCTTATGCTGCTATCCAGATAACTAACGGAATAACAAAAAAAGGATATTACAGCGGATCGAACCTTGCCGGTTTTACAGATTTTGCCGAGAAATATACTTTCGCAAAGAATTGTGAAATTCAGGGAGTTACAATTGGTATTGCCAAAGTAAAAACAAATCCTTTGTTTGATAAGGCTTACATAAATATTCAGGTTTTTGAGGGTACTGATCAACCGACAACTTTATTGTATTCCGAAAAATATGACATTAAAAAATTCTGGATCGACGGAATGAATTATCTGCCTTTTCAAACTACGGTAAAAACTACGGGTAACTTCTTTATTTCCTATAATATACAGGAGTTGCACCAAGGCGACTCGATTGCGGTTTACATGGCCAACCGGAAATCTGATTTCACTAACAGTTTTTACCTGAAAAGTCAGACGGGTTGGCAGAACTATAATTCTCAAAACCTGAATGGCAATGGTTCAGCATTGCTGATTGAACTGATTGCGTGCAATGTCGATTCGCCATCGGGATTAACAGATATTGATGATGAATTGGTTGATGCCCGTTTTTTCCCAAATCCCATGCAGGGAAATTCGATTTTGACAGTAAAAACCAGGGATACCATCGAGTGTGTTGAAAATACTGTGATTTATGATTTACTTGGCAAAGAGCAAAATGTACCTTGTATTCAAAAGGGCCCTAATGAACTGATGCTGAATTTTTCAGGTAAAAGACCGGGAATTTATTTTGTTCATATTGAAGCCGGTGATAGAAAAATAGTGGGAAAAATTGCATTTATCCCTTAATTTTGCACTTTTCAGTTTAAAATGAAAATCAATAAATTTTTACTTTGTTCGCTAATTTTGGGCTTGTTATCATGTGGAAATCAACCTCATAAACAAAACAAGTCCGATTCCAATAAATATGCCCACGGATTTCACATTGTCAAAATGGGGGAGATTACCCGTCTGGATGTTTTTAACCCATGGGAGAATGCCCGTAATTTCATCTATTCATACTATCTGATTCCCAAAAGTATTGCCATTCCTGATTCATTGGCCGACCGTGCAATTATCCGAACTCCTGTTGAAAAGGTGGTGGTACTTTCAACGACCCACATTGGATTTATTGCAAAACTAGGTTTAGAGTCCACGATAATAGGGGTTTCGGGCAAAGACTTCGTTTCAAATCCAATTGTGAGAAAAGGCATTGAAGAAGGTTTGGTGCATGATATTGGCTACGATCAAAACCTGAATTACGAACTTTTGCTTCAATTAAAACCTGATTTGGTAATGGCTTATGGGGTTGGTTCGGATGTGGCCGCCCATCTTTCGAAGATGAAAGAATTGAATATTCCAGTTGTGATCAATGCCGAATACCTTGAAGAAACTCCCCTCGGCAGAGCTGAATGGCTGCTTTTCGTTGCTTCATTTTATAATCAAGATAATCATGCTCAACAGATATTTAATGAGATTGTTATGGATTACGATAGTATGAAAACATTGGTTTCTACAAGCAATCACAAACCTCTTATTCTTTCGGGATTGCCATACAAGGATAGTTGGTGGGTTCCGGGAGGAAAATCGTACATGGCCAATATGATTGCGGATGCCGGAGGTGATTATATCTGGAAAGACAATCCTTCGCGAGAGAGTTTTGTTGTTTCGCTCGAAAACGCCATCGTGAAAGCCACACAGGCCGATCTTTGGATTAATACCGGACAAACAAACAGTATTCAGGATATTCTTGAAAGCGATGAAAGGTTTAAAATAATTCCGGCTCTTCAGAAAAAAATGGTTTTCAATGACAACAAACAGATGAACCCGACCGGCGGCAACGAAGTCTGGGAAACCGGAGCAGCCAATCCGCAGGAATTATTGCGCGACCTGATTCATATTTTTCATCCTGAAATCAAGACAGACAGTGCTTTTCACTATTATAAAAAACTAAACTAATGCAGAAAGACCGTTTGATATCGAGGGATTTTTTGCTGTTTGGGCTGCTTGGACTGCTTGCAATTCTGCTGTTTATTCTCGACATATTTTTCGGCTCGTTGCTGATTCCATTTAAAACCATTTTGCAGGTTCTAGCCGGAATTGGAGATGTCAATCCTGAAATTAAAAGCATTGTTCTTGACTTCCGGTTACCTAAAGCAATTACTGCGGTAATGGCTGGCATGGCTTTGTCAATTAGCGGATTACAAATGCAAACGATATTCAGAAACCCACTTGCCGGTCCTTTTGTTTTGGGAATCAGCGCCGGTGCCAGTCTGGGAGTTGCCATTTTGGTTCTGGGGTTTTCATCGGTATTTACACTGGGACTTTTTACCATCAGCGGCTCGTGGGCTTTGGTAATTGTAGCCTGGCTGGGTTCAGCACTTGTATTGTTTCTGATTCTGGCCGTTTCAATTCGCATCAAAGATATTCTAACCATACTGATTCTCGGAATGTTATTCGGAAGTGCTTCGGGTGCTTTGGTAAATATTCTTCAGTATTTCAGTAACGAATCAATGCTTAAATCGTTCGTTATCTGGACGATGGGTAGTCTGGGAAGTGTCACAAAGTCGCAACTGAACGTGCTGATTCCTTCAGTAATGATTGGTTTAGTTTTAAGCTTTTTTAGTGTGAAGTCGCTCGATGTAATGTTACTGGGCGAACAATACGCAAAAAGTATGGGATTGAGGGTTCGAAATGCCCGTTTTCTTGTATTTACCAGCACCAGTATTCTTGCTGGCAGCATTACCGCTTTTTGCGGCCCCATTGGATTTATTGGTATTGCAGTGCCGCACATTGGCCGTTTGCTGTTCAAGACAGCCCGGCATAAAATCCTAATTCCTTCAAGTTTGCTTATCGGCTCAATTGTGATGCTTTTAAGCGACATCGTTTCACAAATGCCCGGCTACGAAAGTACTTTGCCCATCAACTCGGTAACTGCGCTGGTAGGTATTCCGGTGATTATCTGGATTATTTTAAAGAACAGAAAATTCTCTTCGGTCTGATGAGCAACGAACAGGTAAATATTACGGTACGAAACCTTTCTGTGGGATACAAGAAAGGGAAGAACTTTGTTGCCATCAAAGAAGGTATCAATGTAAATGCTCATTCCGGCGAATTGATTGCATTAATTGGCAGTAACGGAATTGGCAAAAGTACTTTGCTTCGCACACTCACTGGTTTTCAGAAAGCATTGGGAGGCGAAATACTTTTTAACGACCGTAAACTTGGCAATTTCAGCATCAGGGAATTGGCACGGGTGTTGAGCTTTGTTTCTACGGAAGCTATTCGCGTGCAAAACCTGCGCGTTTGGGAACTTTTGGCTATGGGACGATATCCGTACACCAATATAATGGGAACGCTCACAGACGAAGATAACCGCATCATCCAACGAGCCATTCAGCAAGTCGGACTGGCAGGTTACGAAGACCGGATGATCGACCAGATCAGCGATGGTGAACGGCAACGTGCAATGATTGCCCGGACACTTGTTCAGGATACACCGCTCATAATTCTGGACGAACCAACCGCTTTTCTGGACATCAGGAACAAATACGAAATTATTCACCTTTTGCACGACTTTGTGAAGACGGAAAACAAGACTGTACTTTTTTCAACGCACGATCTGAATATTTCAACTTCGGAAGTGGATAAAATATGGCTGATGCTTGACGATAAGGTTGTTGAAGGTGCTCCTGAAGATTTAATACTTGCAGGAAATTTTGATCAGATGTTTCATTCCGACAAGGTTTATTTTAATGGCGAATCGGGAGATTTTATGCTTCGGAAAAATGTGATCGGAACTTACACTTTGATAGGCTCTGAAGGCAAAATATTTAACTGGACCTGTCGTGCCTTGCAGCGAATAGGCTTGGTTTATGCTGAAACAGATCCTCTGGTAGTGATAAATATCCCAAATATGGAGGAAAATCCAGTTTGGAAGGTCGAAATAAATTCAAAGGAAAAATTGGAAATTTATTCGCTTTATGAATTAACGGCAGAGTTGTATAAGCGTTTATCAGGCCTTTAAATCTATTTGGGCACCACAAAATAACCGGCCATTTTAATGGCTTCCTTAGTGTTGACAAAATCTGCCTTTGAAGTTTGAATAATATCAGCAACCGCTTTATAAGCTGGGCAATTTCGGAAACTTATTTTTTTGTTTTGTGCGTGCACTTTGGCAACCATGTCCTTAATTTTTTGAAAATCCTCAAAAGGAATGTTCCCGGTTCCTTTCCAACTGGTAATTTCGCTGAAATCAACTTCAATTATTGGCATTTTTCCTGAATCGGTATTTTTGTCAATATCGGCCAGACTGCCCGCCAAACCCAGAAAGCTGGGTTTTACGCTGTTAATTTTTTCAAGCTGAATATTGTCTTTTATCAGAATACGCAGTTTCCCGGGATGTTTTACACCACCAAGTTCGAAAGTAAGCATTTCTGTAAACGGGCGCATTTCGGTAGCCAGTTCTTTATAAACCTGTACGGGTTGATTGGAGATGTTCAATATCAAAAATATATCTCCCTGATAACCAGGAATTATTTCGCCATTATTCTTCTTAAATTGGTTGAAAAGAGGATAGAGGTATGCATCCGTAAGCGTTGGAATTTTGTGGTTCGCACTATCTGGCATCAGCGAAGTCACGTAAAGTTTTCCGTAGATATACATTACATCGGCCTCGAAATTGATAATACCGTTACCAATCGATTCCCATAATTCGTTTTTACTGGTGAAATTGAGGGACGAAATAATCGGCTTTGTATTCCTTTGGGGGAAGGCAGAAAGAATAAACAAAAATGCCAAAACTCCTGTAAATAGTGCCTTTTTCATTATTCAGAAACTTAAAATCTGTCCAAAGTTAGCAAAATAACTATCCTCCAATTGGTATAGAGCGCTAAATTACTATACAATAGCTGTGTATAATCGATACAGGAAATTACGAATTATAGGTGATTTATCCTGTTCAGTAAATAATGATCGGCCAAAACGATGGCTGCCATTGATTCCACAATCGGAACAGCACGAGGTAAAACACAAGGATCGTGACGGCCTTTGGGATTTATTACGACCTCATTTTCAGCACGATCAACAGTATTTTGTTCTTTTAGTAAAGTGGCAATTGGTTTAAAGGCAACATTGAAGTAGATGTCTTCGCCATTTGAAATGCCGCCCTGTATTCCTCCTGAATGGTTCGTTTTTGTGCGGACACCTTTGTCAGTTTTGATAAAAACATCGTTGTGCTCCGATCCCGACAAACGAGTTCCCTCGAATCCGGAACCATACTCAAAACCCTTTACAGCATTGATTCCCAACATTGCAAAGCCTAAATCAGCATGAAGTTTGTTAAAAACCGGTTCGCCCCAACCGGCAGGAACTCCGGTAATGACCCCGGTTACAATTCCGCCAACAGTATCGTGGTCTCTGCCTGCTTCTTCGATACGGGCAATCATTCGCTCGGCTGTTTCCAATTCCGGACAACGAACAATATTTGTTTCGGTTTGGCTTAAATCTAATTCAGTATAAGGTTTTCCCAATTCAATTTCGCCAACTCTCGAAACAAAAGCCTGAATTGAAACACCGGCATTTTTTAGGAGTAATTTTGCGACAGCTCCAGCAACAACGCGGGCAATGGTTTCGCGTGCCGATGAACGACCTCCGCCACGATGGTCGCGGGTTCCGTATTTTTGTATGTAAGTATAATCAGCATGAGAAGGGCGAAAGACATCCTTCAGATCATTGTAATCAGCCGAATGTTGATCTTTGTTCCGAACCAAGAAACCAATGGGTGTGCCCTGCGTTTTTCCTTCAAAAACTCCGGATAAAAATTCAACCTGATCGCTTTCGTCGCGTTGAGTGGTGATTTTTGACTGTCCTGGTTTGCGACGGTCCAATTCGTTCTGAATGAAGTTAATGTCGATTTCGAGACCGGCCGGGCAACCATCAATAATTCCACCGATTGCCTTTCCGTGTGATTCGCCAAAAGAAGTTAACCTGAAAATCTGTCCAAAGCTGTTCATGCTGACAAAAATGAGATTTATAAAAACTAAAAATGTTGTTTCAAAATACGAAATTCTGAAACAACATTTAAAAGATATTTGATTGTGCTATTTGCTGATTAGCAACCACATCCGCAACTTCCGTTGCTTTCGGTGCCGCAACCACCATCACCACAGCCTTCGTCTCCGCATCCGCCATCGCCACAACCACCGCTTCCGCAGCCACAACCACCACCACCTAAAGTAGCAGCAATTTCTTCGTCGGTTGCTTCTCTCACTTCCAGAATTTCACCTTTGAAGAATAAATTTTCTCCGGCAAGTGGGTGATTGAAGTCCATTTTTACGATATCGTCGGTAATTTCCATTACCAAGCCGTTCAAACGTTGTCCGCTTGTGCTCATCATCGGAACAGTATTACCAACTGCAACAATCTCGTTATCAAATTCACCTTCAATAATAAAAAGATGTTTTGGGAGGTCAACAATGGCATTTTCGTCCAGTTCTCCGTAAGCATCAACATCATTCAAGCTAATTTGAAACGGATTACCAGCTTCAAAACCTTCCAGCTCCGATTCGAATTTTGGAAGCATTAATCCTGTGCCAAACACAAAACTCAATGGTTTCTCGCTGGTTGCCTGCTCAATCAATTCGCCTTCAGCATCATCGTAATGAAGATCGTATGTCAGTGAAACCATTTTGTTTTTACCTATTTTCATAGCTTTCTGTTTAAATTTTAATTTTTAATAATTGTACAAAGAAATAAAATAAGTGGATAATACAAAAAGTATCCTCTTATTCCTTTTCGATTGTTAAGGATAACATCAGAAACGTAGATTGGTTTATTTTCAATTTCAGTTATTTCTTCAGTAATCTGGTTGTAACCTGGTTTCCTCCTTCAATAATTTGGATGAAATAAACTCCTGATTTAAGATTATTCAATCCGTAAATTATCTGGTTATTCGAAATGTTAAGGTATTCGTTTATCTTTTGTCCCGAAATATCAGAAATGACGA
This sequence comes from Bacteroidota bacterium, assembly GCA_023251435.1. Lineage (GTDB taxonomy): Bacteria > Bacteroidota > Bacteroidia > Bacteroidales > Prolixibacteraceae > Aquipluma. Next base: position 223,872 of record JAHEYU010000003.1, read on the forward strand.
CATGGGCATTTCCTTTTATTCCAGAAATAATAACTTGATCTTCAAATGGATTTGGATAAACGGAAGCATGTATTTGCCGGATATCCGTAGTTGAAGTCGGTATCTCGCGGTTTAGGTTATCAATACAGAAATAGCCGGGAGTATTCATTCCCCAATTGCCGTTATCTGACGAGCGCAACGAAAATTCGAGTCTGGAAATACGGCCCAGTTTTTTGAGATCTACCCATTTCCAGGTATCCAAAATGTAATCGTTTGAGTTGATATCGTATCCAAAATCAGCCAAAAATATTTCAGCTTTACCGGTCGATTTCTTATAAGAATCAAATCCTTCGATATTCAGAATTAAATAATCCTCGTCGTTTCCACTTTTGCCACCAAATTTCTTCGAAAATGCGTCTCCGTTTTTCATCGAAAGGTATGCGTAAGTGCTGTTTGTTACGTACAATCCTGAAATGATGGTATCTTTAAATAAGATGGTAGAAACCGGATTAGGATAGACAACAGCATAAGCCGGAGTTCCGGCAACACCTTTTCCGGTAATAGCACTATATTGATTTTCATAACCAGGAGTCGTCACATCGGTTTTTTCAGAAACTGCAAAGCCCGACCAGCTGTTCCACGCTTGATTGAACTCGTTTAAAAGCCTGAAATTACCGCTTAAAAAGCTACCTGTGCCATCGCTTCCGTTGTAATATCCCGATCCGCCAAGGTTAACATTTTCGAAACCGGCATAAGTCACCGGTTGATAGTTGAATGGTCTTTCTCCGTTCAAATCGTCCATGCAGAAATAACCGGGTGTATTCATAAACCCAAAACTATTGTCGCTCGAACTTAGGCTAAAGCGCAATCTGTGAGCTTCTTTCAGTTTACTTAAATCTACCCATGTCCAGGTGTTTAGAATGTAATCTTTCGAATTGTCGGCAAATCGGAAATCGGCCAGATAAAAATCAAGCGAATTAACAGGCTCACCATTTTCGTTCAAAGCTTCAATCTTCAATTTGAAAAAGTCAGGATCATTACCTGTTTCGCCACCAAATTTTTTGGAGAATTGATCTCCGTTTTTCATTGAAAGATAGGCGTAGGTTGAATTTGTTACATAAAACCCGCTGATTTTTGTTGCTGATTTAAAATTAGCTTCCGCAGATGGAGAAGGGTAGCAGACAGCGTAACTAGCGCTTCCTTCGTAGCCTTTTCCTGCAATTGCACTATACTGGTTGCCATATCCGGCAGTTATAACATCGGTCGTGTTAGAATAGGCAAAACCGCTCCAATAGTTCCAATCTTTGTTATACAAATTGAAGAAGGTGATATCGCCACTTTTAAAACTTCCGGATTGATCCGATCCGTTCCAGAAACTTTCCGGAGAAAGAAATAAATCGTCGAATTTGGCAACCGGCTGCGCAACTGTGGTAAATGCAAAAAATGTGGCAATTATTGCCAGGTAGATGTGTTTCATTATGTAATAATTTTGAATGGTTTCAAAACAATTACAATACGCAAAACTGCTGAAATAACCTTGTGAATATGCTTTGGGTTACTCCAAGCTTTTTCTCCCGAAAGCTTTGAATATTGTATCACGAAATGGCAGGTCTTCTGGCTCACTCCATTTTTGCGGCCTTCCCATCCCGGTTTAGCGGTACAGTGGCGTGAGTTGCAAAAATTCATCAGAGTTTACAGCTGCGGGTACAGCTCCGGATTTTAACCGGATTCCCTCTTGATACTCGAAAAAAGTATCACCAATTCGGTGGCTAAGATAAGGCAAAATCGAATTCAGGAATGGATTCGACGAAAAAAATATTAGCTAAAAATGTTAATCGGTTAGATTACTGAAGTCACAGAGTAACCAGTCGTGCAGTTTTAAAAGTATAATATTTCTGAACAAAGTAGCTGTAAATTACTACGATAACTGTAGTGATAATTTTTGAAAGCGTTGGCCAAAGTCCTCCAAATTCGACCAAAAGTTTGAGGAAAATATAATTCAGGAAAATTGATCCAGAAACTGATAACATATAACGAATCAGTTGAATACGACCACGAATCTCGGAGTTAGTAAAGGTGATGTACCGGGCAAAAAGAAAGCCGGTAAAGAAAGTGATCGGAAATACAATTAGAAAAGCGGCAATGTGCGGACTGATCGAAACAATTTGCAGATCAATGAGTCGCTTGTCGAGAACGAAATTGTAGCAGAAAAAATAGAGAAAAATATCGAGCATCGTATTAAACCCACCAGTAGCGGCATATCTGAATGTTTCCTGTGGAATGATTGTCTGAAAAGGGGTATAAAAAAAATCAATTATCTGAATGATTATAGATCTCAGGTACTTTGCCACTTTTGCCATAAATCAGAATAAATTAAGCTAAACCCATTTGTTCGTATGGCAAATATCGAAAATGCCAGTTGATCAAATAACAGTTTTTGGTTTTTACTGCAAAATAAAGAGAAAAGATTGAAAAATGAATCGGGGATAGTAAAATATGTATAAAAACTAAATTATGCTTTCGGATTCTTCAGAAATGGCATTTTGGCCATCTTTTCCACTTCGAGGCTTGGGAAGCCAAATTCTTCAACCACCTTACCCAAAATCAAATAAATTCCATCGCCACGGAAAGGATAATTTTTCAGCGATGGAGGAAAGTGCACCGTATCGAAAAATTCGCCTTGCACATCGGTGAATGTGCCAAAGTGCATGATTTCTCCACGAACAGTGCGTACATATTTGATAGTCACCAAACGACCCAGCATTCGCACTGTACGCCCTAAATTACTCATCATTTGCATGGAAGTTATTTCGCCCCTGAACCTGGTTTCGAGCATATCAAAAGCAGTCATCGAAACCGGAAAACCGATCAGCTCAATTTCGTCCCAGGCATCGCCCAAAACCGACTGTTCCAGTTGGGGAAGGACGAATTCGCGTGGCGCTGCTTCGAACAAAGCCCGGTTTTTTGCCACCGGAACAGTTTTATTCAGTAGCATGTGAGCTTTCCACAAAAGTTCGGCTTTGGATGTTCGGGTGAAATGAAATGCGCCCAACCGGATCAAAATAATCAATTGCTCTTTCGTAATGGCTGTTCGTTCAATAAAATCAGAAAGAGAACCAAATTCTCCGTTTTGCTGCCGTTCGTTTAGTATTACCGAAATGACCGACTGTTCAAGGTTCTGAACATGCACAAATCCTGTGAAAATAGTTTTGCCAATAATTCGGGTTTCACTCCGGCTTTGGTTTACACAGGGCAGTTCGATGTGGGCGCCGCAACGCTGTGCCTCATTAAAATACACCCAGGTGCGGTAAAACCCGCCGAAATTATTGATTACGGCCACCATAAATTCGAGCGGATAATGCGATTTCAGAAATAAACTCTGAAAACTTTCGACCGCATACGATGCCGAATGTGCCTTCGAAAACGAATAACCTGCAAACGATTCGATCTGACGCCACACCTCGCGGGTAACGTCTTCTGAATAACCCCGTTCCCGACAATTGCTAAAATACCTGTCGACGATCCGCTGAAACTCAACTTTGGAGCGGAATTTTCCGCTCATAGCGCGGCGCAGCACGTCGGCTTCGGCCAGGTCGAGTCCGGCAAAATGATGTGCTACTTTTATTACATCTTCCTGATAAACCATCACCCCATAAGTTTCTTCCAATTGATCCTTCATTATAGGATGTAAATATTGGATTGACTGTGGATTGTGAAACCGTTGAATGTACTGTTTCATCATTCCCGATTTGGCTACTCCGGGCCGGATGATGGAACTGGCAGCCACCAGCGACAAGTAATTGTCGCAATGCAATTTGGTGAGCAAACCGCGCATGGCCGGACTTTCAATATAAAAACAACCATTGGTTTCGGCTGTCCGCAACTGTAATTTGACCTGCTCGTCCTGAAAGAATTGCTCAACCTGATGCACATCCACCACTTCACCCCGGTTTTCGCGGATGATATCCACCGCTTCTTTGATGTGCCCGATACCTCGCTGGCTGAGAATATCCAGTTTTTCGAAGCCCAGAAATTCGGCCATGTACATGTCCCATTGGGTTGTCGGGAAACCCTTGGGTGGTAAATCGAGCGCGGTGTAGTAGGTGAGGGGTTCTTCCGAAATCAGGATTCCACCGGCATGGATGCTTCGCAGATTCGGGAAGTCAACCATTTTTTCGGAAATCGTTTTGATCAGTCTGGTGATTTTATTTGAATTTCGGTCATCGTTCGGATTGTCAACCAGAGAATCAATTTCTTCTTTTGGAAGACCAAAGACTTTACCCAGCTCGCGATAAATGGAACGGTCTTTAAACGTGGAAGTTGCGCCTAGTAAAGCCACATGATTACGTCCGTAGCGCTTAAAAATATATTCCTGAATTTGCTCGCGGTCGCGCCACGAATAATCGATGTCGAAATCGGGTGGACTGCTGCGTTTCGGGTTCAGGAATCGCTCAAAGTAAAGGTTTAGTTTAATGGGGTCAACATCTGTGATTTTCAGACAGTAAGCAACAATGCTGTTGGCTCCGCTTCCGCGCCCAACATGGTAAAATCCGCAAGATATGCCGTAACGAACAATGTCCCAGGCAATCAGAAAATACGACGAAAAATTCAATTTTTCAATGATTTCCAGTTCGTGGCGAATTCGTTTATGGGCTTCAATATTGTCGATTCCATAACGGTAAACCATGCCGTCGAGGGCTAGCCGTTCAAGCAAATGCTTGTCTTCGTAAGCCGAATGGGTAAATATTTTTTTGTTCTTGATTACCTTAAATTCGAAGCTGATGCTACAGGCGTTCATTATTTTTTCGGTATTCAGAATAATCTCCGGATGATTTTTGAACTGGTTTGCCAGATTCTGATAGTCCATGATTTCCATATCGTCGGTAAACTGATTTTCCAAAAGTTTTGTAATCAGTACGTTGTGATCGATGGCCCGAAGGGTTTTATGCAGAAACTGGCCTTCCTGATTTTTATTTGTAACAGGTTGCCAAACAACCAGTTTTTCCGGGTATTTGCGATATTCGGAGGTCAGCAGTTTATTGATTTGTTTGGCTTTGATTCCGGTAAATTCATTTTCGCGCAGTTCTTCGGGCAATTTTCTTCCGAAGGGGTAAATCACAAACACCTGCTTAAATTCCGGAGCATCTGCAGGATAGGACTTTTCCTGAAGATTGTGCTCTGTTTGCCAGTCGTTCAGTTCTTTCAGGCCTTCGCGGTTTTGGGCCAGACCAATATATAGCAGGTCATCTCCATTACGAAACTCGCATCCGGCAATGGGTTTGATGCCTTTCTGCATTGCTTCTTTTACAAATTCAGGAATGCCCATCGTGGTATTGATGTCGGTTAAGGCAATCGTTCCGACATTATTTTGAATGGCCAAATCGAGCAATTCGTTGATGCTGAGCGTGCCGTAGTGAAGGCTGTAGTAGGAGTGTGTATTCAGGTACATGAGAAAATTCCAGGTTTCGTACGTCATTTTTAGGACTAAAGTCCTGTTCTTCTGTTGTCTCATGTCCGTCACATAAATGTGACAGCCTGTCCCGATTTTTATCGGGAGCAAAGGATACTGCTCTGATGATTCGTTGCGCGATATCCTTTGCCGTTGGCTTCAGCCAACGGACATAAAGTTCTTTATTCTGCTGGGGCTTTAGCCCTTTTATCACTGGCACTCTTTTCAACTCCCGAAGCGCGGTGAATGGCGTCGGAGCCGTAACGCAGCCTGATTTTATCCATCGACAGGTATAGTTTGATCAGTTTATCGTTGTTGTCGAACAGGTCCAGTTGCTGAACGCCGCCAATCAGTCCGCCCAGTTTAACGCCAATTAACCGGATGAGCATCCGTCGTTCATACAGTCGCCGGAACAATTCCAGTGCAGTGCTCATCAGTGTATGGTCGAACGAAGTGTAGGCAATCTTTTTTTGCAGCGTGTGCGTGTCGTAATTGGCATAACGGATTTTAACCGTAATCACCGATGTTAGTTTTTGCTTTTTTCGCATTTTGAAAGCAATTTTTTCGACCATCGCAATCAGTAAACGTTCGAGCATCTGAATATCAATGGTATCCGTTTCAAAAGTTCGTTCGGTGCTGATCGACTTTTCTTCAGAATAGGATACCACCGGTGTAAAATCAATGCCATTCGCCTTTTTCCAGATGTCAATTCCTGATTTTCCAAGCAGATTTTGCATCATTTCAGGAGGAATGCCACTCAAGGTATGAATGGTAATCACACCCATTGATCGCAACAGATGATAGGTTTTATCGCCCACGCCCGGAATCTTTTTGATCGAAAGCGGATTCAGAAAAGGTTGCACCAGATCGCGCGGAACCTCTTTTTCGCCGTTTGGTTTCGCTTCGCCGGTAGCGATTTTCGAAACGGTTTTATTCACCGACAAACCGAACGAAATGGGTAGCCCGGTTTCAGAGATGATTCGGTTTCGCAGTTCGTGCGCCCATTTGTAGCAGCCAATAAAGCGATCCATTCCCGAAATGTCGAGATAATGCTCGTCGATAGAGGCCTTTTCGTACACAGGAGCGCAGTCGGCAATCACATCGGTTACCAATCGCGAGTATTTGGTGTACTGATCCATGTCTCCGCGAATAACGGTGGCATCGCGGCAGAGGTTCAGCGCCATCCGCATGGGCATGGCCGAATGAACGCCAAATCGTCGTGCTTCGTAACTGCAACTGGCAACTACACCACGATCGGAAAGTCCGCCAATAATAACGGGTTTGCCGATTAATCCGGAATTCATGAGCCGTTCTACCGACACAAAAAAGGTGTCGAGATCGAGATGTACTATGGTGCTGTTTTGGATGTTCATGGTGTTTTATCGTTCCTGTGTTTTGGTTTTTTGTTTTTCCGATCCTGATTTTCGGGCCTGGTCAAATTTGCTTCTATTTTGTGATGATATTCAACCCTTTCAGGGCTGCTGGTGCACTTACTTCATTTTCCGTGGGTTTCACCCACGGTTATTCAGATTAAACCCTATTCAGGGTTTTTAGGTAGAAAAGTCCGAAGGACTTTAATTTGAATAACCTCCGGTTGCACCGGAGGCATACAAAACCATACAATCCAGAACCCCGAAGCGGGTTCAACATTCTTTATCAAAAAATTCCTTCAACTCTTGCATTTCAATTTCAATTTTGTATTTTTGATTGTAATTTAGTCAAAATTAACGATTGTAATTTAATCAATCAATTTTAAACTACCAAGCATGTATTTCGATTCGAACATTAAATTTTTGAGAAGCCGTAAAAAACTAACGCAGGATCAACTTTCCAATATACTGGATATCAAGCGATCGACCCTTAATAATTACGAGAACGGAATTTCAGGACCAAGCATTCAGTCGCTGGTTATTTTATCTGATTATTTTCATGTAGCTATCGATACCCTGTTACGGGTTGATCTGGCCAAACTGCGCGAAAGTCAGCTATATGAACTGGAACATGGGCAGGATGTTTTTCTGAAAGGGAGCAACCTCCGGATAATGGCAACTACGGTTGACCGGCTGAATCACGATAACATCGAACTGGTTTCTGAAAAAGCCAAAGCGGGCTATACCAACGGATTTTCCGATCCTGAATACATTTCGGAGTTGCCGGTTTTTCAGCTTCCATTTTTGTCGCCCGAACGAAAATACCGCACTTTCCAGATCAATGGTGACTCGATGTTGCCCATTCCTGACGGCGCATGGATTACCGGAGAATTTGTTCAGGATTGGAACGAGGTTAAAACCGGCGATTTGTATATAGTGCTGACGCTGAACGAAGGTTTGGTTTTCAAACAATTGGAAAATGAACTCCCAGAACGAGGATGTTTCCAGCTGATTTCGCTTAATACAGCTTATCAGCCTTACGAACTAGCGGCCACCGAAATTCGTGAAATCTGGAAATTCGTGCATTACATCAGTAGGGAAGTGGCTGAAATACCGTTGACTGACAATCAGGTGGCCATACAATTGAAGATATTGACTGAAGAAATCTGCGCGTTGAAACGGAAGTTTGAAAGTCAGTAATTATAGAATTCGTTTCAGCACCTCGTCCCGTTTCTGTCGTGAAATTGGGACACTGCTTCTATCGGTCATTGAGATATAGCCACCATCGGTTTTAACGTATGCTGCAATCTTCCGGCAATTGATGAGATGCGATTGGTGTGTGCGCAAAAAGTGGTGTTGTTCGAGTATTTCCTGGTATTCTTTGAGGGTTTTGCATACCAGGTATTCCTTTTTGCCTTCCAGAAAAATGCGGGTATAGTTGCTGTCAGCTTCCAGACGGATGATCTGGCTGACGGCGATAAACTCAATCTTATCGGCCAATGGCAAGGCAATGCGTTTTTCATCTTCGGAGCGGTCAATGTTGGCCACCAGCTCTACCAAACGCTGGTTTTCCTTTTTTCGGATGATTTGTGCCTGCGCTTTCTCCACTGCTTTCGACAATTCAAAAATATCAATGGGTTTTAAAATGTAGTCGATAGCGCAGAATTTTACGGCCTGAATTCCGTATTGGTCGAAGGCCGTCACGAAAATGACTTCGAAATTTTGGTTGTTGAGCGACTTTAACAGATCGAATCCTGAACCGCCGGGCATCTCAATGTCCAGGAAAATCAGATCAGGCCCGTGAAGTTTGATCAGTTTCAGCGCTTCTGTTGCTGATGCTGCTTCGCCAACGATTTCAACCTGCTGGCAATATTCCTGAACCAAATCGCGCAGGTTGTTCCGGCTCTTGGGTTCGTCGTCAACGATAATACTTTTCAATTTCATAGGTTAATCAATTGGAATAATAAGCGTTGCAATAGTTCCGGTAGTGTTGCTTCGGTTTTCGACCGTCAGCCGGGCCTCTTTGCCGTCTAAATTTAGAATGTTTATCCGTTCTTCCACCAGCTTAAGGCCAAAACCTTTCTGGCTTAATTCATCTATCTTTTGTGACTGCAAACCAGCGCCATTGTCCGAAACACAAACGCAAAGGTTTCCGTTTTGCCGTTTCACCTGAATGTCTAGTTTACCCCGATCGCCTTTGCCAGATAAACCATGCACCACGGCATTTTCGGCCAATGGCTGAATAATCATTCCGGGGATTTCAATCAAATCGCCATTCACGTTCGGATCAATGCTGATTTCGAATTTAAATTCGAATCGCAATTGTTCCAACTGGCAATACAGCTCAACAGCCTGAAGTTCGTCGGACAGCGAGATCCGGCTTTTCTCCGAGTTATTCAGCACTCCGCGCAGCAACACAGCGAATTTCGACAGGTAAATATTCGCCTCTTTAAACTGGTTTCCGTTGATGAGCGACTGGATGGAATTCAGCGCATTGAAGATAAAATGCGGATTCATCTGTGAACGAATCGCCTTTATTTCCAGCTCTTTGATGCGCCGTTTGGCAGCTTCCTGCTGTTTGATGCGGCGAATGCGAATCCGGTAAATCCACAAACCTCCCAGAAACGTGAAAAGGATGGAGCCGAAGCTCCACCCTACAGTTTTGATCATGGCTGATTTTTCAGCCTTCGAATATCGTTTGGTTTCAATTGTTTTTCGAAGCGATTTTTCGAATTTAGAAATACTTCCTTTATATGAATGAGTCATTGGATCTTCTGCATTGTTTTCTACAATTCGAAACCATTTATCGAGCATAAATATTTTAGTCCGATCTAAAAGTAATTCCGATTTCAGATACTTTTCCGGAAGCTCGATGTAAGATACATTAGGCTTTTTCAAAATTGTGCTATCCAATTCACTTTCAATATATTTGTATCTGGTTGATCGAACAAAAACAAACTCCACTTCCTCCAGCTTGAATTTTTCAATATTTTCTTTAAATTGATTAAGTGAACTTTTAGGGCCATCAAACAAGACCAGGCAGATTGGTTTTCCTTTAAACTTTTCCAAACTTAGGACCGAACTATCTTGTAATACAAATGATTTGATTGGGAATTTGTTTCCTATTTTCAATTGGCCTACTGTTTCGTAGACTTTTTTAAGCGGGATCGTCAAAACTGGATCTGAGCAATTATTTATAAAGTCGTGATAATATGGAGTCACAATATCAATTTCCGCTTGCCCCTTCCTTAATTCCAAATCTATTGATTTTGCAATTTGGTTGTATAGCGGAAATCCCTGAAGTGAGGCCTGACTGAAATAATAGTCTTCGAGGAAGGATCCAGAGTTTTTCTTTCCTGCCGCCCAACCCGAACGGTTTTGCTTTAAATGCTGCGCGCTTTGAATGAAGTTCAGGTAATTATTATCCCATTCAAAAGGATTCATCAGAATCGGCATGGTGTCAAGCTCCAGAAAGAAATCTGTTGGATATTCTATTTCTGGTAACTTAACTCCATTCTGAGTTGGGTTACTTTTCGATACTATGGATGTTTTAAGCATATCAAAGTATGTCAGTTTGGTATTCGCAAAAATGTATTTGAAAGAAGATTGAAAATACTCGATACATTTATTGGATGCTTTTCCTTGATAGCTGTCTATTATCAACTTAACTGAAATCGCCTTATTTTTTTCATTTTCTTTTATGTCTGTAACATCTTTTTCATGAAAAAAACGACTTTGACATTGATTCAGATCGTTGGTAAGCATGGTGTTATAGGCAGCATTTCCAGAGTAGTAATCCGATTTTTTTATATCTGAAGAATAATATTTGTTTGTTTTTGTTTCAACATATTGACTGTTTCCTTCCCCGAATATTTGGTTTTCAATAGCTGATATATTTAAAGTATCACCAGGTTCCATGAAGGTGGTTAAAAATTTTTTCCCTACTGTAACACAGAGGTAAAGGGGTCTTTTCAGAAAAATGGGACAGCAAAAAGATCCGTCAGTTTGTGTCCTAAAATGTTTAACAGGAAAATAGTATTCTGAGTTTTCGCCAATCATGTTAATTCTAACTTCCTGATCCGTTTGGTCTTTCAACTTTCCGCGAATAATTGAATTATTGGGTAACTGGAATGACGCGTCGGTTAAAAACAACTGCATATCAGGTCGTTTGATCAAAAAAGGTATTTTACTTTCCGAATCGCGTGAGATCGTTCTTGACAAAGAATCCGGAAGCATCAAATAGTTAGAAATAAGGCCAATCATCAACGAATCGATATTGCTTTCGTTATAGGTTACTGTACTCATAGCCAGATATGAAGAGCCAATCTCTGTGAGTTTTATCTCCGATGATTTGTTGGTTTTAGAAGGCGTAAACCGAACGATTTTACCTGTAGGTGTTACTTCCAGATTGAATTGATTTTTTGTTTCAGGATTCGTTTTGTTTTCCTCAAATATTGGGTAGAAAGAATCATAGCCAACGCTTTTTCCACCATTCTTCCTGATGATTCTAAAACGATCTAAACGTACTCTGTACTGCTGGTTTTTGTTTGGTAATTGCTTCTGCAACTGGTAATTCAAGAGGTAAGTTGAGCCAGCGTTTTGTTCAACCTGTATCTCAAACCAATCGCCTTCTTTGAGGCGAAAACGTCCTTCGGGATTTTGGGCAAAAAGGTTGGAAGACAGAAACAGCAGCCAACCAAGTAGGATTGTAAATGTTTGTTTTTTCATTGTTTTCAAAGATTATAATTTATAATTCAATGGCAAAGGACATCAAACAAATTTTATGGCAATTGGGCGACTTAGTAAACAGCAGTTTTGGTTTACTATTCGGATATTTTTGTGGTATTCCCGCCAAAAACCATACTTTTGAACTTCCAAAAATCAATCGTTATGCCTGTTATCGACCTCGAAAAATGTACCCGCTGTTTAAAGTGTGAAAAAGATTGTCCGGCTCGTGCCATTACCATCGAAACCGGCGAAATATCTGATGCCTGCATCCATTGCGGACATTGCGTGGCCATTTGTCCTGAAATGGCTGTAAAACCTGATTTTGGAGAAATTTTTTTGCTTCAGCCACCTTCGGTTACTCCGGAAGATTTCAGGAATCTGACAGCCGGAATAAGAACCTGCCGTAGTTATCAGCAAAAGGAAATTCCGGAAGAGGTTTTGCTGCAACTGGTTGATAACATGAAGCATTATCCGTCAGCAAGTAACGCACGTCCGATACAAATCACCATTGTTCGTTCAAACGAAAAAGTAAAACTACTGAATGATCTTACCGCAGAAGCCCTGATCAGGATGTTTTCTTTGATTACATCACCGGTTATAAGTTTGGTTATCAGGCTTTTTATTCCTTCGCTGGATGTAAAAAAGCTGAAACGATACAAAACTGCATTTGCCGAACTAAACAAAACCAACGATTCGCAGATTTGCCACCATGCGCCTGCAGTAATGCTGTTTCATGGCGAAGTTTCTAAAACCGGAATGGCAGAAGCCGATGCCAATATTTGGGCAACCTATACTTCAATTTACGCCAATACAATGGGATTGGGAACCTGTTTCAATGGGTTTATTGTGAAAGCGATGGGAAAGAAAAGCAAATTGAATACTCAGTTCAATGTTCCGGCAAATCATCAGGTTTATGCTTCATTACTCATTGGTTACCCCAAAGTGAAATATAAGAATGAAGCTTCGAGACCGGAGCCTAAGGTGAGTTTGTTGTAGATGTAGTTCTACTTCTTCATTTAGGTATATCAAAATACTTATATTTCATACAAGTGTGCGAAAAATAGTTGTGAAAGTGCACCGTCAAAACATACCTTCCGAATTAAAAAATTAAAAACAGCTTTTTTGTATATCAGCTAAAATTCAGTATTACTGTGTTTTATGATGAAGTATTGTGATTTTCCGAACCATCAGTTTATCTTTTGGTACAGCCTTTGGATTTAAAAGCAACGTTGATTCCATTATCTGATTGAATAAATCATGGGGAGAAGAATTGAGGAGAGTGGGATACTATTCAATAATTATTTAAAAAAGAATCAAGATGAAACGATTTTACAAAACAAACAGGAAAAGCTTGCTGATTACAATGTTGCTGTTACTTTTTGCCGTTGTTGGAAATGCCGGCAACGATCAATTGGCAGAAACGACTCCAACACATTATACTACAGTATGGCAAGGCGAGAATGGTCTGAATCACATGAACTTTATGGTAATTTCTTCGGTACTTGAAGATTTACCAATGTCGGTTGATAATGAAATTGCAGTTTTCAGCGGTACAAAATGTGTAGGCGCAAAAAAAATTTCTCAGGTTATCAATCCATTAGAATACACTACGTTTCTGAATATTCCGGTTTCGCAAGACGATGGAGCTGGCAACGGTTTTACAGAGAACGATACCGTTATTTTCAAGATTTGGGATAATGCAAATCAGCGGGAATTGGTGGCAAAGGCAGTTACTTACAGAAATGATGAACCGTTATGGCAAACCAACGGAAAATTTACTGCAGGTGCTACTTCGGTTGTCGAAATTGTTTCGTTCGTCGAAGTAACACAGACTATAAGCCTTATAAAAGGATACAACATGGTTTCAGCTTATGTTGCCGCTAAAAATCCTGATATGATTGCTGTTACCAAAACGCTGTGTACAGATGGTAACCTCGTGAAAGTTCAGGATGAAGTTGGTAATTCGCTTGAAAACTGGGGTTCTTTCGGTGGCTGGATCAATAAAATAGGATCGATCGTAAAGACCGAAGGTTATAAAATAAAAGTTGCCAATAACAGTACTTTGCAAATAACCGGACGTCCGTTGGTTTTACCGCTCGATATTCCATTAATCGCGGGCTGGAACATTATTTCGTTTCCTCTTTCGTATGAGGTTAACGCCATGAGTGTTGTTCAATCGTTGATCGATCAAAATCTGTTGTTAAAAGTTCAGGACGAAGCCGGTTATTCTATCGAGAACTGGGGAATTTTTGGCGGATGGAAAAATGGTATCGGCAACTTTAAGCCAGGAAAAGCATATAAAGTAAAAACAAGTGCCAATGCAACGCTAAACATTCAGGCGAATTACCTTAAATCAGCAAACGTTCAGTCTGAAGTTAAAAACACTGATTACTTCTACACAACGATTGATGGCAACGGAACTGACCAGATGAATATTAATATCGTTGGATTAAAGGAAGTTGGACTTTCGGTTGGTGATGAATTGGCAGCATTTTCAGGAGATGTTTGCGTTGGAACCATCAAAATTACTGCTGAGCATATTTCTTCGGGCGCCAGTATAATCGCTTCATTTTCAACCGATGATAAGAATCAGAATGGATTTAAAGATGGCGAATTGGTTCAGCTTTATGCCTGGAATCAATTATCAGGAAACGAATCTGCCGTTCAGGTTGAAGTTGTTGCCGGACAATTGTCTTACGAAAAAAGTGCCAGTGTACTCGTAAAATTGAAATCGCTGACTACTGAAGCAAAAAGTATAGAAGATTTTGTAAAAGTCGACATATTTCCCAATCCAAGTGTAGGCAGGGTAAATGTCCGTTTCTCTCAATTGGCTCAACCGGGCAGTACAATTGAAATTCTTGATCTTTCGGGAAGAAAGGTTGCATCGCGTTCAATATTAGGTACTACCGAAGTATTTAATCTGAACGGTGTGTCCAAAGGAATTTATTTGGTGAAATCTGTAATAGGCTCATCAGAAACAGTTCAGAAATTGATTATTGAATAGAATTGGTTTTACAAAACTTCAAAAAAATTGAACATGAAAAATTATTTTACAATAGGGAAAAGCGTCTGTATTCTGATGGTCATGGTACTATTGGCATCGAAAAGCTTTGCAGGTATTGGTGCAACTACTCATTTCACAACTGTTTGGGAAGGCGAAAATGGTCAGGATCACATGAATTTTATGGTTGTTTCGGCAATCTTCGAAGATGTTGCACTTTTGGTTAATGACGAAATAGCTGTATTTAGCGGGTCAAAATGTGTTGGAGCCACTAAGCTCACCAGCAGTATAAATCCTGCCGATAATACTTCCTATCTGAAAATTTCGGCATCACGCGATGATGGCTCCAATAATGGGTTCATCGAAAACGATACAATCATCTTCAAAATCTGGGATAATTTGAACCAGAAGGAAATAGTGGCCAAATCGGTTACCTTCAGAAATGATATTTCAACCTGGGTGGCAACAGGAAAATTTAGTTCAGGTGCAACCTCTGTTGTTGAAATTGTTTCGTACAACGAGTTTACTCAGACAGTTAGTTTTATTAGGGGCAACAATATGTTTTCTAGTTATTTAAATCCTGAAAATCCGAATGCGGCACTTGTTATGAAAGCGCTTTGCGATGGTGGTTACCTTTCTAAAATGACTGACGAAACAGGGAAAGCGTTTTCTTTGACCAAAAATGTTGGTTGGGTTAATAATATCGGATCGATGGAAAATACAGAGGGCTATCTGCTAAGTATAAATTCGAACTGTACTTTCCAGCTTACTGGCCGAATGATAAAGCTTCCGTTAGCTATTCCACTTAAATCGGGCTGGAATTACATTTCTTTCCCGAAGACCGTTTCGGTAAATGCGATGACCATCGTACAGCAATTAATTGATCAGAACAAACTAATAAAAGTACAGGAAGAAGCTGGTAATTCAATTGAAAATCTGAAAAGACTTGGAGGTTGGAAAAACGGGATTGGCAACTTTTTGCCCGGAAAGTCATACAAAGTAAATGTGAATGCCGATGCTATTTTAACCATTCAATAGAATAATCGTTTCATCGCTATTATTTTCAACGAGTTACATTAAAGGATTTTGGTTTGATTTTCCTTTTTTGTAGCTCGTTTATTTTTACTGAATTTTCGAAGAATTTTGATGATGAGATACAATGTTAGCTCAATGCCATCGCAATTGAAACGCCAATAAATGTGCCGATTACATAGCCAAGAATGCCAACCAGAATTCCGGGAGTAATTAGTTTTTTCTGCCCAAGAGAAGCAGCCATTGGTGCGGCAACCGATGGACCCATAATGTTGGCCGCCGAAGAAATAATCACTTCGTAAACATCGAGTTTGAAAAGTTTTGCCAGCGAAACCAAAAATATTAAGTGAAAGAACATGATAATCAGGTAAAAACCTAAAACGGCAGGGCCAACGTTCAACATATCCGCCAGGTTTGTTGATGCTCCTATGGCTGCCAGAAAAATATACATCATCCATAATCCGATGGCAAAAGCGGTGTCTTCAAGTTTTTTAAGCCGGGTCGGAAACAGATTGGCAATTAATACCGAAAGTATCGTGACAATCAGTATGTTCATACTCATTTTCGACGAAAACAAATTTTGAATAACAGGCGAAATTAAGCTGCCGGCACCTGCAATAAGCGCTGCAATTAATAATGAAAGCGCGATTCGTTCTATTGTTATAGGATAAGCTTCTTCATTGTGGCTCTTTTCTTCTGCTTCCAGATTTTCAGCCTTTGGTTTTACGAAAAAGCGAGCCATAAATTTCATGGAAGGTACTGCAAATAGCAGTAAAATATAGGCGTTGGCAGCAAAGTTATCTACTGCAATGGTTGCCGAAAATAATGGATGTGTGCTGAAATTGAGGATTTCGCCGGTGGCAATAAAATTCATGCTTCCACCAATGAGGGTTGCCGAAATTACACCGGCAGCATTTCCTGAATTGGAACCCAAATCAATGAGATAAAATGCCAGAAAACTTCCCAATATAACGCCAACGGCGCCAATCAAAAATGCGATCAATAGTTTTCCACCTTCACGTATAATGCGTACGATGTTTGATCCCAACAACATCATTGGTATTGAAAATGGAATGAAGTAATTGAAAATCAATTCGTAAACTTCTATTTTCTGTTTGGGGTTGGATGCCACCGGAACTACGCCCGACATGGATAAAACTGACATTAGAATCATGGTCACCAGTATCCCGGAAACCTTGCCGAACCATTTTTTGTGTTCCGACCAGATTCCGAGTGCTGCGGCACCAACTATAACAGCAAAAAGTACCAGGTGATTTTCAGGAGCAATCAACGACATAGACAAAGTTTTAGGCTGCTAAAATACTTCGATCATTGATTCTGATTATTAACGGAGGTAAAAAAAATTACAATTTTTTAAATCCCAGGCGTGAAATATAGCGGCTTTTTGCTTCTTCCGGATCGGCGCCAATGGAAATGTAGATGATGGTTCTCATATCAATTACTACTGCCTGTAATTTGGTCAGATCTGGCGATTTAATTGTTGCTATTGGCTTTTTTTCGTACATGCAATTGTTCCCTTCTATTAATTATTTATAATTAGCACAGTATCAGTTACCATGCAGTTTTGCTATTAACCAGAAATACTTTACGGATTAGAATTGTTTTAAATAAAGCTATAATGACCCGAAGATTTTTAATTAGGCGAATATAGTTAAAAAAAACGGTAAGTTTTGATTGTTTTGACACTGTTTATTTTTAGGTAAATGTAATGTTAATATGCTTATAAACAGATTTTTAAGTGTAAATAGCAGAGCGCTCTATGTTCTACAGCTCTCTGCCAAAAATTGCTGTTTAACTCGATTTATTAGATCAAATACATTAAGTATGGATTATTTCTCATGATTATTGTGTCTGTTTCTGTAAACAATTAACTCATTTTGAGTTGCCGGTTTCTTTTCGGGTTAGTAATCCGGTGAGGTTGGTAATTAATACGGTTCCTCCTCCAAGAACTATAAAAAGTTTGTTCAGGTTATCGAGAAAGGCTCTGTTGGCTATAAACAGAAAAGAGAAAAGCCCGATCATTACCAGTACCAGCACCAGTTTATATCCTTGCCAGCTTTTTCCGGTATCGCCGAGTTTTACCTTCAACTTTAGCTTTTCTTCGGCAGTAAAACGTGTCATGATATGCTTTCTGAAACTTTCGTTCATAAATCTGATACCGTTGCTACCTACAACCAGCAATCCTCTCCTGATCAAATGAATTATTACCTTTTGGTTTTTTGAATTTACTATTACATCGGGTGCCATATCGCACAAAACAAATTGCTCCATGTGTGTGCACGAGTCCAGAATACTTTCGTAATATAAGCCGCTCATTTCCATTATTTTGGCAATAATCCGCTTTTCTATAATCTTTTCCTGAAGGTTACTTTTAACGAGTTCTTTATAAAATGTCATCATTTCATCTTGATGAACAAGCAGATAGTCGCTTGCCGCCAATTCATTACAAATCAGGCATTTTATGTTCTCCTGGTGGTTTTCAGAACATTCAGGTACATAACTTTCGTATTCCTTTTTCGAACTCATTCCGGTTCTCGGTATGTTTTGATTTTGTTTTTCAGGAGTGAAAATCATATCTAAATTCGACAGTATATATTTAAATTTCAAGCTAAGTTCCTCCCACGATTTTATCTCAGTAACATTCTTTTCGGTTGATACCGCTTTAATTTGTTTTTCAAGGTATTCGAGAATTAAATAGGGCGCTGTTTGGCTTACAATCACCATTTTTTCCTTTCTTCTGATCTTTGCCTCAATTTTCCCGAGTTGGAGGGTGAGGCTTTGCAAGGAATAATAATTGTTTGCGAAGTTCTTAACGATCAAAACATTTTTTTCATCGTAAATCTTCACTTTTTCAATTGTGTCATTTTGTTCTGAAAGGTCGAGTGAGCCTAATTTGTATTTGCTTGCTAACTGCTTTTTTATATACTCGGTAGGATTAATGTAAGGTGATCGAATGATTAGAACCGATTGTCCACTGTCAATTCGCTGACAGATAGAATTTCCGAAATTAAATCCGGTATGCATTTCAAGAATTGAAGTGCCAAACATCTGCTTTGTTCCGAACATTGTTATCCTGTAGAATATATAAAAAACAAATATTAGAATCAGGAACAATAAAATGCTGTCGTAATTCTGAAATCGCGACAGTTTACTTGCGGCATCAGCAGAAGTTAGCGGGTTAAAGATACCCGGACTTTGCAATTTTGTGTATATTCTGCAACTATCCGGTATGAGGGAATTATATGTTTCGGAAGTGGAAACGTAATTGAAAATGAGATTTGAATCACATTGAATCCATAATTGTTTTCCATTAAGCAGCCTGTCGCTTTCAAGAAACTTCGTTTTAACCGAGATTTTGTCATACACAGGCCTGATAAGATTCATTATGTCTTCACTCTGGTGATTTAGTTCATTTTTGCAGCATTCATCTTTGTCGTTCCAGCCATTTTTACCCTTTGCAAAAAATGAAATTCCAGCAAACTGCGAATAAATACCCCGCTGCATTCTTTGTTCAAAAACACTTTCAACTGTCGAATCGAGTTTGTGATTAATTTCCATCTGCTTATAATAATCACGTAATTTTATGTTCCTTAATTCCTTTTGCCTGGCAAACTCAAGCTGCTCATGCTTGGTATTTCTGATAATTTCGTGGTTGACCGAAGCCTCAAAGAATTTAATGGAAGGGGCAACGCTGAAAGTGACCAGCAACGACGTCAGGAAAATGACATATAAATTGACTGTATATTTTTGAAGGTTTTGAAAAACATCTCTTTTCAGAATAAAATAACCCGGAACTAGCAATCCGATTATGGCAATCTGAAAGATTATAAATTTTAATAAATCACTGTCAGACAATGCCTTGGTGGCTGAAATGTTTATCAGGATGAGTAGGAACAGGTTAAAAATGGCGAAACTATTACGACTGACCGACTTGAAAGAGAAGTCGTTAAGGGCGAAATTTGAATATGGAAATAGGATTGACACCAATGCCATCGCAAAATGAAGCGGAGCAAGAGTATTTACCGGATTGCTTAGTAAAAGATAAAAAACAGCGCTGATAACTAGCAAAATACTCATTGTCAGATAAATTGTACAATGGTTACTTTTTGGTCCAGTGGCATCAATCATCAGACTTTTCAACCCGGTTTTTTTTTCAAGGTGCCTCAAAAAAAATAATGCGACTGTTTGAGTAATAATAAACAACACCAATGACCAGAAGAGTAAAAATGTAAGTGTCAGTGCCTGAATCTGATAAGAATACTCCGCATGTTTATCGAACATGGTTACCAGGTATAATGGCATTGGCGATAGAGGTTTTATGTGTATCCTGTAAGGTTCGTCGTAATAGTTAACTTCGAGTGTTTTGGTGGCATTTGCATAAATTGCTGCCGATAAGCTTTTATCTTCACTGCATTCCTTTATAAAATTCTCCTGCAAATTCCTTAGTTTGTCCGAATGCAACCAAACCAATCCGTTTTGGTCTATGATGCAAAATTTGTAATCGGTTGGCAAAATCGGTTCAATAACAGAATAAAACCGTCCGGTCATAGCGATTACTTCTCTGTCAATATCCGATCGTTTCGATAATGCGACTTTGGTAATTCCACTGGTAATTGAAACGATTGATTCCAACCGGAACCTTTTGTCCTCATGCTTGGGCAAAATCCATTCGTCGGGTTTGCTAAAATATTCTCTGTTTTTCAGGTTCGAAGGCTTGTCAATTTTAACGAAAGGTGTAATTATCACGTTTTGAAGTCCGGTGGTATCCATCCAGAACGCATAATCAAAATATGGATAATCGTTTGTTTTCAGGTCATTACAATTTAGCAGATTACTTGTGCTTGAAATAGATTTGCCCTTGTTGTCACTTTTAATTGCTTTTTTGTCGTAACAATCAAGTTGGTCCCATGCATTTACGATTTCGGTATCGAACGAAAAATTTATCTCAGTTGCCAGGTCTTTTAACCGGGTTTCGTTTTGCGCAATATACCAAATAGCATTTGCGACAAAAATGATGAACAGAAAAATGAGACTGACGCCCAGAAATAGTGAGATGCCCGAATTTAGTAATGATCCGGAGCCAAGGTGCTCTGTTGCCGACATTACTTTAAGTTTAATAAAAGGTAATCCGAGGATCATAAGGGCAATGATCATGAAAATCAGCAAAATAATAGAGGGTGCGATTTCTCTTTTTGCCTGACTGAGAAGATCGGTATCGACCAATCCGCAGATATACAATGAGTTAGTTTCGATTAGTGTTTGGCATACGAAAATTTTATAGGAGACGTTTGATATGGTGATATCATAAGCCATAACTCCTCTGATTGCTGCTTTTTGGATATGGGATTTTGTTTTTATATCGAGGTACCCAATCGATGCTTCCTTGCCCGAACTATTCCCGGTCATTGATAGGTCTTGATTTATATCCTGATTGATATACGCAAGATTTGGATTGCCTGGGAGGGTAGAGAAGGCGATATTGCTATCAACAATCAGTATATATTCATTAAATATATTCCGCTGCATATAATCCGACATCAGCAACTCATAACCGGTTCTGAATTTTATTGAATCCTGCACTTTATATTTATTTTCCAGAACAAGCTTAAAATACAGGTAATCTGATTCCGCTTGTGGAAATACATTAATTACTGTATCAACCAGGCCAATAATTGATTTTTTAGAATCGGCATATTCAAGGTTATGATTGAAATTTTCAATGTCTTGTCGTTTTTCAAGCAACGACAATAAATAGTCGTCAGCATAATTCTTCGTTTCTTTTTTTTTCTTCTCGTTTAAATCAATCAGATGGTCAACATATTCAGTCGCATTAGTCTCCATCGATTTTACTTTCGCCTGAAGGTTTCTGCTCATCTGTTCAAGTATCCTCGATTTTGTGGCAATAATATGAGCTTCTTTACTATTTGTGTAAACTTCCAGGTAGAAGTAGTAGCCGATAGCAAAAATGATTAATGTTATAATAATGATAAACAGGTTGTGGCTCAATTGTTTGCTTTTCATAACTGGAAGAATTAATAAGCTGTTTATTAACAGATTGAATTGCAAATTTTTTTATATACGTTAAAGCAATGCTTACGTTTCAAAAACAGAGAATACCTACTTATACCAGATGTGTCATTGGACTAATTTGTAATGGCATTTGGTATGATTGTCAATTCGGCGATCGTGTGTACTGCATAAGCATGAAAAAAGCGCTCAAATCATTTGATTTGAGCGCTTTTTCCTGACGGGAACATTCCCTTTGATTTTTTCCAAATCCAGTTTAGATAAAAGTTAATAAATTGCTATATAAACGATTGAGATATCTCTGGATGTCTATGATTATTTATTTCTTCTTGCCTTTACCACTATTTTTTTCATTGCCGTGCCCGGAATTTTTTTCAACATTGTGACTCTTATTCTGATTTAAACGGACTTTGGTAATTGCTTTGGGCCCAGAGTTTCCTTTACCCGGTTTCTCTCCAATACTTTTTTGTGCGTGGCCTTTGTATCCTTTGGCATATTTTACTTTATGTTCCTTGAAATGGGCATAAGGCGAGTTGCCGCGATAGTCGGTCATTACGACTTTATATCCGTTGTAAAGATCGTAGGTTCTGTAACGACCTGGAAGAGTTGCACTTCGCACCCAGGTTTTGCCGCTGTAATAAATAAACTTCGACGCCGGAACATCATAATAAGCTTCTAAATCGGGAAGATAATAATACTGAACATCGTTGTATCCGGCTGGTCCCCATTGCGGAGGAGCTCCCAGATTTACATTCACCGATATTTGTGCCTGGCCTGTGTATGCAAAAAACAACAGGATTCCGATGGCAATGAATTTTATCGACTTTAGCATGGTTACTTGTATAAAAGATTGTAAAGTTCTTTCATGTCGGGCGACAAAATAACTTCAGTTCTACGGTTGCTTGCGCGTCCTTCAGCTGTGTCGTTGGTTTGTACCGGAAAAAACTGACCTCTGCCCGATGCAGTAATACGATTTGAATCAAAACCGTTGTCTTTTGTCAGGATGCGCACAATTGAGATTGCCCTTGAAGTGCTAAGATCCCAGTTGTCGTTGAATTTATTGGTTTTGATAGGCACATTGTCTGTATGTCCTTCAATTTGTACAGTAATGTCTTTGGTGCTCGAAAGTACCTTAGCAAGTGTCGAAAGCGCTTCTTTTCCTTTTGGATCAACCACATCGCTTCCCGATTTGAAAAGCAATTTTTCTGCCAGCGAAACATATACGTTTCCATCTTTAATGTAAACCGACAATTCATCACTTTTATATTTCATCAGTGCATCGGCAATCGAATTCTTCAGATTGTCCATTACATTTCTTTGCGACTGAATCATGTTCTGAAGGTCTTTTAACCGTTTTGCCTGATCGGCAATCGTCATTTTCGATTCTTTCGAAAGTGTCTTCAAATCATTCAGAACTGAAGCGTTTTCATCCTGAAGTGATGAGGTTTCCTGTTTCAGGTTTCTCACCTGCAGGTTGCAGTCAATAAGTTGATTTTGTGTATTGTCCAGCTGACTTTGTTTTTCGGCGTTTTCTTTTTGTAATTTATCCACTCTTGCCTGCGAAGTCACGAGTTTTTTACTTGGACCACATGATGTTAAACTCAAAGCCAGAATCAGAGATAAGAAACCCAGCAAATGCAATGTTTTTTTCATTTTATTTTCTTTATAAGTAAATGATTGCCACAAATTTGAGCATGTTTTAAATTTAATGTGTTACACAACTTTTAATTAATATTGCATAATTCACAGGTTTTCAAAAGCGATCGTATTATTTCCTCCTATTCGATGGTTCACTAAAAAAGAGACTGAACTCTATTGAGAACAGCCTCTTTGTATTATTGCATCAGAAACGTATTCTGTCACAACTTTGTGCGAATTGATTGATTTCGGTTAAAATACCACTATACCCAGGTCGGTCGAAACTCCAACAACCACGGTTTTTGCTGCAATGGTAACGGGCAAAAATGGTAGGGCAGGGGTTACTGTAATACTATAAGTTCCTGAAGGAAGTCCTGAAATTAGAAACTTGCCGCTTGCATTTGTTACTGATGAGTAAGATACACCATTTGAAGTAGCAGTTACCACCACATTTTCGCCGATTGGTGAAATGCTACCTTTGATTGATCCGGTTACCGCTGCATTAATTGTTCTGATAACAGGTTTTAATTTGTAAGTACCGCTGCCTGTTGAAACAACCGATTGACTTGCATCAAAATCGAGCAGTATAAAGTATTCAACGCCAGGTTCGAATGTCTGGTTAACCTGAAGTTTCAAGCCCGATTGCTCGGCGCTTGGTGTGCTAAGCGGATAAGAAACACCATCAACTACTACGGTATTATTGGTTCCCAGTATCAGTCTGATTTGTGAAACCGATCCTGCTTCAAGATCGCCCGAAGCAATCATGGTGTCTAATCCGTTCGAAAAATCAAGAAGGTTATAGATACCTGCATTGGTGTTTAGCAAAACTGCAGTTCCGCCATTGCCGGTAATTTCAACGCTTTTTACATCCACCATCACGGCATCGTAATTTGCAGGAGCATCTGTCATCCGAACTGTCAGATGTGCTTTCTCATTGTCTTTTTCCGAATCGCAGGATGTAAACTGCAAAAATAGTAGTCCAATAAATGTGGCAAACATTATCTTCTTAAAGATGGTGTTTGTCCCTGTTTTCATTTGAATTGTTTTCATGTTTTTTGTTTAAATGAACTGTAAATAATTACCCCGCAAAGTTGAGGGCTTAAGCTCGGTTTTAGTTATATAATTCCGATTATAACATACACTATTCACACATTTCAGGTGATTTTCAGAATAAATTAGAAAAAGCTCTCAGCCTTATTCATGGCATCGACTTTAATTCTATATTTTTGCACTTTCTGATAATAACTTCCGTTTAAGAAGAATACTCAATACAAACCTGGACATGAAAAGAAACCCAATTTGTTGGGAAAATGAATTTTATGATGTGTTTATTTAAGTATTTAATTTACATCTTTTCGAATGAAAAAACTTCTTCTGTTACTTGTCATTGTATTGATTGCATCTGTAGTAAATGCCATAAGTTTTTACTCACAGAAAATAGTTAGCTGTTCCGCGGGGGCTTATCACACTTTAGCAATTGATGAATCGGGGAATTTGTGGGCATGGGGTTATAATTACAGTGGTCAGTTGGGAGATGGGACCAATCTGGAAAAATACATGCCTGTACAAATTATGCAAACTACTAAATTTAAAATCGCTTTAGCCGGATTCGATTACAGCATGGCGATTGACGAATCGGGAAACCTTTGGGGCTGGGGGACTAATAATTCCGGTCAGTTGGGTAATGAAACTATTTCAGGCAATGCTTCTACGCCGGTGCCGGTCAAACCCGGAACAAAGTTTAAAACAGTTTCAATTTATTACACTCATACACTGGCCATCGACGAATCAGGAAATTTATGGTCGTGGGGATCGAATAGCAAAGGTCAGTTGGGCGACGGTACCACTTCAGATAAGTCAAGTCCGGTAAATATTAAATCAGTAACAAAGTTTAAATTCATAGGAGCAGGTACTGCACACAGCATGGCGATTGATGAGTCTGGCAGCATTTGGACATGGGGAAACAATAAATATGGACAGTTAGGAGATGGCACCACTGCTGATAAGTCTACTCCTGAAAGGATAAAATCGGGTACTAAATTTAAAGCTGTTTCAGCTGGGTTTGGGCACAGCATGGCCATTGATGAATTGGGAAACTTGTGGACCTGGGGCGGAAATTCTTCCGGTCAACTGGGCGATGGAAACGATTTGAATAAATCCATTCCGGAACAGATCATGTCAGGAAAAAAAATCAGGAATATAACGGCAGGATCTTCCAGCAGCATGGCCATTGATGAAACGGGACATCTCTGGGCCTGGGGATACAATGGTTCCGGAAAATTAGGTGATGGAACAACTTCTGAAAAAAAGATACCTGTAAATATCAAGTCAGGCACAAAATTCAGAAGTGTGTCAGGCGGTTATAACCATACAATGGCTATTGATGAATCGGGAAAACTTTGGGGATGGGGAACAAATGAAAGTGGCCAGTTTGCTGACGGAAGTACTTCAGGCAAATCGCTGCCGGTAAATATTAAAGCAGATTTAAAATTTAAAAACGTATCAACCGGAAATGAGCACTCGCTGGCCATTGATGAATCTGGAAATCTGTGGGCATGGGGTGCCAATTCTTACGGACAGATAGGTGATGCAACCAAATTTGGTAAAAACATACCGGTACACATAAAATCAGGTACAAAATTTAAAGCAGTTGCCGCCGGAAAATACAATACCAGTCTGGCCATTGATGAGTCGGGAAATTTATGGGCCTGGGGATATAATTATTACGGACAGTTGGGTGATGGAACCAATGAGGACAGGGAAATTCCGGTAATAATTAAATCCGGAACAAAATTTAAGATGATATCGACCGGTACTTCTGTTACGATGGCAATCGATGAATCGGGTAAACTTTGGGCCTGGGGTTACGGACAGTTGGGAGATGGTGCCACTTCATCCAAATCCCTACCCGTAAATATCAAACCAGCCTTAAAATTCAGATTCGTTTCGGCCTGTACCACTTACGCAATGGCCATCGACGAATCGGGAAATCTTTGGGGATGGGGAGCGAATAAATCGGGACAATTGGGAGATGGTACCAATACAGACAAATCAACTCCAACGCATATCAGGCCCGGAACAAAATTTAAGACCGTTGCGACCTACTATTCTCACACCTTAGCGATTGATGAATCGGGAAATTTGTGGGCCTGGGGAAGTAACGAATACGGAAAGTTGGGAAATGGTGCTTTAAAAGCAGTGTCGAAACCGGTATCGATCAAAGCTGGAACAAAATTTAAATTTGCTGATGCCGGATCTGTTCATTCAGCTGCCATTGATGAATCTGGTAATCTTTGGACCTGGGGATACAATAAATATGGCAGGCTGGGAGATGGCACTACGGCTGACAAGTCAATACCGATACAAGTAAAACCGGGCACAAAATTTAATAATATATCAGCCGGTTATAATTACACTTTAGCCATCGATGAGTCTGGAAAACTCTGGGCCTGGGGATACAATGATTTGGGTCAGTTGGGCGACGGTACTGCGTGGCACGATTCTCCAACACTGATCAATTCCGATGGTCAGGCCAAAGGAAAAGACAAACGTGGCAGATGAGGATATAAAAAAAGTCCATGCCAGAATCTGACATGGACTTTAATTTTTCAAACTGAATTGATTATTTTGTTTTGATAACTTCGAATGTTACCCTGCGGTTCAAAGCGCGGCCTTCTTCAGTGTCGTTGGTTGCGGCAGGTTTAGATTCACCAAGAGGTTTTTGTTTCGAGATACGAGCCGATTTAACTCCTGAAGAAGTGATTGATTTTACAACCGAATTGATTCGTTGTTCAGAAAGTTTCATGTTGTATTCTTCAGTTCCCTTGCTATCAGCATTTCCTGTTAGGTCAACACTGTAATTATCGTTTGACTTCAATATCTTGACCAGTTTCTCAATTTTAGCTTTTTCTACCTGGAGAATATTTGATTTGTCATAGTCAAAATATACAGGTTCAATCATCATTTCAGGAGCTACAGTTTCCTGTGTGGCTTCTTCAATTACCGGGCAACCATTGTTTTCTTTAGGACCTGCAACAGTTGGGCATTTGTCAAGGTAATCAGCTACTCCGTCACCATCGGTATCAATCGGGCAACCGTCTTTGTTAACAACAGTACCTGCCGGGGTATTCGGACATTTGTCAATTGCATCGTTAACTCCGTCTTTATCAGTGTCAAGCGGGCATCCAACTGCATCTACTTTCATACCTTTCGGAGTGTCTGGACATTTGTCATTTTTATCGGCAACACCGTCACCATCAGCATCGGGGCAACCTTTCAGCGAAGTTAATCCGGCTACAGTCGGGCAATCGTCAATATAATCGGCAACGCCATCACCATCTGTATCAATCGGGCAACCATTTTCATCAACAGCAACTCCGGCAGGAGTATTCGGACATTTGTCCTTTGCATCAGAAACGCCATCCATGTCAGCATCTTTGGCTTTTCCAAAAGCGAGTTCAACACCTGCTGTAACTTTCCAAAGGTTTTCTCTTTCGGTTATCCCGTCGTAGGTGGTCGATTCAAGACCACGAACATAACCGGCCTGCATATAAAATGCACTGCTTTGGTTCATGTAGTACTTTACACCCAATCCCAAATCAAAGTTAAAGCCTGTTACGCCATTGTCAGCCAAAAAGCCTGGTCCGGCAAAAAGATAAGGGCGAAATTTGCTGCTTTCGTCAGATAGTTTTAATCTCAGGTTCAAAAGTGGATTAACCAAATCAAGATTATTTTTCAATCCCGATCTGAATACACCTATGTCACCTTTAACAATCAAATCCAAGCGCGAATTAAGGTATCTGCTTAAATATAATTCAGGCATGATGCCTATTCCTCCGTTTTCAATAGTACCGTAGGCTCCGGCTCCACCACCGAAACCCCATTTTTTATCACTCGTTTGGGCATTTACACTTGCCACAAAAGCTAAAATCAATGAAAGTAAAAGTAATTTTCTCATAATTGTTCTGGTTTTAATGTTTATGATATAATGTTATAAATCTGCAATAATCTTTTGTAATTCTTCCTTTGTTTTGCCAAGTTTTGCCTGAAGTCGTCCAAGTAGTTCCTCTGTTTTGCCATCCAATAGCATAAGGTCGTTATCAGTTAAAACTGCAAATTTCTGTTTGAGCTTTCCCTTCTGTTCTGCCCAGTTCCCTTTTATTTCTGTTGTGTTCATATCCGAAAAATTTTAGTATATAATTTAACAACAAAGATGGGGTTCCTGAACCTGATGCGAATTACACAATTCCTTAAAAGTGTTACATAATTCACACTATCCGAAAATGTGTGAATGTTGCAACTCTTATCAAAAGTTATGTAACTTCTCGAAATGTAAATAGGCCTATTTTTACAAAATAAATAAAGATATCAAAAATTAAAATCATTATCATGAAAAAATCGAGAATTAGTTTTGTTATAATTTTAAGCACAGCACTCTTATTTTCAAGTT
Organism: Bacteroidota bacterium; assembly: GCA_023251435.1. Taxonomy (GTDB): domain Bacteria; phylum Bacteroidota; class Bacteroidia; order Bacteroidales; family Prolixibacteraceae; genus Aquipluma. The sequence continues at coordinate 252,566 of JAHEYU010000003.1, forward strand.
GTTCCTCTTTAAATAAAACACAAAAAGGTGGAGCTGTTGGAGCCGTTGCCGGTGGTGCAATGGGTGCTATTATAGGTAAAGTCGCAGGAAATACTGGACTGGGTGCAATTATTGGAGCCACTGTTGGCGGTGCTACCGGCGCAGTGATTGGCAATAAAATGGACAAACAGGCAAAGGAAATAGAAAAGACTGTACCGGATGCAAAAGTTGAACGTGTAGGCGAGGGTATTGTTGTTGAATTTAGCAGCAATGTTTTGTTTGGATTCGACAGTTCAACTCTTTCGGCCGATGCAAAAACAAATCTTGATAAACTGGTAAAAGTTCTGAATGTTTATCCTGATACGGATATTGAAATTCAGGGACATACCGATAGTAAAGGTAGTGAAACTTATAACAGAACTCTTTCTGAAAAACGTGCCGGGGCTGTGTCTGGATATCTGACCAGCAAAGGAATTACCTACAACCGCGTAAGAATTAATGGATTTGGCGAATCTTTGCCAAAATATGATAACACTACAGATGATGGGCGCAGTCAAAACCGCAGGGTAGAATTTTTAATTACTGCCAATGAAAAGATGAAGGCTGAAGCAGAAAAAGAAGCTGGAAATTAAAATTAGTGTTCAGTTGCAGTGTTCAGTTTATCAGCAAGACTAAACACATTTACCATTTATACAATAAACAATTATTCACAGAAATTACCATTTTAAAATTAGAACATGAAAAACAGACTATTATCAATTGTATTAATCCTGGTGCTTTCAACATCATTTGCGTTTGCACAGGAAAAGGGAAAAATGTCATTCGGCATTTTAGGTGGAGTAAATTTTCAGAATTTGAACGGAAAACTATCGAGTGGAGACAAACTTGAAAACGATATGTTAATGGGTTTCCACGGTGGTGTAAATGTTCAGGTACCTATTGCTCCTGAATTCTATTTTCAGCCTGGGCTTATGTATGCTTTAAAAGGCGCTAAAAATACCTACACCTTTTTAGGAAATGAAATCACAGATGAGATCAAGCTAAATTATATTGAAGTGCCTTTGAACCTTGTTTACAAAGGAGCATTGGGCAACGGATTTGTAATGCTTGGATTTGGACCTTATGTTGCCTATGGTATCAGTGGCAAGCAAGTGTTTGAAGGAAAAGATGTAACTTATGAAAAAGGTGTTGATTACAATGCATTGGATGCAGGTGCCAACATCTTCGTTGGTTTTGAAATGGCAAGTGGGATCTTTTTACAGTTGGATACCCAATTCGGTATGCTCGATATTGATCCGGATGAAAACTTAACAGCAAAGAATACTGGCTTTGGTCTGTCTTTAGGATATAGGTTTTAGGTTAGTGGTTGATGTTTGTTAGGCCATCTCTCAAAAGGGGATGGCCTTTTTTTAGTATGTCGGGCATGGTGATAAACTAGCAGGATGGAAGTTTCTGCATACGCCGAGTTGAGAGGAAGTATTAGCGAATGGCAAGGGTGTCCAGAGTGATTTGGGATCTGAAAGAA
>JAHEYU010000087.1 GCA_023251435.1 Bacteroidota bacterium
AATAAGCAAAATGACGAAAGAACCCCGGATGGGGTTCAATGTTGATAAAATATAAGAAAAACCAAAAATATGAAACTCAAATTAGCCATTCTTCCCGGCGACGGGATCGGACCTGAAATCATCGAACAGGCCATGAAAGTTGTAAAGGCGGTAGCCACCAAATTCAACCACGAGTTGGAATACGAATTCGCATTAACCGGTGCTTGTGCCATCGATGAGTTAGGTGCTCCGTATCCTGATTCAACCCACGAACTGTGTATGCAGGCGGATGCCGTGTTGTTTGGCGCCATTGGCGACCCCAAATACGACAACAACCCGAAAGCTACGGTTCGCCCGGAACAGGGTTTGTTACTGATGCGCAAAAAGCTTGGTTTGTATGCCAATATTCGTCCGGTAGTTACTTTCCCATCGTTGCTGCACAAATCACCGCTTCGCCGCGAACTGATTGAAGGCGCTGATTTTGTAGCCATCCGCGAATTAACCGGCGGTATTTATTTTGGTGAAAAAGGCCGCAAAGACGATGGCAATACCGCATTTGATGTTTGTGTTTACACCCGCATGGAAGTGGAGCGCATCCTGAAACTGGGTTACGAATATGCCATGAAACGCAACAAAAAACTGACAGTGGTCGATAAAGCCAACGTGTTGGAAAGTTCACGCCTGTGGAGGGAAATTGCCCAGGAAATGGCTCCTACTTATCCTGAAGTAACCACAGAATACATGTTTGTGGACAATGCTGCGATGCAGATCATTCAGTGGCCGAAAAACTTTGATGTGATGGTGACCGAAAACATGTTCGGCGATATCCTGACTGACGAAGCCAGTGTAATTACCGGTTCGCTTGGATTGTCTCCATCGGCGTCCATCGGAATTCATACTTCGGTATTCGAGCCAATTCATGGTTCCTATCCGCAGGCTGCCGGTAAAAATATTGCCAATCCGGTTGCAACCATTTTGTCGGCTGCCATGATGTTCGAATATGCGTTCGATCTTCAGGCAGAAGGTGCCATTATCCGCAAAGCAGTTGATGCTTCGCTGGATGCCAAAGTGGTGACCGTTGACATTGCAACTGAAAATCCATACTCAACTTCGGAAGTTGGTGACTGGATTGCCGATTGGATTAGTAAAAACTAAGGGTGATGCGGTTTTTAACCGCATTATCTTTTTATATGGAAATACGGCGATTAGAAATCGCCACACCCGGGAAAAGGCTCTTTGCGCAGGCAGGGAGCCTTTTCCTAATTATATTTGAGTGCTTAATTTTGATTGATTAGTGCCCAATTACTGGTCCTTGAATTTCTCCCGGTAAAGCAGTGTTTGAACTTTGTGCTGTTGCTTCAGGAGAAAAGCTGATTTCATGCGACCCATCCGGCAAATACTTAACGGTTGGCGGAACTTTCTTCAGATTAAATAAATCGTAGCTTTTTTTCAGGTCGGCCCAAAGGCTGCCCTTGTCTTTACTTTTTCCGTAAACCGAAATTAACCGCGCATACCTGATATCGTCGAGCAGGGCAGGGAAAATGGTTACCGGTATTTCCTCCTGACCAGCGTTGTATGCTTCGATGCAATACACATACAGTTCTTTCATTCGGTCGTCGTTGATGGCTATGCAGCCCGACGATTCGCAGCCGCCGTGAATGTAAATCAGGTTGCCGAGCCGGCCTTTCACGCCCCGAATGCTGTCGGATGCGTTGGGATAGTTGATTTTCATCGAAAGGTAATATTTGCTGTAAGGATTCAGCTCGCAAATGCGGTAAAAACCTTCGGGAACCTGCAGATCCTGTGAGCGGCGTTTGGGGCCAATTTCACCGGAAATCTCGCAAATCGGGATTTCCTTGATCAAAGTGAACGTTGAATCGCAGATGTTCTTTCCCCAAACCTCCACTATTCTTTCGGTTTTAAAAGCTTGCAGATAAATTCGAAGGCTGTCGCGCGAAATCGTCCTGTCCGACAGGGTTTTAATGACAGTTTTCTCTTTCGAGGAATAAGCTTCCCTGACGCGCGTATATTTCAGCTGCTTTTCGCGGAAAGTTCCGGGCGGAGTTTCCGTAGTCATCAGGAGGATCGAAAAAAGGAACAAAATGTACTTCATGGCTCATGTAAAATCGCTGGCAAAAATAATTGAAAACTTATACCGAAAATTTTTATTTTTGCAGCACTAAAAATTTTGGATGTTTAATTTGACTTCGGATCGTGTGTTTTAAATAATCTTTGGCGTTCAGTCACAGGTTATTCCTTCTTAAACTCGGGCTTGTTCAGGCCGGAGTTAATTTCATTTTCTATTTTCAAAAAAAATTAGACTGGCAAATTACGCTTGTTTATTTGCGCAGTCGTAACATTCAAAATTTAAAACATCATGAGTAACGATAATAAATCAATCCACGAATTCGATTTCAGTTTAATCTGCGAATATTTTTCAAGCATGGAACGGCAAGGGCCAGGCAGTCCACAAGCATCCTTGAAAGCGTTGAGTTTCATCGACAACCTAAACTCCGAATCGCGCATTATTGATCTGGGTTGCGGAACCGGCGGACAAACCATGACTTTGGCACAAATTGCGCCCGGAAATATTACAGGTATCGACCTGTTTCCAGAATTTATCCGACTGTTCAATCAGAATGCTGAAAAGCTGAACCTTCAGGAACGGGTAAAAGGTGAAACAGGATCGATGGACGCGCTTACTTTTCAGGAAGAAGAACTCGACCTGATTTGGTCGGAAGGAGCGATTTACAACATTGGGTTTGAAAAAGGTCTCACCGAATGGCGGAAATTTCTGAAAACAGGCGGTTACATTGTCGTTTCCGAAGCATCGTGGTTCACCGGGGAAAGACCGGAAGAAATCGAAAAATTTTGGATCGACGCATATCCCGAAATCGATACTATTCCGAATAAAGTTGCCCAACTACAAAAGACAGGTTACATTCCGGTGGCTTCATTTATTTTGCCTGAGAATTGCTGGACGGAATATTTCTATCAACCACAGGTTAGTGCACAGGAGATTTTTCTGAAAAAATATGCAGGAAATCCAACTGTCGAGGCGTTGATAGCCAGCGAACGACGTGAGGCAGAGCTTTACAGCAAATACAAAGCATTTTATGGCTATGTGTTCTACATAGGAAAGAAAATTTAAACTTTTCTTTTTTTAACTGATGAGCCTGGCTGCAAAATGTTATTCATGACTTTTTAAAGCTTGATTTTGCGTTTTTCAGACGGGCTCATTTCCCTTTTTACCGAACCACAATTTTTTTGGAAACCGATTGTTGATGGTTATACTCGATGTTATAAAGATACGTTCCCGCAGCCAGATCGCTGACATTCATGGCAATGTGGTCGGAATGATTATCTATTAGGAAGTTTTTAACTTTTCGTCCGCTGGTGTCATAAACATTCAGACTGGCACTTTTAACGCTTGCCGGAAGTTCGTATTCCAACCGGATTACCTCACTTGCCGGATTTGGCCATGCATTCAGGAGGATATCCTGCGGCTGGTCGGAAATGCTGGCCGAAAAGACCGGAATACCGGGAAGGTTATAAATATTGGTCCACACTTTTTCAGGCGAAACTGAATAATCGTAGCAATAAGCAAACAACTTGTACTCGCTGGTACCGGTTTGGTTGGCATATACATACAATGCACCATCGATGGTTGTCAGTGTGCTGCCACTCTCGCTTGCAATCTTTGACCCATAGACGTAATAACCAGTATTTCCTGATGTTACATACTTGTAATAGGTATAAAGTAGCTCTATTTGCGCATCGGCATTAAACATTTTTTCTGAAATATATTTTAAATCGAACAAGTAATACCCACTTGGAACAGAACAACTGATAGTTTTAAATAATGAATGATCCATGTTATAAATACGACACTGGCTGGCCGGAACATCCATCAGGTAATATTTATAGCCCTGCGTTTCAAGTTTAATAACTGATGTTGAATAATTGTAGGTTTTCTGGAGGGTTATTTGACCGTAAAGGGCGACAATTGAGAATACTAAGATTAAGGTTGAGAGAATTTGTTTCATGAGTTTGTAAGTTTTTGGTTTTACTTTTATGGATATCCGAAATATTACTCAATGTCATAAGTGTCATTCAATTGTCATTTGGTAGTCATTAAGTTGCCAGGAAATGCCAACAGAATGACTATAAATGACCACAACTGACTGACGAAAAATGCTATACAGGTATGTAACGGACAATCAATTTCACATTTTCATTTGATCAAACCCAATCCTTCGTTGGCCGATTTATCGCCTGGATTGTATAGACATACTTTATTAAATAGCACTTTCGCCTGATTGCTGTTTCCCAGAAAATAGGATGTCCAGCCCAGCATCAGTAATCCATCGTAACCGAAAGGGTATAAATCGACTACTTTTTTGAAAAGCGTGTTGGCCTTGTTGTAATCTTTACGCCCATAATAAACCAGTCCGAGCCGGTACAAAGCCACTGTGTTATTTGGGCTAACTGCAAGAATTTCATCATACGTTTTAATCACCTCGTTCCATTTTCCCAATGCTGTTAACGGCAAAATCAATCCAAAACGGGCTTCTTCGGAATAAGGTTTGAGTTTTTGCGCCCTGCTGTAAAATATAACCGATTCGTCGAACAGGCCTGCATTGTAATTTAACCAACCCAGCCGCAGGTTCATTTCATACGACGATTCATCGTACACTTTTTTCAGGGCATCCATTGATCCCGAAAAATCGCTTTTTTTCTCCAAAACATAGCTCTTCGAAAACGCCGATTCGATTGCCGGCTGGTTGACTTGCGAAAAAGCGACATTCACTGTAAGGAAAAACACTGCAACCCACAAACTTCTTTTTAAAAATTCCATGATATTCCGCCTGTTATGGTGTGTTTCGAATAATTGTAATCCAATGATCTGCTTTTAACTGCAGAAGAATATACCTGATATTGTTCGGTCATATCCTGATTAACGTACCTCAATACAAACTGGTATTTTTTACCGAGTGGAAAATACACACTTCCCATGATTTTCCGATTGGTTTTACCATGAAAATTAGATACCAGATAACCTCCGGCTTCCACAAAGTTTTCCATATTACCAAACAGATATTGTCCGTAGAAATGAAACTGTCCCAATTGAGCTCCGCCTGAAAGGCCAAGCGCATTCCAGCCAACCGAATTAATCCCGGATTCGGTTTTAAAATAAACCTTTGGGGTGAAATAAAGATTGGCGTTCGAGAGCGGATATAGTGTTACCCAGGCCGATACCTGGGCAAATTCAGAGTCATTTATTCTCCCGGCGTTTATTTCAACGCCAGGAGAAAAATTTGTAATACCGAACCAAATTGATGTTGAAAAAACAGCATCTCTGTAAGTTGCTGTCGAAAGGCTGAATGCCTTTTCAGAGTTCGTGGTTAACCGGCCGGCGTAAACATCGCCACTCCCCAGAATTACATTCAGGGAGGGCGAGAGGTTGAACGTTTTCCCGATTATCCATACCGGATTGATATAATAATTGAATTGATTGATTTTAATTTCAGAACTTGTATGATCTCCCCAGTCAACCAATGCCTCGCGGTTCACCCCGATATAAGTCAGGCTATGGTTCAGCGTCAGGTTGGACGCCAGGCGGTGACTAAGGTCAACCGAATGAAAACCATAGTTTTTCAGGATATATGCCTCGCCGTAATCGCTGCCCAAATTTGACAGGGTTTTATAATCCCTGGTTTTCAACTGGTTAAAATCGGAATTAAAACTTAGGCCGCCTTCGTATGCTATTCGTGTCATTCCTGATTCTTTCCAGCCAATTTTCTTTTTCATGTTTTCTGAAAAATTTCCGGCAATTTTTACTGCCTCTAATTTTTGTCCGCCATAAACCAGGCTGTAATACACATATTCCTGAAGCCATTCGAATGATTGATCGGTTTCCCAGGCCTTCAGGAACCAATGGCTGGAATTGCGGTATTTTTTCTGATTGTAGAAAGCAATCCCGGTGCGTACCTTGAGGTAAAAAAAGTCGATTCCCTGTTTACGCGCTGCCGCCGAATACATAATCAGTTCGGGCCATTTTCCATCCAGAAAAAGCTGGTATGAATGCTTGTCGACTTCTGCGAAGTTCAGCTTTTCCTGGGCTTTTGCCGATGTAAGTAATACAATCAGGAATAATATAGATACTATAAATCGTTTCGACATTTCAACTTAATTTTAGAATCACCAAACTTGATCTCAATTTCAAAGACTCCGTTTTCATTCACTGTGGTATTGAAATCATATTTATCTGTTTCACGTCCTGCAATTTTTTTCGTTATTTGAGAAGTCATTTTCACATCGCCCGATGAAAGGATGTCGCCGGCTTTTTTGATTTCGAGGGTATAATCTGCTTTCAGGAATAAAAATAAGGGGGCAATAAAATCCTGTAGGATTTTCAGCATACCGCTAAATAAAAGGTTTACTGGTATCTGGTCCTGAATTTTACTGTTGGGTAAGAATCCGAGCGGAACCTTGAACATGGACATAAAAAACCAATAAAGTGGCGATTCCTTTTTGCCTGTAAAATTGGTGAAATAGTGCAGGTTACCATTGTTATACAAGTAAGCCAAAGAACCATCTTCCTCGCTTTCGAAATAAGTTGAATTGAAAACATCGGTATTTACTTTCCAGATAAATTTGCTTTGACGGATCTGAATACCCGTTTTTATTGATTCCACCAATATCTCGCCGGAAATTTGTTGCCCGGGAATAAAGTGCAACGCTTTTGTCAAGATTTCATTTTTTACCGGATTGGCCACAACCTGCCCTTTTTGCGGATACGAAAACGTTTCGAACGTGTATTTATCGCCCTTTAAAAGATAATGTCCTAGCGGATAATCGAGTGTTGGTGAGGCAATATAAGGTGTCGCCTGAAATTGAAAATGCAAATGCGGATAGGGCGAACGACCCGAATTTCCGCATTTTCCCAGCAACTGGCCCTGTTTTATTTTGTCGCCTTCTTTCACTTCAACCGAATGGTATTTCAGATGGCTAAGTTTCGAGTAAATGCCGTAACTGTGTTCAATAATTACCGTGTTTCCCCAGTTGTTTTTGGTGTCCACATCGCCGATCGTATTGTCGGGTATCGAGTTGACCACTTCCACAACGGTTCCTTCAAACGGAGCGGTAATTGCTTTTCCGAAACAGAAATAATCTTCAGGAAAATCGCCGCTTCCCTTAAATTGTTTGCCATGTTTATCGGTAACGATAAAGTCCCAGGCATTTCGCCATGCACCTTTGTGCGTGTGTTCGCCGTTGTGGCCCTGGCTCACTTCCCATTCACCAAAAAACGGCAATGAAGCAGCTACCGGATAGCTCGCCGGAAACCGTCTCAGGTTGCCCGATTGCAAATACAGATTTTTCTCCGGATTGCCCAATTGAACAGGTGTTTCGAGTAATCCGCCGGGTCGTTTTTCCCGAAGTTTCAATGCATAAAGAAACATCAGTACTACCATGTTAAACGGAAGCGAATAGGGCGAAATGTGAAAAACCTGAAAAAGGTGCTGAGTGCTGATTGTTATCAATACTACGGAAGGCAACAGAATGATGATCCATGCGTAACTTGTTCGTCCCGGAATTAAATAGTATCCACCAAGCGCAACAGCCGTCAGAATATAATTGAAGCCGATGAAGGTGTAGCTCAGTGAATTGAATTCGATACCAACCAGAATATAGAAAAGGTACGAAACCGCATATCCGAGTATGGAAAGCACAAATGTGATGCGCGAATAAATCAGTAAACCAAGCGAAATAATGATTCCGGCGAGCAGTCCGGTTTGAAAAAAGATGGCTCCAAGCGAATAAAAGTAAATCCGGATAAAGGAAGAACTGACCAGCGCTTCGAGCCAGTTGTACAAACCGACCATGGTATTCCCGCCCATTCTAAACAGTTCGTTGTAAGTGTAAATTCCACGTTCGCTGATGTTCAGCGCGGTAAGCTGGCTACCCGATAAACTTACAATCCATATCGTGACCAAAAACGGGATGCTCAAAAATGGCAATCCGTATTTTCCGAGTACGCCCTGAAAAACAATCGTGAGAAAAAAACAGGTGGTGGAAGTAATGGCAATGAGCCCATAAAGTTCAATGGATGGCTGAAAAATCAGGCCGACTCCCAAACCTACCAGCAGACTGTTAAAGCCATAAAGTCCTGATTTCAGGAAATAAGCGTTGTACCCAAGGTAATGAGCCAGTAGATTGGCAATGGCAACGGCAATCAAACCACCGATTCCGGCACCGTAATCGAAGAAGCTGATGAATACCAAGAAGATAGCCAGCACTTTCGATGTGGAAAAAAATACCTGCGAATAACTGTTCAAAACAGAAAACAGGATTTCCTTGGCGGTTATTTTGATGGATTTGTCCATGATAGTTATACAAAAGTCAAAGCGAATATTTTTCCGGCCTGAAGGGCCAAAATATCATAGCCCAGGGCAAAGTTTCGGGAGGAACGATCCGAAATGCCGCCCTGGGTAAAGGATGCAGAACGAAAACCGTCCGCGAGAATTCGTTGAACAATGCAAATATTTTCCTTCGGACGGAATTGAGTTTACGAATTGGAGCGAAGCGTAAATCCATGTAATGAAATCCGCAAAGCGAATTGCAAGACATCATTTGTGGTGAAATTGCAATCATCTCTTTCGTCCGAAATATGAATTTCTCTTTTATAAACGTTAATGCGCGGACGATTCTTTCGCCTATTTCCAAACCCTGGGCTAGATTATGCTGTCCTTTCAGGACGATATTTATTCCTAAGTACATTAAGTAATTATTCCTATTCATACCTAACAGTAGGTATTATAGAGGATTTTACATTTTGTTTTCCTAACTTATTTTGGAGGTTTTTGGAATCAAGTGGTAAGAATATGGCAAGAATATATTACCTTTGATTCATACAAAAACACACCATGGCTATAAACTTTTTTGTCGACAAGGGCTCAATTTACGCAATTTTCCGAAAACAGAAAGACGGTCGTAGAATTACTCTTACTTACTATCCCGGAATTCCAGCCGGTAATGACTGGAATGCAGATCGTCAAAGGTTCAACCCAAAAACAGAGGAACTGGAAAAGCTTAATAAGCAAATCCTTCAGATCGAACTTGCGTTTAACTATGTACTGGAAAACCACAATCCGTTGATGCTTGATAGCAAGAAGCTAGTCAAGCTGATTGAGGATGCCATGAAGGTCAGGCCACGGCATACTTCTTTTTTCGATTATTGTGAAACCTATTTTGAAGAAACTGCCAAGGTGATGACCCCAACCCATAGGGGTGATATCAAAAACTGCCTTAACAAGATCAAAGAATATAGTCCGGCTCTTACTTTTGAGCATATTGACAAACGATTTTACCGGGATTTCACGCAAAGCCTCCGGGACCAGGATTATTCTGCCAACTATATTGGATCCATCATTAAAAACCTGAAGGTGGTTTTGAATTATGCCACTGAAAACGAACAAAACTCCAATCTTGCTTTCAGGGATTTCAAGAAGCCATCAGAGGAAGTCTATAATGTCTATCTCAACGAAGAAGAGATCGAACGAATTTACAATTTAAAAATTGATGAAAAGTTAGCGGTAAAATATCAGGACAAGAAGCATCCCCTCACGACTCCGGAAAGCATCATCAAACAGGTTCAAACACTTGACAGTGCAAGGAAACTCTTTGTAATAGGATGCTGGACCGGTCTAAGGGTTGAGAACTACCTGAATATCGATCCTGAAATGCAGGTAGACCTTTCTACGGGTTTCCTACATGCCATCGCAAACAAGAATGGGCCAAAGCTCCGTATACCAATCCATAAATTGGTCCGGCAAATTGTAGAAGTTGAAGGTTTCCCAAAATCTATCAACCAACAACAATTGAATGATTCGATCAAAATATTGGGAGCAATGGCAAAGATAAAGGATAACGTTATTTTCGCCAGAACTAAGGGAAATGGCAGGGTGGAGTACACCAAAAAGAAGTATGAAATGATGACCACCCATACCGCACGAAGAAGCTTTGCCAGTAACCTGATAAGCCGTGGAATCCCCAAACAGTTTGTTATGGCCGTTACCGGGCATAAAACTGAGTCTTCCTTTAATAAATATACTGCAGCAGTGCAAAAAGATATAATGACATCAAAGTTGGCCGATTACGATATATGGAACGGAGAAAAGCCAGTTCAAAAGAAAAGCCAGGAGATACAACCCGGCAATCTGCTAGCCTAATTTATGATTTAAACTTAAACTATCGTTCACCTCAATTTTTCTGGACCTTCTCGAGTAGCCTGAGGTATTTCTTATTTTGTGTATCAAACTTTTGGGTCATGACAGATAGTTCTTTTGTTAAGCTTTTTATCTTTTGCTGATTTGCTTCTTCGTTGGAGAGTCCTTTTGCTTTTGGCTCTTGAGCCAGATTCAGTTTTTCTTCTGTAGGGTAATTTATCAACCCTGTCGGTTCCTGGTCATAATAATAAGAAATTGGCCTTCCAAAATATTCAGCAATCATTTCTACTTCAGCAGCATATAGTTTCTGCTTTTTAAACCGATCTTTTAAGGAAGTGTACTTGATATCACCCAATCGTGCCAGATCAGTAAGCCTAATATTATAACGATTCATGTCTGAATGTATCTTATTGTAGTTCAGCATTTATTATTTAGAATTAGTGTAAATAGACGATATGCCGTAATTATTTCTACACAATTCATGTCATTTTCGATGTTATTCCGTAATATCGTGTTATTAAATTAATAGAATTCTGTTAGAATGGCAACTTCAAAGATTTTGAAATTATTATTGCAGAAAAATGACTCTGCTATCAGCGTTGTGATCCCGTCAGAAATGAAGCAATTAATTGCTGAATACGCCAAAGTCGAAAATATGTCCGAGTCTCAATACGTGAAGCTGGCCATCATTGAAAGGCTGGATAGGGACGTAAAACAGCGGTAAGCGTACTCTTCATTCATCAAAAAAGGCTCCTGTCAACCAATGACAGGAGCTTTTTTTGCTTAAAACAGTAAATTTTCAAACAAAATATCTATCTGATTTTTTGCAAAAATATCTGGTAATCAAAACCTAATATTTAGAATATTTACAAATAAGCAGACAACCCAAATATTGATGTTTTAGTATGGTAAAAATGCAAATTCTATCGTGTATTATTGCAAAAGTTAATTTAATATAATATAACATCATTACAACATCTTTATAACATGATTACAACAGGTAGCAATTTTAAGTTTTTAATGCAAAAGAATGAATCGGCAATCAGCATTGTGGTTCCAAAAGAAATGAAAAAGCTGATTGCAGAAAATGCAAAAAAGCATAGTATGATTGAATCACAGTACATTAGATTGGCACTTATAGAGCGGTTTGAAAAGGAAGTGCACTGGGGAAATATGGAAGGATATTAAATCGAATAAGAACTAAACCGGAAAACTTAATTGAAAAGTGCGAAAATATCTTTTTAGCTGTCAAAAACAATCAGATTTTTCCTGCAACTAAACTCACAACATTTTTTAGAAATAAAATATCATGACCAAAATAATCCTTGAAGGTATTTCTCTGGAAGATTTTCAGAGCCTTCTGCGCGAATCTTTCCGGGCTGAGATTTCTGCAAACGAGAGTAAAAAAATTGCACCTATGACCAAAACCGAAGCCTGCCGAAGAATAGGTATAACCAATAAGACCTTGCAGAAGATACTCAGCGAGATGAACCTAAAAGATGTTTATCCATCTGACATCAACCGTATACTGCTCAAGTATCCCAAATTTATTAAAAAAGCGGCCATCCTTGAACATTGATACAGGGGATGCATTTATAAAAACAGGCCAGTCTGACAGAGCGAACCAACTTTCGTAATGAAAGGGATTTCGTAGGGTTCGATACCCTATCTGGCTCCAAATTCTATAAATTGTCCTGATGTGATTAAGCCGGATGCTCCCAGTCTGATTGACCTGTTCGAAGATCAGAAATTATAAATAAAAATACGGTGGTTAAAGCAAAACCGGAGTAGAATCCCAGGCGGTGCTCCGGTTTTTTTTTTTTTCAAAATCAAGTAAAACAAAAATCAAAAAGAAAGTATCAATATGAAACTAATACAAAACGATTTCAATGAACAGGCACTGGTAATGTTGCCCCGGACAAAATACCTAATACTGGAAGCTATAGAAAATATGCTGCACTCCCGTTATGGCAGCGTTGAAATGCGAAATGAAGCAATGGCAATGCAGGAGTTTTTAAAAAATACTGACAATCAAGACTTCCCAGCGCTGTTTCAAAAATCACGTTCCTTAAGTAAATGCCAGGATTGTGCAGGATCAGGACAACAGAAAATTATACCGGATGACCTCAAGGAGGATGTTCAGTTTTCGCCCTGCCTGATATGCCAGGGTTCCGGGCAATTGTATATTGAGGTCATTCGCAAGGGATATGTTCCAACAGAGGTTCATCGGCGCAAATTCGCCAAGTAAGAGCGTGACCAGCTCCTGATTTGCTTCAAACAAAAAAAGCTTTCAATTCGTAACTAAGTAACCTTGTAACCAATGGCTTTCATTGAACAACAAACCATTCTCGACCAAACTTCCGGAGGACTGGACATCATTTACTCGTATTTTCCTCAGGCCGAAGCTGCTCAATCACAAGTCGACAAACGGTTTAAAGTGCGCGATGAAAAAACACCTTCCGCATCCCTGAAGCAATTGAAAGACGGAACCTGGATTTTGACAGATTTTGGTGGTGACCAGACTCCCCGAAACGGCATTCAGATCTGTATGAAAGAAGAGAGTATTACCTTCCGCGAAGCACTGGTCATGCTCGCAGACCGCTATGGAATAGGGGGCATCAAAGCAGAAATCAACAAATCGGATTTCTCCAGACGGCCTGCAAAACCAGACGAAACCGATGGCAGTTATTATTTTGATGTCAAAGATCGCATTTCGCAGGCGGAACTTTCGGTTCTGGGGCCCAAAGTAACCGCAGAGATTTGCAAAAATTATCATTTTTTCTCCCTGAACAGTTTTACGTACATTAAAAACGGAGAAGCCCAGATCACCGCTTCAAACGAAAATTATCCCATTTTCATGGTAAACCACGGCGATTGGCAAAAAATCTACCAACCGCTGAACGCTGAGAAACAATACCGGTTCCGCCATGCCGGTACCAAACCCAAAGATTTTATTAATGGTCTGGAGCAGATAAACAAGGCGTATGAGGATTATAAAACTGTACAGCTCCGGGATTCATCAGAAGATGATGATAAGGAAACCGAGATCAAAAAGCTGGAGGAGGCCATCATTTGTTCCGGCGAGCGCGATGCCTTGAATGTAGCCGGTTATGGCTATTACCCCATCTGGATGAACAGTGAAACAGCCAACCTTCTTCCAAAAGATTACAAGGCCATCATGCGCTGCGTTGAGAAACTGTACATTCTTCCTGACATCGATGAAACCGGAGTCCGTTCGGCCATCAAACTGGGCATGGAATACATGGATATTCATTTTATCTGGCTACCGGATAGCCTGAAAAAATATAAGGATCCACGGGGCAGGTTTCGAAAAGACTTTCTGGATTACATTGAGCTTTATCCTTCAGACTATGACTTTAAGAAACTAATCACAGTTGCAAAGCCGCTGCGCTTCTGGAATGTGGGGATGACCAAAGGTGGACTGAAATACAACCTTAGTAGCACCAACACAAGGTTTTTCCTGCAGTCCAACGGCTTTTTCCAACTTGAAAACAAAAACTCAAAAACCGGACAGA
Organism: Bacteroidota bacterium; assembly: GCA_023251435.1. GTDB lineage: Bacteria > Bacteroidota > Bacteroidia > Bacteroidales > Prolixibacteraceae > Aquipluma. The sequence continues at coordinate 13,745 of JAHEYU010000087.1, forward strand.
TGTTCGTTCATGTGAATGGGAACATCGTCAAGGAAATCCAGTCGAAGGATATAAAGTCATTTTTGATTAATTTTTGCGAAGACAAATACCTGAGCAATGAAATCCTTGAGCTTTTGCTGAACACCAACCGCCTGAGCGAATCGACCCTTAATGGGCTTAAGCAAATCGAAATAGACTTTACCGATGCCGATCACGATGCGCAGTACCTGTTCTTCAAGAATAAAACATGGAAAATCACGGCCAGCGAAATCATGGAAAGTAAACACGGTGAGGTGGACCGTTATGTCTGGAACGATGTGCTGATTCCGCACAACGTAAAAAAGTCTTCTGAATGTTTTACCATTTCCAAAAACCAGTTCAATGATCTGGACATTGTAATCAACGATACCCAGTCCAAATATCTCTGTTTTCTGATCAACGCATCCCGTATTCACTGGCGAAAAGAGCTGGAAAAATCATTGGAGAACCTGCCGGAAAAAGAGCAGCAGGAGTACCGGTCAAAATACAAGTTCTCGATCAATGGTCCGAACCTATCGCCGGAAGAGGTCAACGATCAAAAACAGCACCTGATCAACAAACTGTTCTCGATTGGCTACATTCTCCACCGGTATAAATCGCAATCAAAAGCCTGGTGCGTGTTTGCGATGGATAACGTGATCGGCGAAGAGGGTGATTCAAACGGACGTTCAGGAAAGTCAGCCGCTTTCAAGGCATTGCGTCCATTTATGAAGTCAGTAACCCTATCCGGACGAAACCCCAAACTGACAGACAATCCCCACCTATATGACCGGGTGACCGAGCACACCGATTACATTTTAGTGGATGATGCCGATCAGTACCTTAACTACAAATTCTTCTTCGATTCGATCACCGGTGAACTGATTGTGAACCCGAAAAACAACCAGAGCTACGAAATTCCTTTCGATAAGGCACCAAAATTCGTTTTCACCTCCAACCATGCCCAACGGAACCTGGATCCATCGCTGGAAGCCCGGCTGCTTTACACGGTTTTTTCTGACTATTACCACCAGCAGAGCGACAGCAACGACTACAGCGAAACCCGAAGCATCCGCGATGATTTTGGCAAAGACCTTTATGCCTTCGACTATTCGGAAGCCGAATGGAACGCGGACTTCAACTTTTTCGCCCAGTGCATTCGCTTTTACCTTTCGGTCCCCTCACCCCATAAGATTAACCCACCGATGGGAAATGTAACACTGCGCAATATGCTGGCTGAAATGGGACAGGCATTCAAGGACTGGGCGGATGCTTATTTTGACCTGGAAGGCTCGAACGTAAATATGCTGGTTACCAAGGAAGAAGCACTGAACGATTTTATTCAGAAAACAAATACCAAAGGCTGGACCACCAACAAGTTCACCAAGGCCATGAAATCATGGTGCCGTTTTTACGGTTTTGTGTTCAATCCTAAAGCCTATCAGAACAGCCAGAAGCGCATCAGCAAAAAGGTGGACGGAACCACCAAAGACATGATTTACATTCAGACTAAAACCGAACTGATAAATCCGCTGGCGCTTTCTGAAGATACTGAATTCACGCCAATTCCGGAAGAAGATAAACCATTCTGACCATGACATTACCAGATAAATACACCGAAACAGTTTTTGAATTCCTGGATCAGGCCCAACCTGACCAGACTTTTGTGATTGAAAACATTACCAAAGTTGCGACCCGGAAACAGTTTATTGAAGCTGTCAAACTTTACATTCAGTATTACCCCTATGGCGGCGGGGTTGAATTTAATACAGACTATACAAAAATCCGGAAATTTGAAGTTCCTCCGGAAGCATTACAAGCGCTGATTAGATATCCAAACATTTAATCTTTAAAAACATAAAAAACATGGAAAACATGGAAAACAAATTGGTCAAATTTTACGAAACCGAGTTGGTAAGTTTTACCGACCTATCAGGAAAACCATTCGTTGCTGCAAAACCGATCTGCGATGCAATAGGCTTAAATGCTAACTCAGCACTACGGGCTATCAGAAACCACCCAATTCTTGGACCTGCTAGTACCGTACAGTACCACCAGGTGGGAGAAAATCAGCGCAGAGAGTACCTGATGGTACCCATTGAATACTTAAATGGATGGCTTTTTTCAATTGACATCAATAAAGTGAATCCTGAAGCACAGAAAAAACTGATTGTATATCAAAAGGAATGTTACCAGGTGCTGTACAATGCCTGGTTCGGTGTAGACAGAAATATTGTAGACAAACAAAAACAACGTTTTCTGTTATTGCAGGATTTGCGAAATGCTGAAACCCACATTTCATTGTTATCACATCGCAAAAAGGAGATTTACAAGCAGCTGAACGGAATCGACAGCGAAATCTTTGTTCAGCTGAAATTGTTTCCACATTGCGCAATTGATTGAGAAAATTAAAGTCAAATGGGGCTTGGTAGCCTATGTATTTTCGTTGATAGTTTTTCATCAATCAAGGGATCATTTAGATTAAAAAAGTAATTATATGAAAGCATCAAATACCAAAATTGGAAAAGTTATTGAGAATATAACCACTAAAATCACATTAGAAAACGGTAAAACATTTCTAATGTGTGGTGAAATCGTAAATAACAATTTAATCAGATCAAGTATTACTCCTTCATTTCATCAACTTACCAGATTCAATAAACTGCCTGATGAAATCAAGCGAACATTAATACAAACTACTTACAGGGAGTTTAAAAAATTTTAGCAGGTAGTTTTACCTGAACTTGCTAATCAGAGCCTGATCCGAAGTAGTTCGGATCAGGCTTTTTCTTTTTTCCACCGCAAAAGCAGTTCTCAGCATTAGGTTACCAACTCGTGACCTTATACGAATGATCCAGGCTCTTTCCCCTTCCTACCGGGAAAACACCTCTTTTGTTTTCCTTCCCTTTCTCTCTTTACTATTATAAAATTGTAACTCTGTAACTACACTCAAAAAGTGATGTTATTCAAATACTTAGAAGGTTACATTAATTTTTTGAAATTTTAACGGTTACAAATAAAAATGTAACCAAAAATATCTTCTACATCGCAGAGAAGCCAGTTACATTTTATTTTGGTCGTGCCAATTTTTGATAATTGGGTAGATTAAATTCTATATAATTGACATACAGCATCTTAAATATCATTGTTACGCAGTTACATTTCTACACTTTTTTCGAGCGAAATCAGGTTCAGCGTAGAAAAGAAACAGAAAAGAAAAAGCATTACCTTAGCTTCCGCTTTAATCACCGGTTTTGTTTGTCGAACTAAAACCGTGATCCATCCATGTCTGAAAAGTTTGTTGTTACCATTCCTGTTAAGCCCTACGTTAAGCGGTTCCTTACCATTAATTACGCCGATCCGGTAGATTTTACCACCGATCCGGAAGTAAACCGGTTTTTTCTGAACCTGCTGCGAAAACCCAGCACCTCACGGGACAAGCAATACCCCGACCAAATCTGTACTTACACCGAAAAGGCCGAAGTATTAATATCGCAGCACGACTTCTACCGTTACGGCTGGGAATTGACCAGAACCGATATGGTTGCCTTCGGAAAGCGCTTTGAAGACCGGGCCAAATGCATGATGCGGTCATTTGTTGGGGTGTATGTCGCGTTGGGTATTCCACCTTTTAAAAGCATTGCCAAGTTTCAGGAAAGATTTCAGTTTGATGAAAACTCCTGGCAATACGAAACCATCAAAAAGGACTTCTACCGCAATGGAATGAAAGATCCGGTGGATTTCAACGGCGAAATTTTCAACAAGATTGAAAGAATAGTTTTGCACAATCTGTATGAATTAGGGACAATTAGTAAAAAGGCAAAAAACGGATATGAAGCAGCTGAATAAACCTTCCGATAACCTTGGCGGACTTTTATCCATTTGGGCTATTCCTCCGGATGATATAACCATTAGCTTTAATACCGCCAATTTCAGAACAACGGCAAACATCATCGAAATGTATTGCTCGCCGGAAAGTATTTCTTTTACCGAAAAAGAATCTCAGGAAAACTATGGACTTGGGTATAAAAATGAGCTCAATGCCTTTATACCGAAGGACTCTCCGAAAACTCAGGCCATTATTAATGATATGATTGGTCGTAAATGGGTAATCATCATGCTGGATCAAAACGAGTATTATAAAGTAGCCGGTACTCCCGAAATTCCGCTACGCGTTTCTTTCGACCTGGACTCCGGGGCAGATACCCCGGATCGAAATGGTCATACGGTTTCCTTTTACGGAAATCAAATCTCAAAAGCAAGATTTATTGCTGATCCGTTTTCCGAGTGAAGGATATTAAAAGGTTCGACATTTAACCTGTTTGTCTACTATTAAACGCATAACATTCAAGTTTTTACTTAATTTCGAAAATGATTAAAAATACATCGAAAATTCTATGTAATTCTCTAATATATTGGCTTTTAAATTCTAATTTAAAAGTCAAAAAAGGAAAGCACTATTAACTTTCTGTCAAAGTTGTAATTAACACCAACTTTGACGCAACCAAACAAAGGATATAACTATCTATAAATGGAATATAAAAAAAGAAATATCATGCTACGAATGTTAATTATAACTTTCATAATTACTCAAATAATTATGAGTTGTAAAAAAGATGAATTGAATAATGATTGCAAAAGTCGCTACTATTACTATAATTCTGAAAAAATAATTCTAACTGAAATTGCTTATCAAGGTTCTATTTCATTTTATGACACTCTTTCTGTTGAAACAATAAATCAGATTATAGAACAATATAAAGAGATTCAGGTTCTTTCGATTCCGTCAAATAGTAACCACGCAATTATATCTATTGACTCAAAAAATTGTAATGAAACAGATAAGCTTTTTGCCACTCTAAAAAACGATTCCAGAATTAGTAACTGTAATAAATTTTTCGTTTCAGAAAAAGGTTTCACACTCGGAATTTCTGATGTTTTTGTATGTAAATTAAAGAGCAGTACTTCTCCGAGCCAAATGACTGAATTAATAAATGATAATCAAACAGAAATAATAAAATCTAATACTTCCAACTATCATTATATAATTAGAGCGGATAAAGATTCTAATGGTGATGCATTAGATATGGCAAATATATTTTTTGAAAGTGGCTTTTTCGAATATGCAGAGCCGGAATTTATAGCCAATTATGGGACCTATTAAAAAGCTGGTGTTAAAGTCAAAATACCCGCAAGCCTGGTTTCGGTAGTTCGTTGACAAGAAATTAGTGTTCCAAATACAACTCATCAAGGACTGTTTTCTAGTAAAATCCCCGCCCTGCTGGCAGGTGCAAAACCGTTATATAAAATGGCTCAACAATATTCCTTTCCCAATCATTTTCTGCTTTTTACGGTGGTCTTTGTCCTTTAGACCACCTTTTTTATGCCCTAAACTTGCTGAAAATAAAGCAAGCAATGGCAACAAAAACAATCGTTATTGATGGTCCAATCGGCCAGTACTCCTTCTCGAAACAATTCATGCGAAATGAATTGTCCGGACAATCGAAAAATCCTGTGCTCATTAAAATCTCCAGTCTGGGTGGATCGGTGGATGATGCTCTGAACATATACGATCAATTCATTGAGCATGGCAATGTGACTGCTGAACTTTCAGCTTTTGTTGCCAGTTCGGCAACACTGATTTCCCTGGGCGCAAAAACGGTCCGGATGAATGAGAATTCATTTTACCTGATCCATAAAGCCATGAACTGGGTAGATGAATGGGGCAGCATGAACGAGGACGAGATTGATGCACTGATTGCCAAACTCGAAATCCAGAAACAGCAGTTGGCCAAAGTTACCCTCCAGCTGGCGAAGATGTATGTCAGGAAAACAGGCAAAACCTTGGATGAAATCACGGGCCTGATGAAACAGCAAACCTGGTTAACTGCCGAAGAAGCAAAAAACTGGGGATTTGTTGATGAAGTGTTTGTACCTGAAGTTGCTGTCAACTACCTTGAAAACCTGCAAATGGTAGCCATGATCAGCTCCAGCGGTTATCCTGATCCACCACGACAACAATCACAAAAACCACCACCAATCATCCAGCTCGATGAAGAATCCTTTTTTGACCGCATCTGGAACCGCTTTTCCAGCAAACAAAAAGAAGAGAATGTACCAAATATTAAAAAAACCGAAATGAAAACACAATTTTTAAATGTCAATAAGGTGCTGAAAGTAGAAAACCTTGAATCAACCGAAGAGGGCGTGTTTCTGAATGAAACTCAACTCGCAGAAATTGAAAACAGGCTTGCACTGGATCAGCAGATAATTGCAGAGCGCGATACGGCCAATGCTGCCCGTGATGCAGCCATTGCCGAGC
>JAHEYU010000024.1:0-9193 GCA_023251435.1 Bacteroidota bacterium
GGAATAAACAACTATTACGACGATAACGATTACGACCTCGGGTTTGCCTATCGTATCAACAGGTTCCACCGTCCGTATTATTACAGCCCTTTCTTTTACGACGATTGGTACTATGGCTACAATTCTTCTTTCTATTCAGGCTATTCAGGCTGGGGCGGAAGCTGGGGATGGGATCCATGGTATTCAGGAGGCTGGGGATATCCATATAGTTACTACGGATATTATTCGCCATTTTCATTTGGATATGGCGGTTACTGGGGTGGCGGATACGGAGGTTATTACGGTTCCTACTACGGAGGTTACTATAATGGTTACTACAATGGTTACAACAATGGATACTATGGAACCGGTGGTGGTTTCTATAATAACCATCAGGTTGCAAGAAGAAGATCGACTGAAATGAATGTTCCCGGAAACTCAAACAATCAGTATTCCACCGGAAACAGGACTTCAGGCTTGAAAGGCGGGGTTCCTGATAATTCTTCGGACCAAAAACTGCCTACAGGTATTAATAGTAACACATGGGTTCAAAACGGGCATACCAGAACCCGCACCGGAAATGTATCAGGAGTTGATCAGGATACGAAAAATGCAACCATTGGAAGCACAAACAATAACAGTTTTGAAGGAAGAAGAACCGGAAGTACAAACGGAACTCAGATTCAGAACGAAAATGGATCGCGCACCCAGGTTGCACGTCCGGCAACCGGAAATCAGGGAAATGTCAGAAGAACATATCAGCCTTCAACAACCGGAAGAACTTATGACCAAACTGGCAATGTAAGGCAAAGTCAGAATTACACTCCCAGCTATAATAAGCCAAGGATTGTAAATCAATCGAATTACAACAGCAATAGCAGCAACTACAGTCGTCCGCGTACTTCGGAAAGTGGCACTGTTCGTGAAACCATTAAGAGCGCAAATACCGGAAGTCAGCAGAATTACAGTGCCCCCAGAAGTTCATCATCTGTGAGACAAACTTACCGGTCAAGCTCAACATATTCAAGCGGATCAAGTTCAACACCATCCAGAAGTTCTTCGACATACAGTAGCCCGTCATACAGCGCTCCGGCATCATCGGGCAGTTCAAGCCCAAGTTATAGCGCTCCGGCACGAAGTTACAGTGCACCTGCTTCAAGCGGAAGTAGTTCTGGTGGCAGCAGCTCAGGAGGCAGCTCAGGAGGCAGTTCGGGCGGAGGTAGTAGTTCCGGAGGTGGATCAGGTCACAGAAGGTAAAACTCATTGACAATAGAGACTGAAACATACAACAATCAAAATCAGAAAACATGAAAAAATTAATATATACAATCAGCCTTTTACTTCTTACTTTCGGAGTATTTGCACAGGATTTGACCGACGCATTGCGCTATTCGACCTATCACACCAGCGGTACTGCCCGCTCGGCAGCCATGGGAAATGCTTTTGGCGCACTTGGTGGCGATTTTTCCTCACTGGGAATTAATCCGGCTGGTGCTGCTGTTTACCGTTCAGGAGAGTTTACTATTTCGCCTTCTTTCGGGAAAATAAGCATTGACGGAACCTATCTTGGAAATACAGCAACCGACTCGAAATACAACATTGGCCTTGATAATATTGGATATGTCACTACATTTAAAACCGGTGAAACCAGTGAATCAGGCCTTGTAAGTATCAGTTTTGGTTTGGGCTATAATAAACTGGGCAGTTTTTCATTGAATAGCCTGGCCGAAGGCTCAAATGCAACCAGTTCACTTTTAGGCTATTTTACAGATAATGCAAATGATCCGAATGTTGGGTTTAGCGATTACTACGAACAGTTGGCATGGGATACCGATCTGTTACTGCAGGATAATAACAATGAATACTTTAATGATATAAGTGATAACGGATACGGCCAGTCGGTGCGGAAATCAATCGACAGAAGAGGTTATATTAATGAGTATGTGTTATCGCTTGCTGCCAATTTCAATCATAAGTTTTACGTTGGTGCAACCCTGGGTATTCAGGATGTGTATTTTAAAGAAAGTGCGAATATATCTGAATGGGATGAAAATAACGACATTCCTTATTTCAATAATTTCAATTTCAATTCCTTTTTAAAAACTACCGGAAATGGAGTTAATTTCAAGGTCGGTGCGATTTTTAAACCGACAGATCAGTTACGATTAGGGCTGGCCATTCATACTCCCACCTTTTACAAATTCAACGATTTGTACGATGGAAGCATGAAATCGTCGATTACCTACGATGACGGAGTAACTGAAAATAGCTCTGCCGCTCCTGATAAAGCTGGAGTGTATGATTATGAGATTGAAACTCCGATGAGAGCAATTTTAAGCGGTGCTTATGTGATCGGAAAATCAGGACTAATTAGTGTTGATTATGAAATAGTTGACTATTCAACTTCCAAACTGAAGAATGGGAACGGCGAATATGAATATATTGATGAAAACAACGCTATAGCCAAGGCTTACAAAACTACTGGCAACCTCCATATTGGAGGCGAGTATCGTGTAAGTAAGAATTTCAGTTTGAGGGCAGGGTACGAAAACTTCCCAAGCGTTTACAAGGAAAGCTACCAAAACAACACAAATCCCAATGGAAATTCAAAATATTCTACGGTTTCAGGAGGATTTGGATTTAAACAAGGTAATATCTTCTTTGATGCTACTTTTAAACGAATCATGAGTACTGATTATCTGAAATTTTATCCGGATCCTTATGCTAATGAGATGATTGAAAATAATACCACCCAAAATAATGTGATCTTTACACTGGGGTATAAATTTTAATCACACACTTACATAATTTTGAAAAGCCGGTTAATTCATTTAGCCGGCTTTTCTTTTTGTGAAGTTTTTGTATAATGTTAAGTTATCCTTTCATTTTTCTTTCTGAAAGTGTTTTTTTTAAGCTTGCTTTGCCATAACTTAGCTTTGGGCAATTTTTAAACTCATAAACAAAAAACATATTTAAATTTGGGCGAAATTTCGCTGAAATCTAAATGAAGGCAAATAATCAGTTATGACACTACTTTTCGATGACCCAATCGGTCAGGCTGTTTACGATTTTCATTTCAATTCAAATAACCAACCTATTGTTGTCCATTCCGACGATTTCGACGATGATACCATTGATACAGAATACCTCTTCAGGAATTATAAAAAAATGCCTGCTATTGAGAAAAAAGCAATGTCGTTGTGTAAAGGTAAAGTGCTCGACGTAGGAGCATGTGCAGGCGTACACTCTATTTATCTTCAGGAAAAAGGGTTTGAAGTTACGGCACTCGAAACATCGGCACTTTGCTGCGAAGTACTGAAAAGCAGAAATATTGAAAATGTAATTCAGCAGGATATTTTCAAATTTAACAACCAGAAATTCGACACCATTCTTCTGCTGATGAACGGTACCGGAATTGCCGGAACTCTTGACGGGCTCGACGTTTTGCTGCATCACCTAAAATCACTGCTCAATCCTGAAGGTCAGATCCTGATCGATTCATCTGACCTGATTTATCTGTTTGAACAGGAAGATGGTTCGGCTCTGATCGACATTTCGGCCGATAAATATTACGGTGAACTGATGTTTCAAACCGAATATAAAAACTGGATCAGCCAGCCATTCCCATGGTTGTATGTCGATCTGAATAACCTTGAAAATGCAATTGAAAAAAATCAACTTATATTGAATGAAGTATTCAAAGGGCAACATTTCGATTATCTCGCAAAAATAACCTCTTAAAATGAACAACTTGAAAAACAATCTGGAATACCGCACATTATTTCAATCCGAAATTGATACACTTAAGCAACAAGCTTGTGTTTCAGCCGAATGGAACCAAGTTATGGTTCGTGATGGATTTATTCCGGAAAACATCCGAAATGTACAATTCTCGGGATCGGTACAAATTGGCGATAATTCCGGAATGGTGAGCTTTAGTGGCGGAATTGTGCGCAACTGCGGAATCTACAATGCCAGTATTCACAACTGCACCATAGGCGACCATGTTTATATCAACCACATTTGCAACTATATAGCCAATTACGATATCAACGACCATGTAATTCTTGAGAACATTGAACTTTGCTATGTTGATGGCGAAACAAGTTTTGGCAATGGTATTAAAGTATCGACTCTTGATGAAACCGGTGGCCGGGGAGTAATGATTTACGATAAACTTTCGGCACATCTGGCATATTTTCTGGCATGGTACAAACACCGCCACTGCCTGATTCAGGAATTGGAATCAAAAATTACCGAATATGCTGAATCGGTTAAAAGCAAAAGAGGATTAATCGGAGCACACACCTCAATAAGCAATTGCCGGCTTATTAAGAATGTAAAATTTGGACCTTACAGCCAGGTGGCAGGTCCAACCCGGCTCGAAAACGGCTCTGTTAACAGTAACGAGTTCGCCCCCGTTAAACTGGGTGCCGAGATTTTAGCCGAGAACTTTATCATTTCTTCGGGAGCCGAAATATCCGACGGAGTTATTATCTCAAACTGTTTTATCGGTCAGGGTTGTATTCTTGGGAAACAATATTCGGCAGAGAACTCTTTGTTTTTTGCCAATTGTCAGGGATTTCATGGCGAGGCCTGTTCAATATTTGGCGGCCCATATACAGTTACCCATCATAAATCGACTTTACTAATTGCCGGAATGTTCTCGTTTTGCAACGCGGGCAGCGGTTCGAATCAAAGTAACCACATGTATAAACTGGGTCCGATTCACCACGGAATTGTCGAACGTGGCTCAAAAACAACTTCAGACTCATATATTCTCTGGCCTGCAAAAATAGGCGCATTCACACTCGTAATGGGTCGACACTACAAAAATACCGATACTTCCGAACTGCCGTTTTCATACTTAATTGAAAACAAAGACGACAGCTGGATTGCCCCCGGAATTAACCTTCGCAGTGTGGGAACCATTCGCGACGTGCTGAAATGGCCGCGACGCGACAAACGCAAAGATCCTGAAAAACTGGATTGCATCAACTTCAACCTGCTCAGTCCGTTCACGATCAAAAAAATGCAGAAAGGGCTCGGCATCCTGAATAGTCTGAAAGAGATTTCTGGAGAAACAACCGAAGTCTTTGCCTACAGAAATACTCTTATAAGCAAAAGTGCCCTTGAAAAAGGAATAGATTTGTATCAAAAAGCCATTTATAAATTTTTAGGAAACTCGCTGATTTCCAGGATTGAAAAATGCGAAATCGGTACTTTAGACGAGCTTCTGGAATGCCTGAAACCAAAAAATACTATCGGGAAGGGCGAATGGAGCGACCTTTCGGGATTAATTGCTCCTAAAACAGAAATTCTGCAACTGATAAAAAATATTGAAAAGAGAGAGAAATCTAGCCTGATTGAAATAGAACAGGAATTCAGGAATCTTCACGATCACTATTATGAATACGAATGGACCTGGGCGGCTGAATTACTGGTTGAAATAACTGGTAAAAAAATTGAAAACCTTACAATGTCTGACATCATTGGCCTGATAAAAAAATGGAAAGATAGTGTGATTGGTCTGGATCAGATGCTTTACGAAGATGCCAAGAAGGAATTCAGGATGGATTCGATGACCGGATTTGGCATGGACGGAAACAAGACTACGCAAAGACTAGATTTCGAAAAAGTTAGGGGTAATTTTGAAAGTAACGATTTTGTAAATGAAATTGTAAGTCATATCAGAAAGAAAACTATTTTGGGCGACAATATGCTCGAAAAACTGCAAACCATCGAAAAACAGAATTAAATAAATAATTATGAGACTTATTATTCAGGACAACTACGAATTGGCATCAAAATGGGTGGCAAATTACATGGCACGAAAGATTATTCTGGCTCAGCCAACTGCTGAAAAACCTTATGTTTTGGGACTTCCAACAGGCTCGTCGCCACTTGGGATTTACCGCGAACTGATTAACTTGTATAAGACCGGAGTGGTTTCGTTCCGTAACGTGGTAACCTTTAACATGGACGAATATGTGGGAATTCCGAAAGAACACCCGCAAAGTTATTACACATTTATGTGGACGAATTTCTTTGGTCACATCGATATTCTTCCTGAAAACGCGCATCTTCTGAACGGAAATGCTCCGGATATTAAAGCCGAATGTCAGGCCTACGAAGACAAAATTAAAGCGGTGGGCGGAATAGATTTATTCCTTGGCGGAATTGGTCCCGATGGGCATCTGGCATTCAATGAACCCGGTTCATCACTCGCCTCGCGCACCCGCGACAAGGAACTGAACTACGACACCAAAGTGGCCAATTCGCGTTTCTTCGGCAACGACGTGAACAAAGTGCCCAATTCGTCGCTCACTGTTGGAATTGCCACTGTTATGGATGCCAAAGAGGTGTTGATTATTGTGAACGGCTACAACAAAGCCCGCGCATTGCAACATGCCATTGAAGAAGGTGTGAACCACATGTGGACAATCAGCGCATTGCAACTTCACCCGCGCGGAATGATTGTTTGCGACGAACCTGCAACCTACGAATTGAAAGTAGGAACCTACAAACATTTTAAAGACATCGAAAAGAACAATCTGAATCCGGATAGCTTGCTGAACTCGAATTTGGTTTGGTAAATACCGCGAACCTGTTATTTCGAAATAGTAAAAGTCAGAGTTTCACTTGCCGTGAAGCCCTGACTTTTTTATACTGGTGGTATAATGACTTTTGTGTAGTAGAGATAATAATCAAATCATGAAATTACTTCAATAATTCGCTCAATAATCTGTTTATAAACTTCAGTTTTCAAATGCGAAATCTTCCCTTTTATCAATCCTTCTTCCAAAACAAACAATTTGTGAATTCTAACATAGCTTGTTAGAGGTAATTTCACCGTCAGATCATTGTCCTTTATAGAAAAACTCAACCCATCTGAAATTGATTTTGAAGTGATTTGAGCAATCAGAATATCTCCCGTTTTATGCACCAGATCATTCGATAATACTAAAGCTGGCCGAAGTTTATACTGTGATTATCCGAAAACGGAACAGGGACAATGACAATATCTCCTTTTTGATTACTCATTGCATTCATATATTTTGCTTCAACAAATTATCCCAACGTTTATCTTCCGGACTATCCCATTCCTTCATTAAGCTGCTTTCTGATAAAGAAATAAAGAGTTCATCCGGATCCTTAACAAGCCTAACGTTCTCATCTTGTCCCAGACTTTTGAGTAACTGCGTTAAAAACGGAATTTCATTTTTGCTTTTCGGTGTAATGATAAGCTTATCCATAATCATGTCATTTTCAGCAAATATACGAAACAAGTACAAATTAATACTTTTCAATCGTGAGTAGTTCAATTTTTACTGACTCTGAAAGCTCTTTCCCTTCAGTTAGCGAAAAGGAAGGATGAAATGAACATGCCACAGATAATTATTTCATCGGTGGGGGCACAAAAAGAAAATGAATTGGAACGAAGTGGAAATCCGCGAAGCGAAAATTAATGTTCAAAGTGGATGCTCTCTGGTATGCGAGTTCCATGAGAACGATTAATAATCAATTAATTAATACCGTTATTTACGAATGAATGATCGGGAACTTAATCTCTTACTTTTATTCCATCCATCAGTTTTTTTTCGGTGCCCATAAGAATCGATGGGTTCGATTCCGGATCCATCCATTTTAACAGCCGCTCCATATCGTTTTGAGTCAGCACTACACATCCGGCCGACGAATTGATTGATTTGCCTTCGCTCAAATGTAGAAAAATAGCGCTTCCATTGCCCTTGACTACCGGTCGCGTATTGTATTCTATCACCATGCAATATCGGTAATCATTTCCGTTGAGCAGTAGTTTTTCATACGATCCTGCTTCTGTTGCACCTCTCACATGCCGGTTATAGTCATCCGAATCAGGGTCGTCAATCCATTTATCATCCGGAGAACTTTGAATATAGGACATTTTAGTTTCTACATTGTTGTCGTAACAAAACAGTTGACCTAATTCAAACAAACCGCTGGGCGATTTCTGATCGCCTTCCCTTTTGGTGCCGGGATCGGCAAATCCTTTGCGTCCAATTCCAGCCTGAATAGGCGTAGCAGCGACTAACCAGCTGTTCGCTTTTTTCTCAATTGCCACCAAATTGGCTGTATTGCATTCGGGCGACTCATTAAATACCACGATCAACTGCCTGACATCAATAGTCGATGACGTATTTTTCTTCGCCATTCGAATCGCTTTACGCACCAGATCTTGTTCTGTCTGAGCAACAACCGGACCGGTTAACAGGCAGGCAAGCAGACATTGGAAAAAGAATATTGATAACGTAACTCTCACTTTTAACCCCATGATTTTAATTATTACAAGTCAAATATATTCCATTTCAGGCTCGAATCGACGGGACGTGCAATTAAATGTTAATGAATATCCGAAAATTTACCCAATGTCATTAAACGTCATTCATTTGTCATATGGTGGTGGTCATTAAGTTGCCTTTAAATTGCAATTGAATGACAATAATTGACCAAAAGTGACTGATGTAAAATGCCCAATAGGTTGCAAACGGACAATCATGAAATGATAATTGATAGCTCTACAAAAACAGATTCAACTCCCAAAATCGCGCATTCATCATGTTTAAGTTCTATTCCCGATCAAATACATCTACTTTTATTCTGAAAATCCGGATTCAAAAGCAACTAAATCATTGGCAAAGGCATCCTGATTTATTAATTACAATGTTCAGAAATAATAGATGTATGATAATCATTAAAACTTCAGGAGCTAGAAAAATTCTCCTCTTATTTTTAGTTGGTGTTTGGGTTTTGCAGGTTTCGGCACAAAATGGAGAAAAGATTTTCGACGATACCTTTTTGCATAAAGTGGAGCTGTTTAATGTCGATATTTCAGCAATCAAAGAGCCTGCATTGAAATCGGTTTACCAGCAGGTGGAGATTAAGATTGATGGAAATACCATGGACAGGATTGGTTTGGCAACTAAGGGCGAAAAGTCTTACCTGGCAGCTCCGAACGACAAAAAGCCTTTCAAAATTAAAACCGATAAATTTGTTGCAGGTCAAAAATACGATGGAATTAAACGGTTTAACCTGCATAACAATTTATACGACAAGGGTTTTATGCGCGAAAAACTTACTTGCGACGCATCTTGGCGCATGGGAATTCCCGCTCCAAAATGTGCTTTTACCGAAGTTTATATCAACGGCGAATACTGGGGAGTTTACACACTGG
>JAHEYU010000024.1:9203-71562 GCA_023251435.1 Bacteroidota bacterium
CCGGCCAATCTTAGCAATCTGGCGTACTATGGAAAGTATCCGGAAGACTACAGAGGGCAATACATTGTCGATCATGGCGATGAAACCCTGGCATGGCAACATTGGATTACGTTGCTCGATAAAATTCAAAACCTGCCAGCCCGTTATGGGTATGTCGATTCAATTTCGAAATACATCGACTACCAAACTTACTTTAAATTCAATGCGGTTCTGGACTACAATCTAAACGCCGAACCTAAGAACAGAAACGGAATTTACTATTTCGACCTCACCACTAAAAAATGGGTTACCATCTGTTGGGACCAGAATGTGGCCTTTGCCGATTTTATACAGCCCGACCAAAACAATTTTCCAAATATGCAGATGACTGCCTTTTTGGATAAATACGCTACTTACAGCCAGTTTTTCGAAGCCTACGACCAAACGCTTTGCCAATTATCGAATACATTTTTTACTGATGCAGAAGTGGTTTCGAAAATCGAAGCATACCGCAAAATTATTGACGATGCCGTTGAAAAAGACTCCCGTAAAGGATTCACTTTCAAGGAATATGAACTAAGTCTGGCCGCTTTGCGCGAGTTTGTTTTAATACGAAACAACGAGACCAGATCATTCCTGAAGAAAAAAGGATACACCTGCACCACCTCTTCGAAGCAACCTAAAGTGATGAATTCCAAAATTCGGGTGTTCCCGAATCCAGCCAAAAACTACCTAAGCATAAATATTTCTGAAACAACGCCTTGCAACTACTCCATCAGCAATCTGCAAGGGGTATTGTTGCAAAAAGGTACTGTCGAAAATTCACCAATCAACATTTCTACACTTCCCAAAGGACTTTTTATCTTTGAAATCTTCCAATCGGGAAAGCGAATTGCAGTAATGAAAGTAATGAAAAACTGATTTAAACCGACTTGGCAGGCAGTAAGCAATATAATTTTTCAACCCCGTATTACCTAAAGCAACTGACAGGCTGTTCATCTTCTTTTACCACGCCAAAAATCCTTCGAAGATTTCAGATGCACTGAACATAGAATTTGGTTATATTTGGGCAAAACTTATTGTAAACACATGAAAATTATTATTATCTCATTATTCTTCCTAACTCTCTTCATAAAAACCTACAGCCAGGAAAAGGTTGTATTATATTACAATATGAATTGGGAAATCACAAAAGCAGAAAAAGCCATCTATTCCCGTGAAGTTGAAATTGACATGGGAAAGTTCACATTTAATGGTCAAGTCATTGATTATGATT
The DNA here is from genome assembly GCA_023251435.1 of Bacteroidota bacterium. Taxonomy (GTDB): domain Bacteria; phylum Bacteroidota; class Bacteroidia; order Bacteroidales; family Prolixibacteraceae; genus Aquipluma. The sequence goes on from JAHEYU010000024.1 coordinate 10,459, forward strand.
TGGGAGGGAAGAAAATCATGGAGGGTTACTATACGAATGGGAAAAAGAATGGCGAATTTATTTTTTACTTTCCAAATGGAAAAACTGAAAGCAAAGGAAGCTACTTAAATAATAGAAGAACAGGAAATTGGGAGTATTTTTATTCGAATGGAAAACTTAAGCAATTAGTAATTATAAATCCAAAGACACTTGGGGACGATATTGTGGTTGTTGAATATTTCGATAGATATGGAATCCAATTGGTAAAAAATGGAACCGGGAAATGGATGAACGATTCAATTATAAGCGGAATTTTTGATCGTACCAATTTGAAACGGCTTACAGGAAAGTTCAAAGACAGTTTAAAAGTTGGAGAATGGAAACTTGTTCAAATTTCAGATAATAAACTGATTCACAGCGAAAGATTTACAAAGGGAAAATTTACATCCGGAACTATAATGGATCCTGATTTCAATTATTTTGAAAGGATTTCCTTAGAGATTATGCCAAAATTTCCCGACAGTCAATCTTATAAATTTAGAAATAGTGAAGAATTTAATATAGACACGACAGCCTTTCCGCCTTTGTTGTTAAATGCAGATGTGGCAACAATTCTTAAAACTTTAACTGGGAAGGAGTATGAAATAAAAAACCGGAGAGTAATGTATCCTGAAGGAGATTACAGCCTTTTGGAATTTATCACACAAAACATAAGATATCCAATCAGTGCCCAGGAAAGAAAAATATCTGGTAAGGTATTTATTGAGGCTATTATAGATTCAAGAGGTAATTTAAAGGAAACAAAAATATTGATTGGGGCACATAAAGATCTTGATAATGAAGCTATAAGGGTTGTCCAACTAATCAAAAAGTGGCTGCCTGAACTTCAGAATGGCATTCCAGTTGAATCGAGTTTGACGATTCCGGTATCATTTAAATTGAATTAATCCTTAACACCTAACTTCTCATTTATTCTCAGTCTCAAGCAAAGGGTTATAACCTATTCATTCATCAACGCCCCCACCAAATTCTGTTTAAAAGCCATGCGAATAGCCACAAAGCTAAAGATGGCGCCACTTAAAATAACCAGAACAGAAATGGCTGGCAACCAAATCCACAGACTGGCGTAGAGCGAAGAAATCAATGTTGGCAAACAACTCAACACTGCAGGAATCAGACCAATGAGGACAGAAACAATCATCAGGAAAAGCTTTTCGCGCATAACCATCCGCTGAATTATTGGTTTCGAAAAACCGAGCGACAACAACAATGCATATTCGGGAATCTGCTCAAAAGTGATCCGGAAGATCAGGATTCCCAATCCAAGTGTGCCGATTAAAAGTCCCAAAGCACCGAGCATCAGGAAAATATTCAGGTAAGTATTTTCAACTGTATAAAACGACAGCAAACGGTCGGTCGCGCGGCTGATTTCGGGACCGTAATTGCGCATTCCGGATTGTAAATCGCCGACAACCGAAGCGGTATCTGGCACATCAATCAGAAACACATTCGAACCACTCACCGACGGAAATGCCCGGTTGAAATGATCTTCAGCAATAATTACATTCCCCTGAAAGATGGAATTGGCTAATCCGCCCACCAGTTTCAGCTTTAAATCTTTCCCATCTTCGGTTTTGTACATCAGCGTATCGCCCACTTTTTTCATCAGCCCCCACTGAATCACCGTTTGGTCGGCAATCGCCGGAATCACCTCATCGGCTAAAGTTTTGTTCAACGTCAACCAAGGATTTTGCGTATCGAGATCGTCGGTTCGCGTGGCAAAAGTAAATGCTCCGCGCTGATCGAAAGCCGCCGGATTGCAGGCAATCAATCGTGGCCGCGAAATTTTGTTCAGGTTCAGGCAACTGGCATCATCGCCCGGCTGCAACTGAAATTGCACCAATTCGGCAGTTTCCGGAATATTCAGGTCTTCTTTACCAATTTTGGTATTCGCGTCAAAAAGCACCGGCATGGTCGTTTCAACAAAGTAGTCGTAGCCACCCGTTCCCGATGATGGCAATTCAGCTTTTGAAGTCAAATCTTTTCGGTTCAGTCCGGTGGAAACGACCATAAACACCCCCACAGACAGAAAACTCACGATCATCACATTGCGGCGGCGCTCACCGGCAATCCGTTTCAGCAGCATGGTTCGCAACGAAAAGTGCATCGCTTTTTCCTGAACAGCCAAACGACGCATCCAGAAATCGAAAATCAGGATCAGTCCCGGCAACAAACCAAAACCGCTGATAAAAAACATTTCGGGATTAATTTCGCCGCTGCGGAAACCCATTGAAAAAAGGATTGCCAAAGAAAGAAGGATCAAGCTAAGGCCCAGGCGGAGAGACCATTTGCTGGTTTTGTGCTTTTCAGAAGTAGTTTTACGCTGCAAGGCAATGGCTTCGTTCTTCAGGAATCGGTTTAGCATCAGCCAGATTGCAATTAAAGACATTGCGGCAATAATCAGGCTTCCCATGATGAGCGAAGTCGGGCGAATATGAATGTTGACAATCGAAGTGCGGACAATATCGACCCAAATGGTATTGATAGCTTTTAAAATCAGGTGGTTGTACCAGATGCTGAACGGAATACCGAGCAAAATACCGGCCAGTACAAATACCGAGGCTTCGGCCATAAACAATTTGCGAATAGCCGGAAACGAAAACCCAAGCGCAGTCAAAGTTCCGATTTCCGCTTTGCGGAACCCAAGGTACAGTTTAAACAACAGGAAAGCCAGCAACACCGCTGCAAACAGCACAAAAAAGCTGAGGCCGATAAATAAGCCACCAAAATCGGTACCGCCACTTGCCGCCGCGAGTCCATCGGTTTTCACATCGCGAACCTCGAATCCAAGCTGAGCAGGCAAAAGTTCGGACAACAATTGGTTTTCAAATTCAGCTTTTTTCAGTCCGTCAATTCGAATTGCAGTCGATTGTCCGAAGCGGTTTCCCCATAGTTTTTGCGCCGTTTCAAGCGAAACAAACGCTTTCGGAGTGCCTTTGTGCGCCTTCCAGTAATCTTCGTCCACTGGCCTGATTTTCTTCAGATCGACAGGCACACCAGTTTTCCAGTCGCGGCAATTGCCTGCATCCGATAGCCCCGGTATCACCGGCATCCGGTTTACATCAGCCTTTTCTCCTGACAATTCATAAATTTGGGTGACCACAAACAAAGTATCTTTCAGCACCAGACGGCGCAGCGGCCCCACTTCGAAATACGAAAGACTTACGACATCGCCCGATTTAACTCCCAAATCATCGGCCAGCCAGTTGCTCACGGTCATTTGATTCCCGGAAAGTTCGTGATCTGTCGATACAAACGAATACGGCGTTTGCTTTCCGTTCAATGTAAATTCGTTGATGAAATAACTGAAAATGGCTTGAGAACCCGGCATCTGTTTCAGGCAAAACTGCTCTACAGCCGGTTCAACAAAAACGCGATCCGAAATCAGCTCGGTGTAATTCAGTTCCGCATTTTCGCGAATCTCCAGATTCACATCATCTAATTTCCAGCTTGTCCGTAGTTTTTGAATCAGTTCTTCTCCTGAAACACCTTCGGCAACCAACAGCACATTGGCTTTTTGCTGAAGTCCCATCTGTTCGTTCAGCCACTGCAAATTCAGGAAAACGTTGCGCGGTGCGGATTGTATATTTTGCAGATTGAAATTTCCCAGTTCGTCCGGGTTCAGGATTCTGGCCACCGAAACGCGAAACGAAACAGTCGATTCCTTCTCGGAAACAAAAGGCGTGTTGGACGGAAATGTGTTCAGTTTATTCAACCGTAACAGAAACTCGTCGCCAACTTTCAGTCCTGAAAGCGAAGCTAGGTTTTCGTTGATCGCTACCTCATTGTTTTGCAGTTGAAATACCTCCGGATAGTCGGCAAAGTTTCCAATCGTCTTATCAACTCCCCAAACTGCCAACTGATTGATCCGAAGGTCGCCGCCATCGATCACTCCAAATCCATTGGCACGAAGCAAAGCTGCGGTTTCTGTGCCGGTTTTTGATGCCAGATCAGAGGCCAGTTGTTGCCCAAACAAACGTTCGCCGGCCGTAATCACCTGCGAAGTTTTGCCCAGCCGCTGCACAGTAATTTGCTGCAAGCTGTATTTCACCGAATCGCCAATAATGAGTGCACCTACCAGAATAGCCGTGCTTAAAGCAATTCCGAGGATAATCGTCAGGTTCAGTTTTCGGTAAAATCCGACCGATTTCAGTATGAGTTTGTAGATGGACATGTCAGTTTAAGTTTATCATTTCGTGCAATTTTATCACAGTTTTCCAGTTTCGGGTGGTGCACGGCACTTTCAGTTTCGACTCGAAAAACGGATTGGTCAGCTTCGAGGTTCCATAACCGGCAGCACAGAAAATAAAAACATCTTTGCCTATAATTTCATATCGATCAGGCAAAAACTGAAACAGTTTAATTTTCTCCAGCAACTCCAGCTTCGGTAATTCCTTCAGGAAAGTGAAATGCAGCCGATCGATATCGGTATCTTTTTCCTTCCAAAACGGATTCTTCGCAATCGATTTGGCCCATTCATCGGCAGTCCGGACAATCACCGGAACATCAAAACCAAAGGTTTCAGTAATTGCCTGCTCAATCTTCACTTCCAAATCAGCATTTGACAACTTTTGATCAGATTCAAAAACAACATTTCCGCTCTGAATATAGGTTTCCACTTCTGCAAAGCCAAGCTTTTCAAACAAGACCTTCAGATCCTTCATCAGGATTTTGCGGTTTCCTCCTACATTGATTCCGCGAAGTATGGAAATGTATTTATCCATATTTGAATATTAGTAGATTAGAATCTTGAGTCTTTAATGGAAAACTGCCCAAGAGCTCTTCATTCGAGATTCAAGATTCATCATTTAAGATTCCTGAAGTTTTCCGTTTTCGATCCGGTAAATACGATCCATTTTCTTTGCTACATCCATCGAGTGCGTGACCAAAATCAGAGTGACACCTTCTTCCTGATTCAGCTCGACCAGTAAATCAGTAAGGTTGAAAGCCGATTTTTGATCGAGCGCACCGGTTGGTTCATCGGCCAAAATCAGTCCGGGACGATTGATCAATGCTCTTGCAACCGCCGTGCGCTGGCACTCGCCACCCGAAAGCTCTGAAGGTTTTTGATGCGCAACTTCGGAAAGCCCCATTCTGGAAATCAATTTTTGAGCACGTTCGAGCGATTCTTTTCCCTGAAGCTTTTTGTCGGTCAATGTTGGTAAAAGTATATTTTCAAGCAAAGTGAGTTGTGGCAATAAATGGTGCATCTGGAATACAAAACCGATTTTTTCATTCCGGAACGCGGCCAGTTGCTGTTCTGAAAATACCGACAAATCCTGATTTTCGAAGTACATTTTACCAGAATCGGGTCGATCCAAAGTTCCGATCAGGTTCAGCAAAGTGGTTTTGCCCGAACCCGAAGGTCCGACAATTGCAATCCGCTCTCCGGTATTGATTTCCAGATCAAGCTGATCGAGGATAATCCGTCCGGAAGGATTATTTCCGGAGAAATAGGATTTGGTTATTTGGTTAAGTTTTAGAAGCATATATCTGATTTATATTTGATTTTATCAGTTTGGTTCCCAAAATCATCATTAGATACTGCCAGGTGTACTATGCTTTGCATTTATGTTCTTTTCTGAAATGACGATCTTAAGCAGCAAAAGATAAGTACAATATATTGAAAATGTATATTCATTTTCAAAATTATTTAGATGCTCTCAGTCCTAAAACTCCGATGTAAAATGAAATTTGATCTCCTTAAACTCATTTTGAGCCATATCGAGAATAAATTGCGAATCGGCCATAAACACATCGCGACCACGTTTATCGGTAGCCATTTTCTGGTGCTTACGGTTCTTGAATTCGATCAACGCCTTTGGGTTATCGCTCTGAATCCAGCAGGCTTTGTACATCGATAGTGGCTCGAACCGGCATTTTGCATTGTACTCGTGTTCCAGCCTGTACTGTATTACTTCGAACTGAAGTTGTCCTACTGTTCCAATGATTTTTCGGCCATTAAACTGACTTGTGAATAGCTGAGCCACACCCTCGTCCATTAGCTGATCGACCCCTTTGTTGAGCTGCTTGGTTTTCATCGGATCTGCGTTCTCGACGAATTTAAACAATTCAGGAGAAAAACTTGGCAAGCCTTTGAAATGTATGTCCTCACCTTCGCTGATGGTGTCGCCGATGATGAACGAGCCATTGTCGGGGAAACCCACGATATCGCCGGGAAATGCTTCTTCGATGATTTCTTTCTGTGAAGCCATAAATGCTGTCGGGCTCGATACACGAAAGGTTTTTCCGGTTCGAACCTGCTTGTAAATGGCATTTCGTTCGAACTTTCCGGAGCAGACTTTAACGAATGCGATCCGGCTGCGGTGATTGGGATCGATGTTGGCATGAATTTTAAACACGAATCCGCTGAATTTGTCGTCTTCGGGAGTGACCAATCGTTCTTCGGTTTGCACCGGACGCGGCCAAGGCGCAATCTTCACAAAGGCATCGAGTAACTCCTGAATACCAAAATTATAAAGTGCGCTTCCGAAGAACACCGGAGCAAGATTTCCGGCCAGATACTCGTCGTGGTGGAAAGGCGGATAAACCCCATAAACCAATTCCAGATCTTCGCGTAGTTTCCGTGCATCGTTTCCGATGTGTTTTTCGAGTTCCGAGCTGTTGAGGTCATCAAATGAAATGCCCGGTTCTATGTCCTGAACGCTGGCCTTAAACAGGTTAAGACTTTTGTTGAATATGTTGTAAACTCCTTTGAATTCGGGACCGTTGTTAATTGGCCAGCTTAAAGGATTGATGCTGATTTGCAGTTGTCTTTCAATATCGTCGAGTAATTCAAAAGTATCCTGAGTTGGGCGGTCGAGTTTGTTAATGAAAACAATAACCGGAGTTTTGCGCATCCGGCAAACGTTCATCAGTTTTTCGGTTTGTGGTTCAACACCTTTTGCAGCGTCAATCACAATAATTACGCTGTCAACGGCTGTCAGTGTGCGGAACGTATCTTCCTGAAAGTCCTGGTGACCTGGAGTATCCAGAATATTCACCTTGTAGCCGTCGTATTCGAAACCCATTACCGAAGTTGCCACCGAAATACCGCGCTGGCGCTCGATTTCCATGAAGTCGGAAGTGGCTCCCTTCTTGATTTTATTGCTTTTAACGGCACCGGCAACGTGGATGGCACCTCCAAACAACAATAGTTTTTCGGTCAGGGTTGTTTTTCCCGCATCGGGGTGACTCACAATGGCAAAGGTTCTTCTTCTGCGAATTTCTGTCTGATTACTCATTACTCCAGTTTTTTGAAGCTGCAAAAGTAGAATTTTATCTGACACGAATTGAAGGACTGGATGATTGATTCAGTGAATGATTAAAATGGGGCTGTAGTGGTCATTGGAGTAAGTGTTGTAATTGTTGTCTTTGTTGTCTGTGGTTGTCATGCAATTGGCATTAATTGTTAGATAATGATGCGAAGCTAATGACTATTAATGACGTGAAACTATTGACAATAAATGAACAATATCGACAAAATACTGAATTCTGTGACTGATCACTGATCACTTTACTTCTGCAACCTGGCAGACGATTTGATTGCCTTTGAAATGGTTTCCCAGTATTTCAGGTGGAATTCGCGACCTTCGTCTGAAATGATTTCGTAGAAAGATTTTGGAGTGTCGTCAGGAGCAAATTTTAGTTTTTTGCCTTCCTTGTAGAGTGACGGAACTTCGGGATGAAACTGAACGGCAAATACATTGGGGTACACGCGGTGCTGGATTCCTTCGATAACCATTTCATCCATCGATGTGGCGGTTACAATTAAATCTTTGCCCAACATGTCAATACTCTGGTGATGGCTGCTTAAAACCAGGGGTTTAATTTCTCTTTCAGCGTTTACTTTCTTAATAAAAAATGGGTGAGCAGTATATAGAATCGGATGAAAATTGATTCCCATAAATAGTGTATCCTTCTTAATTTCCTGCCAGTAATTGCGGTGAAGCTGTTCTTTCTTAAGTTTCAGATTTTCTTCAGCAGTCATCTTTTTATAGGTTTGGGCCGGAATGTCCTGGGTTAGAGTACCACCGGTTGCTACGTTCATGCTTTGCATTCCGAGGCAGAAACCGGTCACAAAATAGCCTGGGTTTTGCTTCAGAAAAGGACTAAATCCGCTGTTTTGTTTGCCTCCCAACAAATGGAATAAAAAACTTAGTTCGAATGAATGACGGTTTGGATCGGTAACCTCCGAAAAAAGGTTTTCTTGTCCGTATAGTTCTGGCTGAATGTCGGGGCCGCCAAAAAAGAAAATCCCCACAGATTGATCGAACAGACTTTTAAAAGTCTTTGTCCAGCCATTTGTGGTGTAAATGTTTGCGGAACTTTCTGTTCCGTCAACTTTCTGTAAATGAAACCTGCTCATTTCAGGTTTTCCGATTAAATCAACCGAATGGTTATAATCGTAACCTTCAGCAGTTGAATAAACCCCAATAAATTCGGCATCAGGCAACTGCAAGATATTGTTGTTCAGTAAAAAATGAATGGTTTCGAGGTTTTGAACAGTAGGGTGGGCGAGCAGAATATAGGTTTTATCTGGTTTTATCCCTGATTCAAGGAAATTCTGGGCAAAACCTGCATTCAGGAAGAATGCCAAAACCAATGTGTAAATTAATTTTTTCAGTAGGTTCATGGTAGCAGAAATTAGCTTTTAATATAATTTTCATGTGAATTTAACGTTTTTCAAGCGAAGAGTGAAAAAAGTGGTGATGTTTGTTTTATTTGTTATTTTTAAAACTTCGAATTTCAGACCAAAAATAAAATACTATGTCGTTTAAACTGTTCATTGCAAGCACTTTCGGATTGATTAAATCAACCGCGAATATTGAATCTGCCCACGAAGCTTTACTGGCTGATTACCGGATGTTTTGCGAGTTTGAAAAATCTGATGAACAAAAGGAATACCATGAACTTGAAGTTTTGGTGAATTCGGCAACTTTTAAACAGAAGAAAAAGGAAATTCAACATCTGGTTTTGAAGGGCAGCAAAGAAGATGCGCAACTGACAGAACTAAAAAAGCTCGGAAAAAACAGCAAACTCCACAAGTTTTATTCAACCCTGAAATCGGATGAATTAAAAAGATTTGATAAGATCTCGAATTCTGAATTAAAAGCAAAATACAAAGAGCTAAAAGCTTTGGTTGACAAACATTCGCTGTCGGCACTTAAGAAAAAGGATAAAAACTCTGAAGAATACGCTCTATATACCGAATTTCATAAAATCAATGAATCGGATGATATAAAGTTTTTTAAGCATTTCAGAAAATCATCGGGTTTTAATAATTACGAATTGATGATTGATTCGCCTGAACGAAAACGTTTTGAAGAACTTCAGAAAATAACAGCTTCGGAAGAGTTTAAGGCAAGGGTTGCTTACCTCGAAGACAAACATAAATGGGAAAAGACCGAAGAAGCAGCCAAAGAGAAACGCTTTGCCGAATTAATGAAAACGCCTCAGTTGATCAATTATCTGAAATACAAACACTCTTCAGCTTTCGATTTTTTCAAAAAATGGAAATTGGTTTTTGAAGATCGTTTTGAGAACGGAAAACTTGATGTGCAAAAGTGGCAAACACAGTCGCACTGGGCGAGCCAGGCACTTGGACAAAATTTCTCGCAAATAGGAGATTTACATGCCTTTACCGATGGAAAAAATATTTCGGTTGATGGGAAAATCTTGAAAATTGAAGTACGCAAAGAAAAGGCAAAAGGGATGCAATGGCGGATTCCGTTCGGATTTGTTGAACAGGAATTTGATTACACCTCGGGTATTGTTTCAACAGCCGGAGTGGAATGGTGGAAACATGGAATTCTGGAAGCCAAGGTAAAATATGCACCATCGCAAAATCTGGTTGATGCCATTTATTTATTGGGAGAGGAAAGCTCGCCTCAAATTAATCTGGTTGAGATGGGCGTAAAAAACCGTTTCGGGTTACTCTCCAAATCTCCGGATGGAATTAAGGCAGAATGCGAAAGTATTTCAGGATTAAAAATGGGTGAATTCTATATTTTCAGGCTCGAATGGTCGGCAAATTCGCTTGTTTGGACCATCAACGGCCGCGAAATCCTGACCATAAATCAAAACTTACCTGCTTTTAAAATGCACTTGAATGCTGCATCAATAGTGGTTGGCGAGCCTGTCAGCAGTTTGCCGCATCGTTTCGAAATCGATTGGATTCGTTTTTATCAGCATTCCCGTGTGTAATATTAAATAAATGAACTACATAGACACATAGAAAACATAGATATATTTTTTGCACCAAAATATTTTATAAAATTCTTTTGGGGTTCTATTGTGTCCTATGTGCCTAAGTGGTTTTTCAAAAATAAATGTATGAACTGGACAGACGGGTTTTTAGGTGAAATTACTGTTTGCGACCGCGAGGGAATTGTGGTTTACATGAACGATTTATCGATGAAGCAATTTGCCAAATACGATGAGGGTGGGCTGTTGGGTAAAAGTCTGATTGACTGCCATCCGGAACCTTCGCGAACCAAATTACTCGAAATGCTGGACAATCCCATCACCAATTCATATTCAACAGAAAAGCGAGGTATCCGTAAAATGATTCACCAAACTCCCTGGATGGAGAAGGATGAATTTAAGGGCGTAATTGAAATTTCGTTCGAAATACCAATGGAAATGCCGCACCATAAAAGGGATTAAATTAATTACTACAATTTGTCGAATTATAATTAGTTCAATCTTTTTAACATATCTTAATGCTGAATTAAACTTAAAATCGTTTATTTTTGGAATCAGACTCCAATAACCAATCGCCCATGCATTTAAGATTTTTACTTCTGTCTTTCCTGATTTTTATTTCATCTGTTTCTGCATTTTCACAGGGAATTCGCGGTCGGATTACCAACGAACAAGGCGAAGCAGTTCCATTTGCCAATATTTATATTCCTGAATTGTCAACCGGTACCGCATCGAACATCGACGGAATTTATGAACTGAAACTTCCGGAGGGAAAGTGGAAAGTTTTGTTTCAATACCTTGGTTATCATACTCAAAACATTGAAGTTGCGATCGGGAACACATTTCAGGAAATCAATGTCAGGCTAATGAATCAGGATTACCGGATTCCGGAGATTAAAGTAATGGCTTCGGGCGAAGATCCTGCGTATTACATTATGCGCCGGGCAATTGCGATGGCGCCCTATTACCAGAAACAGGTTTCGAAATACTCGTGCAAAGTTTATCTGAAAGGCTCAGGAGTGTTCGAGAAAATTCCGTTTTTGATGGAAAAGCAGATGAGAAAGGGCGGTGTTAAAGAAAATCAGCCTTTCGTAATGGAAACTGTCAGTAAAATTGATTTCGAACTTCCGGATAAAGTGAACCAAAAAGTTTTGGCAATGCGGTCGTCGGGCCAGCAAAATAACACATCGCCAATGGGAATGATTACCAATAATTTGTACGATGCCGACAAATACGGAGTCGTTTCACCGGTTGGGAAAAGCGCTTTGAAAGTTTATAATTTCAGGCTCGAAGGTGTTTTTGACGATCAGGGACGAACGATCAACAAGATTAAAGTGACACCCAAAATCAAGGGCAGTGATGTGTTTTCAGGATACATTTTTATTGCCGACGGATTCTGGAATATCCATTCGGCCGATTTGACAATGCACATTACAATGACCGATGTTAAAGTGCGCCAGGTTTATGCTGAAGTAAACAAAAATACATGGATGCCGGTGAGCCTCGATTTTGATATGAACTTTTCGGGACTTGGACTGAAGATGAAATACAAATATGTGGCTTCCATCAGCGAATACAAAACCACGCTGAATCCGGCTTTGGATCATACTTTCGTTGAAAAGCAGAAGCTTCAGCTGATGGAGGAACAAAAGGTTTTCGACAAGATTGCTGATGAAACCAGGCAAATTCAACAGCAGCGGGAACAAAAAACTCGCGAGCAAAAGCGGATGGCTGAATTGTTGCAAAAACAGGAACTGAATAACCGCGAAACAGTGAAACTTAGCCGCCTGATTGAAAAGGATACAAAACGCAACAGTCCTCCAGAACCGCTCGAAATAAAGTCAAGTTTTCAGGTGAGTCAGAAACAGGTAAACAACGACACAGCCTATTGGGCAACACTGCGGCCTATTCCGCTGACTGAAAAGGAGAAAGTAAGCTTTGCAAAAAAAGACTCTTTTCTGGTGGTTTCGTCAACCCCCGAATTCAAAGACTCGATTCGCGATTCGCGCCGGAAATTTAAACTGAAACATTTGATAGTGGGGAAGAGCTATAATTATTCGATCGATTCGGTCAGGAGAACCGAAATTTTCACCATTCCAAACCTTACCGACCCAACTTCACTTTCGTTCAATACGGTTGACGGATTGCGTATTGAGTTGCCTTTCAACTATTACAGATCAGATAGTCTGGGTCGGTCTTTACGATTGAGTCCGCAATTTGCCTACGCTTTTGCCCGTAAAAAACCGGATTTCACATTTACATACAGTCAGCGGTTAAACGGACTGACAAACACATGGATTTCGGCCAGCATGGGCTCAACTACCGAAGATTTCAACCACGATTCGGGTTTGCCAACCATGACCAATGATTTTTATACGCTCTGGCTCAAAGAAAATTACAAACGTTTTTACCGGCGAGATTTTTTACAACTGAAGTTTAGCCGCGATCTGGCAAACGGGCTGAACCTGAATACAACCATTGAATACAGCGACAATATACAACTGACGAATAATTCAAATTATTCGTTCATTAAATATGCCGACAAGGAATTTAAGCCAAATATTCCTGAAAATAATACATTTGACGAGTGGCAGCTTGGAAGACATCAGTCGATTATCGGGCGGTTTGTACTGGAATATACTCCGCACCACCGGTATCGAATTCGGAACAATACAAAAATGTATGCCGAAAGCAAATTTCCGACCTATTCGCTTGAGTATAAAGGAGCGTTTTCGGGTTTTTTTGGAAGCGATTCGCGTTTCGATTTGCTGAAAGTTGGTATCAGGCAAAAAATCAGTTTTGGTATTTCCGATGTCTTTTCCTACCAGATTCATGCAGGTAAATTTTTGAATAGTAGTCGTTTGTATTTTGAGGATTTCCGGCATTTCAATACAAAGTCCACCGGTTTTTTATTTTCACCGTACGATAACAGTTTTAGGTTGCTTCCTTTTTATGATTATTCAACCGGCAAACAATTTGCCGAAGGCCATGCCGAATGGCAATCGCGCCGTTTGATTGTGAAGCAGTTGCCAATATTCAAAAACTCTTCGATCTCGGAAATACTGTTTGTGAATTATCTGGCTACTCCCGGAATTGAAAATTATGTGGAAACAGGATACGGTATCAGAAACTTATTTTTATTGCTGAATGTAGAGGCAGTTGCTGGTTTCGGGAACGGTAAATTCAGATCTTCAGGAATTAGAGTGAGCTTGAATATGCCGTAAGAATGATCAATTTGTTGAATGATTTGTTATATCGAATCAACAAACTTAAATTTATCCCAAACAAAAAGCATGACTACGAAAAAAACAGCGGTATTGATGATCAATGTTGGTACACCCGATGAGCCAAAAGTAAAAGCGGTACGACGCTATTTATCTGAATTCCTGAACGACCGGCGGGTAATTGATATTCCGCTCGTTTTGCAGAAAATACTGGTGAATCTCATCATTGTGCCTTTCAGGGCGCCGAAATCTACCAAATTGTATCAGCGATTGTGGACCGAAAAAGGCTCGCCACTGTTGTATTTTTCAGAAAGTGCTCAGTCCGGACTTCAACAAAAATTAGGAGCTAAAGCAGATGTTTTTATGGCCATGCGATATGGAAATCCATCGATTGGAAAGGCTTTGGCGTCTATTCAGAAAGGAAATTACGACCGGTTGGTTGTACTGCCGATGTTCCCGCAATATGCCTCATCAACCAGCGGAACAGCCGTTCATGCGGTGATCGATGAAATTAGAAAATGGAATTCGATTCCTGAAATTCATGCTGTCAGTCAGTTTTACGACCATCCTGCTTTTCTGGATGCCTTTGCGCAACGCATTCGTTCGTATCAACCGGAAACCTACGATCACGTTGTTTTTACCTATCACGGGTTGCCCAACCGGCATTTGGATAAAAATCATCCCGGCGAATCGTTTAAAACCTGTAATTGCGAAACCCGACTGCCAGAGTTTGGCAGCTTTTGCTATAAGGCAACCTGTTATCAGACCACCCGCGAACTGGTTAAGCGATTGGGCCTGAATGAAAAGCAATATTCTGTTTCGTTTCAGTCGCGGCTGTCGAACAACTGGATGACTCCTTTTACCGATAAAAACCTGGTAGCTCTGGCCAAACGAGGCGATAAAAAGATACTGGTTGCAGCGCCATCGTTTGTGACCGATTGTTTGGAAACAACTGTTGAAATTGGCTGGGAATACAAGGAAATGTTTGCCGAAAACGGGGGAGAAAGCCTTCAAATGGTTGAAAGCCTTAATGATTCGCCTGCCTGGATTGATGCAATGGCTGAAATACTGAGTCCATATCTGGCATAAAAAAAGCAGCTGTTGATTAGCAGCTGCTTTTTAACGAATACCGAATTGATGAACTATTCTTTCCGAATTGATTGATTTGTACCTTATACAATTGAACCTGAGTTTACCCTACCAGCTTCAGAAAAAAAGTCATTTAATTGTCATTTGGTAGTCATTAAGTTGTCAGGAAATGACGACAGAATGACAATCAATGACCATAACTGACTGATGCAAAATGCCAAATAAGTAGGCAAACAGACAGTCACATTTTATAGATACAAACAGTAATAAGCAACTTGTCCGTCGGCTTTTACCTTGAATTTTACATCCTTTTCAACTACGAAAGTTTCACCTTTCAGGTAAGTTGTCCAAACAGTTTCTCCGGGAAGCATTACATCTAAAATGCCACTTGTAATGGTCATGTGTTCGTTTGTTCCGGTTCCGAATTCATATTCTCCGGCTTCCATAACACCTACTGTTGCAATACCTTCCAGGTTTTCGAGTGCGATTGATTTAACCGTTCCGCCAAAATATTCGTTTACTTTTAACATGTTATTTCTTTTTTTGTATGATTAAAAATAGGGTAGGCAAAGATAATTTATAACTGACAACCGGCAACCCGATTGCATAACCAGAAGCGATTAAACAACATCAATTATTTTAATACCCTTTACGATTAAACAGAATGTACCCAATATTGAACATGGCAAATAATTTGGTCTGGCTCTTTTCGTAATAATTAACCGAGAAACTAATTGGCCCGAGGCCCGACTGAAACACAAATGCAGCCGATCCCATAAAATTAACCGACGAGTACAAATCTTTGTTATAAATGGCGATATAATTATTGGCCTCAACAATTTCCCTGATTGGTACAAAACCATAACCTTCGGCCCTGAAATGTAATTGATCTGAAAGTTTATAGATGGTTTTTACTCCCGAAGCCAGGTATTTATTGGCATGAAAGTTATTTAAGTAGATAGTTTTACTGTGGGGGATAGGGTTAAACGATGGCGCAGCTAATGTAGTAGAAACATAATTACTGAAAGGTTTTTTATTGCTGTACACCCATTCGGCCATCAAGCCAAGCCTGAATTTATTGTTGATTTTCAGGTATCGGTCGTAGTGGCCTTTGATCAGGAAAAAATTGTGGGGAAATTGTTTCCTTGATGGACTGTTTGATGTTGTGCCGGGGAAGTTCTTTTCATGTCCTGAAATGTAATTCAGCGAAAGGCTGGATGAAATCCCTTCGGTAGGATATTGTTTGTCGTTAAAAGAATTAGTCTGAATATTGGTTGTGGCCGATAAAGCATCGAACGTAGTGCGGTCGGGAGTATCGGTAGCCTTTATCGATTCGGTCAGATAATACTCATCCCGGGCGCTCGACCAGGCGCCTCCGAAGGTGAGTTTTCCCTTTGTCTTTATCGGAATCCCAATTTCCGACCGAAAATTCGTTTCATTCTGAATAATATAGGGCGGACGCACATCTTCGAACACAAATTCGGTGGTTGATGAATAATAATCCCAGCGGTTCAGTGTAAAATAGGCGGCCATGTATAATGGTATCGTGCTCGGAAAATCGACACGTGCGCCAGCTTTAAACGAACTGTAAAACCTTCCGAAGTACATATTGGCGCTAAGTGTGTGCGATCATTCCTTAAAGAAACGGTAATCGCCGCTCAAAAAGCCCTGGTTAATCGGTCGGGTTGAAATATTTCCACCAAATTTCACCTGCATCGGATCATTTGTTTTTGCTAGCAGGTGAAGGTCGAAATACCCTGTTTCGGGGTTGTAGTGCGATACCGGCCGCAGCGATTTTATTTGCTGATCGGCAACGAGCTTAAAATATTCCCGTTTTAATTCGGCCAGATCAATCACTTGCGACTGGTGTTTCAGGCTCTGGATAATATATTTTCGTTGGTTTGCTTCTTCAACGCCTTCAACCTGAATATTCTGGAAAATGAGCGGTGGTTTTTTCATGTTGAACTGAGCCCTTTTTTGTTTCAATTCGTTGGCTCCAACCCTTCGCGAAATACGCTGCCTGATGGTTTCCATGCTTTGATAGGCAGTTTCGTACCCCGCTTTTTGTATGAGATCAATTTTCTTGAAGTCGAGTAGGCTGACATTGGTGAACAGGGTTTGCATAAAAATACCGTCTTCAGGCTCGATTACATAGTCGGTTTTTTGCAAAATCATATTTTCAATCTGTGCCATCACATCATCAGGATCGGGTTTTTTTGCATTGTTGGCCACATTGTGTCCGATGATGATATCAGGATTGAAAAGTTCTTTCATGTTTTTAACCGGAAAGTTATTTACAATGCCACCATCGAATACCAGCGCGCCATCGATTTCGATGGGTTTGAAATACAGCGGAAAAGTCATCGATGCGCGAATTGCCTCGCCCAGATCTCCCTGTCGTAAAACAACTTCGCGGTTATTGTGGACATCGGTTGCAATGCAGAAAAACGGAACAAGCAACTGGTTGAAATCGCTTTTGCAAACAGCTGTTACGGCCGAAAACATTTCCATAAAGGCAAAATCCATCTGTTCTTCAGGAATGATATTGGTGGGAGGCATAATCTTTAATTTATCCTCTTTTTTCAATAAATTAAGCTCAAGCCACGAAGGGTCTTCCTCAAGCCTTCGGAAATAGTAGCGATATTCTTCCTGAATTTTTCCGGTTGACCAGAATTTAAACTGCTCTGACTTGAAAAGAGTTTCCATTTCTTCTGCCGAAAAACCCGCAGCATAAAGTCCGGCAACAATGGCTCCCATCGATGTTCCGGCAATGTAGTCGATCGGTATTCCATTCTCCTCGAGGGCTTTAATCACGGCAATGTGTGCAAATCCTTTTGCGCCACCTCCGCTCAAAACCAGGCCAACCTTTTGCGCGATCGAGTTAAATGAGGTGATATAAACTATGAAAAGCAACAGGAAAAATCGTTTCATAACCGGATAAATTTGAAGGACAGGCACGAACCCAAATTTACAAAATACTAACCTATAAAAATGAATGAATGAGTTGAATTCAATGGAGATTTTGAAATTTGTTAATGGTTAGTCGGCCACCTTGTGCTTGAGCGATTGAAATCCTTCACCCAGAATTTCGTGGGTGTCCATCACGGTGATGAACGCATCGGGGTCGATGGTGCTGATATATTCTTCCAGAATGGCTACTTCGCGACGGCTGACAACCGTGTAAATTATCTGTTTTTCGTCGCCGGTGTACATGCCGGTTCCTTTCAGGTAAGTGCCTCCACGTTCCAAATCGACCAGTAATTTATGCTTGATATCTTCGTGTTTCTCTGAAATAATCATTAAAGCTTTGTTGTAGTCGCCCCCTTCGAGCACGAGGTCGATGGCACGGCCGGTTATATAAATCACCACCCACGAATAAAGCGGAATTTGCCAGTCTTTAAATGCAACCAAACTTAGCAAAACGATGGTCGAATCAACATAAATCATAAGTTGTCCGAGTTGCATACGGGTATATTTGGCAATGATCATGGCAATAATATCAGATCCGCCTGAAGTTGCCCGCGCCTTAAAAATCAGTCCAAGTCCGAATCCGACAAGCACTCCGCCAAATACGCACGAAAGCAAAATATCGGGAACCAGCGCGGCATCGCCGTCAACACGCAAATAAGTAATGGTGTCCATAAAAACAGAAGAAAGAACAAACCCAATCACTGTTTTTACCCCAAAACGAGGACCGAGAATCTTTATTCCGGCAATGGTGAGCGGTATATTCAGTATCAAACCGAATAACCCAATCGGGATTCCTTCGGGCCAGAACGAAAACATTCCAACAGTCATATAATGCACCACAATGGCAATACCATAAACCCCGCCGGGCACAATACGGTGAGGCGAAATAAAGTAAACAAAACCTACCGCGAGAATAAATGCACCAATTACAATCATACTGTAATCGCGAAACCATTTCAGGCTGAAAATTTTATCGTTTGGGACAAAGGTCATAAGAGAGGAATTTTAATTGAAGGCACAAAGAAACATTTGTTCTTTGGATTATCATTTGATTTTTATCACTGAAACAACTTTGATGCTTAAGAATACTATAATTCTTTTCTCAGAACTATTTTGCTGATAGATTGCTGATTGCCAATGATCACTTTGAACATATAGATTCCATTCACCTGATTTGTAAGGTCAATCTGAAATTTGGGTCCATCAGTTATGTCTTTTCGGAATACTTCAACGCCCAGCAGATTGGTCACTGAAATCTCTATGTCCTTTTCAGTTCCATTAGAAAGCTCGATGTTGATGATTCCTTTAGTTGGATTGGGAAAAAGCTTTACTAAAATATCAGATAAGTATTTGATGTTAGCAATGGATGGAAAGTTAGGTGCTGGTTTTATTTCTATCTGAAGCGGATCTGATACACAGCCAGTGCTGATGTTTTTTATTCTTAACTGGTAAATTTTTGGAGATAAATCGGAAAAGGTTGATAACGATTGATACATTAATCCGTTGTCTATACTGTAAACATAGCCTGTACCAGTTTCAGGTTCTTTAATAACAATTGCACCCGACAAATTTTGGTAGGTTGGTTGTGCCATAATTACCTTTTCAGCATTGATAATTAATGCGAGAGTTGGGTTTACCGTAGTAGTTACTCCACTGGCTGTGCTGCACCCTTTGATCATCAGTTTCAGGTTGGTGTAAGTCCCCGGCATTGCCGGCACGGAAGCTTGGTTGTCGGTAACCCTGACAGCGATGAACTGGCCACCATCGTACAGAATATGGTATAATCCATCGGGTACATTGGTAAATGTGAACAGAATGGTTCCGTTTTCATCATGACATTTTGGATCGGTAGCGATGGCCTGCAATGTTTTTACCAACGGATCGGAAACCACCACGTCAATTGGTACCCAGTAACATTCCGGTTGGTCGCTGACTTCTACACGGTAAGTTCCGGCTGAAAGACCCGTAATTTTGGGTTCTGCAGATATTTTGTCGTTAAGCCATTTTAATTTGTACTTGTAGGGTGGCTGTCCGAAGGTGGCCTGAACAGTGGCAGTTCCGTCGTTCATTCCTGCGCACGAAGTTTCGGTGGCTGAAGCGGTGAGTTCAATTTTTGGAGGTTCGGTAACATCCAGAATATTCGATCTGGCGAATTTATTATCAGCATCAACTACCTCGAAATGGTAAGGTAATGTTGATCCGGGAACATAGAATGTATTCTGATTCGCCGTTCCGGTAAGGAAAAGCTGATTACCTCTGAATACCCTGTAACTATATGGAGCAGTACCTCCTGAAGCGATTGCCTGAATTTGTGCATTGCCACCAAAACATGGGGATTCTATCAAAATTGTAGCTGCCACATCAAATTGTTGCGGTTCGCTGATGTAAATTGTTTTAGTGCTCTTACAACCGGCATTGTCTGTTACTGTAATATCATGATTTCCGGAGCCTAATACAATTTGTCCTGTTCCGCCGGTAAAAGTTCCCGATCCTCCTGAAGCCGAAATCGTCACTGTGGTTGTTCCACCAAGAACCGTAATCGGATTGAATGTCGCAGTAACGGTAATCGGGTTATAAATTTCGATGGTCATTGTTGTTGGCAGGGCACAATCATTATCATCAGGAGTAAAAATATAAGTAAATGGACCTGAATTGTTGGTTGCTACGGTTGCAGGCGACCAGGTTCCTTTAATATCGTTGGTGGATGTTAGCGGTAATGCTGGTGGTAAACTGCCATTACAAAGTGGGCCGATCTGATTGAATACCGGTGTTGTTTTATCGATAATCCGTATTTGCTCAACCCGGTACTGAACGCACTGTCCTGCGGAAGGAGTGAATGTGTAATTCTTCGGCCCCAGCTGATTGGTAGAAACTACCGGAGTATCCCAGGTTCCGGTTACTCCTCCAACCGAGGTGGTAGGTAAAACGAATGGAGTACTGCCAAGGCAAAATTCCTTCCGGAAATTAAACGTTGGCGGACTTGCAGGCGCAGTTACCGTTATTTTAACAGGAACCGGAACGCCACAAGTGTTCCCATCAGGAGTAAACGTGTAAGTTACTTCCCCAATAGAACCGGTTGAAAAGCGGTTTATCCCAGGTTCCGGTCAGGCCATTGCCTGAAACGGTTGGCAGTGGAGCGGTTATTTCATTCAGACAGAATGTGGTATTGAAGGCAAAAGTCGGTTGAATTGTATTGGTTACCTTAATCTTCACGGTATAATCGCTGGCACATTGTCCGGGATCGACTTTAAATGTATAGGTGAATTCCCCTTCAGTATCGGTTTTTACGTCAGAAGTTGGTTCCCAATGCCCTGATATTCCGTTGAAATTGGAGGTTGGCAACTGTTTTATACTATTGAGACAAACGTCGCTGATACTCGCAAAGTTCGGTACAATCAAATCATTGAACTTCACATTTACCGCCTGAATAACAGAACAGCCGGTCGAGTTGGTTCCGCGGATGTAATAAGTTCCGGCTTTATCAACCTTTTTGTAGTTGACCAGCGGAATGGTTGCCATAAGGTCGGTAAAGTATTCGAAACTGCCCACATCGGGGTCGCTGCCCTGGGTTACCGAAGACAGCGACAGATCGATGGTGGCAGGTGCGCAAACCGGAACAGGATCGGTAATAGCGAGTTTTGGTATGATCAGGAAAGTGGATGTTAATGTTGACGAGGCAGGAGTGCAGGACGTTGTTCCCCCTTTTCCGTAGGCAGTTAGCGTAAGATCAACTTTACCTTTAATGAGATCGTTGGGGCCGCTGTTATAGACTGTTTGCAATGATGTAGGATTGTCGAAACGACCGTCGCCAGTGCTTGTCCAGAGCAAACTGCTGTAATGATTGGCCGATGCGCTGGTAAGGTATAATTTTGCGTCGGCACAAATGCTTAACGGATTGCCTGCGATTACGGTAGGCTGCTCAAACACTTCAACAAAACCCTGATCGATGGTGTCGCATCCACTTCCCAAAGCCTCCTGAATTACCTTTAACTTATACACTCCCGCAATGTTCCACTGAATAATGATTTCGTTCATATAATGAATATCCCCATCAGCTTCGGTATCTATGAAGCTGCGTCCGCCTTTGCTGACGTTATTGGGTAGTGGAATTTCAACATCCGATGAATTATAGAGCAGCCACGTATAAACCGATGCCTGTTCGCCCTCAACGCGGTAGTGCCTGCTGGCTCCCACACATACCTGTTCAATGACAATATCTTGCCCGGCTGATTTTAAATCGGTAGCATGAATGGTTCTTATAAATACCGGTCGCGGGAGTACAATTACCCAAACAAACGGAGAAATAGCAGTATTCGTTGCATTCTGGTCTGTCACTCCTGTTATTGAATATGCGGTTGACGAACCGGGTTTAACTTTTAATTCGTAATTGTTGCCGGTGATGCCGTTAATGGTGGTCACCTTCGTTCCGTCGAAATAACTCAGATCCCAGGGACCTCTCCCGGTGAGGGCAATTTCGATCATGGCCATTTCGCCGTTGCATATATTCTGGTTGGTCGAAGTAATGGTAGCTGTTGGTTCTGGTTCATCCATTTTCAGCTTATTAATCTTAATGTTAGAATTTCCATTTTCGTTATCACTAATTATTCTCTTGCAGAAATTAATAAAAGGATTAATGCACATAAAATCAACGATAGGTTTGTCTGAAAATTCCATTTCACACCCGATTTTTATATCTTCATTCATAAAAGAATCCTGCAAATCGTTAGAAAAACTTTTTAAAATTAGGAATGTGATAATCAGAAGTAAGGCAGGTTTTTTCATTTTCGGTTTAGTTTGAGCATAGATTTTTTCAACACAAATCTTATTAAAATAGTCAGTTTTTAGCTGACTCTAAATCTAAGAATAATAATTTGTGGTTTTGATAAACGGGAATATTAATATTTTCAGGAAAGTGAACATCAGTTTTTTGAATATATTTGTTTCATGGAACGAACAGAAATACTAAAAAGAATTAGAAATGGGATAACCAAGCATGATCCGAAAGCTGAAATTTATCTTTTCGGATCGCGGGCTCGTGGTGACAACCGTAAAGATTCGGATTGGGATATTCTGGTAATTACACCACAGGAAAAGATAACATTTGATTATGAGTCGGATTTGAGAGATCCAATTTTGGATATTGAACTTGATTCAGGTGAGATTATTTCCTTATTGGTTTATTCAAAGAATGACTGGATTGGTAAAAAGTCGAATTCGCCACTATTTACCAATGTTTCAAAAGAAGGTATAAGAATATAAAAAAGTGAAATCACAAAATATCAAATATCGCATTCAACGTGCAAAAGAGACTTATCAGGATGCAATCTACCTGTTCGAAAAGGGAAGTTTAAATTCGAGTATCAATCGTCTGTATTATTCTGCTTTCTACGCGGTTATTGCACTTTTGCTCGAAAATGATATTGAGGTGAAATCCCATAATGGAGTTAAACAAAAACTTGGTGAAGAATTCGTTTCCAAAGGCAAGTTATCAAAGACTCATGCAAAAACATTCAATATACTGTCAGATTTTAGGCACAAAGGTGACTATGATGACCTTTTTGACTTTGAGAAAGAACTGGTAGAAAGATTATTATTGCCTGTAAAAGAACTTATTGAATCAATTGAAAAATTGTTGGAATAATTCAATTTCTATTTGCACTATTCTACCACCTCTTCTTCTCTCACCACCGTCCGTTTAAAATCTTCGTTCAGGTTGAGGGCGATTGAAATCAGGCTGCTTGATCCGGCCAGATGGTAGCGAGCCGATCCGTAATTGATATGGAACCGCGAGATGCGGAATCCGAATCCCCAGGTGAACCCAACGGTTGACATTCTTTCATCGAGTCGCAACTCTTGTCTGACCTGATGATTATAGCCTGCCCGGATGGTAAAATTGGGTGATGGCAGCAACTCAACTCCAAGCACCAGATGGCGCATCAATTTGTTGCCAAAACTGTCTTCAGTAATTACAACCGATGTTCCGGTTTTTTCTTCTTTTGGTTGAGATAAATCCCATTTCTGAAGGTGTTGCATGGTGGCTGCAAACCTGATTGGCGCATGTTGTAGTTTTTGCGAAATCCCGATTTGCAAATCAAAAGGAATGGATTCCCTTTCAGCACCGTCGTAATAAGTGGTAATTTGTGTGCCAATGTTGCGGGCAACCAGCGAAGTTACAGTGAGTTTGTTTTTACTGAAAAGGCTAACTCCCAAATCTGCTGCAATGCCCACAGATTGGTATGTTTCGTATGAACTAAGTATAGGTTTCAGGTTAATACCATACGAGAGCCGTTTATATTGGTGCGACCAGATGAGGTTCAAAGCATATTCGGCAGCAGTAAAAGTTGCGCCGGTTTTTTCGCCGTTTTCGAGCGCTTCAATGAAATTTCCGTAGTTGATATAATGCATCCCAACCGCAAAATTTCCGGGAAGGGGAGTGCCAAATGAATAAGCCGCATAACCGTAATTGACTCCTGCGAAATAATCGACATAATTAACATTCAACATATTTTTCATGTCGGGTCTAAGCAGCGATGGATTGTTGTACGAAACATTTAAATCGGTCGAGTCGTTGATGGCGATTTGGTTGCCACCCAAAGCAGCCATCCGCGCCGAGTTGGCGAGATTGAGGAATTCGTAAGTGTTTTCTCCCCCAATCTGGCCAAATGCCTTTGGGAAAATAAATGCAAGAAGGGCAATCAGGATAATTAGTTTACGCATATTTCTTTAGATTCGGCTTTGTAACCGAACGGTAAAATCGAGTTTTTAGTATTGCTATTGTTGAATTTGCTCTTCCAGCTCTTCAGGTTTTGGAATATCGTTGAAATGATACTTTCCTGTGATGGTTCCATTTTTCAGGAGAAGCATTCCCGGATTCGACCGAATCATTGTTTTCAGGGTAATTTCGTCGGTATTAAAAAAATCGAATTGTATGCCGGTTTCGCTTTTAAACGCTTCAAAATTGTCGGGCGAAGTGGCTGTTAATCCAATTAAAGTGTATCCTTTTTTCGTCGCTTCAGTCGCAAATGTTGCAATGTTTTTCATTGCCTCCTTGTTTGTTTTCTGAAGATTGTAGGCTACAACTACGAAAACGCCTTTTGTGTCGTATAGGAAAAAGTCTTTGATATCATCGCCTTCAGGAGATTCAATCCTGAAATCGTGGATTGGAGGTGTGTAGCCTTTTTTTACAAGTACCGATTCCATTTTTACAAATTTCCAGTTGAGCGTATCCTGCCAGGGATAATTGGCTTCGGTGAATTTTTTCTCCTCTCCAGTTTTAATGTTTTTGTAAACAAGGTCGTTTGCATATACATCGCTGGCTGCACCTTCGGGCATTTTCATGGCTTCAGGAATGTTGACCCCTACTTTGTAAGGGCTGAAATCAATAATTGGAAGATGTTTGTATGAATAATCGACCAGGTAAAAATAGAAAACCATCGTCATAGCGGTGAGCGCGATTGAAAGTACCGGTCCGTTTTTGCTCCTGAAATTTTTACGCTGAATAAAAATATAAATGGCCAGTGACAACAAAACGATGTTTTTATAGAAAGTTTGCCAGTTGGTAATAACCAGTGCATCGCCAAAACAACCGCAGTCGGAAACCGGATTGGTAAGGGCAATCACAAGAGTAAGGCCGGTAAAAAACACCATAAATGCCATCATTAACCAACTTGTAAGCCGGATATAGAAATTGAAGATAAATGCAATGCCCAGAAAAAATTCGGCAGCAGCAAGCAAAATGCCCAGCGCAAACGCCAGGTCGGTAAGCCAAGGCATCTGAAACGCGGTAAAATAATCGGTGAATTTATAGGCCGAACC
Source organism: Bacteroidota bacterium (assembly GCA_023251435.1). Lineage (GTDB taxonomy): Bacteria > Bacteroidota > Bacteroidia > Bacteroidales > Prolixibacteraceae > Aquipluma. Next base: position 35,802 of record JAHEYU010000024.1, read on the forward strand.
CCATGGGTCGATCCCTTTAACAAATCCCGAAAAAACAAAAGTTAAACCAAGCAGGACGCGTGCAATATGCTTCAACATGACAGTAGTTTTAAAATTCTATCTTAATTAACGCAAAAACGGCGTAATTGATCATATCGAGATAATTGGCTTCGATTCCTTCCGAAATAATGGTTTGGCCAAGATTGTCTTCAATTTGTTTGGTGCGCTTTAGTTTCATCAGAATCAGATCGGTGTACGAGCTCATCCGCATGTTGCGCCAGGCCTCGTCGTAATCATGATTTTTGTCCATCATCAGTTCTTTTGCCTGATTGAAATACTGGTTGTATAGTTCCAGCGTCTCATCCGGAGTCAGATCGTCGTTTTCCGAAGTTCCCTTTTCAAGCTGAATCAAAGCCATGATGCAATAGTTAACAATGCCGATGTACTCCGAACGAACACCTTCGTCAATTTTGCTGATCCCTTTTTGCTCGATGCTCCTGATTCGCTGCGCTTTGATGTAAATCTGGTCGGTCATCGAGCTTGGTCGCAGAATGCGCCAAGCGATACCGTAATCTTTCATCTTTTTAGTGAAAATATCGAGGCAAACACCTATTACATGATCATATTGCTGGGCAGTTTTATTCATAATTATCTTAATTTTTCGAGGTATAAAAGTATAAATTTAAGTGTGTTTTGAGTGCATTTTATTTTACTTTTGTGTGTCAGCTTTGTTAAGAGTTCTTAATTTATATTCTATGTTAATCACAACAACTGCTACAAAATTTCTAAAACGTAAGAATACGATCAACCTGAACGGACGTTTAATTGATTTGTCGAAACCTGTTGTAATGGGTATTCTGAATGTAACTCCCGATTCGTTTTTCGATGGTGGAAAGTACAAAACAGAAAAGAAAGTAATTAAACGGGCGGAAGAAATTTTAGAACAAGGCGGAACTATTATTGACATCGGGGCGGTTTCTACACAACCCGGTTCCGAAGGTGTTTCGACCAAAGACGAAATCGATCGGCTGGTACCGGCGGTAAAAGCTGTAAGAAAAGCTTTTCCTGAAGCCTTTATTTCTATTGATACTTATCGCTCGTGGGTGGCAATGAAAGTGATTGAAGATTGTGGCCCCTGCATTGTGAACGACGTATCGGGAGGTAATTTCGATGTTCACATGTTCGATACGATTGGCAAACTGGGCGTACCTTATATTTTGATGCACATGCTGGGAACCCCGATTAAAATGCAGGATAATCCTGAGTATGAAGATATTATTCGAGATATCTCGATGTTTTTTACCGACAGGGTTAAAAAGCTCATCAAAGCAGGCGTGAAAGATGTGATTATTGATCCTGGTTTTGGTTTTGGCAAAACGCTCAGCCACAATTATGAGTTATTAAACCGGCTCGATTCGTTCAAAGTGTTCCAGTTACCTGTAATGGTGGGTGTTTCGCGTAAATCAATGATTCATAAATTACTTGGGTTAAAACCTGAAGATGCGCTCAATGGAACTTCTGTTGTTAATACAATGGCATTAATGGGGGGCGCCGATTTATTACGGGTTCACGATGTCCGCGAAGCTGTTGAGGCTGTTCGCATTATGGATATGCTCCGGTCAACATCGGTATAACGATTTTTTTCTCTAACAATTCAACAAAGCAGTTAGTCAGTAAAAAAGACTTTTATTCTGAATATGACATTATTTATTACGATACGTGTTTTGGATGTGGTTGACATTCTGCTGGTTGCTGTTCTTTTGTACCAAATGTACAGGATTATAAAGGGAACAGTTGCTTTCAGTATTTTTATCGGTTTATTTTTGGTTTATGTATGCTGGTTTCTGGTAAAAGCCATGAACATGGAATTGCTGGGTACACTAATGGGGCAGTTTATTGGCGTCGGCGTTTTGGCCTTGATAGTGGTTTTTCAGCCGGAAATAAGGCGTTTCTTACTTCTGATAGGTACAAATTATCAGCTTAGCCGAAGTTTCGGGCTCGAAAAGATATTCAGTATTGAGAAGCCAAAATTAGCAACCGATCAACAAATCAAGGAAATAATCAGGGCATGTGATGATATGGCTCGTTCAAAAATCGGGGCATTGATTGTTGTTGCGAATAAAAACGAACTGAGAGATATTCTTCGGTCGGGCGAAAAAATTAATTCACGCATTTCGGCCGCACTGCTCGAAACGATTTTCTTCAAAAATTCTCCATTACACGATGGGGCTGTGGTAATTGTAGGTACCAAAATTGCTGCGGCCCGCTGTATTCTTCCGCTAACCGAAAACAACGAATTGGATCCCAATCTTGGACTTCGCCACCGCGCTGCACTGGGTGTTTCCGAGGTGACCGACGCACTGGCCATTGTGGTTTCCGAAGAAAGGGGAACCATATCGCTTGCAATAAATGGTGAACTACTGCATAAAATTTCGCTGGTACAGCTCGCCACTTTACTTGAAAGAGTGATGGTTGTAGAAGCTTAATAATAAACTACTTTGTGAACAGTTTTTGTCGTGTTACATTTCGTATTTACGAGGTAAACTCCCGGATGAATATTTAACCTGCCAAGTTCGATAACACTATTTCCGACTATTACAGATTGGTAAACAAGCGAACCTGATAGCGAATAAATTTCAACCCTAACCGTAGAATTTGCATTGTCAAGCTTCAGAAATAGCAAACCTTTCGTTGGGTTTGGATAAATGCTTACTGCATCACTTGTCGCCATCAAATCATCAGCAGAATCAATAATTCCGGGATCGTCGGCAAACGGAGTTCCATCAAATACTGATGAAGTGGTCCAGTAAGCCGGATCTGCCGGATTACCATCCGGATTTCGGATTAGGGTTGAAAGCGAAAAGCCATCTCCGTCAGCCGCTACAGGCCAGGGATTTGCATCTGAATAGGTAAAGTCGATAATTGGACTTCCGGCTGTTGTTGAAACAGTGACCTTTTCGCCCGAATTGGCAAAATTTTTGCCAAAATTGCCGGTGGGCACCATAAAGTGACGCTCGTAAAACCATTTTGGTTTTGATACAATTACGTAGAACTGTTTCGGCGCTAAAACATCTGTTTCCTTAAATTCATAGTCAATTCCGGAAGTAAATTTTAGTCCAGAAAGCTTGATTGCTTTGTCGCCTGTATTTTTCAGTTCAATAAATTCAAACGACTGGCCTGAAATGATTTCGGTACCAACCAGCGAGTCGGTAGGATGATAGTGCAATTCGGTCACTTTTAGGTTCGAGTAATCTTCGTTAAGTTCCATAAATTTTACCGAAGCCAGAGCACTCCAGCGTTCTCCGTTTTTTACCCTTGCCTTTAAAATTGTTGTACCCTTCAAACCAATAATTCCTCCACTTGCGATTTCTTTGGCTGTACTGTTGATCTGATCTCCAATCAAACGTGGATCTGTTCCATCGATCGTATAATAAATTTGTCCGATTGAACTGCTAACAGTTATCTCATAATTGCCCGAAACAGGATAAAGATCGCGATCGAGCCTGGTGTTGTTCTTCGTAAATACCGGTGGGTTAAAAGTCATGATTAGGCCGGCAGATCTCATTTGTTCCAGCACAATATTGGTGCGATAAGGGAAAAACCGGTTGTAAATATCGTTGATTTCCGCTACCCAGTTTTCGTAAGTGTATGGTGTCGCGGCAAATGTATCTCCCCACCTGGCCGATTCGGCAACAATTGCTTTTGTTATTACAGCCGCCCTTTTCTGAAACCTTTCGCGTAAAGCATCATGAGTAAAAACACCTTTGTTGAAGAAATTTTTATATGCCCTGTCGGCAAAACGCTGCCTGTATTCTTTGTTTGAAGATAGCTTGAAATGAAGCCACTGTGGGTGAAACTTACTGAAATTACCTACCCACATATTTGGTATCGTTACGCGGTTTTCCTGAATTCCAATTCCGGGGCCTTCCGGGCCGATCATCATGCTGTGTTCTGCATCGTGGGCAAAAAAGATGAAGCCGCTCGATTTATCGTCGCGCCTGTCGATGGTATAAAAATTATTTGGACCTGCATTTTGCATGAAAGCTGAAACCGGAGAATCAAAATTTCCGGTATAAAAAATTATCTGCATGTAATCTATCAGGTTGTCGATGTCAATCATTATTTCACCACCTTTTTTCGGGTATCCGTATTGGTCTTTTCCTTCAAGGGCAAAGTAATCCGCATTACTTGCAAATCCTTTATTACACATATTATAGATTTTTAGCCACGAGTCCATATTTCCGTCGGTCGCCTCAATGCCACCAATTTCGGTACTAACTTTAACTACATCATAATCTTCCTTGCTACCGCCCAAATAGTCAGCTGCATATCGGGCTTCAGATCGTTCCTGTGTTTGGTACAATCCCCAGTACATACCGTTCAGATACAAATGGTAGTAACGGCTTCGGGTGTATGGTTGCCCCATGTCGCGTTGCGTATCGCGAGAGAAAACTTCGCGCACTCCGGTATTCCGGTTTTTGTTATCGCCCGGATGTGCCCACGAGTAGTTTTGTTCGCAGCGCAAATCAATTTTGTCGAATTCACTAACTCCTTCCGTTTCAAACAATGGAAAGTTAAGTTTTGGCGCGCCATATTCATTCCTGAAAAAAAGACGAAAAGCGTGTTTCGGAAATTGGCTGTTTCGGCTGTAGCCACCTCTGATGCGAAGTCCTCCGTTGATGTTGAATCCTTGACTACCCGATGGATTGATTAATTCGACAGAGCAAAACCTTTCCCAGCTATCTCCGTGAGACTTGGCATTTACGTAAATCCCGGTTCCGGCGTCAAACAAATCTTTCATTTCGGTAACCACTGAAATCGTGGGAATGTCGGTTAGCGCACCTACCATTAATCCACTGTATTTTGAATTTCCGGTAACATCAGGATCCATTTCCAGATCAATCGCCTGATTTTTAATGGGGCCGGTTGGCCAGCTGGCTCCGGGGTGACGCTGATTAATTACATGATCAAGAAAAATATAGGTTTGGGTAAGCGGGAAGGAGATGGCTAACCCATCTTTTTTCAGCGAAGCCCGAACAATAAAGCAGGGAGTTTTTGCTCTTCCGACAGTAATTGCAGGATCGACAGTGATTGTTTTTGATTTTCCACCATTTATTACGGTTGCCGATGTCTGTGGATTACTGCCGTCGATGGTATAAAATATCGTGTAAGTTTGATCGGGTACATCGAGTCGCAAATTAAACGGATTGGTGTAAAACCCATTAGGATGGCTAAAAGCAACTTTCAGCGAATCGGAAGTCTGCGGAAGGGCAACTTCGGCATTGATACGGAAATCGATATAAAAATCAGAGCTTTCGTTGTTATTATTAAAAGCCTGAATGGCAATTGTATTTTCACCTTCGCGCAGTTCTATGTCGTGCGCCGGAAGTGAGTAACTTTCGAATGTTCCCGATTCGTGCTGATCGATGGCAAAACTGTTGAAAGTTCTTTCTTCCGGGTCGTTGAGGCTGAAAACTTCTTCACCGTTGATCCAAACCACGAACCCGTCATCGAAATTGACAGAAAAAAAAACATCTTTCAGTAATGTAATATTATGCACGGTGAAGGTCGATTTCAGGTAAACCGTTGAATAGTTATTTTGCATGTCGCCAAGCAAAGTTCCGCCGCTGCCATCGCCGTACCTGAATGGCGAATTGCCTGTTAGCCAACCTGTTGTAGTGTAATCGTTTGTCATCCAGTTTGCAGGTATTCCGGCAGCATCCTTTCCCTTCAGGTATTTAAACGAAGAACCAGGGCCAAAATTGATTTGGGCATTGGCACCAGAGGCAACAATAAATAGTATGAATATGAAAATCAGAAATCTTCGAATCATCGGTTTGAGTATCGTTTTGTTTAATTTTGACAAAATACGGAAATAACTCATTTATTCAAATTGTATTACTTACAGCATTTTTGAGTTCTCAAATTATTACCGCTAGTTATTTTCTTTCTTCTACCTTTGCACCGGATTTCAGAATTTATATTTGACATGGGAAACCGTATTTGTAATCTCTTCGGAATAAAATATCCGATCATTTCGGGTGGAATGGTGTGGTGCAGTGGCTGGCGACTGGCCTCCGCGGTAAGCAATAATGGCGGTTTGGGATTGATTGGCGCTGGTTCAATGCACCCCGAAACCCTTCGCGAACACATTCAGAAAACCAAACTGGCCACTGATAAGCCCTTCGGAGTGAATATTCCGTTGTTTTATCCTGAACTGGAAACCATTCTGAATATCATTGCTGAAGAAAAGGTACCGATCGTTTTTACTTCGGCCGGAAGTCCAAAGAAATTTACTGCATGGCTGAAAGAGCGTGGCATTATTGTAGCCCACGTAATTGCCAGCTCGGCTTTTGCACTGAAATGCGAAGAGGCGGGAGTGGATGCCATTGTTGCCGAAGGTTTTGAAGCCGGTGGCCACAACGGACGCGAAGAAACTACCACAATGACTTTGATTCCGGCGGTGCGTAAAGTAAGTTCGCTGCCCCTGATAGCTGCCGGAGGTATTGGATCCGGTGATGCGATACTTGCAGCAATGGCTTTGGGCGCCGATGGTGTTCAAATCGGATCGCGGTTTGCCATTTCCGAAGAATCGTCGGCTCATCCCGATTTTAAAAAGCTGGTAACCGGCTTAACCGAAGGCGATACCAAACTTGCGCTGAAAAAAGTTGGACCGGTTCGGCTGATAAAAAACGAATTCTTTCAGGCCGTGAATAAGCTGGAACTGGAAGGCGCTGATGGCTCTGTACTTCGCGAATTGCTGGGAAAAGGACGCGCCAAAAAAGGCATGTTCGAAGGCGATCTGGTGGAAGGCGAATTGGAAATTGGTCAGGTTTCGTCGATCATTAGCGAAGTACTTCCGGTTGAAGTAATTATGAAAAATATGATCGCAGAATATCAACAGTCGAGAGCCAGAATTAATACACAACAGTTTGATTTTTAATTAAAAGAAAAATGTTGCATGTTACGGGTTTCGAATTTCGGAACAACCCGCAACCCGCAACCCGCAACTCAACTTATGATACAATTTGAACGCACGAAATTAGCAAACGGTCTGACCGTGATTGTCCATCAGGATAAAACTACCCCGATGGTGGCACTCGATATTTGCTACAATGTGGGCTCGCGCGACGAACACCCCGACCGCACCGGATTTGCCCATCTTTTTGAACATTTGATGTTTGGCGGCTCGAAGCATATTCCGTCGTACGACGAACCGTTGCAAAAAGCTGGTGGCGACAATAACGCGTTCACCTCTAACGATCTCACAAATTATTACCTGACATTGCCCAAAAACAACATAGAAACCGGTTTTTGGTTAGAATCAGACCGGATGCTCGAACTTGCTTTCTCGAAGTCGAGTCTCGAAGTTCAGCGAAATGTGGTGATCGAGGAATTCAAACAGCGCTACCTCAATCAACCTTATGGTGATGTGTGGCCTTTGCTTCGGCAGTTGGCCTACAAAGTTCATCCGTATCAATGGCCAACCATTGGCCGCGAAATTAGCCATATCGAGCAGGCCACCATGCAGCAGGTGAAGGATTTTTTCTTTGCGCATTACGCTCCCGATAATGCGGTGCTGGTGGTTACCGGCGATGTGCAATCCGATCAGATACTGAAACTGGCAGAGCGTTGGTTTGGCCCTATTCCCAACCGGAACGTAAAGACCCGCAACATTGCGCAGGAGCCGGAGCAAACCGAAATAAGGGAGCAAACAGTTGTGCGTGATGTGCCAAACGATACCATTTACATGGCTTACCACATGGCCGAACGACTTGCGCCTGAATATTACGCGACCGACCTGATATCGGATGTTCTTTCGAATGGAAATTCGTCGCGAATGTACCAGACATTGGTTCAGAAAGAGAAAATATTTACCGAGCTGGACGCCTATCTTTCAGGAGATTATGAGCCGGGCTTATTTATCGTTTCAGGAAAACCGAGCAATGGTATTTCGCTCGAAACTGCACGCAAAGCAATTGAAGCGGAACTTGACCGGATGAAACAGGAACGGGTTTCGGAATACGAACTTGAAAAAGTGAAAAACAAAATGGAAGCCAACATCGAATACGGTGAGATGAACTACCTGACCAAAGCAATGAATCTGGCGACCAACGAAATTTTACAGGACGCCCACCTGATCAATTCTCAGGCCGACTTCTACCGGTCGGTGACTTCAGCACAAATTCAGGAAGTATCGCAACAATTGTTCAGGCCCGAAAACTGCTCAGTTTTAAATTACATTGCTAAAAAGTAAAAACATGTTGAATCGTACTATACAACCCCCTGTTAATCCAATTGAACACATCGACATGGTGGAGGCCGAAAAGCGGGTGTTATCCAATGGCATACCGGTTTATTTTGTCAATGCAGGCTCGCAGGATGTGGTAAAAATTGATTTTATTTTCGAAGCCGGAACCTGGTATCAGACGGACAATCTTGTGGCCAGTTTGTGCAATTCGATGCTCGAAGAAGGCAGCCAAAACTTTTCGGCGGCTGACATTGCCGAGCGTTTCGATTTTTACGGTGCCTATATTCAGCTGATGGCCGATCAAAATTATGGCTATTTCAATATTGTAAGTCTTGGAAAACATTTACCTGCCATTTTGGAAACTACGGAAGATATGCTTAAAAAATCTGTTTTTCCGGAGCACGAACTGGGTGTTTTGATTGATAAAAACAAGCAAAAATGGCTGCTCGAAAACGAAAAGGTGCGCACTCTTTGCCAGAAAAAATTCACACAGGTAATGTTTGGCGACGAACATCCTTATTGCATCAACAACAAGCTGGAAGATTTTGACCTGATCAACCGCGACGTGCTGATGCAGTTTTATCGTTCGTATTATCACTCCGGAAACTGCCGCATTATTGCTGCCGGAAGGATCGACGAATCGGTTCTGAATCTGCTGGAAGTACATTTTGGAGGTACCGGCTGGCAGCGAAATACATTGGACACACCCCAATTCGATATTTATTCCGATCCGCAGAAATTTCACCACGTTGAGAAGGCCAATGGATTGCAATCGGCCATCAGGGTAGGGAAGATGTGGGTTCCAAAATCACATCCGGATTATATTCCATTGTCTATTTTAATCACCATTCTGGGTGGTTATTTCGGGTCGCGGCTCATGGCCAATATCCGCGAAGAAAAGGGATACACTTATGGGATTGGCAGTTTTGTACTTTCATTAAAAAATGCCAGTTACCTTGTTATTTCTACCGAAGTTGGCAACGAATATGTTGAGCCGACTCTAAAGGAAATTGGAATTGAAATGAAACGACTTCAAACAGAGCTAATTTCTGATAACGAACTGGAAACTGTGAAAAGCTATCTGCTGGGTGAATTCCTGCGCGATTTCGACGGCCCGTTTGCCCTTGCCGGAAGTTTCAAAGCCATCAACGATTTCGGTTTGGATTATACGTTTTACGACCGCTATCTCCATTCGCTGCGAAACATTACTTCCGGAGAACTAATGCAACTGGCACAGCAATATTTGAATCCCGACGATTTTTACACTGTGGTGGCCGGAAGCAAAAACTAACTAGTTTGAAACAGGAATGGAAATGTAAAATGTTGAGCCTTTTCCTTTCTCTGAATCCAGCCAGATTTTCCCGCCAAGCATATCAACCGATTTTTTGACAATTGAAAGTCCAATTCCGGTACCTTCAAATTTGCGGGTGCTCGCAAAATCTTCTTGTTCAAAGTTGCCAAATATTCTGCTTTTGTATTCTTCGGAAATACCAATACCAGTATCTTTTACAAAGAAATGAAACTCGCTTTTGTTTTGCTCACAACCAATGGTTATCTTTCCTTGAGTGGTGAATTTCACTGCATTGTCAATTAACTGGTGAAATATTCTGTTTAAAATTCCTTCGTCAGTATGTAGGCATATTTTACTATTCTCCAGCATGTAAATGGTTATGTTTTTTTGCTGACAGGACATGCTGAATTTTTGGATGATATCACTAATCATATCACACACAAAAACACCTTTTTTTATTAATGTCTGATTACCTGAAGTCAGCAGCGAAATATCCATGATGTTGGTAACTGTATTTAAAAGCCGATCACAACTTTCGTTTAGCATCCTGTAATAGCCTTCTTTTTCCACATCAGAAAAGAACGGATCAGTAATAATTTGGCTAAAACCTAAAATGCCATTTAAAGGAGTCCTGATTTCATGCGATATATTATTCATAAAAGCTGTTTTAAGCCTGTCGCTGGCCTCTGCGCGGTCTTTTGCTGTTATTAATTCCTGTTCGGCATGTTTCCGCTCGGTAATGTTTTTATCGATTCCCCGGTAACCTTTAAGCTGCCCATCATTATCAATAATAGGTACACCGTTGGTTAACAAACAAATCAGTTGACCATCTTTCCCAATGTTCCAGTTCTCCAGATCTTTGATTTGATCTTTATTGCCAATAATCTTAGAAAAGATTACTTCAACTCTTTTTGCTTCATCAGCCGGCATAAAGTCGAAGGGCGTTTTTCCGATGATTTCGTCAGGAGCTACATTAAAAAGATCGATGTCACGTTGCGAACTGTAGGTATATTTGCCCTGGCTGTCAACTTCCCAAACCCAATCGGCAGTGCTGAAAAGGATATCACGGAGTCTTTCTTCGCTTGTGCGAAGTGCTTCCTGTGCTTTTTTGTGCTCTAGTTTTATTTTGGCTTCATCAAGTGCTCTTGTTATCGCGAATGGCAGCCTTTCCATCCGGTCTTTAATCACATAGTCAACTGCTCCATTCTTCAGGAGTTCAATTGCTTTAATTTCTCCAATCGAACCCGAAACACAAATGAACGGGATATCAGGACAATATTCCTGACATAAATTCAGCGCTTTGAACGCATCAAACTGGGGCAGCATGTAATCTGCCAGGATAATATCGAAGTTTTTCCCCCTGATTAAAGATGTATATACGATCTCTGTTTCAGCACGTGAAATTTCGACCTGAAATCCGGCTTTAATCAGTTGTTCACTGATTAACTCAAAGTCGATGTCTGAATCTTCGAGCGAACGTACATTCAGTATTTTAGGTAACTGTATTTCGTTTTCCATAAATTAAAGTAACTCTTCATTTGGAAGTTCGTTAATTACTGCCCAGAATACTCCTAATTGCTGGGCGGCTGCAAAAAAATCTTTAAAATTTACGGGTTTTACCACATAGGCATTCACACCAAGATCATAACACCTTTTCAAATCAGGCTCTTCACGCGAGGAGGTAAGCATAACTACCGGTATGGTTTTTAGTTTTGGATCTGTTTTAACGGCCTGCAGAACTTCAATACCATCCATTCGGGGCATTTTTATGTCCAGAAGTATGACTGCCGGATTTTCAGGCTTTCGAGTTGCGAACGCTCCTTCGCAAAGTAGATATTCCATGGCTTCCACCCCGTCGTGAACAACGACCACCCGATTGGCGAGATTACTTTCGGCCAGTGCTTCCAGGGTCAATTCAATATCTGGCAGATTGTCTTCGACTAAAAGTATTTTTCTCAGTTCAATCATGATAAATTCTCCTTTGCTTTAGGTATTGTGAAATAGAATGTTGCTCCCATATTCAGTTCCGATTCAGCCCAGATTCGGCCACCGTGCCTCTTAATAATGCGTTGTACATTTGCCAAACCAATACCGGTTCCTTCGAACTGCTGTTTGGTATGAAGGCGTTGGAATACTCCAAACAACTTCTGAACATAGCGCATGTCGAAACCTGCGCCATTATCGCGAATAAAGAAAACAAACTCTTTCTTTTCTTCAGTGTATCCAATGGTAATTTTGGCTGTTTCGCAGTTACCGGTATATTTAACCGCGTTGCTGATCAGGTTGATCAATGCCATTCTCAGGAGCGAAATATCACCTTTGATGACCGGTAAAACAGCAATTTTCCACTCTATTTTCCGGTCTTTGGTTTCCTCTTTAAAGAATTTTACAACCTCATGGAGAACCATATTCATATCCAGATTCGTTTGCTGCATCTCCTGTCTCCCTGTTCTGGAAAATTGCAGTAAATCGTCAATAAGCTTTCCCATTTGTGTTGAGGCATCGTGGATAACAGTCAGGTAATGTATCCCTTTTTCGGGAAGCAAATCCTGATATTTTTCGCTTAGCAAATCAACAAATCCATTAATATGACGCAACGGGGCGCGCAAATCGTGCGATACGGAATAACTGAAGGCTTCGAGCTCCTTGTTGGCTGCTTCGAGTTGTGCGGTACGTTCAATAACCCGTTGTTCAAGTTCATTATTTAGTTTAAGGATATTTTCTTCTGCCTGCTTACGCTCTGTAATATCCAAAGAAGTACCATAACCCAGGACCGACTGGCGGTTTTCTCCTTCGCCCTCAAAAATGACCCGTACGCCAATGTAGAGCCAATGCACGCTTCCATCCGGATGAATCACCCGATATTCGGTAGCATATTTACCGGTACCCGAAGGAGCCGTTGCTTTTTCTATTTCCGAAACCAATCTGCCCATATCCTCCGGATGGATTCGGGCAATAACATCCGGAAGCGTCACAACAGATTTATCAAAGCCATAATGAATGCGTGCCCGTTCGTCGAATTCAACCGACATGGTCTTGAGATCGTTTTTCCAGATTCCCAGACTGGCAGCTTCGTAGCCTAATTTGAGATATTCTTCGCTTTCCTTTAGGGCATTTTCAATGATTTTTCGTTCAGTGATATCCTGGAAAAATCCATAAACTCTCCTGTTTTCCAGATCTGCCTTTCCGATGGTATGCACTGTCCGCAAATTTCTTTTGGCCGTAATGATTTCCAGTTCCAAATCGAAAGGTTCGCCGAATTCGATCACGCGTTGCACTGCATTCTCTATGATTGGTCGGGATGCCGGTGCATAAAAATTTATCCCGTTTTCGACATTGGGATTGAAATTAAAATCAACTTCATGAATCCGGTATACTTCATCTGTCCAGTTATTTACCAAGGTATCCATATCGAATTCCCAGCCCCCAACGTTTCCAATTGATTCAGTTTCGGAGAGTAATTCTTTGCTTTTTTTTAGGTCTGCTTCGGCTAGCTTTCGCCAGGTAATGTCTTCGATGATTCCGAGGTTATACAGAAATTGACCTTCTTTGTCGTAGGTGGCATTTACAGTCAGCGATCCCCAGATAATCTGCCTGTCTTTTCGGATGTAGCGTTTTTCGGTTTTGTAAACCGATATTTCCTTATTCATCAACTTCCTGATGTTGGGCAAGTCTTTGAGCAGATCATCGGGATGAGATACGTCTTTAAAAGTTAATTGCTGGAGTTCAGCTTCGCTGTATCCCATGATGCCACAGAAGGTAGCATTTGCTTTTTTAAACCGAAATTCCCGGTCAGCCATAACCATACCAAAAGGACCATTTTCGTAGAGTGCACTGAATCTGAATTCACTTTCGTAGAGTTCTTGTTCCTTGCGTTTGCGTTCGGTAATGTCGATAGACAATATAAAAACCCCTTCCGGCACCGGTTGGATACTCAGGTCGAACCAACTTGGGCTACCATCCGGAAATACAAATTCATTTTCCAAATGATTGGGAACTCTTTTTTCGAGCACCTGTTCAATCGTTTTAAACACTTGGGTGTTTTCAATTCCTGGCCACATATCCATGTAACGGTGTCCGATCAGCTCAGTGTTTTGACGGCGGTTGTGAATTTGGGCGGCCTGATTCAGGTAGATGTATTTCCAGTCGAAGCCAATAATCTGGCAGCCTTCGAGTAAATGATCGAGGGCGTTACGCGCACGTTCTTCGCTTTTATTAAGTGCTTCTTCGGTGAGTTTGCGCTCGGTAATATCTTTAATCATCACATGTCGGGCTTTTCGACCTTCGTAAGTAATGATATGAGAAATAATTTCGACATGTATGATTTCGCCATTTTTCTTCCGATGCCTCCATTCGCCAGCTGTATTGTATTTCTTATGCGTTATTTCCACATCTTTTATTAACCGGTCAATATCTTCTTTCGGACGAATGTCCTTTAAAGTCATGGCCATAAATTCTTCTTTCGAATACCCATAATGATGGATGGCGGCATCATTTACTTCAAGAAAAGCGAGGGTTTCCAAATCATAAATCCACATGGGTTGTGGATTGCTGGCAAACATGTAGCGATATTTCTGGTCGTTATCGTATGCTGCCTTCTGCTCTTTAGCTTGCAGAAGTTCTTTATTCTGTAATTCAAGTTCAATTTGCTTGAGCTGTAGCTCATGAATGAGTTTGAGGGTTTCAGCCTCAGAAAGAGGCATGCCGGTAATGGGAAGTCTTGACTTCAGAATATCTTCTGCTTGCTGTCGCAAAGAATTCAGGGAGCTTGGGTTATTTTTTTTCATAATACTTCCTTATCATTAGATGCATTGCATAATAAGTTTGTCTCTTCGGAATACTGAATAACCTTCAAATGCTGAATTTAATTTTCTGACAATGCATCTAATCCTAAATATGTTTCAATTTACAATTTTTTTCGCTTAGACCGGATATGTTTATTCAATTTTAGTCTTTTAAACATGTACCATAATTTTACTTAATCTGCGAAGCCTTTCAAATCTAAAAAAAATCAAATGATGAATACTTTGTATTGGAAACCTCTTTATCTTTAGAAACATAAAATGGGAGCACAATTAACAGGTATTTTCGCCCAACATCATCAGGAATTTATAACCAACAATACACTTAATTAATGAGATTTTTCCAGAATTCAGTACTCCAAAAACACCTGAAAAATCAGGATGCGGAAGCCATGAAAGCCGCATATAATAAGTTCACAGCATATTTTCATAACCCTGAAATACAACAAAATATTCGCGATGCCAAAGAGGAACAGTTTCAGGAAGGATTTCTAAGGGAATTGTTTGTCAATGTGTTGGGCTATATACTCAATCCGTCGCCTGGCTATAACCTCACCTCGGAACTGAAGAACGAAAAAGGAGCTAAAAAAGCCGATGGGGCTATACTAGCCCCATCGAGGGAGCATGCTCCCTCGTCGATAGAGAGGAAAGCGATAGCGGTGATTGAGCTGAAAGGAACGGATACGAAAGATCTGGATAAAATCAACGTTCAGGCGTTCAACTACAAAAACAACCAAACGGGTTGTGTTTATGTGATCACTTCCAATTTCGAGAAACTGCGGTTTTTTATTCATCACTCGGTCGATCACCTCGAATTTAATCTGTTTACCTTAACCGAAAGCGAATTTCAACTGCTATGGCTTTGCCTGAGCGCCGGAAATCTTTTGAACGGAGTTCCGCTGAAAGTGAAGGAAGACAGCTTGCTCGAAGAAGAAAAAGTTACCAAACAACTCTATAAAGATTATTCGGCTTTCAGGACCGATTTGTGGCAGAATATGGTAAAGAACAGTCCCGAGGCCGACCGCTTGCTGTTGTTTAAGAAAACCCAGAAATTGCTGGATCGCTACCTGTTTATTTTGTTTGCCGAAGACAGCGGTTTGTTGCCGCCCAATTCGGTTTCGCGGATTCTGAAACGCTGGGAACTGTTAAAAGAGGAAGATGCCTACAAACCCCTGTATAAAATATTCAACCAGTATTTTGACTACATCAACACTGGTAGGAAAGGGAAAAATCCGGAGGGTGACATTTTTGCCTATAACGGCGGATTGTTTTTGCCCGATGAGGTGCTGGATTATGTGGTGATTGATGATGAAATTCTACATCAGCATGTGACGAAGCTGACCAATTACGATTTCCAGAGCGAAATTGATGTAAACATACTGGGACATATTTTCGAAAACAGCCTCAACGAAATTGAAAACATTACCGCTGAGCTCGAAGGTCAGGAAATTGACAAGAGCAAAAGCAAGCGCAAAAAAGACGGGGTATTTTATACGCCCAAATACATTACCAAATACATTGTTGAAAACACCATTGGCAAGCTTTGCGACGAAAAGAAAACCGAACTCGAAATTGTTGACGAAGAATATGCCAAAGGACGACGCAACCGCAAAAAGGAAACGATTAAAAAGCTGGCTGATAATTTACAGTCCTACCGCAATTGGCTGCTGCAAATTACCATTTGCGATCCGGCATGCGGCAGTGGCGCTTTCCTGAACCAGGCGCTCGAATTTTTAATGACCGAACATGCCTACATCGACGAATTGCAGGCGCAACTGTTTGGAGCGAGCATTGTGTTTCAGGACATCAGCAACCACATTTTAGAGCAAAACATTTATGGAGTAGATATTAACGAAGAAAGTGTGGATATTGCCAAACTTTCGTTGTGGTTGCGCACCGCCCAACGCGGTCGGAAACTAACTACCCTGAACAACAACATTAAATGTGGTAACTCGCTGATTGACGACCCTGCCGTTGCAGGCGATAAAGCTTTTAACTGGCAACAGGAATTCCCAACAGTTTTTGCAAAGGGTGGTTTCGATGTGGTGATTGGGAATCCTCCATATGTGAGAGTACAACAGATGGAATATATAACAACAGATTATTTGAAATGCAAATATATTGTAGCACAAAAAAGAGTAGATATTTCACTATGCTTTATAGAATTATCAAGTAGATTAATCATAGAATCAAAAGGTCTTACTTGTTTCATAACATCCAATCAATTTTTGACTACGGAATATGGCCAAGCTATGAGAAGATTTCTGCTAAATGACTATAGTATAGTAGAATGCGTTGATTTTGGTGATTTGCCAATTTTTGCAGATGCTTTGACATACGTTAGCATCTTTACATTTAGAAAATATAAAACTACGGAGTTTAATTATTTTCATATTGAGAGTTTGCAAGATGCAATGGCTGCCAATTTTAAACATCCTATTTATATTAAAAATGATGAACTTTCAGACTCTAATTGGAATCTTAAAAATTTTAAGGTCGCGAATATTTGGAAAAGAATTTTTATTGGCAGTAAGGAGATTTCTGAATTAGGTAATGCTTGTTATGGAATTATCACTGGAGCAGATCCTATCTTTATTTTTTCTAAAGATCAATATCAAAACTCAGAAATTGAAAAAGACTTATTTATCCCATTATTGAGAGCTCAGAATTGTTCTAAATATTTTTGTTTTGAACCAGAGAAATATGTCCTTTATCCGTATAGGTATGAAAATGGCAAGACTATTTTAATTACAGAATATGAATTGAATGAAAAATATCCAAAAGCTTATCACTATTTACTATCATATAAGTCTGAACTTGAAAATAGAAAAGATAGTCGTGATACTTTTGTAGGTCGTTCTGATTGGTATTGTCTTACTAGATATGGTCAAATTAATGTTTTTAATAGATTAAAGATTGTAACACCAGGCGAAGTTAAAGAACATAAATTTTGTATCGATTCTACTAAGTCTGGATATAGTGGAGCAAGAGTGTTTGCAATAACAATTGAGGACAGTTTTTTTGATGAGAGATATATATTGTGTCTATTAAATTCAACATTGATGAAATCCTTTTTACAAAGTTTTTCTTCATTAAAAAATGGTGGTTTTTATTCTTATTCATCCAATATATTGAATA
Source organism: Bacteroidota bacterium (assembly GCA_023251435.1). Classification (GTDB taxonomy): domain Bacteria; phylum Bacteroidota; class Bacteroidia; order Bacteroidales; family Prolixibacteraceae; genus Aquipluma. Next base: position 53,263 of record JAHEYU010000024.1, read on the forward strand.
AAGCTCCTATAAAGCAAATAGGTCCTTTTGAACAGAAAGAATATATTGAGAAAGCTGATCTAATGCTTTCCTTGAACAATAATCTACAGCAGTTATCCCAAAAATTCCAACGAACCATCCAACGAAAATTTGCTTTAGACGATCTCCCAGGCAAACTGCAAAACTGGTATTTGCTGTCGTATGCTGAATTTATCGCCGAGTTGGGCAAAAAGAAGGTAAAACTATCGCTTAGCGAAGAAGCCGAATGGGAAGATTATTTCATTCAGGAAAGTAAAAAAGCACTTGAACTTAAAACAGCTATCGAAGCCACCGACCGCGAAATCGACCGCATGGTTTATGCCCTTTATGGCCTAAGCGACGAGGAAATCAAAATTGTAGAACAAGCATAAAGCAGCTGAATCATCATAGCATTTTACATTCAGGAAGTAAAGCGCAGTCCGATTAATCGCCAAACCGGTATCCAATGCCCGATTCGGTGATCAGCAACGTGGGTTTCGAAGGATTGTCTTCGATCTTTTTTCGGAGTTGGGCCACAAAAACCCGCAGGTACTGGGTTTGTTCGAGGTAGCCATAACCCCACACTTCTTTCAGGATATACTGATGGGTAAGCACCCGTCCCTGGTTTTTTGCCAACAGGCAAAGCAGCGAGAATTCGGTGGTGGTAAGCTTTAATATTTCCTTGTTTTTGCGGGCGATGTGGTTGATCATGTCGATGCTTAACGAGCCAAATTCCATGATTGGCGCATCATTCTTTTTCTCACCGGCCCTTATTGCCGCGCGTATCCGGGCGAGTAATTCGCCGCTGCGGAAAGGCTTTGTAAGGTAATCGTTGGCGCCATTGTCCAAAGCCCTGATGATGTCTTCTTCCGAACTTCGAACCGATAGCACAATGATTGGTTTGAAAAACCATTCGCGCAGTTTTTTCAGGATTTCCTGCCCGTCGATGTCGGGTAAACCCAAATCTAGAATGATTAACGAAGGATGATAAGTAGCCGCGTCAACCAACCCGTCTTTTCCGTTTGGAGCCTGAAGAATTTTATACCCGTTGGCCGAAAGTGTAATTTCGAGCAGCCGGCGGATCTGTAATTCATCGTCAATAATCAGTATGGTTTCGTTCTCGTTCATTCGTTTTCGAGTTGCAAATTATTAATATCCGGATTTTCGGTTGGTATCCTGATGGTGAATTCGGAACCGCCACCTTCGCGGTTTTCAACAGCGACTGTGCCTTTGTGTGCCTCTACAAATCCTTTTACAATCGAAAGGCCCAGCCCCAAACCACCCGTTTTGCTGCCATCGACCCTGAAGAATTTCTTAAAGACATTTCCCAGCGCCGATTCCGGAAATCCGGGGCCATGGTCTTTTACCTGAACAATCATTGTTTCGTTATCGTAGCGGGTGCACAATTCAATTTCGGAGGCTACGGGTGCGTACTGTGTGGCGTTGTATATCAGGTTGTAAAGCGCCTGTTCCAGCAAGCCGTAATCAATTTTAACAAGGGGCATGTCGTCGGGAATCGAAACCACCAGTGAATAAGGTTTTAATTCATCTTTCAAATCTTCGGCTACTTTGTTTACCAGATCGTTCATATCGTACCAGTCGAGGCGTACCGATATTTGCCCGCTTTCGAGCCGCGACATGTTGAGCAGGTTTTCAATGAGCCGGTTCAGGCGCAGCGATGCGGTAAATATCTCGTTGAATAAAGCTGACTGTACGTTTCCCGGATGCGGCGAATTTAGCAGCGAATCTGATGCGCCCATAATAGTGGCCACCGGAATCCGAAGTTCGTGCGAAATGGAATTAAACAAGGTTTTGTACAGGCGGTCGGACTCGACCAGGAAACGGGCTTTTTGTGCCAGTTCGCCCAGAAATTCGCGTTCGAGCGCGTTCGAAATCTGAGTAAGAAAAGTATCCCAGAATGCTTTCTGGTCGCCCGAAAATAGCTGATCGAGCTTTACCGCTAAAACTCCGGGGCTTATTCTTGTTCCGGGTAAAGGGAAAAATGTATAATCTACCGAAGACAGGTTGCCGGTATATTTACCCGCTTTTTGTGAGTTGGTAAATGCCCATTCGGCGGCAGCGTATTCATTTTCCAACAGTTTTTTCTGCTTCTGCAATCTTCCCGATGAATGAAGGATGTTGTTCCCGTCCTGCAAAATAAAAAATGGATCTGTTTTGAAATGATTCCTGATTCCTTCGATGGCCACAGCCAGTACTTCGTCAATTCCGCTGGCCTTGGAGAGTTCCCTGGTAAGCTGAAACAAGGCGTTGGTGCGCTCTTCCCTTTCGCGGGCCAATCGTTCCTGACGCCGCACTTTAGTCGTCAACACTCCGTTTAGAATTGCAATAATGAAAAACATTCCGAACATCAGGATATCTTCGGTTTTATCGATATGGAAAGTGAGGTTTGGAGGTATAAAAAAGAAATTCCAGACCAGCGCACTTAGTGTGGCTGCAACAAAAACCGGCCCTATGCCCATAAATGCTGCCATTATGGAAACCACAAAAAGCAGGATAAAAGAAACAATGTGGTAACCTTGCAGATTGTAGAGCGGTGTGCAAAGCAAAGCTGTTATTCCAATACCCAATACAGAAAGTAAATAATGATTGATCCCGGAATTAATGGAAGGTGGGAAAATTCTTTGTATTGATTTCTTCTTGTCCATATCGTAGTGTTGGGATACAAATTTAATCATATATCATTGCAATTACTTGTTCCAGAAATTTCTGGAGAACAATACAATCACCGTATATATTTCCAACCGGCCCAGAAGCATCATGAACGAAAGTATAATTTTCGCAAGGTCGGGCAGGTGGGCAAAGTTACTTACCGGTCCAACGGTTCCGATTCCGGGGCCAATGCCTGCCATACAGGTTGCCACCGAACTGCTGGCTGTTTTTCCATCAATACCGATTAGGATGAGCGATACGCTACCAAATAAAAATATCATGAAATAGACGGCGATAAAAGTTAATATCGATCGGTTTGTTTCGTTAGTGATTGGATTTTTGTTTAACCTGACAGGCAGTATCGCACTTGGGGAAATCAGTTGCCGAAAGGTTCGTTTGATATTTTTCAGCATAATTAAATGCCGTACCATTTTTATCCCTCCGGCCGTGGAGCCCGTGCTGCCGCCCAAAAACATGGCAAAGAAAATGATGGTCCATGCAAAAGAAGGCCAAAGTAAATAATCGGCTGAAGCAAATCCGGTACAGGTAACAATTGATACAACCTGAAAAAATGATTCACGGAAGGATTCTTCCAGCGGCTTTTGCATCGTAAAATACAGCGAACCTGTAAGTACAGCAACAATCGAAAAAACCACCACGATATAGAATTTCAGTTCTTCATTCTCCTTAATTTTCCTGAATTCGCGCTTGAAAAGGTAATAATGAATAACGAAGTTTGTTCCGGCCAAAAACATGAAGATGGTAATTACATACTGAATGTAAGGCGAGTAGTTTATAATACTCGTGTTTTTAGGCGAAAATCCACCGGTGGCGACCGTGCCAAAAGCATGGCAAAGACTTTCGAACAGGTTCATGTTTCCGGCCAGTAGTAAAATAATTTCGGCAATGGTCAGTGTAACATAGATCAGCAAAAGTCGGTTTCCAACAGCTTTTATTTTGGGCCGGATTTTTTCCTGTAACGACGATTCAAGGGTGAAAAGATGATATCCGCCAATCTGAAGCGTAGGCATGATGATGATTACCAGTACAATAATGCCAATTCCACCAATCCAGTGGGTAAGGCTTCTCCATAATAAAATCGATTTTGGCAAAATTTCTATGTCTGTCAGTATTGAAGCCCCGGTTGTGGAAAAGCCGGAAACTGATTCGAATAAAGCATCTACAAATGAAGGGATTGCACCCGAAAAAAGGTATGGAAAACATCCGATTATACTTAATACCACCCATGATAATGTTACCGTTAGGCAGGCATCTTTACGGTGAATGCTTACATCCTCGGACTGGTTTCGTGTTGCCAAAAAGAAAAATGCACCAACGATCAGGCTTATAAGCGCTGATAGGATAAAAGGCAAGGTATCTTCAGAGAAAATTAAAGCAACTCCTACACAAACAAAAAGAGATGCAGCAAGTATAAATAAGTTTCGGCTTATTACTTTAAAAACAATTTTATAATTTATAAAGTTACCCATTTACAGCTTAAATTTTTATTTCTTCAAAATTGGCCGGTTGAGTCGCTTCGTATAAGTTCCGGGTAAAATTTGCATATCGCCAGTTTTGGCTTAATTGATTAAGCCTGCAAAGTTGCCTGCGATTTCATAAAGGAATTGTAAAGTTTTAAGGCAAGGATATAAAGATTTTATAAAGAAAAGGTCATTTTCGGATAGTAAGAACCACTCATCTTTTGGATTTGATACTTTTGTGCCCTTTATAGTATTGTTCAGAAATTACAAATGACAGATTCATCTCAAATAGTTGGTAAACAGGCCGAACCGGGTTTTAGTAATAAACGCATCCGCATGGCTGTTGCGCTCGTTTATTTCAGTATGGGGCTGTGTTTTGCTTCGTGGGCCAGCCGCATTCCCGAAATAAAAACAGTTTTGCACCTTAACGACGCGATGTTTGGCAGCATTCTGTTTGCTTTACCGGTTGGGCAATTTCTGATGTTGCCCGTTTCAGGAAAATTAGTTACCCGTTTTGGCAGCAGGACAGTAATGCTCATTTCAATCCCGTTATATACCCTATGTTTGGTGAGTATTGGTTTGGTACGCGAAGGATGGCAACTTGCCGTTGCTTTATTTGCTTTTGGCGTTGCCGGTAATGCCTGCAATATCTCTATTAACACCCAGGGAATTCTTACCGAACGGTTGTACGAACGCCCAATTATGGCATCGTTTCACGGAGGCTGGAGTCTGGCAGGGTTTACAGGTGCATTGATTGGCTTGGCGATGATCAACCTTAAAGCGCCTCCATTGTGGCATTTTACGTTTGTGATACTTTTGGTATGGGCTATTTTGTGGTTTAACAAACCATTCCTGAACAGAGGTAAAGTTGGTTCAAACGCCAGTGAACCCAAACGCAGATTTTTCTCGAAACCCGATACTGTGTTGGTTCAGCTTGGTATCATTGGTTTTTGTAGTATGGCCAGCGAAGGAGCCATGTTCGACTGGAGCGGCATCTATTTCAAAGATGTGGTTAAAGCGCCCGATTCGTTGGTTATTCTGGGTTATACCTCTTTTATGATCATGATGGCTTCAGGACGTTTTGTAGCCGACTATTTTATTTCAAAAATTGGCCGGAAGAGCTTGCTGCAAATCTGCGGGGTGATGATCTCCACCGGGCTGTTTACTGCGGTATTTTTCCCTTACCTCATTCCATCTACGTTGGCGTTTATGCTTGTTGGTTTGGGGGTTTCGAGCATCGTGCCAACAGTTTACAGCGCAGCCGGGCGCTACAGCAAAGTTCCGCCGGGAATTGCGTTGGCAACCGTTTCGAGTGTTAGTTTTCTCGGGTTTCTGATGGGGCCGCCCCTAATCGGGTATATTGCCGAAGCTGCCGGATTGCGTTACTCGTTTGCAGTAATCGGTTTTTTTGGCATTGGTATTACTTTAATGGTTTCGAGGGTCAAAGCTTTGAACAGCGAAACTATTGCATAAAAAGCGCCTTGGACATTTGTCCAAAGCGCTTTTTATCAGATTGTATTATGAGTGTGCAATCGTTATTATTATTCAGCTTCCCATGTATCAGTTCTGAACGATGATACCGGCAACCCGTCGGTACTAAATAAATCGCCTGTAACAAAATCTTTGAAGGCATAGCGCACAGCAACAGGCTCCGAAACCAATGGAGAGAAAACTGTTACACCAGCATTTGTAATGAATGCTTTGGCTGGAAAGAAACGCTTGCCTGCCCCGGCAACTTCGAAATTCGATAATTCTTTTCCGTAGGAAGTGAGTCCCAACGGTGCGTGGCCGAACGTAAGTTTAACCACTCCTTCAGCAAACTTCATTTCTTTCATTACCGGACTTTGGCAAGCAATGCCTTTCATCCCATAAGTTTGAGCCAGGGCCAGCAGTGCAAGTCGTTTACTGCCGATTTCTTTGCCGGCCGGATGAATACAGTCTTTTTCGCCAATATCCATAATACACGCCATACCAATGTTCGGGATGGCAGTCGAGGCTTTCAATTGTGCTTCGCGCAGGTAAGCAGAGTTTAGACCGGATGTGCCATAGTCGAAGGGTGCAATTTGAACGAAATAGAACGGGAATTCGCCAATGCCCCAAACCGAGCGCCAGTTCTCAATCAATCCGGGCATTAATTTGGCATATTTATCGGGTTCGTTTCGGTTCGATTCGCCCTGATACCAGATTCCTCCCCGAATTCCGTAGCCCACAATTGGATTGATCATTGCGTTGAAAAGAACGGTTGGTGTCTGTTGCGATAAATTTTCAACAGGCTTTTTCTCCGGAAGTTTTACCCAATCGAAATTTTTACAGCCCATTTCGCTGATCCACGGCTCAATACGTGTACCTCCCCAACTGGAATTGATCAGTCCGATTGGAACATTAAGTGCCTTGTTCAGCATCAATCCAAAATAATAAGCAGTAGCGCTGAACTCGTAAACATTTTCAGGAATGCATGTTTTCCAGTCTCCCGAAAAATCGTCAAGCGGTTCGAGACTGGTGGCTTTTTTTACTGTGAAAAGGCGAATATTTGGATTAGCCGATAACGCAACTGCATCCGATGAACCCAGTATTGGCTGGTTCTTAAAACCTTTCATTGGCATTTCCATGTTCGATTGGCCCGAACAAACCCATACTTCGCCAACCAGTACATTTTTCAATTTCAGCGGTTTCCCGTCGCTGATGGTAATTTCGAATGGACCGCCTGCTTTTGGAGTGGCAACCTTCAATTTCCAGCTCCCGTCAGCTGAAGTTTTTGTGCTGTAGCTTTTGCCATTCCAGGAGGTGGAAACTTTGACAGAGGAGTTATTGTCGGCTTTGCCCCAAATCGCGGCATCAGTTTTCTGCTGCAATACCATATTGTCGCAAAAAATGGCAGGCAATTTAATTTCTGCAAAAGCTGCATTTACTGATAAGGCCATCAGTGCTATCAGGATTAAAACGAAGTTCAACGAGTTTTTCATTATTTGTTAATTTAAGTTTAGATTTTTTACGAAAGCTTCAGTGTGAAATTAAACGTACTTCCTTTTCCTTCTTTGCTTTCGGCCCATATACGGCCTCCCTGTTTTTCCACGAAATCCTTGCAAAGCAACAATCCGAGTCCTGTACTTGGTTCTCCGTCGGTACCGGGTCTGCTTGTATTTACATCTAAACTAAAGAGGTCGTTGACCATCTGTTTTTTCATTCCGATACCGGTATCGGTTACCGAAATCTTCACAAAGTTATTGCCCGAAGCTTTTGCCACGATACTTACTTTTCCACCCTTATTTGTGAATTTAACCGCATTCGAAGTTAGGTTGCGAACAACCGATGCGAGCATGTTTTTATCTGCAATCACCTTCATATTGGCAGGAATATCTACAACAATGTCAACCGACTTATTTCGGGCAGCCTGATAAATTGCTTCCGTTGATTCGGTTAGTACTTTTCTAAGATTCAGAAGTTCAAGGTTGTATGTAGTTAGTCCACGCTGCATTCGTGCCCATTCGAGCAGGTTGCCTAGCAATTCGAAAAGATTGGCTGCCGAATTTCGCATTGTTCCGGTCATGTGCTGTATTTCATCCAGTGTAAACGATTGCAGGTCCTCTGCCAGAATTTCTGTTAAGCCCAAAAAAGAACTCAATGGTCCGCGAACATCGTGTGCGATGATGGAGAAGAATTTATCTTTTTCTGAATTTGTAGTAATCAGTTCTTCGTTCTTGTCTTGCAGCTCTTCGTTTTTGTGTTTCAGTTCAGAGGTTTGTTCCTTAACTTTTATTTCCAGAAGTTCTTTTTGAAGTTCCAGTTCGCGTTCTCTCCATTTGATATAGCTTAAAATTAATGATATAAACGTAATCCCTGCCAAAATATAGAACCACCAGGTATTCCACCACGGCGGACGTATTGTAAAATTATAGTGGTACTCGTTGCTCCAGAGTCCTTCACTATTCATTGCTTTAACTTTAAAAAGGTATTTGCCGGGCTTCAGGTTCCCATAAGAAACTTCAGTGCGATCGGTGAGGTTGCTCCAGCTATCGTCGAGCCCTTTAAGCAGGTATTGATACTTAATCTTCTGATTCTGTTTTTGAGAAATACCAATGTAGCTGAAAGTCAGAAAATTATTGTTGTGGGCAAGGCTTAAATTCTCGGGAAGATAATACCACTTCGAGATATTGCTGAATTTTAAATTGCCCACTTTAACACCGTTTTCGAGTACAAAACTGGTATCCATTTTACTTTCCAGCGTTATCCACGGAATATTTTTATTGAAAAGCTGAATATTTGTTAGCTGGATATTGGGAGTGACTGTATCAGCAACTTCGCCTTTGGGGTCGATGGCTGTTAAGCGGCTGGTCGATCCAATCCAAATCATCCCATTTTTGTCTTCTAATACTGCATCCATGTTGCATCCAATACCCAGAAAACCATCTTCGTAAGTGTAGTTTTTGAAAAGGGGAATTTCAGTCCTGTCAATTTTTGTTTCTATCATTCCGGGAGCCAGAATATTTGGACCTAATCTGGTTCCCATCCAAATATTTCCACGTTTATCCTGAAAAAGGCTAGTTATATAATTATTGGTCAAGCCCTCTTTCTCCGTAAATTTTGTAAACAATTTACCATCGTAGCGGGTAGCTCCACCACCAGAAGTTCCAATCCAGATATTGCCATCCTTATCCTGCAAAAGACTGGCTACATTATTGTGGCTAAGTCCTTCTTTTTCGCTGAAACGTGTGAAGTGCTTTCCATCAAATCTGGTAACGCCATTGTCGTCGGTACCAAACCACAGGTTACCGCTTTTATCTTCCAGCATACACAAAATCTCGTTGCTGCCGATCCCTGATTCTGCCGAATAATTCACGAAATTTTTCCCGTCGAACTTTGAAACACCACCACCGTAACTGCAAAACCATAGATTGTTATTCCTGTCCTTCAAAATTTTTCGTATTCCATTGTGACATAATCCTTCATTCTGGGTATAATGATAGAAATACTCACCATCGAATTTTGCCACGCCCATTCCATCAGAACCAAACCAGATATTTCCATCGTTATCTTCCAGGATGCTATAAATGCGGTCGTTGAGCAGTCCTTGCCTGAGAGAATAATTACTGAATTTTTTGCCGTCATAGTTTGTGATTCCGCCTGCGAAGCCGCCAAACCACAAATTGCCCGATCCGTCCTGGAAAATTTCCAGAATTTTGTTGTTCGCAAGGCCTTCGTTTTCAGTAAAATGAGTAAACAGGTTACCATTAAACCTAACCAAACCACCATCGCGTGTACCGAACCACAGGTTGCCTTGTTTGTCGATCAGCGAGCAACGCACATAATTATTGGTTAATCCTTCTTTTTCAGTGTAATGGGTGAAATTTGTACCGCTAAGTTTTGAAATTCCACCACCAGAAGTACCAAACCACATCGATCCTTGTCCGTCCTCAAGCATGCACAAAACATTGTCGTCACTTATTCCCTGCCTGGTAGTGTACTGATAAAAATATTTTCCGTCGTATTTTATAGCCCCGGTTTTGTAAGTACCAAACCACATATTTCCTTGCTTGTCCTGAAACATGGAAACTACCTGGTTGCCCGGGAAATTTTCCCGGGCATTGTAATTCATGAAGCTTTTTCCATCGAATCGGCTTACTCCATTTCCAAAAGTACCGAACCAGATCATTCCGTCTTTATCCTGGTAGATGGTTCTGATCTGGTTGCTTGCCAAACCTTCTTTGGCAGTGTAATGGGTAAATATTTTCCCGTCGAACTTAGAGACGCCTCCACCAGAAGTTGCAATCCAGTAATTTCCGTCTTTATCCTGAAGGATCGAATTCACAATATTGTTGCTTAATCCTTCTTTTTCGGTAAAATGTGTGAAATGCTTACCGTCGTATTTGGTCACGCCGCCCCCGAAAGTACCGAACCACAGTGATCCTTCGCGGTCTTCCATAATACTTAACACGATGTTGTGGCTTAATCCGTTCCTTACCGAAAAGTGGGTGAGGAATTTTCCGTCGTATCGGGAAACACCATCATCGTTGCTAAACCAAAGGTTTCCGCTGCGGTCCTGAATAAGGCATCTGATCTGGTTGTGCTTTAATCCCTGAATTGTACCAAAGGCAGTAAAACTATAGGGGTTAATATCTTTGCTGTAGGCATCTTTGGCAATCACTATTTCGGGAATGCCTGATAGAAATGTATGCCCGGCCGAAGCGACTTCTTTGGGAACTAAATACCCGTTTTCGCCGGGAGTGATCATTTCAGGAATTCCGGCCATCGTTATATCTGGCAATGCGGCTGGTTTCACATTGTCGCCTGACTGTACTTCAGTAGGTTTTCCGGCCTTAATAATAATTGGGTTTCCGGCAGTGAGAGTTATGGGTTGTGCAATGCTGTCAGAATTAATAAAATGGCCATGAACTTCGATGGTTTCAGGCGAAAAAACAGATGATTTATTTTTATCCTCCTGCCTTGAACATGAGAAAAAAATCAGGACAATCAGAAGTAAGGTTAGCTGTTTTTTCATATTATCCGCTGCAAATCTATCATTCATCTATTATGAGAAAAGGAATCTGAAGGTCTCCCATTCTGCGAAATACAATACCTGACTTTTTTTTGATTCGTAAATATATTAAAAGTTCCGTTAGCTGACAATTTGTTGACAAAAAGGAAGTATGAACATCATTTTATTTCTGTCGATCGTTTGATCAGCAAATGAAAATGAATTGTCGAATCGGGTTTCATAACCGGCATATTTGATTTAAAGTGGGGCTTCGTAACCGGCATATTATAATTTTGATCCCGAAAGAACTTTTGCTTTGGTAAAAGTGCCAGATTTGGACTTTTTTGAAGCTGCTTGCTATTGGGAAATAGTTGTTTTGGTCGTTTCGTGTCAAACGGATCGGGTTTTAAATCATTTTTAAACTGAGAAAATTTCAAGGAGTCTGCTCCTTTGGTCACCGAATCAGCCTGGAAAATTAGTTTTATTTGTGCTGATAAGCTGCATGAAATCAGTAATATAACTAAAATTGTAAATCCAAAAGTTTTCATATTTCAGCTTGTTTTTAACACCTAAAGCTAGATAAAAAAATCTTTCAGGATATGATCTTTCAGCTTTTTAACATTTATGGTTCTATAACCTCTGGTATGGGTATTATAAAGCAAGCATTTTTAGGTGCAGAGCACCGTTGATATTTATAGCATATAGTTTGCAAGACACGTAAAAGGTGCAGCGCACCGAAATAATACAAATAATAGATGCATGTATTTCGGTGCGCTGCACCTCTCAGACTTTTATCAAATTTTTACTACCCCGATTAATCGGGGCGGCTCTGCCGCTTTCTGACAGCTAACGGACTTTATTTTAGAATGTAACTTAAAATTGATAAATGATTTGACCACACTATACGTTATAGAACCACATTTATTCAATAACAGTGATTTCGGATTTGAGAAAATTACTTTGCCCTAAGAATGTACTTGTATTTGTCGCGGTAATAGTATGCCAGAAACAGGTTTGCAAGCATTAATAGTATCGAAACTACCAATCCTTCAGGAGCCAGAAAAATGTGAAACAACAGAATATTCACGTTAATCGGAAATATTACCACATTTGCCAGAGGTACAAACATTCCGGAGATAAATGCTACGGCACATACCAGTTCGATAATTTTGACTGTGGTCATCATATAACCCGAAACTGCTAAGCCATCCATAAATGTTTTTATGTCGCCAGTTAATTCGGGTTGCGGTATAAGGTTGAAGAGTACGACTATTGATGAGAATGCGAACATGAGACCCATCAAAACACGGACAATAATAGCTGCTATTTTCATTTTTGTCAGATTGTGGTTATGTAATTGGTTGTTTTTCAAGATACTCTTTTAATGAAGTGCCAATAATCCAATTCCAACCTTCAACAAAGTTCTCTCTTGCAAAATCGGGATTACTCGCCGGAAAAGGCTTAAAAACTTCGTGCGTCAGTTTCAGTCTGGTTTGATTTTCTTCGGCAAATAGTTCAAAAGTTACCAGCGTATTGCCATCGTAGCCATCGTAAAGCCAGCTGTACGATAGTTTTTTCTCCGGAATAACTTTGGTGATTTTGCATAAATGCAGGTATTGACGGTCTTCAGCAGGGCCACCCCAAAATTGAAATTCGAAGCCCACTTCAGGAACAAATTCCTGAAATTCGAAATACCATTGCTTCATGGCTTCCTTATCGGTAATCGCTTTCCAAACAGTATCTGCCGGAGACTGATAAACCTGTTCAATAAGAATTGCTTCGTTTTCCATTTTTTTTGCTGAAATTTAAGATATTTCTTTAAACCAAATTGTGCCTTAAAAGTTCTGAAACCGGTATTTAATTTTTTGTTATGAAACGTCTCTTTATTGGCATTCCTGTCCAATCGGCCAGTACTGTAATTGCTACTGAAAACTGGCAGAACGACCGGAAATTGTGCAACAATCTGATTAGCTGGACAAATCCCGGTAACTGGCACATTACTTTGTTTTTTCTGGGCGACACGGCTATTTCGCAAATTACATTGCTGCAACACTTGATTGATGTGTCGTTTGATGAGACTAAGTCTTTCGGTACAGAATTGAATGGGGTGGGGGTGTTTCCTGACACCGGTAAGCCCAGAATTTTTTGGATTGGCCTGAAAGATTTGCATTCATTGCTGCCTGCCCGTGAAATGTTAGGCGATTTGCTCCGTCAAAATGGATTTACTTTTGATAATAAACCACTGAAACCACACCTCACGCTGGGCAGAATAAAATTTCTTAAAGATCGTCAGGCTTTTGAAAAATTACTGAAAGATTACGGGAAATTCCGGTTTGATAATGTTTCGATAGATCGTATTGTACTTTACGAAAGTATTCTGACACAGCAGGGGCCGGTTTACAAACCGCTTTTCGTAAAGAGGCTGTCTTAAAAGTCAATTGTCATTTCATGGCAACTTAATGACCACCAAATGACAATTGACTGACTTTTATGACGATCGGTAATATTCCGGAAATCTATTCTATTTTATATCCTTCAGGAACAATGTTTTAGGGTCATTATAGAATTTGATAAAATCCTGCTCGCTCGGGCATCCTTTGTAGGGGCCAAAAGCTACGTGGGGCGGTTGATTAAATGGATTTCTCCACACCAAAACATACGATACTTTGTAAGGGCGCAAGGTTTCGAGGATTATTTTTGTCCACCACTCTGTGTTTTTTGAAATCGGTCCGCCAGCTTCGGTTACCGCAATTATTTTACCTTTTTCGTTGCCAATTTTCGAAACCAATTTTACGCAGTTGCCGAGTGTTGCAGCATATTCAGGTCCACGATCGTATAAATCGAAACCAACCATGTCAATCAGGTCGTCACCGGGATAGCGTTCCAGGTATTCTTCTTCGGAATTAAATCGGTCGGTAGAATAGGCATAAAGCAAATGATGGAGGTTCTTTTCGTTTCGCAGGTAGTTTACAGTGAAGCGCCACAGCGTTTTGTACTCGTCAACCGTGCAAAGATTTTTGCCCCACCAGAACCAGCTTCCGGTGTGTTCGTGGAACGGACGGAAGAAAACCGGGATTAAAGTGCCTTTATCGGTTTTCAGGCTAAGCATAAAAGTGGCAAGAATATCGAGGTATTTTTTGTATTCTTCGTGTTTTTCGCCGCCGGGAATCATTGCTGCGACTGTCTTTTTCGAACTTACATCCCATGATGTTCCGCCGGTAAGTACATTCCTGAAGTGCCAGCTGATGGTATTGAATCCGCCCATTTTATGAGCATCCTGAATTCCTTTGCGGATATTGTCGAAAAATACCGAATCGAGGCTGTATTTATCACCAAGTTCCAAATGACCCAATTCCCATCCAAAAATCGCCGGATGATCGCCGCAAATATCTTTAACGTCCGAACGTCCTTCTTCGGCATACCAGCTGGTTCCATAAGCCAACGCGTCCTGATGCCCGAACATTAGTCCTTTTTGCTGAAGTTTCAGCATTTTCTGATACATTTTTACTGCTTCCCTGGTTGCATTCGGATCGGAAGGTTGTGGTTTGGCTGCAAACGTGCCCAGACCTGTGACGATAAGCAGAATGGTTAATAGTTTTTTCATGTGTTAGTTATTTTATTGTCAGTGGTTTAATTTCATTCAGTAACAGATATTTTTTTTTGAATTGGTTGTGCGGCTAATCAGTTAAACACAAAAGTATTCACCGATTCTGATTTTAACAGCAACTCAACCTTCCCGTTTTTTGTTTTTGCGATGTTTTTCTGTATTTCCCAGTTGCTGCTTTCGGTAGTCGAAGTTGCATCAATGTTTTGAGATTCAAATCCTGAAACTTCGGCAGTTACCGCTGTTTTCTTCATGTTGATGAGTTGCAGGATGCGGCTTCCATCTGCGCGAATGCCGCTGATGGCCATAATTTCAGGATCGGAACTGATGGAATGAACGATTTGTGTACCGGTATTCATAAAATCGACCTGGTGGCGGGTGACGAAATACGACGGGTATTTTTCCTGAAGGTCGGCCGACATGATAGCGTAATTGTTTTGCCAGGTCCAGTAAAGCGAAACTTCCACTTCGGCATATTTAATCATGCGATGCGAAATTTTGGCGAAGCGCAGCGCGTAATCATAGCTTTTGTTCATGTCTTTTATTTGCCAGGCCATTGCGTCGAAACCCAGTTCGGCACACCATACTTCTTTGTTCCAGGCTTTTCCGAAACCGGCAATTCGCTCGAATTCGTTGTCCGGAATATTTTCCGACCACCAGCAATGAAAACTTAATGGGCCAAGGAATTTCCAGATCGAAGGATCGGCCATAATGCGGGTAGCAAATTCAACAGTTCCTTTGGTTTGAGCGGTATCGGCCAGTAAAAACTTGGTTTTCAGTCCGGCTTCTTCGAATTTCAGTCCGGCTTTTTTCACAAAAGCGATGGTTGCTTCGGGCGAGAAGATGATTTGGTAGCCACCGTCAGACTCGTTAAACGAAAACTGATCGATTTCGACGCCATATTCATTTTTAGCTTTCAGGAAAAAGTCGGTAAGCATTTGAATTACTTCGTCGTACGCTTCAGACTTGATGACCCGTTGAGCCTTTTTCGTTGGATCGGCAATCAATTCATCGGGCACATCCCACACCGAAATGGTGAAGTTTACCACGCCAAATTCATTTTTCATGCGTTTCAGTTCGTCCAGAACCTCAACAACCAAAGGCTGTTTGGTATAATTGACGCCACGGTAATCTTCAAAATTTGCATTCCGGAGCCGCATTGGCAAGGCCACCCGAACATGCGTTGGCCGAAACTGTTTGAGCGTTTCGTCGCCAATGGCGTCGGCGGCATGTTGCGAATAGTTGGCCTGACAATAATTTCCGCCGATCGATTTTATAACTTGTCTTTTAATTTCAGGAAATATCTGAACGCTTGCCTTTTGGGCAAAAGCAGTCGATACTATTAAAATCAAGTATAGGATGAAAATTGTTAATGAAGAGGTTTTCATGTTCATTCGGTTTATTTAAATTTCAAGTTCTATCGTGCCATTTATTAAAATTATGACCATTTCGTCCGAAGGATAATTATCTCCTCTATCTCCGTTTTTCCGCGGACGATTTATTACTGGTTCTTTTATCCCGGGGTTTCACTCGTACCTCGTTACACCCCGGGCTACCAATATGTCGCTCCTACGGAGCTATTCCGGCGTCTGACTACTGAGACTGAACACTGTTTTCATGTGTTTATAATTTGTTTTTTAATTGCCACATGGAACTCCCAAATAATCATCCTCCTGTGTGAGAAAGATTTTCACATGGTCGTTTCATCTCTTAAAAACTTTCACAGCTTCATTCTCATCAACTTTTACCATGTACATTCCTGAAGGAAATCCGGAAAACGAAACAACAGTTTTTCCACCTTCAGGCTTCATTGTTTTTACTGGAACTCCGAGTTGATTGTAAACAGAAACGGTTTGAATCAACTTATCAGAATGAACATTGATCGTTTCATAAAAATAGGTTGGAAAGACCTTAAAATTTTTGGGTTTTTCTCCCATCATACTTGTTGAGGTGTATGTTCTTAAATTGGGCATTTCGTCGAGCGTCAGCACGTAATCGCTTGCAAACATTTTCTTCCAAAGGTCGAGTGAATTGTAAGTGCTTTCGCGGGTAAAACCTCCATACCAAGGCATGTACCACGACCAGGCAGCTCCGTCTTTGATCAGATTATCGACATCAGGAAAAGAGCCACTTTCGCTGATTGTGACCATTTTTTTACCGCCATAACGGTTGTTCATGTCATTAAATTCGAGAATCTGCGAGCCATGATCGCCTGTTTTGTAGATATCACGGCCAACCATATCAACATACTCATCGCCGGGATACCAGGCGTCGTCGTTTGGTTCGCGCGTCCAGACCCAAATAAGGTTGTTCAGTTTGTGGTAATTTACCATGCGATCGAACATCACCTGCCACAGTTTTTTACAGGGAGCAGCACCTTTGGCGCCCCACCAAAACCATCCACCTGCGGCTTCGTGCAAAGGCCGCCAGATAACCGGAACTTTATTGTCCTGCAATTTTTTAAGCAGTCCGGCGATATAGTCGATGTCTTTAATCATGGCTTTGTATTCTTCCGAAGTCTCATCAAAAACCTTCGAAATATCAAAAGAAGTATCTTTCGTGTAAAACGCTTCTGTTTTTTTCAGGGGATCGCGCCAGTGCCAGCAAATTGCCGAAATACCATTTTTGTTGTAGTACTTTTGCGCATCGTTTCCGGGTTCCAAATCGTTGTACCATGTGTATCCGCGGCCACAATGCATGAAATCGAGGCCAACAAGCGCCGGTTCTTTGCCGGTATTGGTTTTTAGCCAGGTAACCTCGTCCATACTGCCCAGTGTCATAACTCCTGAAATGATTTTTTTGCCGTAATTGTCGTACAGAAATTTATAGAGTTTTACCACTTCGTCTGATGGATTGGGTGTTACCAGTGTTTTGTTGATGTTAAAACGGGCCGCCGGATCTGCTTTTTCGAATTCTATATAATCGATATTGATATAACCCCATGATCTGGTGATTTGTATTTTGTGATCACCGGCTGCCAGCTTCAGGAAATTTACCGCTTTAAGTTTGATGTAGTTCGAATTCTGTTCGGTGGCAAAAGTGATTGAAGAACCATCAACAATCAGATTGTTTGATTTATACCCGGCGGGCGATGCCACCTGAATATAAATATTGTAGAAAGCTTCGGTTTCTAATTTTATATTGAAAGTAAGGCTTCCTCCATTTTGAGCTACGTAATAACCGCCTGAAGCAGTGCTGCTGGCCTGTTTTGTAGCTCCACCTGCAAGAGTGGCGGTTTCTGCCTCAAACTTCTGGCTAAAGCCGCTTACTACAATTAAAAAGACGAATAAAAAACAGATTGCTTTTTGCATAAAATGACAAATTGATTGAATTAACGATTGAACTGCCAACTGCGACTGACCACTGAATACTTTTACTTAAATGATGAAATGTCACGGAAAACGGCCGTTGCAGTTTCTGCGGTATTGTGCGAAGTGACGGCCATTCCCAGGTACAATTTCTTTGAAAGTTCCAGCTTGTAAGAAGCAAAAGTTTTCCAGCTTTTTCCATCCGAGCTGTAAAATCCGGTAAATTCATTGCCTGCGCGTTTCAGCCTTATCCATGTATTTGGATAATTCACAGGAAACTCGGGAGTACCATCAAACCGGTTAGGGTAGATGGCTTTCATCTCGCCAGCCTGATCAGCACGGTACTGAAATTCGTATCCTCCGTTGTTTTTATTGCGTGGGTTGTTATTCGGAAATACCTGGAAAAAGATGTGACGGCTGTTATCCGAAAGCTGCTCGCGGGCCATCAATCCTGCCTTTGTGTATAGATGGGGTGCGGTCAGGCTTTCAATTCGGGCAACCAGATCGAAATCGCCGGTTTGTTCGAGATACGAAAACCTGAATTCATCTTTTACTCCCCAAACGTCTGCACCTCCGGCTGTCAGACCAATACCATCATTCATTATTGCAGTCGATCCGGCAAGTGCGGGTTTCCCGATATCAATACTCTTAAACTTTTTAAGCTGTACTGGTTTTTCTTTGGCTGCTGCCGAAAATCCTACTGTAATCAGCAGGATTAGTAAAAGGGAGATATTTTTCGTTGTCATGGTTTTTTGTTTAAAGTTATGG
>JAHEYU010000025.1 GCA_023251435.1 Bacteroidota bacterium
AAATTAGGGGCATCAATATGCGTCAAATATCATCAAATCTAAATTAAACTCAAGTGGATTAATTTAGGTTCACATTGAGCGACTATTTGAATCAGAAACAATAAAAAAAGGCGGCTTCGGTCGCTTTTTTTGTCCTTTCGCGGGGAGCCGGTACCCGTTAAGTTTGAAATAAAAACGACATGGACAACTACCTGAATCTTGGAGACCTTGCTGATTGGGTCTGGAAAACAATCTGCGGATCGGCCACTGCTGTACTGGGCTATTTTCTGCCAATAAAAGACCTGGTTCACCTCATTATTCTGTTTTTCCTGATCGACATGCTGTTTGGCTACTGGGCTGCCCGTAAGTTACGAGGCGAAAAATTCAGCACAAAAATAGTATGGCGAACCACTTTCCCCCGCATGCTTATTTCGCTGGTCCTAATTACAATGGCCTTTTTGTGGGATACCACATGCCACCAGGAGTACCTGCCAACCTACAACATCATTGGCTGGTTTATCGCTGGTATCCTGTTGTTTTCGATCGTTAAAAACGCTTTCAAAATAACCAACTGGGAAGGGTTTAACCAGATATCAGAACTGTTCAGCTCGCGCATAAAAGAAAAAACAGGCGTCGACATCGAAAAAACACCCGAAAATGGCTGATTATAACCTGGCATACAGAAAAATCCTGAAGTCGGAAGGCGGATATGTAAATGATCCAGATGACCGCGGCGGCGAAACCTACAAAGGCATCGCCCGCAAATTCTGGCCGGGTTGGTTAGGATGGACCGTTATCGACTCGCTGAAAAAAGCTGGCAAATTCCCGAAAAAACCAGTCACACCCAACGAAATTGAGATAGACACCCAGCTGCAGAACGAAGTCCGCATGTTTTATTATCACCAATTCTGGAGCAAGATTGGCGGCGACAAAATAAAGAATCAGTCCATTGCCGAAATGTTACTCGATGCTGCCGTAAACGAAGGAATTGTACCGGCCATCCGTCGCGCTGAAACTATTACAGGAGTAAAAATAACCGGCAAAATCACCCCCGAATTAATTACTAAACTCAACCAACTATGAAAACATTTTTATTCTTTTTCCTGATCCTGTTGGCAGCTTGCCACCGACCCGAAATGATTGCAAAAACTGAATACCTGAAACTGGCCGATTCGATTGAAGTTCTCACGCTTCAGCAAAAAGCCAGCGACGAGCTGATTGTAACGCTTCAGGATTCGATTGCCGACCTGAAAGACCGGCCATTAATGACCTCCGACCAATTTCTGACACTGTACAAATACGACCGGCTTTACAAATATTACCGCATCTGCAAAAACAACCCGACACAGTGGAAGTACTACAAAGGCTGGACAATCCGTGTTTTTGAACTATAAAACTTACTGAAATGAAAAACATTCTCCTGATCATGTTCCTGATCATGTTCCTGGCATCAGGATGCAGATCGACAAAGAAAGCCACCGAGTCGCGGGTAATTGCCGCCACCACCACCGAAGTAAAAGAAACCACCGCCGCACAATTGCTGATATCGATTGACACCACCACTTTGAGCGACACGGAAACCACTTACATTAAAACCGAGTATTATCAACCCGTTGACGTCACCGACATGATCGGCCCGGTAAAGTCGGTTGAAGAAATTACGATCAGCACCCGAACCGAAGCGAAAGGCAAAACCGAAGCCATTAAAGCCGAAGCGACTGCAAAAAATTCACTTATAAGTGAAATAACCGACACCAAAACTGAAGAAACCACCAAGCAGGCACCCGCTCCGCGCCGCTGGATTCTTTTTGTTTGGATATTATTAGTTCTTGCCATAATTATTTCCCTCCGCAATTCTCCAGTTGTAAAATCTGTCCTTTCTGTTGCCCGGAAATTTCTGAAAATTTGAGTATTCATTTTAATTACTAATCAAAAACATCATCGCATGAAACATTTTATTGCAATTTGCATTTTCGCGATCGGGTTAATGTTCACGCTGCCAACCTCCGGGTACAGTAGCAGCTCGCCACCTGGTCAGGTAAGTTTTGTAGCCGATTACCAGTTGGGTGATATGGCCGCAGTTCAGCGTTTCGATCAAATCACTATTGTTACTGATCATTTTGTTGGCATCAACGAAACGATCGTGGAGAAAGGAGGTGGTGTTGAAGTGCAGGAATTTGTTTCTGTTACTCAACGCACTAACTTAATAGCCGATAAAGTGATTATGCAATCAATCAATTTTAAACAGTTCGCGAGTCCGAATTTTTGTTATAGATATGAAAATTCACTTATAAGTAAAATAATCATACAAAATATTGAGTCGAGATCCCGTTGCACCATCCGGGCCGATTCGCAGGCATAGGTTTATTGGTTAGTTTGATTTTTTTCATAATTTAAGTTTACCCCCGCGCTACGAGTTGGCGCGGGGGTTTTTGTTTGAAATGTGGTAAGTGGTAGGTGGGCGATTGCTTATAATTTAGGAAAGCGGTTCACGATGTTTTCGGACACCACGCCCCGCTTGTTTTTCATGTAATTTTCGGTAGTTTGCATAGAGGTGTGACCGTTCTGGTGCTGAATTTCACGGCGAGGGATTCCCGCTTCGTCGGCCCGTATGTTTCCGGTATGTTTCCAGCTGTAAAGCTTGTACATTGATGGCATCGAAAGCTCGTCGCGGAACTTGGCAAACCGGTAGCGCAAAATGTTTTTCGAAAGATGCTGCATTCCCGGCTCTCCGGTTTTCCCGAACACATAAAACGTGCGGTTAAAGGTATGCAGCTTGTACTCTTCGCGAAGTATCCGCAGAAATTGCAGCGGAATTGGCACATGTCGCTCGGTGGTTTTCGAGTTGCAGGGCGTTACCCGTATCATGCCACGGCCAAAATCTATATCGCCAATTTTCAGGAGACGCACTTCTTTGCCCGGGCGCAAAAAGCAGTAATACTCGAAACTAATGGCCAGCCACAACTGCGGATCGTGCTCCTTGATGGCCGCTTTAAACGGTGCAATGTCGAATTCCTGAATAGGCTGCGGTGTCTGGTCGTTAATGCGCCGGGTTGCTGGCAGATCGAAACAAGGATTCACAAACAGTTTGCGTTCGCGCTTCACAAAATCGAAAACAGATCCTAAAATCTGCCGGTATTTTTTGACGGTAATAGCCGACCGTTCCAAATCATTAATAATGTATGAGAAAAAGTCGTACACCACCGGCTGATCAACACACGAAATATCGACATCGTGCATCTGCTTTTCTTCAAGCCATGCATTGAAACAGCGCAATTTACTGCGGTAGGTGGGTAGGGTTCCCTGCGGATCGACTGACTGTTTGATGTGATCTAAAAACTTTGAGGAGAAGAAATTAAAGGTCCCGTTTTTTGATTTTGCACGACGGTACGCCTTAATGTGTGTCTGAAACTGAAGGTTATCTTCGTAAATCACCAGATCGTCCATGTACGGACTCCATCCATTTCGGAGTTTATCGGTGTAAAGGTTGCACAGCTCCTGGGCAGCCTTGCGGCGCTCGGCAGTGGTGTGCAACTTATTAATACCCTTGTAGATTTTCTGGCGTTCGAATTTTCCGTTCTTAGGATTACGGCAATAAAACTCGACGAACCAGTTTTTTGAAATATCGCCACCGGCATCGCAAACGATCGGCAGCCTGACCAGCTTTTCTCTTTTCATTTCGCTTGAATTTTATGAGCGTCCCCACGCCTAACAAATCCAAAACAACACGAAAAATCAAAACCGTCTATTTTTGTCTATAACTCCGTCTAAAACTTGTCTATTTTTGTGTAAATAGCTGATTTCCAGCAGAGTTGCAAATATTGTCGGGGTAGTAGGATTCGAACCTACGACCCCCTGGTCCCAAACCAGGTGCGCTAACCGGACTGCGCTATACCCCGAAAAATTTCAATATATATTTTAAGTGCGGAGAGAGGGGGATTCGAACCCCCGGTACAGAATGACCCGTACGTCGGTTTAGCAAACCGGTGGTTTCAGCCACTCACCCATCTCTCCTTGGTATTGTAACAGAATAAAATCTATTCCAAACTTTCAAATTTTAGTAGCCATTGTCTTTCGATTTAGCTACTCATTCAGCCTTTGCGAATGTGCGTGCAAATATAGAACTACTTTTCTCTTTCGCAAAACAATTAGAATAAAAATCGAGACATTTTTGAAGTTTTTTTTGGGGTCAACAAGAAGCAGCTGCATTCAGAAATGCCAATAAAATAACGGTTTTTGTACGATTATCAAATCAAAAAGTTTGGATGTAAAAAAATATGATTCGTAAGCAATCTGGTTATCAGGCAGATATTGACAACATGTTATTAAAACATCTGAGATAATTGGAATTTCGGAAATAGTCCTTTATATTTGAATCAACAAATCGTTCTTACATATAAGTCAAAAGATATTATCCGCATTAATTCGGCGTTTGGAAAATTCAACATTTTTAATTGACCCGAGAAAGCTTTTGACTGCTAAAACAGGCCCAGTACCGCTTTGCGGGAGTAGCTTTTGCTACCGTAGGAAGTTTGATCAGTCAGGCACTCAAATCCTTTTACTTAGGGATTTTTACAATCGAATTAATGCGGATTTTTTTTGCCCGCCAACGAACAAAAACAGATAGATCAAAATCAAGACTGATAACATTAAGCTTATCGTGCCTAAATAATCTCCATATCTCACGTAAAAAGTAATTCCATCATTCAAATTGATGTCCGCTCCTATTGCAACTTTAGAATTCACTTTGGTTTCTTTAACAACATCTCCCCGTCCGTTAATAATTCCTGAAATACCAGTATTTGCGCTTCTAACAACACATCGTCGTGTTTCTATTGCCCTGATTCGGGAATAGGAAAAATGCTGCCAAACCCCGGGAGAATCTTTAAACCAACCATCGTTGGTCATTACGAAAATCAAATTCGCACCATTTTTAACCGTACCCGAAACGTATTCTCCAAATACTGATTCAAAACAGATTACTGTTCCAATTTTCTGATCCTTCGATCCAGAGAAAACCGTCGGTTGGCTTGCAGGCGTATAGCTTCCGGCAACTCCACCCAGATGAACAAGGTACTTCCCAACAAAAGAAAAGTATTTTTGAAACGGCATTTTCTCAACACCGCTCACCAGTATGCTTTTATGCGAAACCTGCATAACAGAAGAAGAATCGATTAAAAGTGCAGAATTATAAACATCGGAGAAACTGCCATCATCCAATTGCCGCGAAGTATATGAAACCGGTTGATTGGCTTCTAATCTTTTTTGTGTAACTGCACCAACCACAAACTTTATCTGCGGATATTTGCAGATCAACGAATCAATTAACCTCAATGCCGGATTTTGTTTCATCCCCTTTTCTTCCCAAATTGGAGGGAGCGCAGTTTCAGGAGCCAAAACATATTCAGTAGAATTTGTTACAATAGTTTCTGCCAGAGAGGTTAATCGAATTGATTGCTCATTATCACTAATTCCTGAAAACTTCTCGCTAAACGGATCTATATTGGGTTGCAATACAACCACTTTTGTTGTTTTGCCGGTTTCAGAATACGAATAATAAAGGTATAACGACCAGCCTGCCGGAAGTGCAATAATTAAAAAAAGTAACCCCATAAGACTGACAGTTTTGAGAATCGCTTTTCCTGAAAAGCTTTTATAAACAGCATAGATTGATATATTTATCAGCAATAACCATAGCGAACCTCCTTGTACTCCAGTAAATTCGAACCACTGAACCAATTTGCCGGCATTGGAAAATCCGTTTCCCAAGGTCAACCAGGGCCATTGAACCGACCAGTTAAAATGCAGAAATTCGAAAGCAAGCCAGAAGACGATCAACGAAAAATATCCGGTTCGTGCAGTTATTTTGCGATGTACAAAATGCATCAGCCACCAGACACAAGCCATCAGCAAGGAGTTTAAAACTGCAATAAAAATCATTCCTGAAAGAGATACATAAGCTATCCACCAGGTTGACAATACGTTCCAAATAATAAATGTAGTAAAACTATAAAAAAGTATAGTGCTGCTGCTTTGATTTTTCCTGACAAGCAGATCTTCAACAATCAACAAAGGGACAAAAGCCAGAAACAATATCCACGAAAATGAAGGTATCAACCAGGGCACGCTTAACAACATTCCTGAAATAATTGAAAGTATTAACAGCGTTTTTCTGCCCATCAGGAAATTTAAACTAGAGAATATTAACGACAGCCGAAAATGCTTTCTTTTTTCCTGTTCGGTCAAAAACAAAATCAATCTTTCCGGCAGCCAAAGCAGCCCAGCCAGCCTGATTAACCAATATCGGATTTCCTAAAGCATTATTTAGTAACAGTGGTTTTTCAAGAAAAGAATGGGTATGGCCACCCACAATCAAATCGGTATATTTTGTTTGCGGCGCAAGACTTCTGTCACTTATTTTACTGTTTGCGTAGGAAAAACCAAGATGCGAAAGACAAATAATCAAATCGCATTTATGATCCATTTTTAATTGCTGTTCAATTTCCAGTGCAGTTGTCAGCGGATCCAGAAAAAGTGTGTTTCCGTAATTTAGTTTACCAACCAAACCATCCAATTCAATGCCCAACCCATAAAGTCCGATTTTGATTCCTCCTTTTTTCAAAACCTGATATTTTTTCACCATACCAGACAGTATGGTATCCGAAAAATCGTAATTACTCGAAACAATCGGGAATTTAGCGAACTGAAGCGCAGAAGCAATATCTTCAATTCCATTATCAAATTCATGATTCCCAATGGTTCCGGCATCGTAACCCATAAGGCTCATAAGTTTCAGTATAAGGTCGCCTTTAAAATAATTGAAATATGGCGTACCCTGAAACATATCGCCTGCATCGAGCAAAAGCAGGTTCGGATTTTCGAGGCGTGATTTGGCCACCAGCGAAGCAAGCCTCAACATTCCTCCGCGACCGGCATATTCAGCATGCGAATCAGAAAACGGATCGATATGGTAATGCAAATCATTGGTATGCATTACTGTGAGTTTTAAAAGTTCGCCCGAAGCAAACAATTCGTCGGGTATAAATCCCAAAGCAAGGGCACTTCCGCCCAAAGCAGATTGCTTTATAAAAGTTCTTCTATTGCTCATTAAAAATCCTCCCATCTTCTTTTACCTCAAGAATTCCCTCTTTTTTATATCGATCAGTCAAGGTATGAATCAAAACATCCCTGATTTTCAACCGGGTATTTTTTCTTTCCGCCGCAGTTGAAAACATATCCATCTGGTCGCCTCCATTGGCAATATAATCGTTTGTAACCAACCAATAAAAAGCTTTCGGGTCAATTGCTTTTCCTCCTGAAGTTAAACTTGAAATTTTCCCGTTTCTAATGCCAAGTTTCATTCCTGCCACGCCCTCTCCTCCCCTTGCGGCAATCTTTTCGGCCATTTTTATAAACGATTCTCCTGAAATTTTTATCAGTACAATTTCATTTTCAAACGGCATTAATTCAAAAATCCGCCCTACAGTAATTTCACCCTGAGGCAACGAAGCCCGCAAACCACCATAATTCACATAAGCGGCATCAGGCCTGATATTTAAACTTTGATTCAGGCAATAAGCAGTTCCGGATTCTAGCAAAATATCAGAAACCAGATTGGTAAGTTTACTTTCAGGCTTACCTTTTACAAGTGGAGCCGAACTGATGGTAACCAGCGTTGACATATCATGTTCAATACTGTCTCTGTATGGCCGAATGATCGATTCCAATTGCGAATCAACCGGCCCGACATTCAAATCAACTGAAATATTCTTTGTATTTACTTCGCGCACAACCAGATGCCGGTTGCAGGAAAATAAAAATAAAATGACAAATAAAATGAAGAATGAACGACGCATTGAAGTATATTTAAAATTGTAATTCTGAATGGTCAATTTGATGAACCTCGATAAAGATAAAAACAAAACAGAACGATATTCGTTTGACTCAATAAAATAAAAATGCCCATGCTTTCATTCAATATTATATTGCCTTTTGGTCCACAAACAGTAAAAACAGTAATCGTCACGGTATTTATTCTATTGAATTTTTCAACTTTCTCACAAGAATACAAAACAATCAAAGCACAAAAAGGCGATGGTATCTATTCTGTACTTAAACAAAACGGGCTTCCACCAAAAGAATATCTCGACCAGTTTATTGAACTGAATAAAACGAAACTGGGAAAAGAAAACGCACTGATTATTGGAAAAACTTACAGATTGCCGGTTATTGAACAAAAGCGCACTGCAATTCAGGATTCGGCACCTGTAACTGAAATCTCACAGGAAAAAATCGTTTATGAGATTTTCGGCAATAAGTACAAAGATATTACCATTAAAAGCCGTGAACTTAGCAAGGCAGTTTATTATTTAATGAGTGGACACGGCGGCCCCGATCCGGGTGCAGTGGGCAAACTCTATAACCAGATGCTTTGCGAAGATGAGTACGCATACGATGTAACGCTGCGACTGGCGCGCAACCTAATAGAACGCGGAGCAACTATTTATATGATCATCCGCGATCCGAACGATGGAATCCGTGATGAGCAGTTTCTAAAACCCGACAAAGATGAAGTTTGTTTTCCAGACAGCCCGATTCCGCTCAACCAGCTTGCCCGCCTTCGCCAGGGCACTGATGCGGTGAATAAACTTTACGCTCAAAACAAAGGAAAATACCAGCGGCAGGTTGTTATTCACGTAGATTCGAGAAGTCAAAAAGAAAACATTGATGTATTTTTCTATCACGATAAAAGAAGCGATACAGGCAAAAAGATGGCCATGACATTGAAGGAAACATTCGGTCAAAAATATGCACGGCATCAACCAACCAGAGGATACCGGGGATCTGTTACCGATCGCAATCTTTACGTGATCAAAAATTCATTTCCGCCCTCGGTTTTCTTAGAATTGGGCAATATAAACCACACACGCGACCAGCAAAGATTTATCCTTTCAGATAACAGACAGGCTGTTGCAAATTGGCTAAGAGATGGAATGATTGAAGATTACAAAAAAAGTATAAAATGAGTACGGCTGTTCCTGAAGGAAAAATACTTGTTCAATTTGATGGAATCTGCATTTTATGCAGCCGTACTGTCAATTTTATCCTGAAGGCCGACCGGAACAAAAAATTTTTGTTTCAGGCATTTCAGAATTCGGAAGCAAAAGAACCGGGTGACAGTGTGATCGTTTTTGACGGAGAAAAAACTTACAGCTATTTTGATGCGGTTCTAAAAATTGCCGAAGAATTGGGTGGAATTTATAAAGTGGCTGCAATCTTCAGATTTATTCCCCGGAAATGGCGGCACTCATTATATTTGTGGATTGCCCGAAATCGATACCCTTGGTTTGGGGTGCGAAAATCGTGCTATTTACCTTCAGAAGAGGATAGGCGAAGTTTTATCTAAAACTCGAAGTCGTCGTTTTCGAACTGAATATACCTCGCAGATAAGTGCCCGATCATGCGGCCAAATCCTTCCACAGTATTTTGAGTCAACGGCGAAATTTCAGTATTTTTTAGTTTCAGCAACAACACACCGTAAAGTGCACTCAAACAAGCATCTACCTCATTATTAGCCGAATTGCCCGATTTCTGTGCAAATTCACTGATTGCATCGCGGTTTTTTTGATACAATCGCAAATATTCACCATCAACCTGGGTAGCAACCATTTTCAGGTGAAATTCGTTTAAATCGCTCACCAAATTGGTAATCGCCTGCAAATGACCTTTCTCCCTAATGTGCTCCTTTTCCATAACCAGCGCCAGATTGTTGTACCAGTCTGCTATTTCCTTACCAGTTTGCTCATCAGCATTGAAACGACTCACAAGTTTCGATTCAATCAATTCAGGATTGAAAGAACAGGCCCGAAGCAAATCCTCAACCTGCCACATATATAAAATGTATTCGGCAATATTCGTTTTCCGTTTTTCCTGTGCAATCAACATAGTGATAAAAGTTTCAAGTTCCAAATTTCAAGTTCCAAGCTGTCGCGCGCTGTCTCCGAGTCCACAAGTACACGAGATGAAATTATTTCTTACCCTCTCCCTTTCACGACTTCTCCCAGCCCCGTGCCCCATGCATATCCTACACATCAAAAAAATCATCCATATCGCGGCGTTCTTTTTTTGTAGGTCTTCCGGTTCCGCGCTCGCGGTTAAAAAGGCTATCAAGTTTCTGCATCTCAAGAATTTTGAGTTCAGAAGCGGGAGTTGTTTCGACCATAAATTCGGGGACAAGTTTAGCCGCCATGCGGCTTTCGGTAAGGGCCAGAATTTTATAGCTACGGGTAATCGGAGGTCGGCGCACTTGAATAGTTTCGCCAACTTTTAATTCGCGCGATGGCTTAACGTTCATTCCACCAATCATTACTTTGCCTTTCCGACATTCTTCTGAAGCAAGACTACGCGTTTTGTAGAGCCGCACAGCAAAAAGCCATTTATCGATGCGAATTCCCTCGGCCATATTATTTCCGTTTATTAAAGAAAGTCATGGTTTGCTGAACTCCGATTGTACCAAAACTCTTGATAATTTCAATTGAGTTGTCAATAATAGCAGGCAATTCGAGTTTCTCCTGTTTGTCCCATTCGCCCAATACATAATCAACTTGCTTTCCCTGCCTGAAATTATCGCCAATACCAATGCGTAGCCTTGCGTAATCCTGACTTCCAAGTACTTCGGTAATATTCTTTAGCCCATTATGACCAGCATCGCTGCCTTTGGCCCGAAGGCGCAACGATCCCAAAGGCAAAGCCAAATCATCTACAACTACTAAAACATTTTCGATCCCGACACCTTCCTTCTGCATCCAGTAATTGACAGCCTTGCCGCTCAAATTCATATAGGTTGCCGGTTTCAGCAAAACAAATGTCCGGCCTTTGAACTTATATTCGGTTTTCCAACCGTAACGCTCATCGCTAAAAACAATATTGGACGCATCTGCAAGAGCGTCCAATACTTTAAATCCTATATTATGCCGGGTATTTTCGTATTCTTTCCCCGGATTTCCCAAACCTGCAATCAGGTATTTCAAGATAATTTATTTTACAGATTAACCTTTACCACCAGCTTTTGCAGCTCTTGCAGCTCTTGTAATCATGATAGTTACAACCGGAACAGCTTTTGCGTTGAGGAATTCCAGATTTTCTCTCTGAAGTGAACCAACTTTATAGCTCTGTCCAATATCCAAATCATCTACATTAATATTGATAGTATCAGGAAGATATTTTACCATTGCTTTTACTTTCAATGTACGAAGGTTCAGTTTTAATTTACCCCCGTTGCGGATACCTTTTGCAAAACCTTCAACTTTTACCGGAATTTCAACTTTTACGGTTTTGTCGTCAGATGTGCGAAGAAAATCAACGTGTAACAACTGCTCTTTTACCGGGTGAAATTGACTATCCTGAATAATTGACTGACAAACAGTTCCGTCGATATCCAGATCAACCAGATAAACGTTTGGAGTATAAATCAGTGATTTGAATTCTTTTTCCAGAGCATAGAAATGGACAGGCTCGTCACCTCCATAAAGTACTCCAGGTACAAATCCTTCTGCCCGAAGTTTTTTGGTTTCCTTTTTACCAAGAACTTCTCTTTTTGTGGCCTTAATTGAAATCGATTTCATTTTTACTTCTTTTTTTAAAATTTAAATTATGGTACTCAGTCCTCCCTTTTCGATGAAAGGGCAAACAGCATGCATAACATGTGCTTATTGGAAAAAGCGGTGCAAATATATACAATTAGCCGTAATACATCGAACTAATTGACTGATTTTTATAAACTCTTTCGATTGCTTCGCCCAATGCGCTCGCAATCGGGATGTATTTAATTTTTGATGATTCCTGTTTTCCTGTGATTGAGTCGGTAAAGTACACCTCTGCCAAAGCCGATTTTTCGATTCTTTCGTAAGCAGGACCTGAAAGAACACCATGTGCAGCAAAGGCCCGCACGCTGTTTGCTCCTTTTTCCATCATCAAATCGGCAGCTTTCGCAATGGTTCCGGCAGTATCAATTAAATCGTCAACCAATATAACATCCTTTCCTGATACGTCTCCGATTAATGTCATACTACCAATAACATTTGCTTTTGCCCGTGACTTATGGCAGATAACCATATCGGTCCCAAGCATCTTAGAGTAGGTATTTGCTCGTTTGGTTCCTCCTACATCGGGCGATGCAACTACCAGATTTTTGAGCCCCATTTTGCCGATAAAAGGAATGAAAAGCGAAGAGGCGTATAAGTGATCAACCGGAACATTAAAAAATCCCTGAATCTGATCAGCATGAAGATCCATTGTTATGATGCGGTCGGCACCGGCAGTTGAAAGCAAATCGGCGATTAATTTGGCGCCAATCGAAACTCTCGGTTTATCCTTTCTATCCTGACGAGCATAGCCAAAATAGGGAATTACAGCAATAATTTTGTAAGCCGAAGCACGTTTTGCTGCATCGATCATGAGCAGCAATTCCATAAGGTTATCAGCAGGTGGCGGAGTCGATTGGATGATGAAGACATGCGAACCACGAATGGTTTCTTCGTAGCATGGTTCAAACTCGCCATCCGAGAAAATCGGGCAGGAAGTTTTTCCAATTTCAACTCCCAAACCTTCACAAATACGTTTGGTTAAATCCACACTTTTTGTACACGGAAAAATTTTGAGAGGAGCTTTTCTTGACATTACTTCCTATTTAAAATTTGTGTTTTGGAATTGCGGCAAAGGTAAAAAAATCTTGCTCATATCTCTTGAATTTCATTTGCAAGTTAGCCAACAATACTTCAAAATAACTTTTCGGAACCAATAACGAATTGGGTATAACCGCTAAAACATCAAGTTTTATTGATGTTCTCGATGAATGAAATAATTTCATCCTGACCGGTTCCGTCAACCGACGAACTGACCAAAACAGGTGGCAATTCCTCCCATATCTTCTTCAATTCCATGGTATAATCGGCTACATTTTTCTTTGCGGTAACTTTCCCAAGTTTATCAGCCTTGGTAAAAATAATGGCGAACGGAATATTGTTTTCGCCCAGCCATGTTATGAATTCAATATCAATTTTCTGGGGCGTGTGCCGGATGTCGATCAGCACAAACAAACAATAAAGATTTTCGCGGTTCAGGATATACCTGCTTATTAGTTTCTGAAATTTCTCTTTTACTGAAGTCGCAATTTTGGCATATCCATAACCCGGCAAATCAACCAAATACCAGCTTTCGTCGATGATAAAATGATTGATCAACTGCGTCTTTCCAGGCCTTACCGATACCTTGGCCAGGCTTTTCTGTCCAACAAGCATATTGATGAGCGATGATTTACCCACATTCGACCGTCCGATAAAAGCATATTCGGGCCGGTCGGGCGGCGGGCATTTTTTTACATCGGTATTGCTAATTAAAAATCTTGCTTGTTTGATCATTGGAGATATACAGAGTTAATCATTGTTATAAGAGACATTCAATTGTCATTCGGTAGTCATTCAATTGTAATTAAGTTGCATGGAAAATACAACAGAATGACAATAAATGATTTAGCCGATATACACCTCCAGCAGTTTTACTGAAGGGGAAGCCGGTTTAAGAATTACATTTTCGGTACTTGCCGGAATCAAAATAGTTTCGCCCTTTTGAATTGACTCTGAACCCAGTTCTGTTTCAGCGGTCAATTCGCCTTCCATACATATATATATTACAAACGAATCGAGCTGACTATAATCCTTTTCTATTATCCGATTAAATTCCAGAATGTTGGTAGTAAAATAATCGCATTTCACCAATTCTACCGATTCATTCGGCTTTGGTTCATACTGTGTTTTATAGGCAGGGCTCAAAGTATAATCGATGGCACCAACAGCCAGATCAGTATGCAATTCACGCGGATTGCCCTCGTTATCGCGACGGTCGTAATCGTAAATACGGTAGGTTACATCCGAAGTTTGCTGAATTTCGGCCAGCAAAATCCCCTTTCCAATTGCATGAACCCGACCAGCGGGAATGAAAAATACATCACCGGTAGTTACTTCCTCAAAATTCAAAATATCTGTTAACTCGTTATGTTCGAGCTTGAATAGATATTTATCCTCATCAACCTCCTGATTAAACCCGGATTGCAGTTTTGAACCGGGATCGGCCTGCATCACGTACCACATTTCGGTTTTGCCAAATGCATTGTGACGCTTTTTCGACAGTTCGTCGTCGGGATGAACCTGAATGGACAAATCGTCATTTGCATCAATAAACTTGATTAGCAGCGGAAATTCTATCCCAAAAGTTTCAAACACCTGTTCTCCAACCAGATCGCCCATATACACCTCAATCAGTTCTTCGAGCGTGTTTCCGGCTAAAAATCCGTTTGAAACTACCGAAACATTTTCTTCTACTCCTGAAAGTTCCCAGCTTTCGCCACAATTGGGCAAAGTGCCAAAATCTTTGTTTAAAACTGTTTTTATTTTATTGCCACCCCATATTTTGTCTTTGTAAATTGGAGTAAACTTTAGGGGATACAATCCGTCCATGCGTTAAGGAATAATTAAGTTTAAAAATCTGGGCTTAGAATTGGCTTTTCTGCTTAGAATTCGAAATCAACAGCAGCTCTTTCAACAGCATGTTGTCCGATAAGTTCTGCAACTTTCAGATGTTCAGGATGAATGCGATAGGCATCAAGCTGATCGAGCGATTCGAAATGAGTGATCAGGCAAATATCGAACGATTTAGCCGCCAAATCGTAATTAACGCCAACTTCAATGTATTTCAGCTCTTCAATTTTACCTGAAAGGCCGAGCAAAGCTTCTTCAATTTTACTAATTTCTATTTGTTTCTGGCTTTCCGAATCGTAATTTTTCAGCTTAAACAGCACAACATGGTTAATCATAACACTAAATTTTTAATATTTTTCAAACGCGAAGTTAACATTTTATAACCCTTGTCACACAACATTTCATTTTGGTAGTGCCAAAACCAAGCGCTTCATTATCTTTGGTAAAAAAACTTTTATATGCTTGTAATTGGTATTGCCGGCGGAACCGGCTCTGGTAAAACTACAGTTGTAAAAAAAATAATTGAAAACCTTCCGGCAGGCGAGGTGGCAGTGATATCGCAAGACTCGTATTATAAGGACAACAGTCATTTGCCATTGGAAGAAAGGCAGAAAATAAATTTCGACCACCCCGCTTCCATCGAATTTGAACTTCTGGTCGAACACATCAAACAGTTAAAAGAGGGCAAAACAGTTAAAGAACCTATTTATTCGTATCTGACTTGTGTGCGCTCCGAAGAAACCCGTGAAATAAGTCCAAAATCGGTGATCATTATCGAAGGAATCCTAGTTCTTTTCCCGGCCTTACTGCGCGAACAAATGGAATTAAAAGTGTTTGTCGATTGCGACTCGGATGTAAGGTTATCCCGTGTTATACAGCGGGATATCATTGAGCGCGGCCGCGATGTACAAATGGTACTCGACCGTTATGCAAAAACAGTGCGTCCGAGCCATATTCAGTTTATTGAGCCAACCAAACAATTTGCCGACATTATTGTGCCTGAAGGCGGAAAC
Source organism: Bacteroidota bacterium (assembly GCA_023251435.1). Classification (GTDB taxonomy): domain Bacteria; phylum Bacteroidota; class Bacteroidia; order Bacteroidales; family Prolixibacteraceae; genus Aquipluma. Next base: position 15,527 of record JAHEYU010000025.1, read on the forward strand.
AATATAGTAGCAATCAACATTTTAACAAATTTCATACAGCAAAACCTGAAATAAAATGTTTGAAACTATCTCTGCTGAAGACATCTTGTTTATCGACATTGAAACAGTTCCGCAACATCCGGATTTTTCTGAACTTCCGGAGCATTTCCAACATCTGTGGGACAAAAAATCGAGCTATTTCAGAAATGAAGACCAACTTGCAGCCGATGTTTATGAAAGGGCCGGAATATATGCCGAATTTGGACGAATAATATGTATTTCGGCTGGTGCCATTATCCAGAAAAATGGTGAACGGTTTTACAAGGTGAAGTCTTATCATGATACTGATGAGAAAAAACTGCTCTCGGAGTTCAATAATATGATCGAAAAATTCACTTCCAACCCCGGGAAAAAACTTTGTGCACACAATGGCCAGGAGTTCGATTATCCATATATTTCAAGGCGTACCTTAATTAATGGGCTGAAAATACCTCGGATTCTGGATATTTCAGGAGCAAAACCCTGGGAAATAAAAGATCGCCTGCTCGATACTCTTCAATTATGGAAGTTTGGCGATTACAAAAATTACACTTCCCTTGACCTGTTGTGTGCAGTATTTAATATTCCAACCCCCAAAGATGATATCGACGGTAGTCAGGTTGCACAGGTTTATTATCAGGAAGGAGATCTCGACCGGATTATCCGCTATTGCGAAAAAGATACACTTGCACTTACCAATCTTTTTTTAAGATATAAAGGTGAACCAATCATTCCCCTTGAAAACATGCTGATAGTCTAATTCTTTCAGGAATATGAAAAAAATTCTTTTGCTCGCTGTGATATTATTGGTTGTTATTCGTGCAACACCTCAAACTCAGGTTGACAGTTTGTTGCGGCTTTGCGTAAATGCCCCTGAAGAGCAAAAGACAGAATTGTACCTTGAACTTTCGCTTAAACTAAAAGATGATTCGGCAAAAAGTAATGCCTACGCCCAAATGGCTTATCAGCTTGCTGTCAGAAATAATCAGATTCCACTTCAAGCCAAATCATTGTATAATTTGGGTGAAACTTTGTTCAATTTCTCCGAATACCAAAAGGCAAAAGCTGAATACAAAAAAGCACTTTCAGTGTACTCAAAAATCAAAGACACTGTGAATATGGTTGATTGCTATAAAGCGATCGGGTTATGCTATTATAATATGGATCAAGGCGATAAAGCAATTACGCATTTTATCGAAGGAATGAAGTTGTGTGAAAATGACACAAGAAATACAGCAAAATTACTTTCGAATATTGCTATGACACACAATCGGATGCGCAACATGACCGATGCTATTTCTAATTATCGTAAAGCATTGTCTTTAAATGCCTCAATTAAAAATTCTACTGGCATGGCAATTAATTACAACGGACTGGGCGAAATTTATAAAACAATCAACCGACCAGATTCTGCCCTCATTAATTATCTAAAAGCAAAAAATTTAAATAAAAAAATTGAATTTCAGGCAATTGTACTCTCAAACATGGCTGGAATTTACATAAACTATGCCGACAGTATGAATAAAGCGATTGATTGTTTAAGACAATCATGGACCATGTTTAATCAGTTGGGATTGAACCAATATGAAGCTGAATTTAAGCAAGGAATTGGTATTATTTTATTTAAACAAGGCAAATATCAATCGGCAATTCAAGCATTTGAACAGAGCATTGAACTGAATGATAAATTTAACAGAGGTTACAAAATAAAGACAACCTGCCACAATTTATTATCAAAAGCACATGAAAGAATTGGTGACTTTGAGACTGCCCTGAAACACATGAAGTTATATGTCCAATATTCTGATAGTCTGGCTCAAAAAGAAAGATACGAACAAATTGCAACTCTTGAAAAACAATACGAAACCGAAAAAAATGAGAATGAGATAGCTCGATTGCAAGCAGAGCAGCAATTAACGCTTATTCAACTGCGAAAAAACAAACAATTGAAACAACTTGGAATGGCCACTGCCCTGCTTCTGTTGCTGCTTGTATTTTTTGTATATATGAAGTATCTCGACAAAATTAAATCAAACCGCCTGCTGGAAGAAAAAAACCAGTTAATTGAACAAAGCGAACAGGAATTACGACTACTAAATGCGTCCAAAAATAAATTCTTTTCGATTATTGCCCACGATTTAAAGAATCCGTTACACTCCATTTTGGGATATTCGTCGCTTTTAAAGGAGAGGTACGATTTATTTACTGAAAACGAACGTCGTAAATTTGCCGGTGACATCCATCATTCAACCAATAATATCTTCCGGCTTCTCCAAAACCTGCTTGAATGGTCGAAGGCACAGACCGGAAGGCTGAACTTCTCGCCTGCTGTGGTAGAATATCAGCATATCCTCAATAACTCGCTAAATATTTTGCAATCACTAGCCGATCAGAAAAGAATAGAAATCAAAGCTGAAAATGATCCCGAACTAGAAATCTTTGCCGACCCAATAATGATTGAAACTGTGTTGAGAAACCTCATTAATAATGCAATAAAGTTTACTCCTGAAGGGGGACAAATTGAAGTTTCAGCCAAAAGAGAGAACGGTCAGGTACTTGTTTCGGTAAGCGATACCGGAATAGGAATTCCGGAAGAAGATACCAAAAACCTGTTTAGGATCGACTCAAAAGTAAAACGAAAAGGAACCAATAATGAAGATGGTTCGGGTCTGGGATTAATTCTATGCCAGGAATTTGTGGACAAACACGATGGCAAAATCTGGGTTGAAAGTACACTTGGAAAAGGAAGTGCATTCACTTTTAGCATTCCTGCAAAAGCCATTGCGTGAATGCAAAGTCATTGATTGTCATTTAATTGTCATTTGGATGTCATTGATTCTAACTCGCTCCTATTAATGACGCGAAGCAAATGACTATAAATGACCCCCTGTAGATTTGTGGAATCCTTTCGGCTTTCCTTCGGACTTCCGACTTCCAACCTTTTTACCCCACCAGCATCTGACTGGCAATTAATTCCGCTTTTTCAACAGAAACAAGCTTCTCGACAAGTTTAAGCGAAAATTGAATGGCAGCGCCCGGACCTCGACCGGTAATGACATTGCCCGAATCGGCAACCGGGCTATTCAAAACCTCCGCTCCTTTCAGGTACTTCTCGAATCCCGGATAACAAACAACCTGTTTGCCTTTCAATATCCCAAGATTTCCGTAAACAAGCGGCGCTGCACAAATTGCGGCAAGTGGTTTATTTTCATTATTGAACTTTACAATCTGCGCCTTCAAACCTTCATGGGCATCAAGGTTTGCAGCTCCGGGCATTCCACCCGGAAGGACGATCATCGATACATCATTGTAATTAACGTCTTCGAATAATTTATCGGCCAAAACTTTTAGCTGATGAGCGCCTGTTACTTCGAGTTTTCCGGTAATTGATGTTACAATAACTTCGAGTTCAGCCCTTCGCAAAACATCTATAATACTTATGGCTTCAATCTCTTCAAAGCCATTGGCTAAATGAACCGCTATTTTCTTCTTCATGGTAGTTTTTTTATTCAAAGTTAAACCAATGCAGCTATTCAATCAAAAAATTTATTCGGGAAAAAGTTGACCGCTACGAACCCGAAAATTCCGGATGCGGCAATAATTGCCAGATCGGCTGCATGATTTCTATAATTAGCCCTTTGTCTGAAAAGCAAAACTAAATGCAATAAAACAAACAGCAAATTAACGATCAGCCAGTTGAACCCCTCCGAAAAAGTGAAGTAAAACCGGATAAACTTGCTGTTATCGCTGGTCATCGAAACCTGTGCAGGAAACAACGACGCAAATATTTTGCCTTCGGTCTGTTCTTCTTTCAGCTTCCAGGTTTCAGTATAAGTATTTACAACCTGATAATCAGGACTCAATGCAATAGCTTTAATGTGATCTTCGGCTTCAATAATGACCGTATAATTAAACAAATCGCCAAAAATTTTCAGGTCACAATTTGATGCATCAAATCCAACCACCGGCCATTTTATCAATTGATAGTCATCCTGTGTCAGAATATAAATTTCATTTTTATCAGAAAACAGGTAGGCATAAAAGTCCTTGTTTTTAAAGTCAACACAACTTATATACCTGAATTTCAAACCTTCAGGAACATCAATTTGCTTTACATACGGAAATTCCTTGATCATTTTCAGATGAAAAAGCTGATCTTTTGAGTCGATGATCAGGTAACCTTCATCAACAGATTTTCGCGGAGTGGCCAATCCTGAAATAGCTTTCGCCGGAAATGAAAAACCTTTCTGGAATAAGGCTGCTGAAAATAGTTGGCTTTTTTCTTCCAGAGCCTTGTTGGTGGCAGCGTCAATAAATTCAATCCTCCATGTAATCCTGAAAAAATCGTCGGGCAAATCAAGCTTTGCACGTCCCGATTGGGATTCAAACAATGGATATAATTCAGGAAAAGGAGCATCAATTTCGTTGGCTTTTAGGCGAAAAAAAGATTTTGCTTTAGAAATGGTGCGCATATCAAGCGCAATTCCTTTGATTGAATCAGGCATTGAACCGGCAGTAATTAGCTGCTTTTCAAACATCATCGGAAGTTTCTGCTCATACTCTTCACGGGTATATTGCTGTCCTTTAGTGTCTTCCCATGTTTTTTCACTGATGCGATGAATCATAAAATCATCATTGATGCAACTATACAGAATGAATGGCTTTCGGATGGGTTTCTCGAAGGCCATCCAATACAATTTGGGAAGAATAATTGCCAATGTGAGGATGGCTATAAATACCAGTAAATATCTGCTGATTTTTTCCATCTTACATTTCCCCCTTTCTGAATCTGTACGCTGAAAATAATAGCGCGATACTTAAAAAAGCAGCCAATACAAATAATCCGGTGTTGGCGGGCCCATAAGCTCCCGTAAACGGAGAATTTAAATAAATGGTCAGGAAAAAACCACCAACCACAGAATAGCAAAATCGGAATTTCCATTCAGGTTCCAAAACAATCAGTGCAATTAGAAAATAGGCTGCAAATCCGGCAAAAAACCACGGCAAGATTGAAATTATGCTATCGGTCACCATCTGAACCGGGAAATAAACCAGGCTAAAACCCGTAAACATTCCGATGAAAAGTAAAAATGAAAGCATTAAACTAACAGCTCCAAAAGCATGCATCATCAGCAATGCTTTATTCTCGCCTATCGGAAGATGAAAAGTTAGCTTGATCCGTTTATTGACCGTTTCGGGAAAATACTGGGCAATGGCAATGGTCAATCCGCCCACCAGCGGGACATATTTTAACGGACTAAAAAACTGATGCCCCATAAACAGAATACTGTTCCAGATATTTTTTCCTCCCGAAAAAGCAAAACCATGCTTCACGGTGAGAAACAGATAGCCGATGCCCAGAATTCCCAGCAAGGTATATCCGATCAGGAACCACCTGATTTTTAACCATTCTTTATAAACAATTGATTTCCACATCCTCTAATATTTTCCGGTTAAACCAATAAATGCGTCTTCAAGCCCCATTTTCACCTGGGCAAAATTGCTGACTGTGATATTGTTGTCATCCAAATATTTCTTCACGATACTTTCAGATGAATAGGTATATAACTCAACCTTGTTTTTCACCTTGTCAAGATTTACCACAAAAGGTGCTTTTTTCAGGTCGGTTTTGTCATTTTCAGGCACAAAATCGAAACGTTTGAAACTGCCCATAAATTCGTTCACCGAAGTCTGGGCAAGCACCCCGTCAAAGTCGATGATCAGCAAATCGTCGATCAGGCGTTCCATGTCCTGAATAATGTGCGAGGTGGTGAATATGGTTTTGTTTTCGGCTTTGGCATATTCGCGCAGGTAGTCGATAAACAAACGGCGGTAACCCGGATCGAGCCCCATCGAAAAATCGTCGAGAATCAACAGGTCGGGATCCTGCGCCAGAATCAATCCCAAAGCTACCTGCGATCGCTGTCCGCACGACATGGTTGAGATTTTCTGCGTCGGTGTGACATTTAGCTTCGACATCAGTTCCCAAAAAGGAGCAGGTTTCCAGTTCGGATAAAAACCTGAATAAAACTTCTCGATTTGGCGGATATTCATAAATGAATACTGAATGTGCCCTTCAATTAAAAATCCGATTCTCGCTTTGGTACGGGGACTCAAATGCTGCGTATTTTCACCGAAAATGAGACATTCGCCACTGCGGGGCTGCAGAAAACCATTTAAAATATTGATGGTGGTTGTTTTGCCGGTCCCATTTTTACCCAGCAGTCCCAGAATGCTTCCTTCGCTGACCTGAAAATTCAGGTTTTCGTACACCTGTTTCTTGCCGTAGTAATGAGTTAGGTTATTGCATTCAATCACATTGTTCATGCTTGCTGAATTAAAAAATTAAACCCGTGCTAAAACTGAACATGGTTCTGTTGCGTCCATCCATCGAATGAAACCAGTCAAAATCAGTTTTTATGAAATATTTATCGAATGTCTTTTGTAACGGAACCTGGTAAGCCAATGAAATTCCCGGTGAGAGAAATCCTTCGGTAAGGAAATTGAATTCAGGTCCGTACATTTTCTCCACCAAAAAAATGGTTCCCGCAAGGTTTTGTTTGTTATCAAGATTGAGTTGATAACTGAACTTCATTTCAGTGGAAACGCTTGACCGCGGAAAGATAAATAATTTCAGGTAGCTTGCCGCAAACAATAAATTTGAATAGTGCTGATCGTTATTGGGCAAATAGTATTTCTCACTGAATGCTGAATATTTCAAACCTGCATTAAACAGTGATTTCATCAGGTTATCCTCATCTTTCACCAGTAACTGATAGTTCAATTCGGCGTTGGTTCGCAATGAATAATACTTTTGTTCTTCGCCATAAGTGATCCAATGTTCCAGATCGGTTGCACCGACTTTCTCCAAACGCTGTATAAATTCAGTTCCCAACTTGTTGACTACATGTAACATTGCTTTCAGTTGGTGAACTTTTGCACCTTTATCAATCGAAAAAACATCTTTTACGATCCAGTCCATTCCATCCAGCCGGGCATCGTTCCTGGTCGCCGCCCATAATGCGATGCCGCCTCTCCGCCCGTCGTCAATGGTTTGTACTGAATATTTATAATCGGAGTGCAGCAAATTGGAAATATTGCCCGACTTATATTCTGTCTGCAATCCTCCGCCAAATTGCTGCTGCTGATACAATCGATAAAAGGAACTTGACGCATGGTAAGTAAAAACACCGGGACCATGCAGTTGAAACATCGTATGCTGAGCGTTTTCTTCCACCACCGAAACGTCAATATCCTCGTTGTAATATCCATAAGTCAGGTTGGCTCCAAGCTTGAAACGATTTGCTTTAAAGAGCAATCCGGGCGACACAGTTGTTTGCAATACTTTGTTTTCAGGCCGCGGGTCGCGGTTTTGCGAGGCAGTTCCAACTTTATAGTCAAAGCTCAAACCCCAGTTAAGTTTACTGTTTACCGGCGATGAAATAATCGCTGCCAGCTTAAAAAATTCCCGATCGTAACTGTCATTCCCTATGGTGTCAATAAATAAATAGGGATAATTCATGGCCGGATCGTTGTTATTGCTGAAGTTCAATTCTTTTTCAACGCTTTTGCTGTAATTGAAAGAACCGAACAGATATGTTTTATTGATCTTTCGAAAACTTTGCGAACTGAAGTCAAAAGATTGATTAGATTTCCCTTTAAAAACCGAATGAAAATCGTCGTCGTTCAGGTTAAATCCAAGTTTTATTTCTGCCGGAAATAGTTGCTGCATTTGCGCCAGACCCGCTGCATTGCCCGACTGAAGCCAGGGACTGCCTGCTTCAATTTGTTTAAATGTCAGCAAATTAGTCGGTTTTACAATATCCGGATCTGCTGCACCGGCAATCAGGCAAATCTGAAAAAGCAATATGGAAAGGGAAATTTTACTCATATATTTTGGGCCTGGGATCGACATCTTTTAAAAAGTCTTGGGTTGAATTGTTGGTATCCTGGTAAATTGTCCTTCCCTGAACCACAGTATAAACTTTCCGGCGAATACATTTCCCTGAACGTGAACCAGAAGCTACCAACGTATATCCAGCATCCAGTTCTTGCGGAAAACGTTTGTAAACCGAGCGCGCTTCATCCTGCACCACCTCCACGGCATCGAGCACATATTTATTTGCAATTTTTACAAAATAAGTTGTATTCGAACCTGAAACAGAGGTTTTTGAAACCAGTTTGCTATTTATATATTGCTTACGTTCCAATTCGTTGTTGCCGGGAATTTTTGCAATCGCAAGGGCGCTTCCTCCCGAAACATGAAAAGCAACGTCGGCTCCTCTATAAACGAATAAATCCTCCTCCAAATTGGGGACAGCCGGAAAATCGATATCCCTTTTTTTCTCCTCATCCACATAAAATTCAAAATCGGCATTGCCCAGGTTGACCGGACTCAAAGGATTTCCATTAGGGTCGTCGCGATGGTTCATCCCATTTCTGGCCAAAATAATACTTTTTCCGGGTAACACCGGAACCTGCCGCCCATCGCCGGGAATGGTCCAAATCATCTTAACAACAATCGCATCCTTTATATTTGCCCAAAAATTTGCCCCGGTTCCATAAGATTCGTGTTCCAACACCGAAATTCCGTCGGCATATTGAATCTCGTCGGTATTGTTCGCAATTTCGATGTATTGGTCAGCAGAATAGCCTTTCCCCGAAGGCGTGTTACATCCGCTGAAATAAAATTCCTTAATGACAAACGGCGACAGCCTGCCTTTAAAAACCTTGATTGTGTCATTCACTGCACCAAAAACATGAATTGACTTTATTCCATTTAAATAATAAACACTTTCTTCCTGAACCAATGAATAGGAGACGGTTGCGCTGTAAAAACCAGGTTCAACCGTTGAGAACTGAACTTTTCCCTGTTGATCGGTAACGGCTTCAACTTTATAGGCTTTTGCCTGATTGAATAATACCACTTTGGCACCTGCTTTTTTTTCCTGCGGAAATTCATCGCCAAAATCAACCATCATATCTACTTTGTAGCTATGGTAGTCAGGCTCTTTCAGGCAGGAGCCCAAAATAAGGAAGGATGCAATGACAAAAAGTACTCTCTTCATAGTTTATAGCATTACTTTTAATTCAGCCCCAAAATACACCGATGGATTTCTGCGGACAAACGAACCCGCCCTTTTATATTCATATTGAGGGCGATAATTTACAACATTGTTCACATAAAAACTTAATTTCATTTTATCGTAAATTTCTTTCGACAAGCGGAAATTGGGTAGTAGCAATGGCGGCATCACTTCTTTCAGATAATAATTTGGATTTTTCTGATCAACAAAGCGAATAAAATCCGGATTTGTCCTCATTTCAGGAGTAAAGACTTTTGTGCTTCCATCAGCATAAACAAGGTGCATCGGCGCTTCATCGTATTCAGGAAAATAATAACTATCGTACCAAAGCATCTGAAGCGTGGTTGATAAAATCAGCCGCAACCTCGGCACATGGGTCACCATTCGCAGGTTAGTATTCAGCCGCTCGCTTATTTTGCTTTCACCCGCCGGATAAATACCAAAATACAGGTAAGGAGTTGCATTGGTGCTCGATGGATGATACTGATACGGAACGGTGCTATTGATGCGCTTTGTTCGCAACCATGCCCCATCAAGTGAAAACGAGGTATAGAGAGAATTAATTTTTCCAAAATCGAAACTAAATTCAACCCCTGATTTCATGGATTCCTGGTTATTGGCCGGCATCCGGAACGAAACCGGGACTGTTGACGGACTAATCGGAAGCAGCTTTGGATCAGGTTTAATTCCAGCGGTTATTCCATCGCTAATGTACTTGTTGTAGCTGATGAACTGGTAATTACTTGCAAAATCGAATCCATTGGTCAGATTCTCTTTGAAAGCTGTAACTATGCCATTCATCTTTTCAATCCTGAAAACAAGGCTGGCCTCCATTTTTATGTTTTCAGATGGCTGAAGCTGCGGATTGGAAGTTTCATAAATGCGTGTATTGATAACCGAAGTATTAATAAGCGGATCGCCTGCATAGTAACTCAAAGCGCCCAAATCGAAATAAGCTTTGTCGGGGTACAAATACAACAATGGCGGCGCTTTAAACGTCTTTCCAACTCCGAAAGCAATGGCCATTTTATCAAAAACCGAATTATTTTTTTTGCTAAGAAACGTATATTGGGCATTGAACCTGGGTTCGACGAAAAATCCAAGATCGCTTTTATACACTCCGGACGATTGAAAATTATTCAACCTGAACCCGGCCTGTACATCCAGAAATGTTTTTCCCAATGTCAGGAATAGCTTGTCTTCCAGATAAACTGAATAATTTTGAAGTGCCGGAATGTCTTTGAATTTTCTGGGGCGCGCAGTGTAAGTCGATATGAAAGGAGGATTGGTAATGTCGTAAACTTGCCCCTCGCCGTAATTCGTGTTCAGGCGGTAATCAAATCCGTAGAGAATTTTATTGGTCGCTCCTTTCTTTAAATTGAAAAATTTATTACCAGTCACCTGTCCAAAAACAGTAACCGGTTTCCCATCGATGGTGTAACTGGTAAACTGTTCCGAAGGTAGAAATATCCCAAAATTTTCACCTTCGGTGAGCGAAATCGAGATCATTTGTATCCCGCTGGTTGACCGGTATTTGTCTTCGCTGCTTGTTTGATGTGCGTAAGATACAGAAAATGAATAATCCAGACTAGTAAGCAGTTTTCGTTTTGGCGACCATTTTCCATACATATTGAAACGCAGTCCACGGTCTTTCGTCAAAATTCGTTCGTTTGAAACCATTGCGTCGGGGTCGGTTTTAAAGTCGTCGATGGTTTCGTAAAAGCTCAATTTCGAATTGAACGTAAATGGGTTGCTTTGCGGTCCGAATAGTTTTGAAAATCCTATCTCGGAAGTCAATCTGTTAAATCCCTGATATTTGCTCCGGATATCATCAAACGACTGCAAATAATCGAAATTGAAATTCACATTGCTGCGTATTGATTTCAGAATGACACCTTTCCCGAAAGTCAACTGCTTTATTTTGGGATCGGTTTTCAACTTAATTTCAAAAGGAGTGTGTCCTGATTTTGTTTTTATCAGCACAGCCCCCGAAGTAAGATCGCCATAGATAACCGATGGAACTCCCCGGATAACTTCAACCGATTCGATTTGGTCGGTGGCTATTTGTCGCAGATCGATACCCGAGCCAGCCGCTGTGCTAAAATTGTCGTCTGATTTTGAAGTTGCAAAAGTTTGCAGATTGGCATCGTTTGAGACTGGCGCCCCATCTACCATGATGGCAGTTCCCATTGCGCTGTTGGCATCATCTCCAATCTCACGGATTGAAATTCTCTGTGCTGACCTTAAATCAGGATTAGTTGAAAGATTACCCGGAAGCAATTGCAGCACATCGGCCAGACTTGTAGGTTGAACGTGTTCAATTGCGGCATTGCCAATGACTGAAGAAGTAATAAGCCCGTTGTCGTTTTTTGAAATTACTATAATTTCTTCCATATCATACGAAACCGGGATCATTATAATCTCGAAATTTGATTCGGATAAAAGTGCAGATTCAAATTTTTCAATATAAGTTTCGAATCCTAAACAATGAACTTCGATGGTAAAAAAAGGAATATTTGACAGCTTGACACTAAAAAATCCGAGTATGTCTGATGATGTCCATGAATCGGTTTCCTGAACATGTATCGAAGCAAAGCTGACTGGTTCTCCAGTTTTTTTGCTTAACAGTTTTCCACGAAATATTTGCGGCGACTGAGCGAAAATTCCTGATGTTAAAGTCAATAAACACAAGCAGGCGACAATCCATTTCAACATAAATACTGTTTCAGGTTTTTTGAAAAGACGAATGGCTGGAAGTAGCATCCGACCTCCTAAACTATTATTTTAAAATAACTTTTTGAGTATATTTTTTACCGTCAATCAATGCTCCAACAATATAAATTCCGGGAGTAAACGAGTTGTATTCAATCCTGTAATTTTGGGAACGAGGTTCAGTAATAGCCACTAGTTGTCCTGAAATGCTGTACACCATGCAGCGATCAATATTCTTTTCGGCAGAAACCAGTTCCAACGCTGATGTTCCGTACAAAACCTTTAACGGGTTCGGTGATTTTACTTCGGCGATAAAAGTTTTTACATCAAGATCTGCTACCGCAACTTTATAAACGTTTGATTTCCCCAAAACATACAATGAATCATTCAAGACTTTACCCGCCGCAAAAATGGCAACTCCCAGGTTACAGTCTTTCCAGTTCGTACCCCCATCGTTTGTAAATTTATTTGCAGTTGAAGATCCTACCGACATGAACGAGTTATTATCCAGTACTACAAAATCTAATCCTCCATTCACCCCGCTAAATTTCGTAAAAGTGATGCCGCCATCTTTTGTGGCAAATACACCTTTGTTGTTGGAAGTCGGAAAATACACTTCATCAACAGACCGCATTGCTACTGAACTTATAACCAAATTACTATCAGTTCCAATGGTAAGTTTCGGGTATAAATCGGTAAAAGTTTTTCCACCGTCGGTTGTTTTCAGGAGGATTTTATTGCCCGCCAAATAACCGGTTTCTCCTGAAAATTTAATTGAATATACAATAGCGCTCCCAAAATCGTTTGTCACTGCACTCCACAAATCGCCTCCATCGGTTGTTTTAAACACACGCGAATGTTTAGTTACCGTTTTCGGTATGGAAATGGTATCAGACCAACCAACATACATAAATACAGTTTTGGCATCTACACATTCGATGGTGTAATTATCCATGGCATAACATCCTTTTAGTGTCGGATATTTTGACGCATCAGTTGGGGTGTCTTTTCCAACGTTTTTGGTATTGAGTACTTTCCACGTTTTCCAGGCATCTTCTGTTTTATAAATCAAGCCGTTCAAAAAATAATCTTCACCTGAAGGATAATCAACAAGTTTTACCCAGCGGGATGTAAGATATCCGGCATTACCCGATGTGCTTACACTCCGAAAATCGAATTTCCCGCCAGAAACAATCAACGCCGGGAATGAAACATCTGTCCATGTTTTTCCTCCATCTGTTGTCTTTTTTACAACCTGGTCGTCGCCAATTATCAACGCATTTTTCCCATCGAACAATTTCATCTTCTGAAGAATTGAATTACCCTCTACAAGGGTTTTAGATACCCATTTGTAATTTCCGGCCTTCAAGTCCGAAACTGCCATTTTATATATTGCGGAGGTCGCCATTACGTATAGCGAATCGCTGAATACACCCGGAATATCCCAACTTGTTTTCCCGGGATAGCAAGAAACCCACGTTGCGCCGCCATCAATCGTTGCTTTCGATGCTGATGAAGCTCCAAGTACGATCATGGTTTTATCGTCAAGTCTAAAAAAATCATTACCACCGGTTGTCCCGCTTAATTTAGAAAATGTTTTACCTCCATCAGCCGAGGTATAAACACCATTAATAGTTATTACATGAATTTCATTCTCTTTGAACGACCTTATTTCATTTATAAAAGCTGTACTTCCGGCAACCAAAGAAAGAGCAGGGAAAAGGTCGGTAACAACATCGTTTTCGGATGATGCCTTCAGCAATATTTTGTTGCCGCCTATGTAAATATCAGACCCAAATTTTTTCATGGCATTTACATAAACTCCACCGAAATCGTGGGTAATGGCAGTCCATTTTGCTCCGCCATCATTGGTTTTAAAAACAGCCGAATGTGGTTTTTTTGTTCCTGAAAGAACATCAAACCAGTGCAAAAAAACCATTGCTCCTGCACTGCTTATACTTAAAACGGTGAAAGGATTAATGTATATACTCCCTTTTGCATTTGGATTTATCGCCGGGCTGAGCCCCTCTCCAATTTTCGAAAGATCAAGTTGCGACCATGTTGCACCATTATCTAAAGTTTTAAGCAAAACACCATTCACAAAAACATCCTCTTCAGCTCCTATCGGACTTTTTACCAGTATCGTTTTTCTTCCCACAATATAACCGACTCCATCATTGATGCTTAAATCATTAAAACTGTATTTTGGATTTAGCAAGCCAACATCATTCCACGAAATTCCTTTGTCAGTAGTAATCTTGAAAGTCCTAACATATCCGGCAATAACTGCGGTATTTTCATCGTGAATACTCATTCCCTGGAGATTATTGTCTTTGCTAATCTCCTGAGCTTTCCATTTAAATACAGGATTCGATAATTGTGAAAAAGAGAGTAAAGGGGCAGAAAATATTAATACTAAAATCAATAGTTTCATAAAGACATTCTTAAGGTTAGATTAGACTTTTAAATTGCCCAAGATAATCAATTTTTCCAGACCATTATTTCATGCGAAGGTTAGGGTAATAGGTATCAACAAATTTAATGGCTTCTAATTTGGTTTGAAAAAGATCACCTTCAGTTTCATTCCAGTCATCTCCTTCCTTAAGGGTAAATTTATCACACCCTTCAACAGGTGACATGTCAATATTTTCAAGTGACCTCATCTTAATTTTATCAGATTGAATGCTGATTACTTTTGCATGTACCACTTTTATTCTTAATGGGAATCCATTTCTATCATCAACGATTACAATTCCGTAACAAGCTATTCCTTCTTTCACCCATGAACCAAGCTTTTTCTGGATCATTTCATTTGAATCCTCTTTAGGTTCATATTTATACTGCTCCAAAATTTTTGATTTATCGCTTTGACCACAGCCCGGCATAAAGAAAAACAATAAAACGCCTGCAATAATCAAGATCAATTGTTTCATAAGTTTTTGAAAAATTAAGTCGAACTCCAATAATTGGCCAAATATATCAATCCATTGTACTAAAAGTGCAAAAAATATCAATAAATATCTTTGCGGAATTATAAAAAAGCTTGACCTGTTGAAATAGGGATATATTTTTACACACTCATTAACAGCATTTTACATATTCATCATGCAAAACAAAAAGAACAACAAAAAAAAATGACCCGCGATTTGCGAGGCCATTTTCTTATCAAATTCACTTACTATATCTATTAAAACCTTAATACGCGTAATCTTTCAACGATTTTTCAAGCTTTTTCCGTGTAAAGAAAATACGACTCTTTACAGTTCCCAGTGGAAGAGTGAGCTCTTCAGCAATCTCTTTGTACTTATATCCATCGAGAAACATATTGAAAGGAACTTTGTATTCATCTTCCAAAGCATTTATACATTTTACAATCTCTTTCGAACTGTAAATTGATTCAGGCGACGGATAACTTTTGTCTTTTGAAAACTTAAGGTGGAAATCGTTGTTTGCTCCGTCGAAAGTACTTTTTGATTTTACATTCCGTCGGTAATTATTAATAAACGTGTTTTTCATGATGGTATAAATCCACGCTTTGAAATTTGTATTTTGGGCAAACTTATCTCTATAGGTGAGCGCTTTCAAAAATGTTTCCTGAAGAAGATCCTGCGCTTTTTCGTGATCAGAAGTCAGGCTTAATGCATAATACAACAACTTGTCTTGCAAGCCTAAAAGTGCGGTGTTGAATTGAAGCTGTGTCATGGCGTTCGTTTTTTGTTTGTTAATAATGATACAAATATAAAGATTCGTTTTACTAATAAAAGGATTTAAGAGTCTTTTATTCTTCGATATTTTTTATAGCTTATAAAGATTATTTATACAGATAATGATTTGGGGCTTGATTTGAAACTATACGCAGTGTACATAAGTTTGTTTCTTCATTACAACATGTTATTAAACAAACATTTCCGGAGATGAAAAGTTGGAAATGCCATTAATTTTTAGTATTTAAATCGGTATCCAAAATGCAACAACTTGACCCATCTCAAATAATTATTACTTTAGCCGCCGCTTATTTTAAGTTATAAATGAAAAAAGTAATTAAATCCCACCGGGCTGAAATGTTTACATTTAAACGTTGGGGACGAAAAGCTTATTCATTGTTCAGTGTACTTAAACAACCTGTGCGCATTGGCGTGTTAATGGTTGCTTATACTTCTGTTTCTGAACCTGAATTACTTTTTGCCCAAACCGACAGTTTGAAGGTAAGCATGGAATACAATCTCGACGAGGTCGAGGTTAGTGCCCAAAGATCACCTGTTACTTTCTCGCAGGTGGCACGGATCGTATCCGTAATCGAGAGAAATGAGATTGAGGCAGCACCCGTACAAAGTCTTCAGGAACTGCTTGAATATGCGCTAAGTGTTGATGTCAGGCAGCGCGGTGTTCACGGAGTTCAGGCCGATATCTCGGTCAGGGGCGGGTCCTTCGATCAAACCCTAATTCTTCTAAACGGCATCAACATCTCCGATCCGCAAACGGGTCATCACTCGCTCAATCTACCCGTCAGCTTTAAAAACATTCAACGAATCGAAATTCTGGAAGGTCCGGCAGCCAGGGTATTCGGCCCAAATGCTTTTTCGGGAGCCATTAACATTATTACAAGTTCCGAGGGAAATTCAGGCGTAAAACTTGATATTGCAGGTGGGCAGCACCAAATGGCCGACGTCAACGTCTCCGGAAATCTCCAATCAGGAAACTGGAGCCAGTTTGTGGCTTTTAACCGGATATCGTCTGACGGATACATCGACAATACAGATTTTAAAACTTATAATGCTTTTTATCAGGCAAAACTAGATACAAAACCAGGGACACTCGGTTTCCAGTTTGGAAGAACCAACAAAGCTTTTGGTGCAAATAGCTTTTATACCGCTACTTATCCAAATCAGTTTGAAGAAACCAAAACTACTTTTGCTTCATTGAAATTCGAAACCGGCTCAAAAATCCATTTAACTCCTTCGGTTTACTGGCGGAGGCATCAAGATCGGTTCGAACTTTTCAGAAGCGAACCGGCAAGTTGGTATGCAGGGCATAATTACCATTTAACAGATATTTTTGGCAGTAACCTGAATGCATGGTTCTCATCGGCATTTGGCAAAACTGCTTTCGGAGCCGAAATCAGGAGCGAAAATGTTTGGAGTAATGTTTTAGGTAAAGCACTCGCTTCCCCTATCGAAGTTCCGGGCGAATCCGAAAAGTTCTTTACAAAATCATATTCGCGCACAACCATTTCCTATTTTGCCGAACATTCAGTTTACCTGAAGAATCTTTCGATTTCGGCCGGAGCAATGGCAAACCGCATTTCGGATCTTGGGTTCGGATGGAATATTTATCCCGGAATGGATGCCTCGTTTACAATTTCAAATAATGTAAAACTATACGGATCTGCCAACTCGAGCCTCCGGATGCCAACATTCACCGATCTTTTCTACAATGGCCCGACAAATATCGGAAACCCTGACCTGAAACCTGAAAAGTCAGTTACCTACGAAGGTGGGCTGAAACTTACCTACAAAGGATTTTCAGGACATGCCGGTGTTTATCACCGTCGGGGCAAAGACTTGATTGATTGGATTCGTGAAAAGGAAACAGAAAAATGGCAAACAAAAAACCTTACCAACATCAATTCAACCGGAATTGAGATAAGCGGCGACTTGTTTCCTGAAAAAGTATGGAACAAGCCTGTTTTTATTACCAAGCTCGGGATAAATTACTCGTACAGCGAATTAAATAAGAACAATTATAATGTATTCTCTTATTACGTACTCGATAATCTGAAACAAAAGCTCGACATCGAACTCAATCATAAAATCTGGAATAAACTAAAAGGTTCGTGGCGGGTAAGTTATCAGGATAGAAACGGGATGCGGACACAAGCAGAACCTTACGAACCCTTTTGGCTGGTTAATGCACGTATCATGTGGAAAACTCATTCATCTGAAATATACTTACTGGCAGCCAACCTGTTAGATACTAAATATTTTGATTTTGGAACAATAGAACAACCGGGCCGTTGGATCAGTGTTGGAATCAGTCATCAGTTAAGATTATAGAACCATCTGCTTTTACTTTGGGGGAAAGTGTTATCTTCGTCCACTGAAAAATAAATTTGAACGTATGTTAAAAGGAATATTAGCGATTAGTGGTCAACCGGGACTTTTCAAAATGGTGACCGAAGCAAAAAACAGCATTATTGTAGAATCCTTGCTTACAGGCAAGCGTATTCCAGCCTACTCAACCTCCAAAATAAGTGCATTGGCCGACATTTCGGTATTTACTGAAACAGGTGAAATTCAGCTAAAAGAATTATTTAAACGAATTCAGGAAAGCGGGAAAGAAATTTCGCCAAAAGTTTCACCAGCAGAAATCAAAACGATTTTTGAAGAAGTAATTCCGGAGTACGATAAAAGCAGAGTTTATGCTTCTGATATGAAGAAAATCATTCAGTGGTATCAGTTGCTGAACGAAAAAGACCTGTTGAACGAACCGGAAGTTGAAGAGGAAAAACCGGAAGAAAAAGAATCAGAATAATAAATCGAAAGAACCGCACCGAAAAATGCGGTTCTTTTCTTTATAAGGAATCCGGAATATTACCCAATGTCATAAAAGTCAATCAATTGTAATTTGGTAGTCATTAAGTTGCCAGTAAATGACAATCGAATGACAATAAATGAACAACAACTGACTGACGCGAATGCCGAACAAGTAAATAAAAGAGACAATCATTAAACTTTAAAATAAGCGCAACTGGCTTGGATCCTGTTTTGTTTCCTTCAACGCTTTTCGGGCCATAATCATTTCGAAAAGCTTAACAGTTGCCAATGCATCGCCCGCAGCACGATGCCTTCCATTAATAGAAATTCCTAATTCGCCGCACAATTTTCCGAGCGAGTACGACCGGTATCCAGGCAAATATTTTCTTCCCATCTTCACTGTGCACATCGTTTTCCTTTGGTAATCGTATCCTAAACGGTTAAATTCCTCTTGTATAAATTTATAGTCGAAACTAACATTGTGAGCCACAAAAATGGTGTCCGAAGTCATTTCCACCACCTTACGAGCCACCTCGTAAAAGCGCGGAGCCGACCGCACCATCTCATTATCAATTCCTGTCAGCCGGGTAATGAAATCAGGAATATAGCATTCAGGATTAATGAGACTGCTGAATGAATCAACTATCTTAAAACCATCGTGAATGAATATGGCAATCTCTGTTATCTTACCGGTCTTCGAAGCCTGGCCTGTTGTTTCAATATCAATAATTGAGTACAAATTCTGTTTTTTTGGTAAAATTAAAAACTAAAGAGTAGCCAAATGGCACGTAGGCAGAAAAAAATTGCAAAAAGCTTTCCTAAAGTAGGGTATTTATCAGTTCATTAGTATTATAAGCGAATTTATTGGAAAAATTCATTTTCAAATATCATAAAGTAGGCAATAAAGCAATCTTCAAAGTATAATAATTATATTTTTTTACTATTTTTAGTGCTGAAAATAAACCATTCTATCGATTTATTGTTTCAAAAACAGAAAAATTATTCAAAGACAAATTCATACATTTACATAAACTAAAAATCAAAAATTATGAAAAAAACTATTCTACTTTTTATGGTCCTGGCTTTTACATTTGGAGTAAAAGCTCAGACTGTTGATAAAAAATGGGGTATCGGAGCTGGAGTTGGAGCTTATGGAACTTTGAAAGATGGAGGAACAGGTTTCATGCCCGAGTTGTACCTAAGCAGATACCTCAGTCCAAAATTTGACCTTTTGCTTCGTGGTAACATGGGCCTTTTCCGTTCAGGATTAGAGTCAAATCTGGATTTGGCAAATCCAACTTTAAATCTTCGCTATAAACTAACCGACGAGAGTAAAAAATTCCGTCCTTATTTAATGGCAGGTCCAGGCTTTCTTGCCGACAATGCAGAAACAGGTTTAAATTTCAATGCCGGACTTGGAGCCAAATATTACTTCAAACCTGCCACTGCAGTATATTTTGATGCCGGTTACATCAACGGAATTGAAGTTACAAGTGGTGGTAAACAAATACGCGAAAACTTATGGAAAGCAACTGTTGGACTGGAATTTGATTTCGGAACAGCACTGGATTCGGACATGGATGGAGTGTCGGACAACAAAGATGAATGTCCTAATACTCCTGCAGGTGTTGCTGTTGATGCAAAAGGATGTCCGGTTGATTCGGATGGTGACGGAGTGGCTGACTACATTGACGATTGCCCGACTGTTGCCGGAATAACTTCGTTAAAAGGATGCCCTGACAGTGATAAAGATGGAGTTGCTGACAAAGACGACGCATGTCCTGAAATTGCCGGACTGGCAAATCTGAAAGGTTGCCCGGATGCCGACGGTGATGGCATTGCCGACAAAGACGACAAATGTGCCAATACACCCAAAGGTTGGAAAGTGGATGCAAGTGGTTGTCCGATTGATACCGACAAAGATGGTTTATTCGACAATGAAGATGATTGCCCCACCGTTGCCGGTCCAAAAGATAACAAAGGTTGCCCGGTTAAAGAATTAACAGCCGAAGAATTGGAAGCAAAGAAAATGAAAGTTGAACCGGTTTATTTTGATTTCAACAAAGCCAGCTATTTTACCGGCGAAAAATCTAAAATTGATCAACTCGTTAATTTACTGAAAGAAAACAGCAATTACAAAGTGAACATTTCAGGCCACGCCGACAATGTTGGAGCTGATGCTTACAACTTGAATCTTTCTAAAAACCGTGTCAATGCTGTAGTAAAAACAATTACTGCCAGCGGAATAAAAAAGAACCGCATTTTGTCGCAAAAAGCATTGGGAGAATCAAGTCCCGCAGCTACAAACGATACTGACGAAGGCCGTGCATTGAACCGCAGGGTTGAATTTGAAGTTGTTAAATAATAATTCATCGATATTTTTAAACGCCTTGTCTGGAAGCAGACAAGGCGTTTTTTTTATATACCATCATGGAAATATTAACATATCAAGTCGCACAATATTATGGATTCATAAACTATGCTTGTTTCAGATATTATTATAATTTTGTTTAAACATGTTTGAGTAAATGAATTCGATAATTCTCATAACCAAAAATTGATAAATATGAAAAAACTGATTTTACTTTCAATCATTCTGGCTTCAACTGTCATGTTAAATGCTCAGACATCTGACAAGAAATGGGGTATCGGAGCAGGCGGTGGGGCTTACGGTACTTTGGATGAAGGCGGTGTGGGATTCATGCCCGAGTTCTATCTAAGCAGATATCTTAGCCCCAAATTTGATATTTTGTTCCGGGGCGATCTGGGGCTTTTTCGTTCAGGATTAGAGTCAAATCTGGATTTGGCAAATCCAACTCTAAACCTTCGTTATAAACTATCAGACGAAAGCAAAAAATTCCGTCCTTATTTAATGGCAGGACCGGGCTTTCTGGCCGATAATGCGGAAACCGGGTTAAACTTTAATGCAGGAATCGGAGCCAAATATTATTTCAAACCGGCGACCGCTTTTTATTTCGATGCTGGCTATATAAACGGAATTGAAATTACCAGAGCAGCAAAACAAGTTCGCGAAAATTTATGGAAAGCTACTGTTGGTTTGGAATTTGATTTTGGAAAAGCAAAAGATGCTGACATGGACGGTGTATCAGACAACAAAGACAAATGTCCGGACACACCCGTCGGAGTTGCAGTTGACGCAAACGGATGCCCATTGGACACAGATGGTGACGGAGTTGCTGATCATATTGACGATTGCCCTGCCGTTGCAGGTTTAACATCACTAAAAGGCTGCCCCGACAGCGATAAAGATGGCATTGCCGACAAAGATGATGCATGTCCGGAAATTGCAGGATCTGTAAGTATGAAAGGTTGCCCCGATACCGATGGCGATGGCATTGCCGACAAAGACGACAAATGCGCAAATACTCCAAAAGGATGGAAAGTTGATGCAAGTGGTTGTCCGATTGATACCGACAAAGATGGTTTATTTGATAATGAAGATGATTGTCCCACTGTAGCCGGTCCAAAAGATAACAAAGGTTGCCCTGTTAAAGAACCGGAAGTAAAAAAAGAAATAACCCGCGATCAGATTGAAATTCAGGACATAAAAGCAACTCCAATTCATTTCGTGTCAGATAAAAGCTATGTAACAGATTATTCAAAAGGAATTCTGGATAAACTAGTTAAAACACTGAACGAGAACAAAGCCTATAATGTTAATATTTTCGGATATGCCGACAGTCAGGGTTCTGATGGATACAATGTTAAATTATCTCAGGATCGCATTGAATCAACCATAAAATATCTTGAATCAAAAGGTATTTCGGCCAATCGCATTATTCATCAAAAAGCTTTTGGTGAAGCAAAACCGATTGCCAGTAATCAAACTCCGGAAGGCCGTTTGCAGAACCGCCGTGTTGAATTTGAAATTTTCAAAATGAAATAGGAGCAGAAAAACTGCATTTTAAATTATATCAGGAGCCCTGTCTAATCTTTTAGGCAGGGCTTTTTCAGATATTCGCAAAATCAGGTTTATAACGTTATTATCCTGATAAATTATGAATTGACTTTTGGCCAATGACAGATAATGTCGAAAATCAAATATCTTTGTCGCTCAAATTTCAAAGTAAAAAATAATGTCGATCGAACAGATTATACGTGAACAGATTGTTGAAGCGATAGAGAAATGCTACCAGCAAAAAATAGAACCAAGCCTCGTTCAGTTGCAAAATACAAGAAAAGAGTTTGATGGCGATATTACGATCGTTGTGTTTCCGTTTGTTCGGATGTCGAAAAAATCTCCGGAGCATACTGCTGCCGAAATCGGCGATTATCTTCAGCAAAATGTCACCGAAGTTAGCTCATACAATGTTGTTAAAGGCTTTCTGAACCTTGTCATTTCTGCTGATTATTGGATTTCAATTCTTAATTCGGTAACCTCTTCTGAAAAATATGGGATTACCGAACCCACAGAATCGTCGAAAATGGTGATGGTAGAATATTCGTCGCCCAACACCAACAAACCTTTGCACCTCGGGCATATCCGAAACAACCTGTTAGGCTTTTCACTTGGCGAAATACTGAAAGCCAACGGAAATAAAGTGGTGAAGACAAACATTGTAAACGACCGCGGTATTCATATCTGCAAGTCGATGTATGCCTGGAAAATGTGGGGCAACGGACAAACGCCAGATAATACCTGCATCAAAGGGGATCACCTTGTAGGCAACTTCTATGTGAAATTTGATCAGGAATACAAAAAGGAAATCGCCACTTTGATAGAACAAGGCGAAACAAAGGAAAACGCCGAGCAAAATGCTGCTTCAATGATGGGCGCCCGCGAAATGCTCCTAAAATGGGAAGCAAAAGATCCGGAAACCATCCAACTTTGGGAAACCATGAACAGCTGGGTTTATGCCGGTTTCGATGTTACTTACAAAGAATTGGGCGTCGATTTCGACAAAATATACTACGAATCGGAAACCTATCTGTACGGAAAAGATGAAGTTTTGCGTGGTTTGGCCGAAGGTGTTTTCTACCAGAAAGAAGATTCCTCGATTTGGGCCGACCTGACAGCCGAAGGACTTGATCAGAAAATATTGCTCCGCAGCGATGGAACCTCGGTTTACATGACACAGGACATTGGAACTGCCAAAGAACGTTACCAGGAATACCCTATCGACAAAATGATTTATGTGGTTGGGAACGAGCAGAATTACCATTTTCAGGTATTGTCCATCCTGCTCGACAAACTGGGTTTCGAATTCGGGAAAGGCCTGCACCATTTCTCCTACGGAATGGTCGAACTTCCTCAGGGCAAGATGAAATCGCGCGAAGGAACGGTGGTTGATGCCGACGATTTGGTGGCCGGAATGATCGAAGTTTCAAAGAAAACTTCCGAAGAATTGGGCAAACTGGAAGGCTACACTCCCGAACAGGCTGCCGAAACATACCGGATGATCGCATTAGGAGCGCTAAAATATTTTATACTGAAGGTCGATCCAAAGAAAAACATGCTCTTCAATCCTGAAGAATCGATCGATTTCAACGGCAATACAGGTCCGTTTATTCAATATACCTACGCACGTATCCGCTCAATTTTGCGCAAAGCTACCGACCGAAAAATTGAAATAAACCGGAATGTTGTAATGAATACAGAACCAGGTACAAAAGAGCTGCAATTAATTAAATTGGTTTCGCAATTCCCGGTGGCGGTGAAAGAAGCGGGTGAAAGTTACAGTCCTGCTTTGATTGCCAATTATATATATGAGCTGGTAAAGGAATTCAATCAGTTTTACCACGAAGCCCCCATTCTGATTGAGGAAAACGAAGAAATACGAAACCTACGCCTTGTTATTGCTGAAAACGTGGGCAAAGTAATCAAAATAGGAATGAAACTGCTGGGCATTGATGTACCTGAAAGAATGTAGAAAAAGTTTAAAGTCGGAATTCCGGAGACGGAAGTCAGAAGATAAAAGCCCTGAAAATCAGCAATGGTTTTCGGGGCTTTTGCGTTTAATTTTTAACTTTTCCAAAGTTTCGAACCTTGAAAAGAGCATTAGTGTAAGTCAAATTGAATTCGATAAAACGAAGTCTATAAACTTTGGAAAAGATACAAAATTTACCCCTTTCCCTTTAATATCTCCTGAAATCTGTACATTTCATCACGCAAACGGGCGGCTTCGTAGAAGTCGAGTTCTTTTGCGGCCCCTTCCATGTCTTTTTTGAGTTTGGCAATCGCTTTTTCCAGAGCAGGCACGCTCATGTACTGAACCACAGGATCGGCTGCCAGATTGGTAGGCTCATCGCCACTGTAGCCTTTTACCTTCACTTTCATACCAACACTTGCATAGCCAACAATTTCGCGGCTCGACTTGACGATTTGTGTTGGCGTAATATCGTTTTCGATGTTGTATTTCAACTGTTTTTCGCGACGGTAATTGGCAGAGTCGATGGTTAGTTGCATCGAGTTGGTTATTTTATCGGCATACATGATCACCATTCCGTTCAGGTTTCGGGCAGCACGACCAGCAGTTTGAGTAAGCGAACGTTCCGATCGAAGGAATCCTTCCTTATCTGCATCTAAAATGGCTACCAGCGAAACTTCGGGCAAATCCAATCCTTCACGCAAAAGATTAATGCCCACCAACACATCAAATTCACCTTTGCGCAGGTCTTCCAAAATCTGAATACGGTCGAGCGTTTCAACATCAGAATGAATGTACCGTGTTTTTACGCCCATGTTTGCCAGATAGCTGCTCAACTCTTCAGCCATTCGTTTGGTCAATGTGGTTACCAGCACACGCTCATTGCGTTCGATACGCAAATGAATTTCGTGCATCAGGTTATCAATCTGGTTAATACTTGGGCGAACATCAATAATCGGGTCGAGTAATCCGGTAGGGCGGATGACTTGTTCCACCACAATTCCTTCGGATTTTGCCAGTTCGTAATCAGCAGGCGTGGCGCTAACAAAAACGGTTTGATCCACCACCGATTCAAATTCGTCGAAAGTCAGCGGGCGGTTGTCGATGGCAGCCGGAAGCCGCCAACCGTATTCCACCAGATTGATTTTTCGAGAACGATCGCCCCCGAACATGGCCTTTATTTGGGGCAATGTGACGTGACTTTCATCAATGATGGTTACAAAATCATCAGGAAAATAATCGAGCAGGCAGAAAGGTCGAGAGCCGGCTACCCTACCGTCGAAATACCTCGAATAGTTTTCAACTCCGGGACAATAACCCAGTTCACGCATCATTTCAAGATCGTATTCTACCCGTTCCAAAATACGTTTGGCTTCCAGCGGTTTGCCAATTTCCTTGTAAAAATCAACCTGTTTTACCAAATCATCCTGAATTTGCCGAATCGCCAGTTGCATCCGTTCCTTCGTGGTCACAAACATATTGGCCGGATAAATCACCGCCAAATCAAGCGATTCAATGGTTCCACCACCAACCGGATCGAAAGAATAAATTTCTTCAATATCATCGCCCCAAAAAACAATCCTGAAAGCAATATCGGCATACGCAGGAAAAACATCTACAGAATCGCCTTTCACCCTGAAATTTCCACGGTTGAATTCCACTTCGTTGCGCGAATAAAGTGCATCCACCAACTTCCGGAGAAATACATTGCGACCGATGGTTTCTCCCTTTGAAACTTTGGTCACGTTTGCATGAAAATCGGCAGGGTTTCCGATTCCGTACAAACACGAAACCGACGAAACTACAATCACATCGCGCCTTCCGGAGAGCAACGACGAAGTTGTGCTAAGCCGCAGTTTTTCAATGTCCTTGTTAATAGAAAGGTCCTTTTCGATGTATGTATTTGTTGTCGGGAGGTAGGCTTCAGGCTGGTAATAATCGTAATAGGAAACAAAATACTCGACGGCATTTTCAGGAAAAAACTGTTTCATTTCGCTGTACAACTGGGCCGCCAGCGTTTTATTGTGACTTAAAACCAGTGCAGGACGCTGCACCTGCTCAATCACATTGGCCATTGTAAATGTTTTTCCGGAGCCGGTAACACCGAGCAAAGTCTGGAAAGTTGTACCATTGCGCAAACCTTCGGTCAGTTGCCTGATGGCTTCAGGCTGATCACCCGTAGGCTGATATTCAGAAACAATTTTGAAAGCGTTCAAAGTTAAATATTTAAAATTCTGGTCATGCAATGTTTTTAGTTAGGTCATTTATTTGTCATTGATTGTCATTCGTTGTCATTCGTTTTCATTCAAGAAGTCAATGACTACTAAATGACGCGAAGCTATTGACAATTAATGACTAACAAGACAAATTATTTTTTTTGCCCTACCTCACCCTCATCCGGAAATACACCGGAAAATGATCACTGACACCGGCCACATATTTATTTCCGACATACGAACGGTTGGGAGTTTTGTCACCGTTTTTATTGGTGAAAATCATCCAGTCGTTTTTGTAAATATGGCCTTTCAGATTTTGCACTTTCACCTGCTTGCCCGAAATCATTTCCTGCGAAACAATCAGGTGATCAAGCATGTTCCAACCACCATTGTAAAAATAAGTTCCCAGTCCGGCAGTATCGTCGGGCATCATCAGATTTACCAATTTCGCTCCTGAACTGGAAGAGGCAGCTCCAAGGACTTCCGATAAACTTTTATTTCCGGTTTCGTCGTTCATGTCGCCCATAATGATGATGCGGGCTTTCGGATCTACTTTCATTAGCAGATCAACCCGTTGTTTCAGCACCGAAGCGGCCAGAACCCGTTTGGGTTCAGTTTTGTCTTCACCGCCAATTCTCGATGGCCAGTGGTTCACAAAAATATGAACGGTTTCATTTCTGACTTTTCCAACCACATGCAAAATGTCGCGGGTTTTAAACTGCGGATCTTCGGGAAAAATAACCGGCAACGTTTCGTGCATGATTTCGGTAAAAGCATCGCTGCGATAAATCAAAGCCACATCAATTCCTCGGTAATCGGGACTTTCTTCGTGAATGATGGCGTATTTATGGTCTTTAAATGCAGTCGTCCTGATTAAATCTTCAAGAACAGTCCGGTTCTCCACTTCAATCAAGCCAACTATTTCAGGCATTTCCAGCGGATTAACTCCGGAAATTACTTTTGCCAGATCGTCGAGCTTTTTCTGATACCGCTCATTATTCCACTTTTTTTCACTTTCCGGAAGAAATTCTTCATCAGGAACATTCGGATCATCCACAGTATCAAACAGATTCTCTACATTGTACGAAACTACCGTGTATTCATTCCGAAGCATTTTATTCTGTGAAGAACAAGATCCCGAAACCCATGAAACAACAACCAGCAACCAAATAATTTTTCGCATAACTTAATTCCCTATCGTAACTTCGTAATATTTAGTAACATCTACCACCATCATTCCTGCAGTTTTTGCGGCCTGAATACCCAAAATACCATCTTCAAAAACTTCACAATCTTTAGGATTCACTCCCATCAGTTCAGCACATTTAACAAACGTTTCGGGATGTGGTTTAAAATTCGAGACATCTTCGCTGGTAACCAAAATATCAAAATAATCCCGTAAGCCAATAATTCCAAGAGTTTTCAGCGACAAGCGCCTTGAACCGCCAGTTCCGACAGCCATCGGCAATTTTCCATGATATTCGCGTACCAGATCGGTAATGATTTTTATTTCAGGAGTAAGATGCATGTTCTTTTCAAACTCGGCTTCCTTTATATCGCCCAATTCCTTTGGGTCGATGTTTTTTCCAAACAACTGGTTGAGCTTTTCAACTGTTGGATACAGCGGAATTCCGGCAAGCTGCGAAAATAATTCAACACTAAAATCGACACCAAATATGGCTGAGGCATTTTTCCAGGCTGTATAATGAATGGGCATGGTGTCGGCCAAAGTTCCGTCAAGATCAAAAATCAGTGCTTTTGCTTTCGGATTAATTTTCAAATGGGTGCTTATCATTACTTTTTTTTCTGATTTGTGCCAAAAATAGCCATTTAAAACAGAAGATGAGTTCTATAGTTTTTTTGTTTGACCGAAAATTAACATTTTTGTCCTGTACAAAATATTTTCAGATGATTTCAAATTATTTACTCAGCCTAACCAGCGTATCGCAATGGGCATTGTTTCTGGGAATAGCCTCTATTCTTTTTGGGTGGATCGAAAAACGCGATAGATTTATTTTTGCAGGGCAGATGGCATTTCTAATTATTGGATTTATGGCTGTCTGGATAATTTTAACCAACCAGATTTTTGTTCCTGAAACCACTAACGGCCAAATTCCTAAACAGCTAAAAGTTTTGGCCTATTTTAAAGGAGTTTCAGCATTTATGATTATTACAATCATATCCATTCTATTGAAATTATTTAAGCTTCGGTTTCAAAAAGCCAGTTTAATTATTCTCATGCTGTTTGCTTTGTTTCTGTTTTTTATGGTATTCAACATTCAGCAAATGGCAAACTAAGCAAGGATCAATAGTCCAAAAAAAAAGTATCGTGGAAGAAACCACGATACTTTTAATAATTTAATAATTTTAGAAAATCTTCTGCAATTTTCCTTTTGCAGAATAAAAGAGAAAAACCTAAAAATTCAACAATTGAGTATTTTAAAAACCTATGCGCTATAGTCGTATAAAATTCCAATGCTTATCACATCTTTCATATTAGAAATAAATGTGATTTAAATTGATTCAACAAATCTACGGTTACAATCTTAATTCATCGGTTAGAGGATGGTTAGAAAGTTATTAGAAAATCATTAGAATTACATTTTATTGATAATTGTGTCGTAGTTTTGCCCTAATAATTAACAGCACTAATTTTGGGAACACATATTTTAATCGTAGAAGACGAGTTGCGTCTTGCCGAAATTCTTCAAAAACAGTTACAGGAATCAGGGTTTAAAGCAGACATTGCAAATGATGGATATGTTGGGAAAAGAATGATGGAGAAGAAGGATTACGATCTCATTGTTCTTGATATTAATTTGCCCCTGATGAATGGATATGAGTTGTGCAAAGAAATCAGAAAAAAAAACAGCAAAATACCCATCATCATGCTCACCGCCCTGGGAACTCCTGACAATAAACTGATTGGCTTTGAGGCTGGTGCCGACGATTATGTGTTAAAACCATTTGATTACAGAGAATTACTTGCCAGGATTAATGTATTTTTAAAACGAAAAAATGTTGTTTTACCAGATTCAAGAAAATTAAGTATTGCTGACTTTGAAATGGATCTTGATACAAAAACAGCCTCCCGTTCAGGAAAAAAAATTGATTTGACATCGAAAGAATTTGCACTTATGGAAACCTTTCTTGTGAACAAGGATAAGCTTCTCTCGCGCGAGTTTATTATTGAAAAAGTGTGGGATTTGGATTTTGAAACTGGCACAAACATTATTGATGTCTATGTGAATTACCTGCGAAAGAAAATCGATAAAGATTTTGAACCAAAGATTATCCATACTAAATTTGGATTTGGTTTTTATTGCAGCGAAAAGGAATTATGACATGAACATCAAAACACGGTTGTCCTTACAGTTTACTTTTGTAGTGATCGGAATTTTGATTTTCTTCTCCGCCCTGGTTTACTATTTCTCATACACCACGCAACGTTCAAAATTCAGGGAAAATCTGTTAGAAAAAGCTCAAAATACAGCTATTCTATTAACTAACATTGAAGGAATTGATTCCACCCTATTGAAAAAAATCCACCAAACAACAAGTTCATTTGTGGAGGAGGAAATTGCACTTACTGATTCTTCCAATAATATCATTTACAGCAACAATTCACATTATCTGTCAGACAAAGTTATTCTCGAAAAATCATACCGGTCAAGTCCAAACTATTTTTCAATTGGAGAGAAAGATGGTGTCAGCTACAATCATATCATTGAAAACAAAACCTACCACGTTTATGTACTGGCCTATGACAACTCAAGAGCAGAAAGTTTAATTGAAATGCGAACTATTTTATTCTGGAGTATTCTTTTTAGTGTCTGGCTTTCCATTACTGCATCCTATTTCTTTTCAAAACTAGCCATAAAGCCAATATCAAATATCATATCCCAGGTAAAAAATATCAACTCATCAAAGCTAAACAGCCGGTTAAACGAAGGGCGCCGTAAAGATGAGATTGAACAATTATCCATTACTTTCAACCAAATGCTATCGGATCTTGAGCTTGTTTTTAAAAGTCAGGATGAATTTGTTTCAAACGCATCGCACGAATTGCGAACACCATTTGCCGTCATGATTGCTGAGTCTGATTATATTCTCGGAAAAGAGCACAAGGCAGAAGAATACATGAAACACATTTCTGGAATGGTGGATGACCTACGTAAGCTCAATTCATTATTGAACAGCCTATTGGAAATGGCTCAGCTAAACCGTAAAAATCAGGTTATCTTATCACCCATTCGAATTGACGAACTGATATTCAACACAATACAATCATTAAAAGCAAAATATCCGGGAAGAAAAATAATGCCCAAAATAGAATACTCCGACAATGAGAACGATCTGTTAATAACCGGGAATGCCGGATTACTCGAAATTGCTATCAAAAACCTGATTGACAATGCCTGCAAATTTTCGACCGGTGATGTGGAAGTAAAAATTGGAAATTGTACAGATAATTTGACATTAATAGTTTCTGATCAGGGAGTCGGCATTCCAAAAATTGAAGTAGATACCATTTTTAAACCTTTTAAACGTGGTACAAATGTCAGATACATTGGTGGATTTGGAATCGGTCTTTCAATTGTCGCTAAAATCATTGAGCTGCACCATGCCGACATTCAGGTAAAAAGCATTGAAAACGAAGGCACTTCAATTGAAATAACTTTCAGGAAACAGGCTACATAAAATAGAACGCATGAAAAAAGGCAGATGAAAGTGAAATTCCAACTGCCTTCTTTTATGATATTCAACCATTACCATTTTCTATTTCGTCTTTTGCTCAATCCACTTTCTTGCATTTACGAAAGCTTCCATCCATGGGGCCACCTCGTCAAATTTCCGATCATTTGGATAATATGGCCAATGGTAAGGTTTGAAAGCCCTTTCGAGGTGTGGCATCATTACCAAATGGCGGCCATCTTCCGAACAGAGCGAAGCAACATTGTAATCAGAACCATTCGGGTTTCCGGGATAGGCCACATTCGAATATTTCATCGGAATCTGGTAAGCAGACTCTTCCTGAGGCAAACTAAATTTTCCTTCGCCGTGAGCCACCCAAACGCCCAATTTCATCCCAACCATCGATTCCAACATCACCGACTTATTCGGAAGGATTTCGACACCAATAAATCCTGATTCGAATTTATGCGATTCGTTGTGTAGCATCTTTGGTTTTTCTGTGCGTTCAGGATATACCAAACCGAGTTCAACCATTAATTGGCAACCGTTACAAACACCCAGACTCAAAGTATCTTCACGTTTGTAGAAATTTTCAAGCGCTAATTTGGCAGCTTCATTGTATTTAAATGCGCCGGCCCATCCTTTGGCCGAGCCCATTACGTCTGAATTAGAGAAACCACCTACAAATACGATCATGTTCACATCCTCCAGTGTTTCGCGGCCTGAAATCAGGTCGGTCATGTGCACATCTTTTACATCCATTCCGGCCAGATACATCATGTAAGCCATTTCACGGTCGCCATTCACACCCTTTTCGCGGATAATGGCAGCTTTTATTCCACTTGGCTGGCGGCGTTTCAGGTCGATACCCAAATCGGCAGCTTTCCCGGTGAACCCTTTAAAATCGTATTTCAGTTCGTTTTTCTTATAGCTTCCGAAACGCTCCAAAGCTTTTTTCTCGCCGGATTGTTTGCGATCAAGTAAATAAGAAGAAGTGAACCACAAATCACGCAATGAATTCAGGTCAAAATTAAATTCATCGGTTCCATTTTTCACAATAAATGCCCTACTTCCTGAAGGTTTTCCAATCAGGGTAAAACCAACTCCGATAACATTCAGTATCGCTTCAAAAGCAGCAGCATCTGCCACCTGAACCACGATTCCAGGGTTTTCGCTGAACAGCACTTTTACGCTGTCTGTTTCGCCAATTCCAGTTAAATCAAGCGCCATTCCTGAATAGTTATCGGCAAAACACATTTCAAGAAGGGTTGTAATCAAACCTCCGGAAGAAATATCATGTCCGGCCAATATATTTTTGTCTTCAATACAATCCTGAATGGCATTAAAAGCAGCAGCAAAGTATTTTGAATCGGCAACAGAAGGAGCTTCGTTGCCCAGTTTATTGATGATCTGGGAGAAAGCGCTTCCACCCAGACAGCGGTTCATTTTCGAGAAATCGACAAAATAGATGGACGAATTCGGATCATTAATCAGCACCGGCTCGACCACTTTTTTCACATCCGAAACTTCTGCTGAAGCCGATATGATTACCGTTCCTGGCGAATAAACGACTCCGTCTTTGTATTTCTGGGTCATCGACATCGAATCTTTTCCGGTCGGAATATTGATTCCCAGTTCGCAGGCGAAATCGCTGGCGGCCTTTACAGCTTTATAGATGCGGGCATTTTCACCTTCATTTTTGGCAGGCCACATCCAGTTGGCACTCAATGAAACGCCTTTCAACTGATCGGAAAGCGGAGCAAAAACCAAGTTTGTTAATGATTCAGCAATTGAAAGAACTGATCCGGCTTCAGCGTTAACCATAGCAGCAACAGGTGCATGTCCAATGGTAGTCGCTAATCCTTTTTCACCCTGATAATCGAGGGTAATTACACCCACATTATTCAGCGGAAGCTGCAATTGTCCGGCACACTGTTGTTTGGCGATACGTCCGGTTACCGATCGGTCAACTTTGTTGGTCAACCAATCTTTACAGGCCACAGCTTCGAGCTGCAAAACATCTTCGAGGTAATCTTCTATTTTAGTCTGATCATATTCCAGATCAGCAAATTTTTCATTTCGGGTAGTGTCGGTCAAAACCGTTTTTGGTGGTTTTCCGAACATGTACGAAAGCTGCCAATCGATTGGCTTTTCGCCAGTTTTCGAGTTTTCAAAGGTAAACTGCATGTCACCGGTAGCCTCACCAATTACATACATAGGTGCACGTTCACGGTCGGCAATTCGCTGCAACAGCGGCACATCTTTTTCGTGCATCACCAATCCCATGCGCTCCTGTGATTCGTTGCCAATGATTTCCTTTTGCGAAAGCGTTGGATCTCCAACCGGTAATTTTGATGTGTCAATTTTTCCTCCGGTAGCTTCAACCAATTCCGACAAACAATTCAAGTGACCGCCAGCGCCGTGGTCGTGTACTGTTATAATGGGGTTTTCAGACGATTCGCTCAATGCACGGATCGCATTGTAAACGCGTTTCTGCATTTCAGGATTGGCGCGCTGAACGGCATTCAGTTCGATGTGGTTCTCGAATTCGCCGGTTGCAACCGACGAAACAGCTCCACCACCCATTCCAATGCGGTAATTGTCGCCACCCAAAAGCACCACTTTGTCGCCTTTGGTTGGTTCGTCTTTCAGGCTATCTTTTTTAGCGCCAAAGCCAATACCACCGGCCAACATGATTACTTTATCGAACCCATATTTCCGGTCGTTCTCAAAATGCTCGAAAGTCAGCACCGAACCGGTAATAATCGGCTGTCCGAATTTATTTCCGAAGTCGCTGGCGCCATTCGATGCTTTGATCAGAATTTCTTCCGGAGTCTGGTACAGCCAGTCACGTTCTTCCGTGGCCTGTTCCCAGCTTCGGGCATCTTCGGTTCGTGGGTACGAAGTCATGTAAACGGCAGTTCCGGCAATCGGTAAACTGCCTTTTCCCCCGGCAATACGGTCGCGAATTTCACCACCAGTTCCGGTCGCTGCGCCATTGAAAGGCTCAACAGTAGTCGGAAAATTATGTGTTTCGGCTTTAAGCGAAAGCACGGTTTCAATGTCAGTAACTTCAAAAAAATCGGGTTTATCTTGGGTCTTTGGAGCAAATTGCTCAACAACTGGCCCTTGCACAAACGAGCAATTGTCTTTATATGCTGAAATGATGAGATTTGGATTTTCCTGCGATGTTTTTTTGATCATCTGGAAAAGCGACATCTCCTGCTCTACCCCATCGATAATAAAAGTTCCGTTGAAAATTTTGTGGCGGCAATGCTCCGAGTTCACCTGTGAAAATCCGAAAACCTCACCATCAGTTAATTTTCTGCCTAACTTTTCGGAAACCGAATTCAGGTAGTCTATTTCTTCCTGACTCAAGGCCAAACCTTCCTGTTCGTTGTAAGTTGCAATATCTCCAATTTCCAGAATTGGTTCAGGCTTTTTATTGATTGTAAAAATCGTTTGA
Organism: Bacteroidota bacterium; assembly: GCA_023251435.1. Lineage (GTDB taxonomy): Bacteria > Bacteroidota > Bacteroidia > Bacteroidales > Prolixibacteraceae > Aquipluma. Next base: position 50,141 of record JAHEYU010000025.1, read on the forward strand.
TCTAAATTTTGGTACAAAGCTTTCAGCATCGGGTCAAATCCGGCAGACTGATTGGCCACCTGAATATATTCCTCAATTCGCAGAATGCCTTGAATACCCATATTCTGGGTGATTTCCACCGCGTTGGTACTCCACGGAGTCAACATTTCTTTACGAGGCCCGATAAACCATCCGTTTAAAACTTCTTCATCCAGTTTTTCAGCCTCACCAAACAACCAAACCAGTTTTTCAACGTCTTCCTGGCTCAGACTGTTGATTGAATTTAAAGCAATTAAAGTGTCTTGTGGAGTTTTAAAGAATAGAATCATTTCGGAATATTTTGGTATTTAGTTTATTGCAAATTCCCTTGAATTTCGATGCGGCAAAGATAAATATTTCAGGCGTAAAGCAGTCAAAAAAGTAAATAACAGGCCAGTGTTAACAATTGGGTAAAATATTTTTTATTTAAAGTTCGGTAAGTCTTGCTGCCGGAATAACTCGATGGATATATACGATGCCGCTGTTTACGGTGTAAAAGATGGCCATTTTTTTGTAATTGATTCTACGTAGACAGCTTGCGTTTGGAGGTGTTGAAAGCTTGTTTTGTATGTGAAGGGATTCTGCTGAAATTGTCAATTTATTGATCGTTATCTCAATCCCATTAATATACTTTTCTGCAGTGCTTAAGCTTTTATATTCTGACACAATGAAACTAAATAATTCATCAATGTCATTTTTAGCGGTTTGGGTAACAAATATCTTATACCTCTTCATTCAAGTAATGATTCTTCACACGTTGTCGCAAGTCGACAAACGCTTCCTCAACCGTGTATAAATTCTGATCGGAAATTGCATCGGATACCGGATATTCGATACGAACCGTTTTTTTATGTTTCTCCAGATCGCGGACAATCTTCTTACCTGTTGGTGTTGAAAAGACGATATGGGCAATTACTTCACTCATAGTTTTTTGATTGATTGTAGCAACAAATATACACGAAAAATCTCAATAACGGTTAGCAGTTTCTCTGTTTCTTCTTTTTTGTAGCGCTTGTCTGTTTGAGCCAGCTTACTTGTTACCTGGCTTCTTCTAAGGTAGTTGGCAATTGTTTTGATAACATTTCCACCGCCAACCGGGTTCTTTCCTGAAAGGATATTTTGTAATTCATCTTTGATATTATTTTTCAACATTATTGAATCTAATATCTACATCCACCAAGGTTTACTGCTCACAAAGGTATACGATTTGTGTTAGATTACAAAGAAAGATGTCTGCCATATACTATGTGTAAATTTAACAATATGAACATCTGACAACAACAGACTCCAAACACATCTACAAATCTACATATATAATTGCATATCAACTCAAAAGGCATTTCTTAACACTAATTTCACAAACAACTTCTTTTAGGTAGATACGTTTTTTAGTCAAGGTCGTGTGGAAATTTAATATTTATATTTGCCCGCGTTTTAAAATGGCAATTCATTCAAAATCACATTATAATGAAACAAATTAAATACGTATCTCCTCAAGAAGCAGTAAAAGTTATTAAATCGGGCGACAGGGTTCACCTAAGTTCGGTAGCAGTTACACCTCACACGCTGATCAAACCAATGGTTGAACGCGGTCGCAACGGTGAACTGTACGGTGTAAAAATTCAGCACATCCATGTTGAAGGCAATGTTGAGTATGCCAATCCTGAATTTGAAGGAATTTTCGAATCGGAACAATTTTTCGTTGGAGGAAACCTTCGAAAACAAACTCAGGCCGGTTATGCCGATTACATCCCCGTATTTTTGAGCGAAACACAGAAACTGATCCGCGAAGGTTACCTGAACGTTGATGTTGCAATGGTAATGGTTTCGCCTCCTGACAAACATGGGTTTGTGTCGCTTGGAACTTCGGTTGATGCAACTTTGGCTGCTGTTGAATGTGCCAAAGTGGTTATTGCAGCCGTAAACCCAAATGTACCACGCTGTTGGGGCGATGCAATGATTCATGTTGACCAGATTGACATTTTCGTAGAAGACGATATTAAATTATACTCACACGGTTTCGACCCATTAACACCTGAAGAAGTTCAGATTGGTATCAATGTGGCTGCTTTGATTGAAGATGGCGCTTGTCTGCAAATGGGTATCGGAGGAATTCCGAATGCAGTGCTTGCCCAGCTTGGTAATCACAAGGATCTTGGAGTACATACCGAAATGTTTGCCGACGGTATTTTGCCTTTGGTTGAAAAAGGAATCGTTACCGGAAAACACAAAAGTATCGACAAAGGCAAAATGGTTGCATCATTCCTGATGGGATCGCAGGCTTTGTATGACTTTGTTGACGACAATCCGCGTGTTGCCATGATGGATGTGGCACACACCAACAATGTGGCAGTTATCCGCAAACTCGATAAAGTTACCGCCATCAACTCTGCCCTTGCAATCGACATTACCGGTCAGGTTTGTGCCGACTCTATTGGTATCAAACATTATTCAGGAGTAGGCGGACAAATCGACTTTATTCGTGGCGCAGGTCACTCAAAAGGCGGAAAACCAATTATTGCCTTACCATCGGTAACAGCAAAAGGAGTTTCAAAAATTACTCCCACATTGATTGAAGGTTCAGGAGTAGTTAGTACCCGTGCAAATATTCACTGGGTAGTTACCGAACACGGTGCGGTAAATCTTTACGGAAAAACCTTACAGGAACGCGCCAGACTGCTTATCTCTGTTGCTCATCCTGCACATAGGGAAGCTTTGGAAAAAGCAGCTTTTGAACGTTACGGATCACATTTTCATTTTGTAAAAGAAAGTAGATAAGTTCGAAAAAGGCAGGCCTCAAAATCTGCCTTTTTCTTTACAATTATTTTACATTACCGCCTCTGAACCTGGCTCAACAAGCCTTGAAATTACGACGAAAACAACTATCAAATAAGAGATTAAACTATTCAATAAAAACCTTTACTGCTGAAAAACACACGACCTGTTTTTCGAATAATTGAGCAAATGGTTAAAAAAGATATACTACAGGCGTACCTTTGCAGCGCCAAAATTTAAAAGTTGAATTATTTCTTAATTACATAAATACTTTCACAACTATGGAAATATCACATATCGAACACATCGGAATTGCTGTAAACAATCTGGAAGAAGCAATTCCTTATTATGAAAATGTTTTGGGACTGAAATGCTACGCTGTTGAAGAAGTAGCTGATCAGAAGGTAAAAACAGCTTTCTTCAAAGTTGGTCAAACTAAAATCGAACTACTTGAATCAACCGATCCGGAAGGGCCGATTGGTAAATTCATCGAAAAAAAAGGTCCGGGTGTGCATCACCTTGCTTTTGCCGTTGAAAGCGTAAACGAAGCGCTGAATGATGTTGCTTCGAAAGGCGTTCAACTGATCGATAAAGCCGGACGTAAAGGTGCCGAAGGACTAAACATCGGGTTCCTTCACCCAAAATCAACGCTCGGTGTTTTAACAGAACTATGCTCTAACAAATAATTCAACTTATCTATTAATACATCCTATGAACAATCAAGACAAAATAAAGAAACTCATTGACCTGCGCGTTGAAGCAAAACTCGGAGGTGGAGAAAAAAGAATTGAAGCTCAGCACGAAAAAGGCAAATTAACTGCCCGTGAGCGTATCACTTTGCTGTTGGACGAAGGAAGCTTCGAAGAGTATGACATGTTTGTAACTCATCGCTGTGACAATTTCGGTATGGAAAAAACGAAATTCATGGGCGATGGCGTAGTAACAGGTCAGGGAACCATCGATGGACGGGTGGTATATATTTATGCACAGGATTTCACCGTTTTCGGAGGTTCATTGTCTGAAACTTATGCACTGAAAATTTGCAAAGTGATGGACATGGCTATGAAAGTTGGCGCTCCGGTTATCGGAATCAACGATTCGGGAGGTGCACGTATTCAGGAAGGTGTTACTGCTTTGGCCGGATATGCCGAAATTTTCGAACGCAATATCATGGCTTCGGGCGTTATTCCGCAGATTTCAGCAATTTTCGGACCTTGTGCCGGTGGCGCTGTTTATTCTCCGGCATTGACCGACTTCATCATCATGAGCAAAAATACCAGTTACATGTTCGTAACCGGACCAAAAGTGGTAAAAACAGTTACCGGTGAAGTAGTTACCGACGAACAACTGGGTGGAGCTTCTGTTCATGGTTCAAAATCAGGTGTTTCGCATTTCATTGCTGAAGACGAACAGGAAGGTCTCCTGCTTATCCGCAAACTGTTGAGCTATCTTCCGCAGAACAACCTTGAAGATGCGCCTTTGGCTGCCTGCGACGATCCGATCGACCGTTTGGAAGATTCATTGAATACTGTAATTCCTGATAATCCGAACAAACCTTACGACGTAAAAGATGTAATCCACTCGATAGTTGACAACAACGAATTCTTTGAAGTTCACCGTAACTACGCTCAGAATATCGTAATCGGGTTCGCACATTTCAATGGTATTTCAACCGGTATTGTAGCCAACCAGCCAAATTATCTGGCCGGAGTGCTCGACATCAATGCTTCGCGCAAAGCTGCCCGTTTTGTTCGTTTCTGCGATGCCTTCAACATTCCTATTGTAACTTTGGTTGATGTACCCGGTTTCCTTCCGGGAACTGCTCAGGAATACGGTGGTATCATTATTCACGGAGCTAAATTGTTGTTTGCTTATGGAGAAGCGACTGTACCAAAAGTTACAGTTATTCTTCGCAAATCGTATGGTGGCGCTTATTGCGTAATGAGTTCGAAACACCTTCGCGGCGACATTAACTACTCATGGCCAACCGGCGAAATTGCAGTAATGGGTCCCAAAGGTGCTATCGAAGTTCTCCGGAACAAGAAGATTTCTGCCATCGAAGATCCGACTGAACGTGCTGCATACGTTGCACAGGCTGAAGAAGAATACAAAGATAAATTCGCGAACCCATACAAAGCGGCTGAATACGGTTATATCGACGATATTATCGAGCCTCGCAATACACGTTTCCGTATTATCCGCGCACTTCAGGCATTGGCAACTAAAAAAGACGTAATGCCAGCCAAGAAACACACCAATATTCCTTTATAATCAGCGATCATGCAAAGAAGAATTAAACATTTTTTAACCGGAATTGCAGTTCTGCTCTTGATTTTTGTAGGTACCAATGTCGCCAAATCACAAAGTGCAGGTGACCTAAAGTTCAATGAAATATTGGTACTGAATGATTCGAGTGCAGTTGACGACTTCGGAATGCATACGGCATGGATTGAAATATTCAATTCATCGTACAACACGGTAAACATCGGAGGATGTTTCCTGACTGATGATCTGAGCAATCCTACTAAATACTGGATTCCGACAGGCGACCCGGCAACTTTAATATCAGCAAGGTTTTACACAGTATTTTGGGCCGACGACAAACCAACACGTGGCATTTTTCATCTAAACTTTGATTTAAAGCAAGCTAAAACTATTGCATTATACAATGCCGATGGTAAAACGTTGATTGACAAAGTTGATATTCCAGCAGATCAAAAGCCCGATATTACCTACGGAAGGCCAAACAACGAAAGCACCCAATGGGTTTATCTGGAAAAATCAACTCCGAGATCAAACAACGATTATACCAAGAAAAAATCGGCAGGAGAAGTTTTTGTAGAAATCGATCCTTATGGAATTGGGATGACAATTATTGCCATGTTCGTGGTTTTTTTGTCACTGGCTATTCTTTTTGTTATTTACAAAAATATGGGCCGGTTCTTTATCCGAAGAGGCGCTGCGGCAAATACACCTAAGAGCGGCGAAGTAAAAGTATCAACTAAATTTTCGGAAGAAGAAATGTCGGGCGAAGTAAATGCTGCAATTGCAATGGCTTTATATATGTATCAAAACGAATTACATGATTATGAGAATACTGTCTTAACGATCAATAAAGTATCAAGAAACTATTCTCCCTGGAGTTCAAAAATTTATACACTCAGAAAATCACCGCGTTAATTAAATTAAAAATGAAAAAATTCAAATTTACCATAAACGGCAACCAATACGAGACAGAGATTCTCAATGTTGAAGACAATCATGCCGAAATTGAAGTTAACGGAACTTTATACAAAGTTGAAGTTGACAAAACGATGAAAACAACTAAAACGCCAAAACTGGTTCGTCAAAATGTAGTTCCATCAACCGACAGTCATCCTTCAGTAGCAAAAACTGCCAGCCCTGCCGGACCAAAAGGCGCCGGAAGCATCAAATCTCCACTACCCGGTGTTATTCTTGAAATGTTTGTGCGTGAAGGCGATGATGTTAAAATGGGACAAAAACTACTAATGTTGGAAGCCATGAAAATGGAAAACAACATTGAAGCCGACAAGGCCGGGAAAGTGATATCTATCCTGAAACACAAAGGCGACAATGTGATGGAAGGCGATGTGCTAATTATTATAGGAGATTAAGACATGGGCACATTTATTGATTTTATTATTGAACACTTAGCGCAATTCCTCCAATTTACCGCTTTTGCAAATATGACAATCGGTCACGTGATCATGATCTGTATCGGATTATATTTCATATATCTGGCCATTGCAAAAGAATTTGAACCGATGTTATTGATCCCCATTGGTTTTGGTATTCTGATTGGAAATGTTGCTTTTGCTCCCGGTTATCAGATTGGCATTTACGAATCGGGCAGCGTAATGAATTACCTTTATTTCGGGGTTCTTCAGGGTATTTATCCTCCACTGATCTTCCTCGGAATTGGTGCCATGACTGACTTCTCGGCTCTGATTTCGAATCCGAAACTCATCCTGATTGGTGCTGCTGCACAACTTGGTATTTTTGGCGCATACTGTCTGGCTCTCGCTCTTGGCTTCAGTCCAACAGAGGCTGGTGCGATTGGTATCATTGGTGGAGCCGACGGCCCGACTGCGATTTTCCTGGCTTCAAAACTGGCTCCGGACTTGCTGGGTGCAATTGCTATTGCAGCTTATTCGTACATGGCGCTTGTTCCTGTTATTCAGCCTCCGGTAATGAAGTTATTGACTACTCCGAAAGAACGCTTAATCCGCATGAAACCTCCTCGTGCCGTTTCGAAAGTGGAAAAAGTGATCTTCGCCATCGCGGGTATGTTGCTCACCACATTTATCGTTCCCAGCGGTATGCCTTTGTTGGGTATGCTATTCTTCGGAAACCTGTTGCGCGAAAGTGGTGTAACCAAACGCCTGGCTGATACCGCCAAAGGCCCGATGATCGACATCGTTACCATTTTGATCGGTTTGACTGTTGGAGCCTCGACACAGGCAACTACCTTCCTGACTTTGAAATCAGTAGGTATCTTTGCCCTGGGTGCTGCGTCGTTCGTAGTTGCAACTTTCGGTGGAGTAATGTTTGTAAAAATACTTAACCTGTTCCTGAAAGAAGGCAATAAAATCAACCCGCTGATTGGTAATGCCGGGGTTTCGGCAGTGCCCGACAGCGCCCGAGTATCGCAGGTTGTTGGGTTGGAATACGACAAAACCAACCACTTGCTTATGCACGCCATGGGACCAAACGTAGCCGGTGTGATCGGTTCGGCTGTTGCAGCCGGTATCCTGCTTAGTTTCCTTGCTTAAGCAAATTTTTTCTATAATTTTTGAAGAGGTTGTCAGTTTTGGCAACCTCTTTTTTTTTCAGTAAACAAAGAAAATACCGATAGAAAACCGGTTTTCTTTTGTCAGGTTATTAACAAATTAAGAAGTTCGCAGCTTTTTATATCCTTCAGAGAATAATCAAAATACAGTGCCCCTACCTTTGCGCCTCTGTTTTGAATAAAAGTCTAATAACTGGTTGATATGTCAGGAAATAATCATCAGGCCTTTAACAAAATAACCTTTGCCGGATTACTGGTAACCATCGGAATTGTTTTTGGAGATATTGGAACAAGTCCGCTGTATGTTGTTAAAGCAATTATTTCGGGAGCTGAACAGTTCGATAAATTATTGGTGTATGGCGCATTATCCTGCGTGTTCTGGACACTCACCCTACAAACCACGCTAAAATACGTCATCATCACACTTAGAGCCGACAACCATGGCGAAGGCGGAATTTTTGCGTTGTATGCCCTGATGAAGAAGAAATCGACATGGGCTGCAGCACTCACCATCGTTGGCGGAAGCGCGCTTTTGGCTGATGGGGTGATCACCCCTGCCATTACTGTAACTTCTTCGATCGAAGGTTTACGGCTCATTAATCCCGATATTCCTGTTCTTCCGGTAGTTCTGTCGATTATTACCCTGCTCTTTTTTGTGCAGCAATTCGGCACCAATCTGCTTGGCAAATCATTCGGCCCCATTATGTTGGTTTGGTTTGTAATGCTGGCCACGCTGGGGTTTATACAAATCACCACTTTCCCCGAAATTTTAAATGCATTAAATCCAGTTTACGCTTTTGATTTCCTTACCCAATATCCCAAAGGATTTATATTGCTTGGAGCTGTATTTTTGTGTACCACGGGGGCTGAAGCTCTCTACTCTGATTTGGGACATTGCGGAATTAAAAACATTCGGGTTTCGTGGATATTTGTAAAAATAAGTTTGATTTTAAACTACTTGGGTCAGGGAGCCTGGCTGATGAACCACCCCACCCCTGTTGCAGAACTAAACCCGTTTTATGCCATCATGCCGCAATGGTTTCTGTTTCCGGGAATTCTGATTGCCACCGCAGCAGCGGTTATTGCGAGTCAGGCATTAATTACCGGTTCATATACTTTAATCAGTGAAGCCGTTTCACTGAATTTCTGGCCAAAAATTAAGATATTACATCCGACGATTATAAAAGGGCAGGTATATATCCCATTTGTAAACTGGATTTTATGGGTTTTCTGTTTTTTTGTCGTTCTGTTTTTTCAGGAATCGGCCAACATGGAAGCTGCTTATGGTCTTTCGATAACCATTACCATGATCATGACTTCGATGCTGTTAATTCATTATCTGCATCAGAAAAAAATTCATTATCTGTTACTGGGTGTACTGATTATTTTGTTTGGAGCCATCGAAGGTTCATTCCTGATTGCCAACATGCACAAGTTTTCACATGGAGGATGGTTTTCTGTTGCACTCTCTTTTTTATTTATGCTTGTTATGTTGGGCTGGTTTTTCGGCCGGCGGATCAAAAACCGTTATATCAGCTTTTCGAATGTAAATAAGTACCTGCACCTCTTCGAAGATTTGAGCAACGATAAAACCATCCCTCAAATAGCTACCAATCTGGTTTATATTATCAAAGCCAATAACATTCACCAGATCGAATCAAAAATCATGTATTCCATTTTCAGCAAGCAGCCCAAACGTGCACAAACTTATTGGTTGTTACATGTAGATACAACCAATGAACCAGAAACGTTCAGCTACGAAGTGACTCAGATTATTGAAGGGACTTTAATCCGGATTGATTTCCATTTGGGATTCAAGGTTGAACCACGTATAAACCTGTATTTCAAGGAAGTTTTGAAAGATATGATGGCAAATGGAGAGATAAAACTGACGAGTTCTTATGAGTCGTTGAAAAAACATCATTTCCCGGCCGACTTTCTATTCGTTAATCTCGACCGGATAATGACTCAGGATTACAAATTATCTCCCTGGGAAACCATGATAATGGGACTTCATGCATTTACCCGTAAATTAGCCATCAACGATGTGAAAGCATTTGGACTGGATACCAGTTGTGTGATCGAAGAAAAAGTACCCATTTCGATAGAACGCCCGCTGAACCGCAAAATCAGCCGAATTGATTAGGATAGCCTTTTATACCATAGTGAATTATAGATTAATACAAATGTGTTCATGGTAGAATGCCGATGGATAGAAATGTTAGGCCTATTGAGTGTGCGATAATTGGACTATAACATTTCTCCAATCGGTATTAAGTGTCATCGCATTAGAAACTATTAACATTTCACGCAATTTTATTAACATCAATTAAGAATTTTCTTTGCTGAAAATCAATTTGGCATCCTATCTTTGCAGTACATTTTTTTTCATAAGTTTAGGTTTAGTTAGGTTAGTTAGTTTAAGAGAGAAAAGGTAGGACAGAGGTCCTACCTTTTTGTTTTTATAACAACTGTTTTAAGCAATTTTGATTGACCGTTTGCATACTTTTTTGGCATTTTGCGTCAGTCAGTTGTGGTCATTCTGTTTTCATTTCCTGACAACTTATACCAAATGCAAATCTAAATCAGTCCAAACCCATTCTGGTATAATGCCGATGAATAGAAATGTTCAGTCCAATCGAGTGTGCGAAGATTGGACTGTTATATTTCTTCAATCGGTATTACTGACTATCAAATGACAATTGAATGACTTTTATGATATTGGGCAATATTGCGGATATCCATTTTTGCAATTACTCCACCTCAATTTTTTATCTGACAACTTTCACCTGATACTTCTTTTCATTCCAGGCTTCAAACTGATTGGTCGTTAAAAAGGTAAGTTGCCTCTTTTCTGCATTCTTCAACCATATTACTGATGGGTCAAGCGGATCGGCATTCGCTTTTACCCCTCCTGTAACAGTAATCTGAACCAGATTACCATTATTTACTTCAAAATAGAAGGGCTTTAAATCTGCATTTTCAGAAATAGTAAGTTGAGTGGGTGGCAACATTAACGAAGGAGCTGTTTCTTCGTAATAAAACTTCGACACATGGTAAGTAATGGTGTCCATCCATTTATTAAGCGTTTTGTAATTATCCAGCTGTGGTTCATGCCCAAGACCTGCCAGCGAAACCAACCGGTTGCGATGACCGAGTATCTGCAACCGGTCGTGAATCGGTTTCGAACCATACATTTTATCCATCAACAAACGATTCACCATCAGCGAATTCTGAAATGGGTGGTCGTATTCGTAAGGCACAATTCCGTCAGCAGTTCCATGTATCGACAACACCGAAACCTTCTCGTCTTTGCCAATGATGTTTAAATCGGCAACAGCTCCCCACATGTTGGCAACCGATTTTACTTCAAAACCTTCGGAATATTTATTTCCTGAAGCTTCTATTTTTGTAACAATGCCTTGTTTCTCGGCCTCGATAATTCGTTTCGGTCTTTCATCGTTGTCCATAAATGCCACATTCAGCGAAGCGACAGCTCCCGCACTTGTTCCACCAACATAAACCTGGGTTGGATTGATCCCCAGTCCCGCAGCATTGTGCGAGAGGTACCGAAGTGCAGCATGCGCATCCTGAACGGCGCGATAAGCGCTCATCTCAACATCAGCAGGCGAAAGTTTAAAGCCAAGCCGGTAATCAATTGATGCTACCAGATAGCCCCGCTTTGCAAGCGAAGTTGCCAGTGAGTATTCAGCCGCCGACTCTTTGCTTCCAATGTAAAAAGCGCCGCCATGAATAAGCATCACCAATGGACGGTTTTTAAAAATGTCGGTTTTGGGGTAATAAATGTCAAGTTTCAGATCGAGCAATTCCGGATCTTTAAACGCTTTAACCAGTCCCTTGCTTAAAGTTGTGATGTACGGATCGTCTGAATAAGGAGAATTTGTCCAGTAACCTTTGGCTTTTCCGTATAAAAGGTCGCTTTTAACTTCAACTCCGCTAAAAATTTCCTTTTGATATCGTTCTGTTGGGCTAACTACTAATTCAGGGCGACGGACAAAACTGATGCTGACTTTCGGACGCCAAAAGAAAAATCGTTTCTTTTTATTGTACAGAGTAAGTGCTCCATCAAAACCAGATGAACCTATTTTGGGAGACTTCAACTTTCCTACATATAAATCAGATTGGAAAAAGGGCTGTACACCTGAAGTATTCAGCGAAAAAGCATGACTTTCTTCAACAGCTTTTCCCCGTTTCATTACAAAATATCCTTTCAGCAGGTTTGAGTCTGTAACATCGGCAACAAGGATGATCTGATCGTTGCCGATTTTCCCGTCGTAAGTACCTTTTTCAGGAAAATTAGACTGGGCAAAAAGCTGAGAATTAATTGAAATGGAAAGCAGTAGAACAGATAAAAATGCAATTATAAGATTCTGATTTGTGGTTCTCATACAAAAACTATTTATGAAACTAAATTGACATGAATAAAACTCTAACCCTATCAGGTTATAAAACGTTCAAAATTAAAACAGATTGCAAAATACAAAACGAAATTTCAGATTATTTAGTTTTTCTTTTTACATTCATCCTGTGAATTTATGAATTTAGAAAAATGAGATTGATTTTCCTGCTTTTCGGGTTATTGTTGATTCTGCAGTCGGGCTTTTGCAATAATCTTCAGGATGAATATAACCCAAAAACAGATGATACTGACCTGGCTTATATTTCAGGCAGAAACAGCCAGCCGCTTAATGCAATAGAACCCCTGACTGTTACTTTTTTGTTCTCGAATCCCGGTAATCAATACAATACAGGGAAAATCACAAACTGGTATCCTTCCTGCAAACTACAAATCAGGCCATTAAACAATTTCTACTTTCCCAATAATTCCTATTTCACTTTCAGAAAAAGTATCAATCTATTTTTATTAGGCTGTTCAAAATTGTCGTTATTAGAGGTTATAAGGTGTTGAAGTTTATCAAAACAACTGCTTAAAACGTTTTGATAATTAATTAAAAACTTCAAACACACTTTTTATGATTTTAGGACAAATTGTACCCTTGATTTTAGGAATCAGGCCGGAGTTTATCATTTTTGGAGTGACTCTACTCGGCGTAGCATTGTTTCACCGACATACATTAATAGTTGCATTGGCCGGATTAGCAGCCATCTTAGTTTTCAAATTTATTTTTATTGCCGATTTCAACTTAGCAGAACATCTGTTCGGCCATGTATCTTTTGCCGACCAAATCCTTAATAAAGAAATGCGGGTAGGAGAATGGAGTATTTTACTGAACCTGCTGGGACTTTTAATAGGGTTTGCTATACTTTCAAGGCATTTTGAAGAATCAAATGTTCCTGAATACCTACCCAATTTACTGCCCAATGACTGGAAAGGACCTTTGGTTTTGCTTGTTGCAGTATTCGTTTTATCGTCATTCCTCGATAATATTGCCGCCGCCCTTATTGGTGGTACAATTGCGTTGGTGGTTTTTCAGCGAAAAGTTCATATCGGCTATGTTGCAGCAATTGTTGCAGCCAGCAATGCCGGAGGTTCGGGAAGTGTAATTGGCGACACCACCACTACACTTATGTGGATCGAAGGGGTTAATCCTTTTAATGTACTTCATGCATACATTGCAGCATTCTCGGCCCTCGCATTCTTTTCGGTTTTCGCTTCGCTGCAACAACATAAGTATCAACCCATCCAGAAAGATGCGAAATCGGGTGTGAAAATTGATTGGATACGAATAGGTGTTGTGGCAATGATTCTTTTGCTGACTATCCTAACGAATGTCTTTTTTGATTTTCCGGCACTCGGGGTTTGGGTTGCCATATTGATTGGGGCATTCATTCGGAAAACTGATTGGGCTGAAGCAAAAAATTCAGTGTCCGGATCGATATTCCTGATTGCCCTCGTTACCTGCGCCTCGCTAATGCCAGTTAACGAACTGCCATCGGCCTCCTGGCAAACAGCTTTTGTTTTAGGTTTTGTTTCGTCAGTATTCGATAATATCCCGCTCACAAAACTTGCACTCGAACAAAATGGCTACGACTGGGGAATGCTTGCTTATGCAGTGGGGTTCGGGGGATCGATGATCTGGTTCGGCTCTTCGGCCGGAGTGGCCATTACAAATAAGTTTCACGAAGCGCGATCTGTATTTAACTGGTTGAAAGCCGGATGGCATATTTTGATAGCATATATAATTGGCTTCTTTGTTTTGCTTATTCTTTGGGGTTGGGAACCTCAGGTAATTGAAAAGAAAACCGGTTCAGTTCCAAAAACTAACACCATTCACCAGGAGCCAATATCTGGGGGAGGTAATAATTAACAAATATCAATGCAGTGCGGAAAGTATACTGTTTAAAAGTTGTATCCTTGTAAACCAATTAACTAAAATAATAAATCATGAAAAAACTAACTTCAGCTATTTGCTTGTTGCTTCTCGTGGCAATTTCGGGCGTAGCACAAAACAAAAAAATTAATGTTCTTGTATTCTCAAAAACCGCAGGATTTCGGCACAACTCCATTTCAGCAGGGCTTAAAATGATGAGCGATCTGGCCCAGGAAAGAAAATGGGTACTGACTGCCACCGAAAATGGCGACCTTTTTACTCCTGAATTTCTGAAAACATTTGATGTGATCGTGTTTTTGAATCCAACAATGGAAGTACTGAATAATGAGCAGCAAAAAAACTTTGAAGCTTTTATGAATACCGGGAAAGGCTTTGTCGGAATTCATGCCGCCGCCGATTGCGAATACGATTGGGCTTGGTATGGAAAGTTAAACGGTGCGTTTTTCAAAAACCATCCACCGGCACAAACCGGTACTGTAATTTTCGAAAACACCGACCATCCGTCGATGGCCCCCTTTAAAGGAATGCAGACCTACCGCACATTCGACGAATGGTACACTTTCAAAGAAAACCCAAGAGCCAATGTAAAGGTATTGGCCCGCCTCGATGAAACTTCGCTGGATGAAAAAACCATGAAAGACGACAAATGGAAAATGGGAGACCACCCGCTGATCTGGTACCAGGAAATGGGACAAACCCGCTCGTATTATACCGTTTTCGGTCACACTCCCGAAGCGTTTCAGGATGCAAAAATTAAAGAACACATCGGTAGCGCGGTTGACTGGACAGCAAAAAGAAATTAGTCGTCAGTTTACAGTCACAGTATTCAGTAAAAAGCAAAAGAGGCTGTTCCGGATTGGAGCAGCCTCTTTTGCTTTTTACGTGATATCAAATTAATGAACTGCAATCATATCTGCTTTCCCATCAGGATCACCGGAAACTGCACCTCCGTCCTTTAAACCCCCAAGTAACAACAATCCGGCAACATGAGGAGCAGCCATTGATGTACCTGAAAGAGTTGCATAACCGCCGCCTTTATAAGTTGAATAAATAGAAGATCCGGGAGCGCAATAATCAACCGGAGGATTTCCATAATTCGAATAAGAAGCCCATTTGTCACCTGAACCCATTGCAGAAATGGTGTAAATATTAGGACCGTTAACTCTGGCTGGTGAGTGATTATTAGCATCATCTGATTCATTCCCCGCAGCCAAAGCAAACTTAACTTTGGATGAAGCTGTCAATACTGCTGCATCTAAAGAAGCAGAAACACCACCGCCTAAGCTCATATTAGCAACATCACCTAAAGAAGCAACACCAGCTACATAATTAACTCCGGCTATTACTCCAGAAGTGCTTCCACTTCCTCTGCGGTCTAAAACCCTAACAGAAATAACAGTCGCTCCCGCGGCAACACCTACAACCCCAATAGAATTATTTATAGCAGCAATTGTTCCGGCAACATGCGTACCGTGCCCATTCTGATCATCGGGGGTACTCGTACCTCCCAAAAAAGTTCTCGATTTGTCAACATCAACCAAAAGATCCGGATGATCTAAATCAATTCCGCTATCGATAATCCAAGCTGTTTTTCCAACTCCACTTATGCCACCACCAACGCGCGTAATACCCCAAGGAATTGTCTGAGCCGGTGGTGTTGTTCCACCGCCACCTGGCTTGGCATTCATTTCAATGGGCGATAAGCTGATTATTTTGTCTTCCTCAATATACCCAACAGTTGGGTCAATATTCATTTTTCTGGCCTGTCCGGGAGCCATTTTTACTGTAAAACCCTGCAATGCAGTTTCATAAACTTCTTCAATTTCTCCCGTAACTTCATATTTTTTCAACAAGCCCAAAGCCTTTTCTTTCACTTTTTCATTACGAATTCTCAAATCAGCCTGAGCAATACGTGCATCTTGTTTAAGCACAACAATGTATTTTCCAGCTACCGAAGCACTTTTAAGTTCTACAGAATCATTCTGAAGCTGATCTTCTTTTTGCGAACAGCCGGCAATCAATAAGCCGGCTAAAAGCACAGCTGACAATAAATAAAGCTTTCTCATAGTTATTCATTTTAAGGGTTCATCTTTGTGTTAAAACATCCATAATCAAGTAAATGTTTGTATAAATATAAATAAATTAAGGCCAATCAAAATGCTAGTTGTAATGTTTTTTTCTGACTCCGAACAATGCTATCTTCGTCCCGCTGTGTTAATCTACAAAAAAAATGAGTCAGGCCGCCAGAAACATACAACGTGAGGTTACTCCACTTTCGCAGGGCGATTGTCTTTTGGTATTCGATCGTTTAAAAAATCAGTTCGATTTTCCGGTTCATTTTCATCCTGAATTTGAGTTAAACTTCATTCAGCATGCTGCCAATGCGGAGCGGATTGTTGGTGATCACAAAAGCAATATTCAGGAATTCGAGTTGGTTCTAGTCGGACCAAATGTTTTTCACGGCTGGAACAACGGGCAGTGCAAAAGCGAGCAAATTCACGAGATAACCATTCAGTTTCACCGCGACCTGATTCACGAAAGCCTGCTATCGAGGAATATGATGAAACCAATCAAGGAATTGTTGCAAAATGCTTCGAGAGGAATCTTGTTTTCGGAAAGTATTAGCCTACAAATTGCGCCCCGCCTCGAAGAGCTTTCGCAAAAAAACGGAATGGAAGCTTTTATCGAACTGATCTCGGTTTTGCACATCCTTTCTATATCTGAAAACAAAAAAATGCTTTGCCAGGTTGCCATCGACACCACTGATTTTGCCAACAGCGACCGGATCAAAAAAGTTTGCGAATACATTGCGCAGAATTATCAGGAAAAAATAAAGGTTGAAGAGGTCGCAAAACTGTTGAATATGACAGAAACAACGCTTTCGAGGCTGATGAAACAACGAACCGGAAGGTCGTTTGTCGATTTTCTGAATGATTACCGAATCGGATTTGCCGCGCGCTGGCTCACCGAAACCAATCAAACCATTGCCGAAATAGCTTTCCGTTGCGGATTCTATAACATTTCGAATTTTAACCGCATCTTCAAAAAAAACAAAGGTTGCACGCCCGGCGAATACCGGATCAATTTTTCAGGAATTAAAAAAGTGAGCTAAAAATCAACCGGTCTCATTTATCAAACTCTATTCTCTGCTGCGGATCAGCCGGCTGTTGCGATAAAAACTCCTCAACAATCCGGTCAATGGTCATCAGGCATTTTCCACAACTGGTGCCCGCTTTTGTGGCCTGCTGAATATCGGAGGTTGAGCGGGCTCCCTTTTTGAGGGCTGCCAGAATTTCTTTCTCAGTAACCATATTACAAACACAAACCAGACTTCTACTCATCGTACTTTTGCTGAAGGTGCTACTTTCAGGAAACAAATTTATTCTCGACAAATAACTTTATGCCCCGGTAAGCATCAATAATCTGATCGCGTTTGGGAAGTATTTCGTAAATTTTCTGAACATATTGCTTCTCGCTCATGATCCGGAATGTATATTTAAAGTTGATGTCGAAGGCCATCGAGATCAACAACAATTTATAATCGTTCATCGATTTCAAATCTTCGACCATGGCAGTTTTACCCGACTGAATGCTCTTCAGTACCTTTTCCGAAATTTCTGTTGAATTGGTTAAATCTGCAGTCATTAATGGTGCAATTCCGTTTTTTTCCTTGAAGAAGCGCCATGCAGAATCGTAAATATCTAATTTATCGGCATCGCGCAGCAATCGGGCAAAAAGCGTTTGTTGTTCAGTATCGAGTTTTGGGAGCTTAAGTTTACTGTGACCTTCAACCGATTTCAAAATAACCGATTGAATATCTGCGGAGATGGACGCAAAAAAATCCATCTGCTGAATAATTTTTGAAGACACAGTTGCATGATCGCGCAGAATAACTGATGCCTCAAGGTTTTTAGCAATCATTGAGGCCTTTCCAATATCGTGGAACAGAGCAATAATTACAGCCAATCGTTTATCTTCCTCGGCAGGCAATACCGCATTTGCCAACAAAAGTGAATTACTAACCACCTGGAGCGAATGTGCCCTAATATCCTGAAATTTATGATGGTTATCGGGATATTCGACCGCCAAAGTTTTTAGATATTCTTCAAAAGCCAAACGGCACACTTTCAGTAGCTCTTCAGTAATCATTATTGTTGAATTTAGTAATTTCAAAAGTAGTACAATTAAATGCTTTAATGATTGGTCGCTTCATAAAATTATCAACATCTCAAATACCGAACAATACTGACCATAAGTGTTTTATAGGCATGTTGATAAAAAAACAAACTGTTTTGGGTGTTTTTCGCAGAAACAGGCTGAATAAATTCAAGTTTTACTATTTTTGTGCTCGCTAAAAATATTCTGGCCCTATAGTTCAATGGATAGAATGTAAGATTCCGGTTCTTATGATCTGGGTTCGAATCCCGGTAGGATCACTTTAAAACAGAAAACGCTTGCTTACAATGGTCTAAAAACGCCAGTGTTTTCAAGCGTTTTGTTATTTGCATCAATTTATAATTACTGCAATAAACTTACAGGCCTTTGATTTTTCTAAAACCCATTTTGGTTGTCTTCAGTGATCTTTTTTTACTAAAACTAAATTTCATTAAAATTAGTTTATCTTTAAAATCGTTAATTAAATATTCATGTCTGCATTGCCATATCTCAAAAAAAAAATCGGACAATCGTATCTGGTCTGGTTTCAAAACAGTAACAATTACCTTCAAATGGAGGAGCCTGCTTGGTTTGTTCTCCGGAAAACCGAACAAAGGTATAAATCAGAAACTATTGCCAGTGAATTCGCCATAAGATATGGCATCGCCCCCGATGAAAGCCTTTCGTTTGTAAATGAAATCCGTTCAGGAATAAAAAAAATGAACCTGCCGCATAAAGTTGAAAACGACAAAGATGATTTTTCAACAATATTGAATGGACATGTCTATCAACCGTTTTCGACTCATTCTTATAAACTGGGAAACAAATTGCTCGCGTTTACTTATGAATCACGACTCTTTGAGTATTATTTGCATCCCCTGATTTGCCATTTTGAAACTACGGAAAAGTCAACAAAAATGCCCCTTTTCGAATTATTTGCCTACGAAGGACGAATTATCTTTCGCGTTAATGGTGAAGTTAAAGGCATGTGGGCAAAAGATGAAACCCATTTAGTAAAAGGATTTATTTTTATGTTCATGATTAATTTAATGCATGACAAAACGGATGCAGATTGGCTAATGACTGTTCATGCATCGGCCCTCACCAATGGGAAGAAAACAATTTTGTTTTCGGCGCCACCGAATCATGGAAAAACTACCATTGCCGCGCTGCTTCAGGATCGTGGATTTAGATTAATCTCTGACGATTTTGTGCCAATAGACAGGAATTCGTTTTGCGCGTACCCTTTTCCTATCGCAATGTCGGTGAAACAAACGTCGACGGATACGCTGGCTTCAATTTTCCCCGATTTGGAACAAAAGCCCCTCAATTATATTTCTCCTGAAAAAAGCGTGCGCTATTTACCCTCCAATGATAGTTGTGATTTGGAAAAAGATATTTTTCCGGTTCATGATTTTGTTTTTATAGCCTACAACAAGTCAGTCGATTTCAAATGGGAGAAACTGGAGCCATTAAAGGCAATGAAATTACTGCTCGATCAGGCGTGGGTTTTACCTACGCCTGGCAATGCGGAAATACTGTTCGATCGGCTCGACCAAATCTCATTTTACCAGCTTACCTATTCAAACAATCAAAAGGCACTGGATGTCATCACCAACATTTTTAGCAATGACCAATATTGAACTCTTTTATTTTGCGGGTAAATGTCTGACAATTGAAGAACATCCAGGATTTAGGAAAGAATTAATTGATAAAATTACAACTGATTCTTTTGATTGGGAAAAATTTGTAGCCCATTGCAGTAATCATTTAATTCTACCAGTAATCTATCTGAAATTTAAATCACAAGATATCCTTAAATATTTACCCGAAGAGGTGTCTGAATTTCTAAAGGAGGTTTATGAACTGAACCTTGAGCGGAACAACCAAATAAAGAAACAACTTCAGGAAATAACCGGAATTCTGAACAAAGGCAACATTTATCCAATCTACTTAAAAGGGGCTGGACATTTGCTGAACGGTCTTTACGCTGACATGGGTGAAAGAATGATGAGCGATATTGATTTACTGGTTCCTGAAAAAGACTATGTAAATGCGGCCCAATTGATGAAAAATGAAGGGTATTCAATGCATGATGAGTTCGCAAGTGAGTTTTATGGCGAAGATGCTGAAAGTCTGAAACATTATCCTCCATTAGTAAAAGATGGCTCTGCTGCTCATATCGAAATACACCGTCTACCAGTGGAAGCTGCCTGTCAAAGTTGGTTTAATTCTGAACTGATTGATACCGAAAAAAAACCTGTTTCGGCTTTGAAAGGCTGTTTTGTAATTTCCGACAAGCACAACATCATACACAATTTTATTCACAGTCAGTTGGGGCATGAAGGTCATATCTATGGAATTGTATCTTTACGGGATCTTTATGATTTATACCTTCTTTCTAAAAGAACTGAAGTTCAACAAACGCTGCCTTGCATCAAAACAAAACAAAAAGCCATTGCTTACTTCGCATTCGCCGATAGAGCATTAGCACTTGACAGCCAACTTTATGAGGGCGGCAACTTTTCATCCTGGATTTTTATAAAAAAGCATGATTTAAACCAAAGTTCAAGAACTTTTTATTTATTACACCGGGGTATCATCTATTTTATACAACGAGTTATCATCGGTTTTACCGGTCAGATTATAAAATCATTTTATTCAAGAAAAATGCGCCATTGGGTTATCAAACGGTTAACCGATCGCCAATATCTTATAGCCCATTTAAATTCTTACAAAAGCTTCTTCATCACAAAGAAAAAAGTTTGAATACCTAGTGGCGTGTTAATGATCTTATAATGCAGCGTCATGCCGAACTTGTTTCGGCATCCCTAAATAAGATGAGACCCTGAAACAAGTTCAGGGTGACGAGCCTTCGACAGTAAAACGTTGACGTGACACTAGCTGGGAATTTATAAATAACTTACAAAAAAAAGATCGTTGTAAACTTGCGCTTACAACGATCCGTATTAACAAAAAATCTTTTCTGCTATTTCTGTTAGAATCCGCTAGGAGGAATAGCTGGAGCTGGTGAGGTTGCCTGAGCATTATTAGGACTAAGCAACAACATCATCCTGTTTTCCGCTATGGGACACCCTGAAAATTTTTTGAGATAATTTGACAAAGTTCAGCTTGCATATCGTCCATTTTCAGGAGTTGCGACTTGGTTTGTTTTGATTCGGGCAGCATATAT